>JANXWB010000073.1 GCA_025351345.1 Synechococcales cyanobacterium GL140_1_metabat_312
GTCCAAGCCGGAGGTCTAGTTTGTTTTTTAGGGGGCAACACTTCTAACAGGAGTGGTTCTAGAATTTCCCATTCGTCGTCGGTTAAACTGCTGGAATAGGTCATAGCGCTGGAGTTCGTGACTTTTTGATATTTACTTTAGTATACTCTATGATGTCAAATGGGTTCTATAAAACAGGTGAACTCGTTCGTGACAACTCAAAAGGATTTGATTTCTTGGAAGCAATAATTGCAGTTGCTTGCGCTCATCGTGAGTTGAACTATACTGTTCAAGCTAAAAGCAAAGTTAGCTTACTGTACGAGGATATCGAAAAAGTTCCATACAAAGCTCTTTTTAACCCTAGCCTATCTAGTATTCGGTTATGGAAATTAGTTCAAATTCATCGCACCATTGAAAATTCTCTTAAAGTCGATCGTAAACAACGGAAAGGAAGAGAGTCTACTTTGTCTGTTCATGGCAATAGATTTCTCGCCAGACAAGTCTTTCAGCATCTTGACTTGAACAGCTTAGATGATCCATCTATCGACATTCAAACTCTATTGAATAAGGCTCAAGGTGAAACTATTAATGTTGTTGATCTTACAGCTCAGACAATAGCAGAAAAGTATCCTGATTCATACTTGGCTAACCTATTTAAGAATGCAAGTAAATGTCAAGAAATTGAACAGTCTATCAATCTCAAGCTCTTATCCCCGATCGCCCCTACGAAGGTATGAATATCACCGGGGTCAAAGGTTGAACTCTCGCTACGATCGCTACTCTTAAGGCAGTGGGTGCGGTGGAGGATGGAGAATGATGAAGTTAGAATTGAGAATGGGAAGGAGGGGCGATCTTTCATGTTGACGAGTAATCTATTAAAATAGAATGTATTAGGAGAGTTTCAATATGACGGTATCGTGCGATCGAAATAACATTCTAAATTTCATTCATCACATGCGATCGCCAACTGCTCAGGCCCGACGACTTTTTTAATCGTAAAATCTTAGTCTGGAATCGGGGAACAATTCTACGATCGGCATCCCTTTTCGATATGCTGAAAATATCACTAGCATCGAGAGTTTCACATGTTGCGGGTAAAAATTTGCGGAATCATGACTCCAGCACAAGGTAAAGAAATCGCAAGGCTTGGGGCGAATGCGATCGGGTTTATTTGTGTAGAAAAATCACCGCGCTATGTGACACCCGAGCAAATCCGACAGATTACGAGGGTACTGCCGCAGGAAACCGATCGGATTGGGGTATTTATGAACCACAAGCTTGAAACGATCGTTTCTACCGTCGAAACCTCGGGTCTAACCAGTGTCCAGCTTCACGGATCAGAGTCAGTCGAATTTTGCCAACAAGTCCGATCGGCCCTCCCCGCAACAGAACTTATTAAAGCCTTCCGAGTCGAAAGCGCTGAAACCCTAAAATCGACCCAAAACTATACATCGGTGGTGGATTGGTTATTACTGGATGCATACCATCCAAATTTAGGCGGCGGCACAGGCTTGATATTGGACTGGGAAACGTTGAGCGCGTTTAAACCCGATCGACCTTGGTTTTTAGCGGGTGGCCTAACCCCCGCAAATCTCGCCGCTGCACTGAATGCCCTATCGCCCCATGGCATTGACCTGTCTAGTGGGGTGGAAATTAGCCCCGGTTATAAAGATCTGGCGAAAGTTGCAGCGTTATTTGAGGCGATCGTACATTAAATTCTTGCTTGCATTGACTAAAGGCGATCGGGGAAATAACGCGGTATTTAACGCTATTTAAGTAAATGGGGGAGCTAGTATCGGCAACCCACACTCGGAGATAACGTTTCAGAGAGAACTGAATTTGATACACTGACGGAGATTGAACGATCGATTCATACAAAGGATCCCCACGACCCATGCCAGCAGAATTTCGCCAACGAGCCGATTTCCTTGGAACTCAAGTCATCACCCGTGATACGGGCCGAAAGCTAGGGGTCGTGAGCCAACTATGGGTAGATGTCGATCGCCAGGAGGTTGTGGCCCTCAGTCTGCGACAAAATTTGTTTTACGGTACGCCTCAACCCATGATGCTGGATAGCATTCGTCAGATTGGGGATGTAATTTTGGTGGATGACGAAAATGTCATTGAAGACGTGGACGTGGAGCGCTACACCAGTTTGATCAATTGTGAAGTGATTACTGAAACGGGTGAATTGCTGGGCAAGGTTCGGGGATATAAATTTGATATTGACTCTGGCAAGCTCGAAACCTTGGTGGTTGCGTCTTTGGGCTTTCCATTAATCCCAGATCAAGTGGTCAGTACGTTTGAGTTGGCCATGAGCGAGGTCGTTAGTAGTGGACCCGATCGGTTGATTGTCTATGAAGGTGCAGAGGAGCGGTTAGTCCAAGTCACTGTGGGCTTTTTAGAGCGCGTTGGCCTAGGAAAAGCATCTTGGGAGCGCAAAAATGAATATGCACCCCCAGCCCCAATCCGCACAGAAAATCAACTTCCCTCGGGTCAACAAACGCCCTTGCAAACCCCAGCGATGCGTCAGCCTCAGCGGGCCACGGAACCGATCGAGGAGACTTGGGATGAGGACAATTGGGAGAGGGAGCCAGTGGAGGTTCGCCAAATCCAACCACCGCAGCAAGCCCGCCTTTATGTGGAAGATGACGCGGAGGATAATTGGACCAGTGCCAGCACCAACTCGCCCCGATCGCCTTATGAGCAGCCAGAGGATGATTATGAGGATGAAAATTACGATAATGTCGAACTAGCAGAGGTGGTGGATGCGATCAATTCCCAGGCCATCCAACGATCGGCTTCAGTGGTGAGCGCTATTGAGGTGACAGAAGTAAGCGAGGAATTATCAGCTTCTGATGCGGATCCGTGGGCAGAGCCGAACGTTGAACTAAGTCCTGAAGTTGCGATCGAAGCGCCTTTACCTGATAATGCAGCACCCAATGATGAAACATTGAATGACGATCGTCCAGTGCTGAATATCCCAGAAAAAATCAAAGATTTACAGGAATAGTAGTTCTTTTGAAAGAAATAGGGGTGTGAGTTGATCGTAAATATCGATCGATTTACAGCCCTATTTTTATAGTAAAAATTTTGAGCTTTAATTTACGTCGCGTATCGTTAGCTAAAGAGTCCTACAAAATTGATTACACATTTAGTTCCTAGACTTTTTAATATGTTTGATATTCGATAAATTAATGAATTTCAGTCTTAATAGTTAGCAAGTACTAGGCAGTCATATTTAATGAATTTTCGCCGTCTACAAATATTTTAAATGAAGTGAATTTGCGTCTTTTATCTGATTATTTTGACAGTCCAACATCGGAGTGAGCGACTACCATAGAACTTCGATCGCTTAACCTGATGTTGAATCCTAAACATCAAAGTGATAGCGAATAGCTCCAGAGATGGGATCATTACCAATCTCAGCAAAGCCATGTCGCTCTGCTTCTTGAAGTAGCTGTTTAATCTCTTGAGGTTCCAACTCGGTATACATAGCGGCTTGAGCAATGGATAAAGTTCCGCCATTCTCTTTAGCGGCTCTGAGCAACCTCAGCATTGGACTACCTGAAGCTAAAACTGGTGACTGATTTGCCTGAGGCTGATTGCGGTGCGGAATATCTCTAAGATTCAGGGTAACGGGATGATTGATACCATCTGCTGCATTTCCTCCTCCCAGTCTCCTCAAATATATATTTCGCCGATCAACCATATCCGGAATAAGAATCAGATCGAGCAACTGACCAATCCCAAAAATACCAAATGTGAAAAAGTAAATTAGTCCAATAGTAATTTTTCCTGTGTAGAAGCGTTGAACACCGAAAATACCGAAAAAACATAGACACCAAGCAATGTATGCTGTGCCTGAATTTACCTGCTTCATGGCTTTATCCTTTGATCTTTAGCTAACTATTCCAGCACTACATAATTATAGTGTGAGAATTATAAGTAGTCATGCAAAATTAATTCCATATTGATTTTCGTACTAATTTGGAAATTGATTTTGTACTTCCTTTTTCTGTTGCAATGATATGAAGATCAATATTCTTCTTTCTAATTCGCCGCATAATATCCTGCGTAAAGGAACCGCGAAGTAATTGTTTCCAACGGGATTGTTGACTTTCACCAATAACGATTTGCGTGATTCGCTGCTGGTCTGCAACGATCGCGATTGCTTCTACAATATTTGTGCTTTTGACCTGTAAGAACTCTCCTTCAAATTCCTGACAAAGCCGTTGGCAAGTCTCAATATGTAAGCTTTCTTCTTTTGTAAGAAACCGATCGGGATGATTAATAAATAGCGCATAAAATCTTGCATTCATATAACCTGCAATCCGCGCACCTCGTCGAATGAGTTGTACTGAATTAGGATAGGTTGAAACGCAAACTAAAACACGCTCATGAATATTACAAACCTGTTCGTGAGGATTTCGTTTTTTCTCGTCCTCTAAAGTGTCGGCGACTTCTCTTAATGCAAGTTCTCGGAGGGCAATTAAGTTACGCCTGTGGAAGAAATTACTTAAGGATTGTTCAATTTTTTCAGGCGCATAGATCTTTCCATCTCGTAAACGTTCCTGTAAAGTTTCTGGCGTAACATCCACCACGACAATTTGATCGGCAGCGTCCAAAATGCGATCGGGAACCCGTTCTCGAACAATTACGCTAGTAATACGCGCAACAATGTCATTTAAACTTTCGATATGTTGAATATTTAAAGTTGAATAAACATTAATACCTGCATTTAAGACAAAGTCTACATCTTGATAGCGCTTTTCTCGATCGGATCCCGGAACATTAGTATGGGCGAGTTCATCAATTAATACCAATTGGGGCGATCGTTCAATGATCGCCGTCGTGTCCATTTCTAAGAGATTGTTGATCGACCGCAGAGGAACTTTTTCCAAGCCTAGAGACTTATCAATTGTTTCCCTGCGTCCATGGGTTTCAACCAATCCAATAACGACATCAATCCCCTCCTCTTTCAGGGTATGAGCTTCCTCTAACATTTTGTAGGTTTTACCCACACCGGGAGACATCCCAATAAAGATTTTGTGTTTGCCTCGTCGAGGGGATTGATAGGCAGTAGTCGGAGATGGCATACTCAAATCTACTTCGATCGCATTGGGGTCAAACATTGTTGATTGGTATGGTTAGTTGATATGGTTGATTACTTCTGATCTAATGATAGATTCAACTTTAAAACATTCACACCAGGTTCACCTAAAATCCAAAGAATACGATCGTCAATGGCTTGATTAATCAGTTCTTGTAACCGACTTGGCTCCATCCCTCTAGCTTGGGATAGCCGTGGGATTTGAGCTTGGGCTGATTCTAAACTGATATGGGGATCGAGTCCAGACCCGGACGTATAGAGCATATCAGCCGTGGGCTTAATATTGGATTGTCTTAAGCGTTGGGCTTCAGGTTTAATCCGATCGAACAAAGCTAGATTGCTAGGAGCGAGATTACTAGCGCCCGACGCACCTGTTTTTGCGACTTCTGGTAATGTTGCATATTCGATTGCACTTGGGCGACTCCAGAAATAACGATCGGTTTTGAAGGGTTGACCAATTAAGCTCGATCCAATGGGTTGACCTTGGGCATTGAGAACTAAACTTCCATTAGCTTGGTTTGAGAATAAGGTTTGACCGATTCCCCAAGTTAGCAATGGATACAATACAGCGGTTAAAATCCACAGTGCTACTACAATCCGAATTGATTTAAATAAATCTTGTACAATGTTCATTTTAGAAGCGCTCCGGTTGGAAGATGACAACAAATAAATAGATACTCAAAGCAAGCGTTGTCATGCCTAGTAAAACAATGGCAAAGGTTTGACCACGATCGAGGCTAATCCCCGTTGCTGCTTGGACTGTGGGGGCGATCGTTACCGCCATCAAGAGTGAAAGTAGTAATGCTTTTGGAAGTCGTTTTTGCCAAAAGCGTGAGAGTGTTTCTTGCATAGGATTGGGTTTGAGTAGGGAGTTAAATGTATTTAAACTAAACAGCTTTTAAGCAAAACAGCTTTTAAGCTAATCCAACCGCAGTCACAGCGATATCAATGATCTTAATCGCAATAAACGGTGCAATTATGCCGCCTAATCCGTAGACCAGAATATTTCGGCTTAGCAATTGATTGGCTGTGAGTGGTCGAAATTTCACACCTTTTAAAGCTAACGGAATCAATGCTGGAATAATTAAGGCATTGTAAATGAGCGCAGATAGTACCGCAGATTGCATACTCGCTAAGCCCATAACATTCAGTTGACCAATTCCCGCCCCGGCAAAGATTGCAGGAATAATCGCAAAGTATTTGGCAATGTCATTCGCGATCGAAAATGTTGTCAAGGCACCCCGTGTAATTAGTAATTGTTTGCCGATCGTGACAATATCAATCAATTTTGTTGGATCAGAATCTAAATCCACCATATTCGCAGCTTCCTTCGCCGCCTGAGTCCCCGAATTCATTGCAACTCCGACATTGGCTTGAGCTAGGGCTGGTGCGTCATTGGTGCCATCTCCGGTCATGGCGACAAGTTTACCTTTGGCCTGTTCGGCCCGAATGACTTCGATTTTGTCTTCGGGAGTTGCTTCTGCTACAAAATCATCTACGCCCGCTTCAGCCGCAATCACCGAGGCCGTAATCCGATTATCGCCCGTCAGCATGACCGTCCGAATTCCCATACGACGCAATTGACCGAAACGTTCTTTAATACCGGGTTTGATAATATCTTTAAGATAAATCACACCGTAAATATCATTATCCTGGCATACCGCGAGAGGCGTACCCCCAAGTCTGGAAACTGATTCATACTTGGCATCGAGTTCATCTGGGATTTGACCCGATCGCGATCGAACAAATCCTTTCACCGCATCGACCGCTCCTTTGCGCACCTCAATGTTATTTGGCAAATCGGTTCCACTCATTCGAGTCCTAGCCGAAAACTCAATCCCTGTCGCAGTCGATCGATCGACCGTCAGACTTGCCCCAAGTTTTTCCGCCAAAATGACAATAGACTTTCCTTCTGGAGTTTCATCAAAAATACTGGCATTCAAGGCAACTTGTGCGAGTTCTTTTAATGAATGGCCATTGACTGGAATGAATTCCTCAGCTAGTCGATTTCCTAAGGTAATTGTGCCTGTTTTGTCGAGAATTAATGTACTAATATCTCCACAAGCTTCGACGGCACGGCCTGATGTGGCAATTACATTAAACTGCGCAACTCGGTCCATTCCGGCAATCCCGATCGCACTGAGCAATCCACCGATCGTTGTAGGAATGAGTGCCACTAGTAATGCAATTAAAACCGCAATACTAACGGGCGCTTTTGCATACTGTGCGATCGGCAACATAGTCGCAATCACAATCAAAAATACTTGAGTCAATACGGCTAGCAATACCGTTAAGGCAATTTCATTCGGTGTTTTGCTCCGTTCTGCACCTTCAACCAATGCAATCATCCGATCGATAAAGCCTTTCCCCGGATCAGCCGTTACCCGAATGACCAATTCATCGGACAGAATCCGCGTGCCCCCCGTTACAGAACTCGCAATATCGGTTCCGGGCTGCTTCAATACAGGAGCCGATTCGCCTGTAATCGCAGATTCATCCACTGAGGCAAGCCCTTGAGTTACTTCGCCATCTGCCGGAATGACATCCCCGGCAATCACCTTAATCAAATCCCCTTTCCGAAGCTCCGTTGAACTCACGTCCTGAATGCTGCCATCGGGGGAAAGTTTGCGGGCGATCGAATCTGATTTAGTCGCACGTAGAGAATCCGCTTGAGCTTTACCCCGGCCTTCTGCGACAGCTTCCGCAAAGTTTGCAAACAACAATGTAAATAGTAAAATCAAGGTAATTAAGCCATTGAATACCATTGGATTTTTGTCTGTAGCATTGCCGAATAAATTAGGATTAATAGTCACGAGTGCCGTAACAATTGTCCCAATCCAAACTAAAAACATGACCGGATTTCGCAATTGAACTCTAGGGTCAAGTTTGAGAAATGCCTGCTTAACCGCGCGTTGATAAAGACCTTTGGTCGAAACCTGTCGGCCTTTGCGATCGGGCGATCGGGGTGGTTTAGATTGTAAGTTTGTGAGTTGGGAATTCATAATTCAATTGTAAAAGTGGATAGGAAATTGATTAGAGACCAGAACTGAGTTGAAATGCTTCAGCGATCGGACCCAAGGCCAAAACAGGCAAGAAGGTTAATACGCCCAAAATCAAAATTACAACCCCAGTCACCCCGGTAAAGAGTCCTGTATCAGTTCTCAACGTGCCGTCCGTCATCGGTACAGGCTGCTTGCGTTGCATCCCATCGGCTAATAGAATCAAGGCCACGATCGGCACATAGCGGCCCAGCAACATCGCAACACTAGTAGTCAAATTCCACCAAATTGTTCCGTTGCCTAATCCTTGAAATCCAGATCCATTATTGGCGGCGGCTGATGTGTATTCGTAGACAACTTGAGAAAGGCCGTGGAAGCCAGGATTACTAATACCTGTGAGGTTTTCGGGTAATAGTAATGTGATGGCCGTTGGAATCAAAATTGCGATCGGATGAATCAACAAAATTACACTCGCGAGGACCACTTCAGCTTTCTCAATCTTTCGTCCTAAGAATTCTGGAGTACGTCCTACCATCAATCCCGTTAAAAAAACAGCCAAAATCAAAAAGATAAACAAATAGGCCGTTCCTGTACCCTGACCACCCCAAACAATCTGTAAAAACATATTGAGCAATGTGGAAAAGCCACCGATCGGCATCAATGAATCATGCATCGCATTCACGGCACCGCACATTGTTGCTGTTGTTGCGATCGCCCACAATGACGACAATGACCAGCCAAAGCGAATCTCTTTACCTTCTAAATTCGGAGCCATGCTTCCTAGTAAAGTATTCACCTGCCCATTCCCTTGAAATTCACCCCAAGCGGTCATAACCACTAATGGAATGAAAAATGCTAGCACAATGCCATACACAAGCCAAGCCTGCCGAAGGTTTCCCATGAATATCCCGTAGGTATAAATCAATGAAGACGGAATGGCGACCATTGCGACAGTTTCAATGAAATTAGTCAAACCATTAGAATTTTCAAATGGATGTGCTGAATTGATTCCAAAAAACCCACCCCCATTTTCACCCAATTGCTTAATCATTTCAAAATGCGCCACCGGACCGCGTGCGATCGCCTGAGTTGCGCCCTCTAATGTGGTTACTTGAGCTGTACCTGCCCAGGTTTCAGGAATGCCTGATGCAATAAGGAGAAGAGTACCTACAAATGAAATTGGCAATAAAATTCGGGTAATCGATTGCGTCAAATCTTGATAAAAATTACCAAGCGATCGTCCCGTTAATCCCCGAATAAATGCAATCCCGACGGCCAATCCCGTCGCCGCTGAGGTAAACATCAAAAACCCTAATGCAAAAACCTGAGAACCATAGCTCAGGGTAGTTTCACCAGAGTAATGCTGCTGGTCGGTATTGGTTAAAAACGAAATTGTCGTATGCAATACTAAATCCCAAGTCAACCCGCCTACTTGATTTGGATTGAATGGCAGAATCGGCTGTAAGAACAGTATTGAAAAAACAGCAATTCCCATAACAATGTTGCTTATGAGAACGGCTTGAACATATTGCCAACCGCTCATTCCCTCTGCTTCATGAATTCCGATCGTCCGCATGATCGCCCGATCGATCGGGCCAAAAATCGGATCTAAAAATGTTGTCTCATGTAAAAAAACACGAGCGATGTATTTGCCCAGAAGCGGCGTAAGAATAATCACCGTGACCAATATCAGCGCAATCTGAATCCATCCCTGAAGCATAAAATCCTTAACCTGTGGAGACTTGGTTCTATCATTACGAGAATGGGCCGATCGGACAAGGTATAGGGAGATATAGATTTATGAGCTGTACTGTAAAATCAATGAGAAGAAGGGCTGGAGGATTAAATTACATATTTATTTAGCTAAGTGTTTAGGTTAAATCTAAACGCTATAACCATCAATTTGTATCAAAAATACTTACAATAAGACATAAAATCATGCTCTGAACTCCATGCAACCCACATTCTCCTATCCTTGGCGACGACGAAATCTAGTTGCGATCGCTTTGAGTTTAGGAATTGTGGTTATCCTCGATTTTTCAACGCCTGTTGAGTATGTAATTGGCTACTTGTATCTTTGCCCGCTACTATTTTCAATAGGACGGCTTCCCAGAAAATTTATTTTAGGGTTAACACTAGCCATAATATTATTAACGCTGCTAAATTTAGAATTGCCAAATCAGGGATTAGTGACATTATCCACCATAGTTAATCGCATCTTAGCTTCTGTCGCACTGGCTGTAACCGCATTTTTGTGCGATCGGAATACAATTTATGCCCAAGCGATCGCGAGTCAGAAAGCCGAAATCCAGTCAAAAAATCAATTAGCAGATCTTCGTGAAGACTTTGCAGGGACACTAACCCACGATCTAAAAACCCCAGTTTTGGGTGGGATTTCGACATTACATGCATTTCTTCAAGGTGAATTTGGTGAGATTACGCATTCTCAAAAACAAGTTTTGATGACCATGGAGCGCAGTCATAAAACTAGTTTAAAATTACTCGATACGTTATTAGATGTTTATCGCAATGATACAAAAGGACTAGAATTAAACCTTGAATCGATCGACCTCACCCAACTCGTCGAAGAAGCCGCAAATCAAGTCACAATATTGGCCCTTCATCGTCAGATTCAAATTATAGTTCGCCATGGAAACTCTGAATTTCGCCGATCGTTGTGGGTCAAAGCCGACCCGTTTCAATTACAGCGAGTTCTAATGAATCTACTCATCAATGCGATTAATCATTCTCGACGGGGCGATCGGGTTGAAGTGGTTTTAGAGTCTAATGGATTTCAGCAAATTGTAAAAGTCCTAGATCAAGGCGCAGGGATGAACCCAGACGAACTTTCTCAACTTTTTCAGCGGTTTTATCAGAGCAAAAGCGATCGTCAAGCTCAAGGATCAGGTCTAGGACTCTATCTAGCGCGGCAAATTATCACGGCACATCAAGGTACAATTTGGGCAGAAAATCGATCGCCCAAAGGCGCAATTTTTGGAATTCAATTGCCTATTCATTCACCGTAACTTCAATTTAGACAGTTCACTATGCCAATTTCCGCAATTCGACTTTTATTAGTAGAAGATGATGAGTTATTCAGATTAGGATTTCGGGTGCGATTACAACAAAATGCCGACATAGAGAGCATTACCGAAGCAGAAGATGGCGAAATAGCATTAGCATTAGCCCATCAAATGCCCTTTGATTTAGTATTACTCGACATCGGACTTCCTGGAATTGGCGGGATTGAAACCTGTCGACAACTCAAAGCATCCTACCCGACATTACCCATTCTAATTTTAACCTCGCGAGAAGATCCTGAATTACTCAAACGTTTAATTGACTTAGGCATTCAAGGCTACTGTTTAAAAGGAATTGCCACTGAGAATTTAATTCTGGCCGTACGATCGGTTGCAGCAGGCGCATCTTGGTGGGATGCAACAGCCACCCAAACCATTCGTCAAATCCTAGCAAAAACGACAGCTACTGAACCTGATCATAATCCACTAACCCAACGCGAACGCGAAGTTTTAGAACTCCTGACTGAAAGCAAAACTAATCCAGAAATTGCCCAAACTCTTTATATTTCTGCCGGAACAGTTCGGGTCCATGTTCATTCAATTTTGCACAAGCTAAATGCTCGCGATCGGATTCAAGCCGTTCTGATTGCAAAGCAGCAAGGTTGGTTATCGACTCCCTAATTGCCTAAATCCCTTTCCACAAACTCGTCGTCTCACGTAAACTAACAAACTCGCCATTTCCCAAAATTAAATGATCCAAAACCGGAATTGACAATACATCTGACGCTTTGAGCAATTGCCGGGTCAATTCAATATCTTCATTACTCGGTTCTAAATTCCCAGATGGATGATTGTGGGCCACGATCGCACTCACCGCACCCTGCTTAATTAACGATCGAAAAATCTCGCGAGGATGGGCCAAGGTCTCCGTTGCCGTCCCGATCGTTACCACTTGTTTACCCATAATGGCATTCTTCACATCCAACATCACCACCGCAAACCGTTCCTGCGATTGCCACATCAGGTCATAGCTCAAGGCTGAAGCTGCAATAGACGGATCGCTCACCACCGTTTTTTCGGGTGGCCCGATTTGATAAACTCGTTTGCCAAGCTCGATCGCCGCCAAAATAGTAGTCGCCTTTGCCAGACCCACACCGTGAATTTCAGTCAATTCCTTGAGGTTCACCGATCGTAATGCCACCAGAGGATCCCGGTTACATTGGCCAATTTCCTTCAGCAACAATTGCCCAAGTCCAAGAGCCGAAAGCTTCCCAGCACCTTGTCCCGTTGCCAACAAAATTGCAATCAGTTCCGCCGTCGAAAGTACCTGAGAACCCTGAGCCGCTAAGCGTTCACGAGGTCGTTCGCTGGGCGACATATCTGCAATTCGTAACTGGTAAATCATAACTAAGTCTCGGTGAATCCTCAGCTTAGTTATCCCAACTTAGTTATCCCAAAACCGACAATTTTTGATTATTTTCCCTGTAAATCCTTCATCTCATAGTCCACCATCAATTCCACCAACTGCTTGAATGAATACTCAGGCTCCCAATTGAGGCATTTCTTCGCCTTGTCGATCGCCCCAACCAATTGCACCGCCTCGTCCGGTCGATAAAATTCTGGATCAACCGAAACATAGGCTTCCCAATCCAAATTCACCGCATCAAAGGCATAAGTGACCAATTCTTTCACAGAATGACTTTTTCCACTGGCGATAACATAGTCATCTGGCACATTTTGCTGCAACATCAACCACATCGCCTTCACCACATCTTTTGCATAGCACCAGTCTCTCACCGCATCAATATTTCCCAACTTTAACTCCGTCGCCAATCCCAGCTTAATCATCGCCGCTGTTCGAGTAATCTTGCGAAACACAAACTCCGCCCCACGACGGGGAGACTCGTGAGTGTAAGTAATCCCGCAGCAAGCATAGAGATTGTACTGAGTGCGATAGTTGATGGTCATCCAATGGGCATAGGCTTTGGCCACACCGTATGGATTTCGCGGACGGAAAGCGGTGCGCTCGTTTTGGGGCGATTCGTCGGGTTGACCGAAAACCTCGCTGCTGGAGGCTTGATAAAACCGCGCATCAGGTTTACAGCGCCGAATTGATTCGAGGAGCCGCGAAACACCAAGAGCGGTATATTCTGCCGTCAGTGCGGGCTGAGTCCAGGAAAGAGGGACGTAGCTCTGAGAGGCGAGGTTATAGATTTCATCAGGCTGAGACTCGGTGATCACGTCCATGAGTGAGGATTGATCGAGTAAATCCCCTGACATAATATGAAGTTTTTTCCCTAAGTGGGAAACTCGTTGGAGATTACTTGAACTCGATCGGCGAACTAACCCAAATACTTCATAACCTTTTTCAACGAGGAGTTCAGCCAAATACGATCCGTCTTGTCCGGTCAAGCCCGTGATGAGTGCGCGTTTTGTCATAATAAAAATAATAGATCAATCTAGTTAATTAACTCTAGGCTAGTCTAAAGCACGCCGCCACGATCGGTACGAGACTTTAACTTAGCCTTATAAATTTAAGCTAGACACATAAAATGCTAGTTCCAGAATTAAGGAATCCAGCATTTTACTTGCAGAATGTATTTTCAGAACTTAAACAAAGATGGGGAGTCGGCGTAATTTAATTGCCACTCACATCCAAGACCTTAGCCACACTCAAAACATCCTTATCGCCACGCCCAGAGCAATTTAACACCACCGTGGGGCTGCCTTCGAGTTGAGGACAGAGGGTTTCGAGGTAAGCGATCGCATGGGATGTTTCTAGGGCTGGAATAATGCCCTCAATCCGAGAGAGTCGCTGGAATGCGTCTAGTGCCTGCTTATCGGTCACAGCATAATATTCAGCGCGTCCGACTTCCATCAGGTAACTGTGTTCAGGTCCAACACCGGGATAATCTAGGCCCGCACTAATGGAATGGGGTTCAATCACCTGGCCGTCGTCATCCTGAAGCAAATAACTCATGGCTCCATGCAAGACTCCCACCCGGCCTTTCGTTAGAGTTGCTGCATGTTTATCGGTATCAACTCCAAAACCAGCGGCTTCGACCCCAATAATACGAACGGATTTTTCATTGATAAACTCGTTGAATAATCCCATGGCATTAGATCCACCCCCCACGCAGGCCATGATGATGTCGGGTAAACCGCCCCACTTTTCGAGACATTGCCCACGGGTTTCTTTGCCAATGATTGAGTGAAAATCACGCACCATCATCGGATAAGGGTGCGGCCCAGCAACAGAACCCAGAATGTAATGTGTGGTTTCGACGTTTGTTACCCAGTCGCGAATCGCTTCAGAAGTCGCATCCTTCAGGGTGGCCGTGCCGGACGAAACAGGGGTAACGATCGCTCCCATGAGGCGCATTCGGAAGACATTCAATGACTGGCGTTCCATATCGTTAACGCCCATATAGATGATGCACTCAAGGCCAAAACGAGCGCAAACGGTGGCAGTGGCGACTCCATGCTGTCCTGCTCCGGTTTCAGCGATGATCCGCTTTTTGCCCATGCGTTTGGCGAGGAGGGCTTGGGCGAGGGCGTTATTGATTTTGTGCGCGCCTGTGTGGTTGAGGTCTTCGCGTTTTAGATAAATTTGGGGTCCAGTGCCGTCGGGGCGAGCGTAGTGTTCAGTAAGGCGTTCGGCGAAGTAGAGGGGATTTGGGCGACCCACGTAGTCTTTGAGCAGGCCGTTGAGTTCGGTTTGGAAGTCTGGATCTTTGGCGTAGTGGTGATAGGCTTCTTCGAGTTCAAACAGGGCGGGCATCAAGGTTTCGGGGACATATTTGCCACCGAATTGGCCGAAACGACCGAAGGCATCGGGACGATTTTCAATGGCCGTTGGATTCGGGTTTACGGGAAGCGGTGTGATGGTCACGGCACGGAACCTGAATATTTTAGTAGGTGGGTATTAATTTTCATTATAAGATTGCCAGAGTCACATGTTCAAAGTCCTTTTCTCCCCAAGATCTTCGGCTATGTCCAAGTCTAAAGCGACCGATCGTACTGTTTACCGTGAGTTTGGGCAATCGACCGATGCGGCGTTTGAAAAGGCTGTGCCCGATCTGTCGCCCGGTCAACAAAATTTACGTATTCAAATGTCAAAGAAGGGCCGAGGCGGGAAGACGGTGACAGTGATTTCGGGGTTTCAGCACAATGAAGAGAGTTTGGCGGCCTTAGCAAAGAAGCTGAAGGCGCAATGTGGAACGGGCGGGGCGGTTAAGGACGATACGATCGAAATTCAGGGCGATCATAAGGTGAAGCTTTTAGAATTGGTGACGAAGTTGGGCTACAACGCGAAGCTGAGTGGGGGATAGTTGGTGCGATCGGCAGGAAATTTTAGGCGAGTATTGTTTAGAATGGTAAAAGATGAGGAATTCAACATGCATCATTCTGAAATTGTGACGGTTTCCCAAAATATAATGAGCGGGATCCCTGTGTTTTGTGGAACGCGGGTGCCTGTAAAAACATTAGTCGATTATTTGAAAGCGGGAGAGTCTATTGATGATTTTCTCGATGGATTTCCCACGGTCAGGCGGGAACAGGTCATTGCATTTTTAGATGCTGCGAATGAACAGATGATTGAGCTGGTTGCGTAAATGCGGGTTTTGTTGGATGAATGCATTGATCGTCGATTAGGGCGGGATCTTGTGGGTTACGAAGTTTGTACCGTTCCCCAAATGGGTTGGGCTGGAACTTCGGATGGAGATTTATTGCCATTGGTCGTATCTGAGTTTGATGTATTTATTACGGTCGATCGTAATTTGCCATATCAGCAAAATTTAGCAGTTTTGGATTTAGCGGTTTTGATTTTGGTCGCACGATCAAACCGTTTGGCGGATCTTCAGCCTTTGGTATCCAGGATTTTAGAAGCAATTCCGATCGCGCTGAAAGGTGAGGCAATGACGATCGTATTGTCGTAATCGATCGCTATGCTGAGGGGTGATTTTGCTATAGTACGATGCATAACTCTAGATGAATCGGAGAAGTAAGTTTTATGACGATCGTAGTAACCTTGAGTCCAGAGTTAGAGGCACGATTACGAGCGAAGGCGACTCAGCGCGGTGAGGATTTGGAGCAAGTAGCATCGGCGCTATTGGGGGATATTTTAGATTGGGAAGCGCAGGATTCGGAAGAGGCGATCGTGGGGATTCAGAGGGGTTTGGATGATTTTGAGGCAGGACGATTTCGACCTTTTGAGGAATTTGTGGCTGAGCAACGTCTCAAGTATGATTTGCCATCATGACCTATCAGATTGAACCTATTGATTGAATTGTCGAGTGTCGCTGAAGCTGAGGCCGATCGTGCCTTTTTACGTTTGTCTCAGTTGATGTCGATTGAACAAGTAAAGGTTTGGTATGATGGATTATTTGTGGCGATCGGTTCTTTATCTCAAATGCCTAGACGATGTGCCATGGCGAATTGTCATCGGATTATTTTTGTAATTATTGAGACTGAGGATAGGGCGATCGTTCGGATTCTTCATGTCCGTCATGCCTCGCAACAAACGGTGGGTGATGAGTTAGAAGGACAAAATTAGGATAAGCCGTAAAGCTGAGTGGTGGATAGTTGGTGCGATCGTACTGTTTACCGATCGATTGAAAAAATGCCATGGCCATCCGACAACCCCGTTACACGAAAGCAGAAGATTGAACTTTGAAGTAAACTGAGGCTCAGCGTATGTTTATTCATCACTGTCGCCCTCTTCTTCGATCGCCTGCAAAGCCAACAAAATCTCTTCTTCCTTCGCATCAAACGTATCTTCGTCCATGGCCCCCAAATCAAATGCCATCTGTAACTGAAGCAATTGCTTACTCAACACCGTTTTAGGATCAAACTCATCCATAACCCGATCGTGAATTTGGTCTGCGATCCAAGTCAGACCCGTAATAGGCGAAGCTAGAAGATCAAAAATCATTAGTGAACATTCCTAATTAAGTTGAGCGAAATTATAAGGTGCAGTGAAATTGTTATACCGGATTTTGAACCGATCGGGGAATTGCGCATCTAAATCCTCAACATACTGCGAAAATAGCTCTTCAGCATCCCAAGAAATCAAAAACGCCGCATTGTAGATCATCGTCTCATCTAACCCATCATTCTCAATTTGTTCAATAGACAAAGGGGATAATTTTTGACGAAACTCATTAACGATCGCATTTCGCCGTTCTACCATTGCGCGTTCGATCGCCTGCCCAAGTTTAATTACCGTATCCATCCCCATAACTTGACCTTGATACTGATCTCGCTCATTCGCCAATTCCTTATTTTCCAACATCATTTGCTGAAGTTCAGATTCAGGTTCCCAAAAGATTTTTACACTCACTTCGCGGTAGCCATCCAACTTACTCAAAAGCGATCGCATTACCTCTTGATAGGGCACAAAAAGTTCCGCCTCAACCGTTTCCCAATCTGCAACCGTCAACCCAAAACGCAATGGCAACAGATTCCGATACCCCGCTGTCATTGCGCTTTCCAAGACTCGTTCGTGACCTAGAAGATTGCGACGACTAGCAAGATATTTAGATTGTTTAGCGGCTGAATACAATAGGGTCAAGCCATCAAATTCTTTAGTTTCGATCGGTTGTTGATCGAGTCCTTGCAATGTATCGAGAACAGTGCGATCGCCATTCAAAGCTTCAGGAAGAATGCCGTAGAGATAAAGTCCGTGGGTCATGATAGGTGTTGAATTTAGAGTTTTAAAGAGAGGAAATCGGTACTAAGTTAACGGCTGAGACGTCAAAACAAGTTGTAATTTGGCATGAATTAAATCGATGTTGGCAAGACCAAGCTCGACTTCACCTTGAACAACGATTCCTGTGTTCAATAATCGATCTAACAATTCTAACAATGTAGGTTTTGCTGAAGGTTGGCCAGGGTAATAGCCGCCTTCCCTTGGCAGCAGGCTTCCAGCTTCACCTAAATCAAGATTCAAACTTGCGGGTTCAATATCAAAAATTTTACAAATTTCAACAACTTGTTCCGCCAGCTTTTTCAGACTATCGGACGCATTGTCGAGTTGTTCATCACTCAAATCACCGCGCTCCATACTCCGAATCACCTGTGCTTCCATAAGTTGCCGAATTAATTCAGTCACGGTCAACAATAAGGGCGCTAATCCAGCATTTGGCTTTTCGGGTTTAATCTTAGACTTGATCGGAATTATAGGTTGCTGAGTGGGGGTGAAAACAGCGTCGATACTCATTGGGCTTGGGGAGTGGGGAGAAGGGGTTTGCGAAGTTCTAATTCGAGAGCAGCGATACGATCGGTAAGCGCTTGGTTTTGGGCAAGGAGCATTTGGGTTTGTTCTTGAAGCTGTGAATTCTGAGAACTCCAGTGAGGATTATTTTCCCACCAATTAATGCCGATTTCACGCGCTTTATCCACCGATGAAATCAGGAGCCGAATCCGAATATTTAGCAATTCCGTTTGAGCAACGGAGACGGAAATATCGCCAGCAATCACAATGCCTTTATCGAGGACGCGCTCAAGCACATCAGCGAGGCTGGATCCCCCGGTGGCCGTAGCGATCGGGCTGCGTTGAGGACTATTGAGTGAGTTCATGGTGAAAATTGGGGGCTGGGAGCTGAGAGTTCAAACACTAATTTAGAAAGGTTCGATCGCATTAAGCTAACCGATTGCAAAGAAATGTCGATCGCGTTGAGCTAACCGATCGGATTTAGCAAGATTCCGAATGGACTCGACAACTTTGCTACGGGGTAAACTGAGATCGCTTTCGATTTGGGAAAGTCTTGCACCATTTTCACAACTTTTTAAGTATAGATGAAGCTGATCTTCAAGAGTAAATTCTAGAAGTTCATCAGATTCTTCAAGAGTGACGACTGTGGCGATCGTATCTTCAACTTCATCCAAAGATACAAGAGGTGCAGCCTCAAAGAAATCGAATTCTAGACTCGATGCAAGCTCTGCAAAGTCTCCCGATTCTTGGGCTTCATCAAGAACAGCCTGCATAGTTTCATTATCTAGACGGGCGATTGTTTCTTCGATCGGTGGCTCAAAGGCTACATCAATAAAGCTTTCGAGTGTTTCAGCGATAGAAGCTTGAGCTAATCCTTCAAACGCTTCAGCGATCGGAGATTCAATATATTCTTCAATCCCATGAATGATCGGCTCTTCAATCCCATCAACAATAGACATCGAGACCACAGGAACCAATTCACGCAGAACCGATGACTCATTAATAATGTTCGATTCAGGACGAAGAATATCCCAAAGTAATGTCGTAGATTCAGCCACCGTAAGAGGCGACCTGGATCTCAAAATATCAATACATAAATCTCGAAATTCGGAATTATCTAACGAAACTTCGAGTTCGTGATCTTTACAAATTTTGGCAATCATCAAACAGGATCGTAATCCAGACGCTCCAATTCCAGATGTTGAACTAGATTGAGTTCCTTCGCGGAATGCCCGGACAATGTTGACAATCGTGATGGCTGTTGCCCGATCGAGTTCAGTTTTTTGAATAACGATTTCTTGTTGAGTCAGTTCGTCAGGTTCTGGCACATCTATTGTAATCAAACGATCCATTAAGGCATCTTGAGTCGAATGCACGCCGCAATATTCTTCAGGATTAGAGGTGAAAATAGCTCGGAAGTTTGGACTGACTTTGACATACTCGACCCCATTGCTCTCGGGCGGCAAAATGAGAATCTTTTCTTCTAAAACCGACAGAAGAATGTTATTGACTTCGGGGCGCGATCGGTTGAATTCATCATAAATCAGCGTATATCCTTCACGGCAAGCCAACGTCAGACGAGAATCAACCCAGTTTTGACGAACGCTATCTTCGACTTTTAGAACGCTATGAATATAATTGTCAACCAGTTTTTTATGGGTATAACCAGATTGTTTACCAATCATGTCCGATGACTTAGCTTCATCATCCCCAAACATCAGCATCATGGGCCGTTGAAGCAAATCAGCCAAATGTAATGACAGTGTAGTTTTCCCGGTTCCGGCAGGTCCACGCAGATGCACCGGGAAACCAGACTGAAGGTATCGCAATGCCCGCGCCGTCAAGCGTTCTATAGCGGGGGTACTGACAAATCGACGGGGGCTAGTACGAAGAATGGTCGCCACGGTTAAAAATCCTAGAATTCAAGGGGGATTCGGTCTGGAAAGAGGGTTTAGTTTTTTAGGCTCGATCGGATCGGGTTACACAATCAAAGGCTGATTGATTTCAGTCTTGACATGGTTAGGCCCGATAGTAAGCCCGATCGCGTTGAACAATGTCGCCCGATCGGATCAGATGCTGTAGGGTATGCACCAATTCACTACGACTTACTCCTAGAGTGGCCTCCAGATCAGATAAACGAACACCGGAGCGAGAATTTACGGTTGCCAATAGTTTTTCGGACAGTGTAACGCCAACGATCGGCTCGTCAATCGGCTCGTCAATCGGCTCAACCTTGGGTTCTATGGGCGTTTTGACGATCGGCGCTTTAAGGACAACTGGAGAGTTAGTCGAAGCTGTAGTAACAGATTTTGCAACGGATTTCGCTGGTGAGGGCGGAGACTCTTGAATTACAAATTTAAGAAAGTCTTCAATAGCTTGGGAGCCGATCGCTTGAATTGGAGCCGTTTGGCTTCCGATCGTCATCGGCAATGATCCATCATTCCCCCAAACATAATCTCGAATCGATTGAACTGAAACTTTACGAGCAACGGTGTCTAAGGCAAACTGTGCGAACAATGCTTCAACATCTGCCGATCGTTGACGACGCGTTTCTTGCAACATGGCGGAAATTTCGGCGGACTGAGCCTTACGATCGCAGCGGAATTCTTCTAGTAATAATCGTAAATCTGCGGCAGCAATCAATCGGCAATCGTGTAATTCATGGAGAAATTTTTGGACGTCCCGACGACGCGTACTGGCTTCGATTTCACGTCCCGCTTGATCACATTGGGCTTCGAGTTGACGATCGAGTTCATCGGCTCGGAGTTTTGGTAAGACTTGGCTCAGTTCATCACGGAGTTGTGTCGCCATTTCTGCATGTTCGGCTTGATGCTGCGATCGGAGTTCTGCAACCGTTCGCGATCGTTCCACGACCTCCGCTTGACGAGTTTGTCTGTCCTGTTGCCAAATATCTTTAAGTGCCATAATAAGTTTGCCTTACGTGAAGGGTGGGCCGGAGTCGTTGGACGATTATTTGAACGAGCTAATGCTTGTAGATATAAAAAATGGTCAGAAAGCGACTTGCCTCTGACCATCTTCAATGGCACGTCTTTTAGAACGATGTCCTGTAAAACATGTCCTGTAAAATTAAGCCGCAGGAATTGCTGCTTGGGAAGTAAGGCCCACTGCTTCTGCATACTTAAGATAGGTTTCAACCGACGCGATGACCACGCGGGCTTCAATGGTTAACAATTCGATTCCGACTAACGAAACCCGAACCCAAGCATCAATCACAATGCCTTTGTCCAAGATCCGATCGACCACTTCTGCCAAACTCGAAGAAGAGTTCACTTTTTCAACAGCCATGATGATTCCTCGTAGGTTTAATTAAATACAATTTGTAGCAAGACACAGCATGAAGCGCTTTCAATGATGCACAAGGCACTGTTTAAGACGGCTATGACATCCTTATCCACAAGATGCACTTAGGTGAATGAAAATCTACTAAGTGATATTACTTAACTTTGATGTTGGGTCTTACTTTCTGGACAATTTTATTTTATTTCGGCTTTATTCTAGCATTGTGGCGATCGCCTATCAGATCACTATTCTGTCTAAAGCCTTTAAGAACGGTTGTATTTCAAGAACACCTGTATAATCAGTGCAATATTTTTATAAGTAGTTGGGTTTGAGATTCGGGATGGCACATAAAAAATCGTTCGGATTGGGTCAAAGCAAGAGAATACGTTCCTTACGTGCTTCACAAGCTCTCACTCAGAGGGTGTGGACGGTTTTATTAAGTTCGGTGACTTGTGCCACGGTTTTGGGTTTGCCTTCGATATTAAGTTCAGTGAATGTGCGTGATATTGCCATAGCCCAAACTGCAACACCGCCTGTTTTACCCTCAGCATTGCCCCAGAGATCAAGTCTAACGATCGAAGGATCTGGAAGTTTGACAGCAGTCAATCAGGTATTAAAAGAGAAATTTGAAGGGAAGTATCAGAAAACGCCCGTCACCTTTGGCACGAATGGGACGGCGGCGGGCTTACAGGCATTGGCTAATGGGAAAGCTGACTTAGCCGCGATCGGACGATTGTTAACACCTGAGGAAAAAGCGCAGGGATTCATTGCAATTCCCATTAAGCGTGAAAAGATCACCCTATTGGTCAGCGAGGAGAATCCCTTTCGCGGCAGTTTGACCATTGAACAGTTTGCTAAGATTTTTCGAGGGGAAATTACAAATTGGTCTGAAGTCGGCGGGCCAGATAAAACCATTCGAGTTGTAGACCAGCCGGAGGTTAGCGACACGCGCCAGGTGTTCCCGGATTACCCAATTTTTAAAACAGCGCCGTTTCAAGTTGCTGCGAGTGCCGTGCAAGTTGGGTCTGAAGCGCTCGATGCGATCGCGGCACAGCTTGGGGTTGACGGCTTGGGTTATATCACCGCAGATGGGGTAAAAAATCTCAAGGGAGTCCGTTCATTAGATATGCACAAAACCCAACCAAGCGATCGTCTTTATCCGTTCTCCCAGCCGATCGCCTATGTCTACAAAAAAGGCAGTTTGTCCACCGCCGCTCAAGCCTTTCTTAGATATGTCGGGACAGACGAGGGAAAACTTGCAATTAAGTCTGTTAGTTCCCCAGGTGCGGTGATTGGAAATTCAGCGGCTTCGATTGCAATGGCGATCGCGACAACAGCCTCTGCCGCCGTTCCAACAGCAACTTCTACGGTAACTCTCGCCGCCACCGTTCCAACTAATGTTAGTCCAGCTCCAGCGTTATCTAGTCCAGCTCTAGCCATGGCTAATAACGCTCCAGATAAAAGCCTAGCTTGGTTGCCGTGGATTCTGGGATTAGGGCTAATAGGTTTAGCGTGGTGGTTATTGAAAAACAAGGGAGACAATGGGGCTGATTCGCCAGTGGAACCAACGATCGACTCTACCGCATCTGTGCCTGAAACTTTAGACCCAATTGTGCCCGTTACAGATTCAACAACAGTCACACCACCGATCGCCTCTGTTAATCCAGTTGATGCAAATGGTGCGATCGCCGTGGGTGCAGCAACCGGAACATTCCTATTGGATAAAGATTCCCGTTCATGCGAGTCGTCTGAAAATCCGGTGAATGATGACTCAGTGAATGATGACTCAATTGTTGCCGTTGACCACGATGTTGATACCTATGGCGCGGGAACAGTGCAGATCAACCCTCGCGATAGTGGCGGTAATTCGGGTGGATTGAAATTCCCACCGATCGATTCCGCTATCCCTCCACAAGCTGTGGCGATCGCAGGTGTCGCAGGGCTGGTCGGTGTTGCAGTCGCAGGACTGGCGGATGAAGCAAACGCCTCTGACAAATCTGCGGCCAATGTGACCGTAACACCTTCCTTAGTTCCGGCGCTCATACTTCCCCATGAACCAATTACTCAATTACCCCCAGACATTCATGCGCCTCTAAATTCTGCGTCCCCCACAACGAACCCGAGCATACCCGATCCAACGATCGCCGAATCTAAAACGCTCCCACTAGAGCAATCGGATCCTGGTGAATTACCCAACTCTGCCGGAATCGCCGCTAGAGTTGCAGCCGGAATTATTGTCGGAGCGAGCGCGGTTGTACTCGGTAATACGGGACCTAGGAATAATAGGGATAGTTTGACGTCCGACCAGTTGGCTACTGTGGATCACGACCTTCCTGATTTGGTTAGCGGATACGGCGAAAGTCGTATTGTCCTGATGCCTCGCGATCCTCAATGGGCTTATACCTACTGGGATATTCCCGAAGAACATCGGCAATCGGTGCGTTATCTCGGTGGCGAGCAGCTTGCCCTTCGGCTCTATGACGCAACAGACCTAGACCTGAATAATAGCAAGCCCCACAGCGTTCAACAGTATGCTTGCGATGAATTAGCAAGAGATTGGTACCTGCCAATTCCAGTCAGCGATCGGGACTACATCACAGAAATTGGGTATTTAACGGGTTCAGGAGAATGGCTACTCTTAGCCCGATCGAACCGAATCGGCATTCCCCCGGTCTACCCGACCGATTGGATGGACGATCAATCTATCACCGTGGACTGGGAAGAACCGTTACAAGGCAAGACCTTCCTCCAAATTGTCCCTCCCGGAAGAGCTAAACCTCAGACGGATGAGGCATTTCATGACCAAATCTTTCACCTCGCCTACGGAATGCACCAAGAATCGAGCCTCGTGGGATCGTTCTTTGGATCCATGCACCAAGTTCCGTCAGAGTCGTTAAGTTCCTTTGTTTTCCCAGCAGGCGCTGGCCTTTGGGCTAATGAATTCCCCGTTAGATTAGCCGCATCCAGGATTGGCATGTCGGACATGAGAATGTCAGGAATTGGAATGTCAGGAATTGGAATGTCGGGCATTGGACTTGGCGCGTCAATACCGACCGATCGGTCTCGCAAATTCTGGCTAGTAGCGGATGCTGAACTCATCGTCTATGGCGCAACTGAACCCGACGCCCAACTAACGATAGGCGGAGTTCCGGTACAACTCACACCAGAAGGAACCTTTAGAATCCAACTCTCGTTCCAGGATGGCAATCTAGATTTTCCCATTATGGCGATCGCAAAAGATGGTGAACAAATGCGACAAGTTCGGATGACCTTCGATCGCAATACACCATTACGTAAAACAAATAGCAAAGAGGACGCTACGGACGAACGATATTAATCAAATCGATACTAATCAAATCGATTTGAACAATTTATGGCTTTGGATAGTTGACGAATTCAAGCTAAATTTAAACTGATGGATTTAGTTTGTAAAATGAGTGAATCCAAAGCCAAAACTTAGGACAAAATAAAAGAGCCTTATCTCTGTACCCTCCCATAATTTTATGAGTCTTCCTCCCACCAATGATGTATTTTCCAAGGGGTTTAGCGCTGGAATTCAAGTTTGGCTAGTTTTTCTAATCGCGTTTTATGTGTTGAGGTATCCTGCACCCTTGAGCATTATGTTGGGAGCTATAGCTGGGGTTTCGGCTGGGTTTATTGTGGGTTGGTGGGGAGCTAAACCCTATGCTGAACCTGAAGAAATCGTTGAAGAAGATAGCCTACAGGAAGTGGCCCAAATCCGATTTCGTAAACGGCGGACCTATGCGCGGATGCGTAATTCTCGTAACAAGCCTGAGGTTAAATGGGATTGGAATATGGTGAAAGATAATCTGAGTTTTTGGAGACGATCGTAGTTGCTTGGCTTTAGTTCATTCGTATAATCAACTCATATTAAAAAACGGGAGAGCTAATTCATCAACTAACTCTCCCGTTTTATTACATAATCATTTTCCGTGACTCAGCGCGTCATAGCGTTGTCGGATCAAAATCATCCCCATCTTCGTCTTCATCACCCAGATCGGGTTGGACCACAGAGTTTGCAGAAACAACAGCGCCCATTTCTAGCTTTTGACGAACTAGAACTTCGAGTTCCTTAGCAAACTCAGGCTTCTCTTCAACATACTTGATCGCATTGTCACGACCTTGACTAATGTTGTCGCCATTGTAGCTATACCAAGCACCCTTACGAGTAATTACGCCCGTTTCTTCAGCTAGGTCAACCAAACAACCCAACGTCGAAATTCCTTTACCAAAAATCACATCAAATTCTGCAATTCGGAATGGAGGGGCAATTTTATTTTTGACCACCTTCACTTTGGCACGAATTCCGTACTCTTCATTCCCTCGCTTTAGGGTCTGAATCCGACGAATATCCAAGCGCACAGATGCATAAAATTTCAGCGCCTGCCCGCCCGTCGTCGTTTCAGGACTTCCGTAGGTGACACCAATTTTTTGACGCAATTGATTCAAAAACACCACCGTACAACCAGATTTACCAATGCTCCCGGTAATTTTCCGCAGCGCTTGGCTCATTAGACGGGCTTGCAAGCCAACGTGATGATCGCCCATTTCGCCTTCAATTTCTGCCCGAGGCACCAGTGCCGCCACCGAGTCAATCACCACAATGTCCACCGCTGCCGATCGAACCAACTGATCCACAATTTCCAGAGCAGATTCTCCAGTATCCGGTTGCGAGACTAGAAGATTATTAATATCCACCCCAAGCGCGGCGGCATAAGTTGGGTCAAGGGCATGTTCCGCATCGACAAAGGCAGCAACTCCACCATTACGCTGCATTTCAGCGATCGCATGAAGCGCGACAGTTGTTTTGCCGGAACTTTCGGGACCATAAATTTCGACCACACGACCACGAGGCAACCCTCCACCCAGCGCCAAATCTAGGGTCAATGCACCACTAGGAATGGTCTCGACTTTCATCCGAGTGGCATCACCAAGGCGCATAATACTGCCCTTGCCGAAGTTGCGTTCAATTTGTCCGAGGACAAGACTGAGCGCCTTTTGTTTTTCTGCACTGGCTTTACTGGCGGCATTATCCGCAGGGGTTGCTTTTGGTGGCATTCTGGAACTGTCCTTAGAACGTGTGGAATTCTTTGAACTTGGCAAATTTTCTGCCACTGATAGATCGACCTCCGCAACGTCGGTCACGAATGTTTCTAATTCTAGCGATTCTTTAGCCAAGGTTCTTACCTCACTTTTATATCACAGTTGCTCTTCAATAGAACAAACATATCATAGACTCTTGAGACTAGAACAAATATACTTATATGCTTCACAAGCATAATTCACAAGCCAGTCTATAAAATAGCTCGCAAAATAACTGACACCACGCTTTACAGCGGACTCATCACATAATGGTCTGATGAGTTTGAGAGGTATGAAATGAAAGACTCAAGGGCAAAAAGTGGTCAAAAATCAGCACAGGCCGCCAGTAAGATCAAATCTGGTGCTTATAAGCCTGGATTTGATGCGGCGTTGAGGCTCGATGGGCTTGATTTGGATGGGCTTGATTTGAGTGAATTCGGCGGGGCCAGTGGGTTGACTGTTCCGAGTTCGGCACGATCGGCTACCCAGGCTCAAGGCAGTTTTCAGGGCGCATCCAACATTCCCCAAGGCACGCTGACCGTTGAGAGCGTCGCACTGTACATCAAGGTCTGTTTAGAAGACGATTTAAATCTTCAGAAAATTTGGGTATTGGGGGAGATTTCTAGCGTCAACCGAAGCGGGAAAGGCACCTATTTCACCCTGCAAGACCCAGCCTCAAATCAAGCGATCGCCTGCGTGGTTTGGAATAGCTACGATCAACGGCTTGAAGTGAAACCCCAACAAGGCGAACAGGTTATTGTTCTCGCCAGCGTTAAAACCTACGCGCAACAAAGCCGCTACCAACTAAACGTCGTCCAAATTCGATCGGCGGGCGAAGGGTTGCAGGCGTTGAGATATCAGCAATTGCGCGATCGGCTCTATGAAGAAGGTCTTTTTGATCCCGATATAAAATTACCTTTGCCTAAACATCCCCAGACGATCGCTGTCGTCACTTCTCCGAATGCAGCGGCTTGGGGCGATATTCAAACCACCCTCCGCAATCGATATCCGGGTTTGACAGTGTTGCTATCTCCAGCCACGGTTCAGGGAGAGACGGCCCCAGATTCCATTGCCAAAGCGATCGATCGAGTGATGGCGGATGGACGGGCGGAAGTGATAATTTTGGCGCGGGGCGGTGGAGCAACGGAGGATTTGGCTTGTTTCAATGATGAGCGGGTAGTGCGGGCGATTGCAACTTGCACTATTCCCATTATTTCGGGAATTGGCCACGATCGCGATGAGTCTCTCGCGGATCTGGCAGCAGACTATGCGGCTCACACTCCCACGGCAGCGGCTGAAATCGTGGTGCCAGATCTTCAAGCATTGACGGACCAGCATTTGCAGCGGGTGATGTCGGTACAAGACTCAGTGAATTATACGATTTCCCATCATCAAGACAAACTTCAGCAATTCCAACGACGGCTGCGGCTGGTGCGGCCCGATCGGCAACTAGACCAAGCCCAACAGCGACTTCACTGGCTGAAGCAACAAATTATCCAATCGATGCGATCGCAGCTTATCCAACATCAATCGACCCAGACCCGCCTGGAAACTAAACTAACGGCCCTTGATCCCCATGCGGTTTTGGCCCGAGGCTACGCGGTGGTGCGATCGGAATTGGCACACTCGCAGACGGTGATGCAATCGATAACGGACTTGACGATCGGGCAAATTGTGGAACTGCAATTGGGCGAAGGACTGGCGACGGCGAAAATCATTACGATTGAAGGTAGAGCGATCGATAAGCAGCCGATCGATACCTAGAACTCGATTCAATTCAAAGATTCAGGAAACAATAATTTGAGGAGAATTTTAAAATGGCCGTCTCACGCAAAACCAAAACCGCCGAACTCTGGAATTACGAAAGCACCGTCGAAAAAATTGAGGACATTCTGGGACTTATGGAATCTGGGGATATGAGCTTGAACGATGTGTTTGAACAGTTTGGAGTGGCAGCAGCCTACTTAAAGGAGTGCGATCGATTTTTGGGAGAACGACGATCGCAAGTGGAGCTACTCATTGAGCAGTTGACGGATGAACCGGACTTCTAAGAGGATGAATGTGAACCCTGTTTGATAACACTGAGTAACAAAAAATTATGGCAGCAAAAATTCCCGTTACGATTATCACCGGATTTCTGGGTAGCGGTAAGACCAGCCTAATTCGCAATCTCTTACAAAATAATCAAGGTCGTCGGATTGCGGTCTTGGTGAATGAATTTGGAGAGCTAGGAATTGATGGTGAATTGCTAAAAGCCTGTCAAGTTTGTGATGAGGAAGATGGCCCGATCGTGGCGAGCAACATCGTAGAACTCACCAATGGTTGTCTTTGTTGCACCGTTCAAGAAGAGTTCTATCCCGTTATGCAACAACTTCTAGAGCGTCGGGATCAAATCGATTGTATTTTGATCGAAACCTCTGGACTCGCATTACCAAAACCCCTAATTAAAGCGTTCAAATGGCAAGACATTCGCCATGCTTTGACGGTCGATGGTGTGGTGACAGTGGTGGACTGTGAAGCGGTCTCAACCGGAACATTAGCGAAGGATTTGGCAGCACTCGAAGCCCAACGCAAAGCTGATCCTAACCTAGATCACGAGACTCCACTTCAAGAACTATTTGAGGACCAATTGGCCTGTGCGGATTTAGTTGTACTGAACAAATCTGATTTGGTGACAGCGACACAACTAGAAGAAGTTCAAGCCTTAGTTCAAGCTGAATTACCTAGAGCCGTGAAAATGGTCGTTCATGGTCGCGATGACGCAGATTTACCGAATGATTTACTGTTGGGATTTAATGCCGCAGTAGAAGATCATTTAGCCGATCGTCCAAGTCATCATGACCAAGAAGAAGACCATGATCACGACGAAGAAATTGATTCAACTCATATCGTCCTTAACGCTAGCTTTGATCCCGTTCTATTACGTGAAGGACTAGAGCAAATTGTATTAGAGCAGGAAGTCTATCGAGTCAAAGGCTTCGTGTCGGTTCCCGATAAGGCCATGCGTCTGGTGGTTCAGGGCGTGGGATCGCGGTTTGAAGACTTTTACGATCGTTCTTGGAAACCTGAAGAGCCTCGATTGACTAAGCTTGTCTTCATTGGAAAACAGCTTAATCGATCGCAAATTGAAAATACGTTACTGAAAATAAGCTAAAGGTTTGACTAGAGCCTTTCAGCAAACCTATATATGACTTTAGCGGGGAGACACCTAATCTATAGGTTTTCACCGCATACATCAACTAAATAACAAAGCGATCGGAATCGTAGTCCCACAAACTGGTCATAGAGTGGATTGATTTTACACATTGGTGGAATGTGCGCCACTTTGTGACCTAAAACGATGACATCACGTTCAAATGGACATTGGGCAGGGATCAGCTTACAGAATAAGTGAGCGCGGTCACGATCGGTGATTTCCACATTATCAATCCAGTTCCGAATTGGTTTCAGCAATGTATCTAAAAAATTTGGTGTTGGAGCATTAAACGAAGAAGCTAAATTGAATTCAGACATAGAAAAGATTACCTGAATAGTTCATATCCGGGATATATTGCTTACCCGGCTTTCCATACTCAAGATACCCATATAATTCTTCAAATTCCGTAAAGTTAGCAGCGAATACGAAGTCTTTTAATGAAGAGAGAATGTAAGTATCTCAGATCGTATATCTGCCTAAGCGCATGTTATCCATAGATATTTTAAAATAAGGTAAAATTGTGTATTAGTTGCTACTTTTAATGAATTAAACAGAATTGGATTTTTCTGTTTAGTGCTGCTTTAGTATGCTTCAAGGGTAACGCGTCAAATTAAGTCCGTTTCAAGTCTGTGGAAATCGCCTTGGAAAGTTGGGTTAGAAACTTGGACAGGACACAGTATGATAATCTCGGTTTGTACTCAATACCAGCGATCGCCCTCTAAAATAGATTATTTGAAAGAATTTTATGACCCTTCAACTCCGCGTCTACGTTCCACCTCACCCCCTGATTAAGCATTGGCTAGGGGTTGCTCGTGATGCGGGAACGCCGTCGGCTTTGTTTAGAAGTGCGATGACCGAGTTAGGGCGTTGGTTGACCTATGAGGCGGTCCGTGACTGGTTGCCAACGATGGATACGACGGTCCAAACTCCTCTTGCGCCTTGTCCTGCAACCTTCATTGATACCCAGATTCCGGTTGTTGTTGTGCCTATTCTGCGGGCGGGGTTGAGTCTTTTGGATGGGGCACAGTCGTTGTTGCCACTGTCGTCAATTTATCATTTAGGAATTGTTCGCGATGAGACCACGCTTCAGCCTAAGTGTTATTTAAATAAATTTCCAGAAAAGTTCAATCCGCAAACCCGTGTTGTAATTACGGATCCAATGTTGGCTACGGGCGGAACGATGACGATCGCAATGGATGAACTGACGGCTCGCGGTATTGATCCCGGTAATGTGCGGGTTGTGTCGGTGGTCGCGGCCCATGCGGCGTTGCAAAAGTTAAGTGTGACGTATCCAAGCTTGACGATTTTTACAGCCGCGATCGATGAGACACTAAATGAGCGAGGATACATCGTTCCAGGATTGGGCGATGCGGGCGATCGGACCTTTGGCACTTAGGCGTTAGACTTTTCAGGACTAATACTTATCAGATGGATGAATTATGAGTCAGCAAGATAATTTTTCTACTGGATTTCTTCTCGGTGCCGTAGTTGGGGGCATTGTGGGTGGAGTGTTGGGATCTGTTTTGGTGAAACGGTTGCCGGATGAAGAGATGACTGTAGATAAGAACGATCGGTTGCCGGAGGTAAAACCACCTGCAAAGCGGCCTCTACGATCGGCTCCAGTAACCCAGCAAGAACAAGAATCGGCTAGTTCTGAGACCGCTCGTCGGAGTCTAGAAGATAAGATCGCGCAGTTAAATGATGCAATAGATGATGTGCGGGACCAACTGAAGCGAGTCAGTGGTGGGGCCAGTTCGCCTAAAGAAGGACTACCGTTGACTGAATCGGGCAACGATGCGATCGGTTTGGAGTTGAAGGCGGATGAATCCTAAGGTGGGTAATCCTTAATCATCGGGCGGGTCCAGATTTCTCCGAAGTGTGGGAAACTCGTTAAAATAGAGACTGTATAGCTTGGAACAATAGGTTTCATTTGAGGAGCGCACCATGACATCAAGTTTGAATCCTGCAACTGTTATTTCTTCCTTTTTGGGCATCTACAGCACAATCTTGTTGATTCGTGTTCTGTTAACCTGGTTTCCCAGTATCAATTGGTTTGATCAGCCGTTTGCAACCTTGGCTGAGTTGACTGATCCATACTTGAATATATTTCGATCGATTATTCCACCATTGGGCGGGTTTGATATCTCGGCAATGTTGGCAATATTTGCATTACAATTTGCTCAAAATATTGTTTCGAGTCAGTTAACTAGTGTGTTCTAGTGACTTGGCTATAGGTGTGATTTAGCTATGGTTTAGAGTAAGGGCGATCGTATCAGATGGGTGCGATCGCTTTTTAAGTTGATATTTCAAGTATTGGTAGCACGGAAATTTTCATGGCTGAGAAACGAATTATTCTTTGGTACCGTAATGATTTGCGGATTCATGACCACGAACCGCTATGCAAGGCGGCAAAATCGGGAGCAAAAATTATTCCGGTGTATTGTTTTGACGATCGGCAATTTGGGAAAACACCGTTTGGATTTCCGAAGACTGGAGCATTTCGGGCACAGTTTTTATTAGAATCTGTAGCAGATTTACGGGCTTCGTTGCGATCGCTCGGCAGTGACTTGGTGGTGCTACTAGGAAAGCCTGAAGTCGAAGTTGTTAAGTTAGGTCAGGAACTCGAAGTATCGTCAGTTTTTTTCTATGAAGAAGTAACAGCGGAAGAATTATTCGTGGAATCGGCATTAACGAATGCATTGGAGTTAGCGAAAATTCCAATTAAAAAATTCTGGGGACACACATTGTATCATCGAGACGATTTACCCTTTGCCGTTAGCGAATTGCCCGAATTATTTACTAATTTTCGCAAACAGGTCGAAAAAGAATCGACAGTAAATGCCCTACTGCCATCCCCTCAACGATTGGCCCCGCTGCCGGATACAGTTGATACGGGCGAAATTCCGACCTTAGAACGCTTTGGCCTAACCAATCCCGAAAAAGATTCTCGTCAACAAATCGAGTTTCGGGGCGGGGAAACGGCAGGAATCGATCGGGTAAATGAGTATATTTGGAAGCGCGATCGGTTAAAGGTTTATAAAGAAACGCGAAATGGAATGTTGAATCCAGATGATTCATCGAAATTTTCGCCGTGGTTAGCATTGGGTTGTTTGTCGCCTCGCTATTTATATTGGCAGGTGGATGACTATGAAGAAAAGCGGGTGAAAAATGATTCGACCTATTGGTTGATTTTTGAATTGTTGTGGCGTGATTATTTCCGCTGGGTGAGCAGGAAACATGGGGCAAAAATTTTCAAAGTCCAGGGTTTACAAGGTGTTTCTGTTCCGTGGAAGCAAGACTGGGAACGCTTTGAATTGTGGCGCGATGGGCTAACGGGATTTCCATTAGTGGACGCAAATATGCGCGAGTTGGCGACGACGGGCTATATGTCTAATCGGGGGCGACAGAATGTTGGGAGTTTTTTGACTAAGAATTTGGGGATTGATTGGCGAATGGGTGCGGAGTATTTTGAGTCGGTATTAATTGATTATGATCCCTGTAGTAATTGGGGAAATTGGAACTATACGGCGGGTGTGGGAAATGATGCGCGGGGATTCCGATTTTTTAATATTACAAAACAGTCGCGAGATTACGATCCCCAAGGTGATTATGCGCGACATTGGCTGCCGGAATTGGCACAGGTACCGGGCGCGAAAATTCATGATGTGGCGAAGTTGAATGCGACGGAGCAAACTGGATTTGGGGTGCGGCTGGGGGTGGACTATCCAAATCCGATCGTAGACTTATTCCAGTCAGCGGCGGCGAATGAGAAAATTTACAATACAGCGTTTGGGATTGTAAAGCAGGATGGAGGTCGTCAAGGTGAGGCACGATCGTCCCAAAAATCTCCGCCTCGAAGACGATCATTATAATCCACCGTTGAGTCTAGATGTGAGAAAATCTCGTTTTGTCCGGATGGAGCCTGTCCCTTGGGGTATAGAGGAATGGTAGATGCACCCTGATGATAACCTCGACTTCGGTTGAGGTTTTTTATTGAGTGGGTTTGATGCATAGACGATCTGAGGGTCCTGAGTGACAAATTATTGTTGTTATTTCGCAAGTGTTGGTTAGTATTCAGTTGAGTGTCGATCGATCGCATTTCATTCATTTCTTAGCTGTGGAGCCGATTTTTTATTAGTCAGCAATTCATTTGAGAAGTAGATTTGGGATGAAAATAAATTGGCTTCCTTTTCCTGGAACTTGCTGAAATCCCATCTTTTGCAATTGTTTCAGTTGACGAATTTTCTGAGGCATTGGCACTGGTTCGATCGGTATGTAACATTTTACTATATTCAGATCTATGATTACAATCCCTTCAAATTCAATCAATCGCCCCTCCAGAATCACCAATTCAAATTCGATCGTTTATCCCCAATCTTTGAACCATCGCATTTCATCCATCTCTTAGCTACGGAGCTGCTTTCGCTATTAGTCTGCGATTCATTCGCGAGGTGGATTGTAGGCGAAGATTGTTATACAACTGCTATAGTCAACATGATTAATAGTTTTAAGAGTTTTCAGTATGAAACAACTCAAACAATTTACAGCATTAATTGAACGAGAAGATGATGGTTATGTTTCCCTGTGTCCTGAACTGGATATTGCTAGCCAAGGTGATACCGTCGAAGAAGCTAGAATTAATTTAATCGAAGCGATCGAACTGTTCTTTGAGGTTGCAGATCCTAAGGAGATAGCTAGTAGACTGCAATCGGAAGTCTTCATCACCCGGTTAGAGGTTTGTGTTGGCTAAATTACAGACATTTTTTGGAAAGGAGATCTGTGAACTTCTCAGCCAGTATGGTTTTGTCAAGGTTCGACAGAAAGGTAGTCATGTAATGATGCAGAAGAGGACTGATGAAACAACGATTACGATTCCAGTCCCAAATCATAAACAATTAAAATCTGGTACGCTCTCATCGATCGTTAGACAGTCGCAATTAGAACGATTGATTTTTAAGGTTGAATGATAATTTTGTAGATCGATCGCCCTTCCAAAATCACACATCAAACCACTCTTCCGTTCTCAATTTTTAAACCCGCACATCTTTCGATCGTCTTTTAATTCTGGACTTTGCAAGAGAATAACCTATCTGCTCAAGGTTGTAACCCGATCGCGTTGGAGGCTGTTCACGGATAATGAGCAAATCCCGTTAAAAATCATTAGAAATAATTCAGAGAATTAGTACTCAGATTTTGCCCCATCTGAGTAATCGATCGCCCTAGAATGTACCCCCATCATCTCATCCACCCCATTATCCCCAACGTTGTGCGATCGGCATTCTCCAGCCTGTCCCGAAGGCTCGATCGGTGACTTTCAGACCGGGTGCAGATTGACGGCGTTTGAATTCTGCAATCTTAACTAGTCGTGAAATCTTTTCGACAATTGTACGATCGTGACCTGCGGCAACAATTTGGTCCAGGGATTCATGGTTTTGAACAATCCGATCGAGAATATCATCAAGGATTTCATAGTCTGGAAGCGAGTCTTGGTCGAGTTGTCCAGGTTTCAATTCAGCACTAGGGGGTTTGGTGATAATATTTGTCGGAATGATTTCAGTAGTCCGGTTCAACCATTCACACAGAGCATATACTTTCGTTTTGGGGACATCTGCGATCGCCGCTAATCCACCATTCATATCGCCGTACAATGTACAGTATCCGACTGCAATCTCAGATTTATTTCCTGTTGTAATCAACAAGTAATTAAATTTATTTGAGATTCCCATCAGCAATGTTCCCCGAATCCGGGATTGGAGATTTTCTTCAGCTATGCCAAACTCTGTCCCAGAGAAGATTTCAGCCAGTGATTCGTCATAGCTTTTCATCACAGGTTCGATCGGTACGGTTTGCGTTTTAATGCCTAAATTTTCTGCGAGTTGTTTAGCATCACTAATAGAATGATCTGAACTATAGGGCGAGGGCATCAAGATTCCCAATATATTCTCTGCCCCCAATGCCTCTGCTGCGATCGCTGCCACCAATGCCGAATCAATCCCGCCGCTCAATCCCAGCAATGCCTGTTTAAATCCACATTTACGGGCGTAGTCTTGTACCCCTAAAACCAAAGCTGCATAGAGTTCGGCAGATTGATTTAAGATCGGGGCGATCGGTTCTGTCGATAGAAATTTCTGATTTTCCCAACGAATTGTATGATTGCACGGTTTCATCTGGGGAACTCGATCGCACAGTATGCCATCGCGATTCACAACAAAACTGCCACCATCAAAGATTAGATCATCATTTGCACCCACTTGATTAACATAAATAATAGGTTGATCAAATCGAATTGCTGTATGAGTTAGCATCCGTTCACGGGTTTGCTGTTTACCAATTGTATAAGGCGATGCCGACAGGTTGACAGTAAAATCTACATTTAGGGCGGCGAGATTCGCGATCGGATTCAGGCTATAGGCGCGTTTTCCCCAGAATTCTTCATCATTCCAAAGATCTTCGCAAATGGTCACCCCAATATGAATATCGTCTAATTTAAAATGATTTGGTAATTCACCAGATTGAAAATATCTTGCTTCATCAAATACACTATAAGTCGGTAGTAAGTGCTTATGGAATACTTGTTTGATTTGGTTGTTTTGAATTAATGCAATGCTATTGTAAAGGGGTTTTTCACCTTTTTCTTCTGCATTTTGATTACGCTCTGCAAACCCGATTAATCCAGACAAGTTTTTTGGAAAATCTGCGGCTAATTGTTCAAGTTGCGATCGCATTGCATCAATGAATTCTGGCTTTAGCAATAGATCGCGGGGAGGATAGCCACAAAGGGACAACTCGGGCGTTAGGAGAAGATTTGTGCCATGGTTGGCGGCTTCGATTGCGATCGCTAAAATAGTTTCAGCATTGTTATGGAGGTCGCCGATGGTGGGGTTCAATTGAGCGATCGTGATTTTCATGATGAATGTAGGTTGTGTAGTGTGGATAGGCGAGAACTCTTAATAAGGGGAGGAAGAGAATCAAATCCTTAAATAAAAACTAGTGCCTTATCTTTTAAGGGTTCAAATGCTTCAGCATCAAATTTGTACAAACTAGCGGGACGACCTGCACCACGGGAAGCTTTTACGCCAGAATCCTGTAAGAATTTTAGTTTTAATAAGCGCGATCGGAAATTGGAATAATCAGAAAAATGTTCACCCAATACGGTGGTATAAAGTTGGTAGAGATCGCTTAATGTAAATAAATCTGGTAACACTTCAAAGGCGACAGGACTATATTCTAATTTATTTCGCAATCGACAATGGCCATATTGAATGATTTTTGAATGATCAAAGGCTAATTCTGGGAGCTGACTCATCGGATACCAAGCAATACCACTAACGCCATCTGCGATCAATTCAGCTTCAGAATATCGGACTAAAGCAAAATAGCTTACAGACAAATATCGCACGCCATAACTTGCTTCGGCTTCTCGGGGATCACGCATGGGTCCACCAAAGGTATAAAGCTGTTCAAGGTAGAGATTTTGGACCCGAATTTTTTCCGCTAAAATACGATCGGCAGCAGCTTCTAAGGCTTCCCCATTTCGCACTAATGTTCCGGGCAAAGACCACTGCCCCAAAAATGGTTCCTCTTGCCGCATTACCAGCAAGACCAGCAATCGCTTTAAATCAGTATCTACTGAAAAGATTACGTTATCAACCCCGACTCTAAAATCAGCTAACTTCAATTCATCACAGCAATCATCCGATCGATTCATTTTCCGTTGACGATTGGGTTCAGAACTCAAACGATTTGGCATGAGTATAGGTTCTCCTGTTGGATATAATATTGTACGGAAGGTGGAACAGCGTTAGGTTTAGCGTAATTTCGGTAGGCGCTGGATGAGACATCGGGAGTTGTTAAATCCGCGATCGTCATAGTGCCGCCTAAGCGATCGATACAAGCTATTGATTCAGGAAGAATGGCATAGCCTGACCTTGGAATGACTAACAAATCAACTTCAGCTAGTAATTCTCTAGCCTGATACCAGGTTGTCAATTGCGGTAATAAATCAGCACCCAAAACAAATGTAAACTTCGCTTGCGGCCAAATTTCACGGGCACGATGAACAGTGGTAATTGTACGTGGATAGCTTAATTCTGGGTGAACTTGAAGATTTGGAGTTTTGTCTTCTAGGGTTGCTATGAGTAGTCTCAGCATTTGATTACGCTGAGAAAGAGGGGTTTGATCTAGTTTAAATGGATTGTCTGAAGCCCATACTCCAACCCGATCGTAGCGATATGCTAACCATTTTAAAATAGCCAAATGACCATACGTTGGCGGATCGGCACTAGTTCCAAAGAGCGCAATTTTTAGATGAGTCATAGTTAATGAGTAGAGATTCTTCTAAATGCTCGAAGAGTGTAGAGACTAGCGGGATTTCCGAGTTTCCTCCACCAACGCATCCAAACTCGGGGAAATCTCTGCAAGGACGATCGTTGGATTTCTCATTTGTCTCATTGCGTTTGGTAATACAGTTACAGACGATCGAGTCCTCCTAGCAATTGTTTCTAATGATTCTACAGGATTCACTCTTTGACCATTCTCCATCACCTTCTCAAGTAATGCCACTTCACCCCCTTGAATCTCGTCGCCCATCAACCCAATCCGATCGGATAATTGCTGATCATCAATTCGTCGAAATATTTGCTTACGTCCCGGATAACTAATTTTATTCACCGCTTCTTTCATGACTGGAATACCATCAATCTCTACTAATTTGTAGACACCATTCACCGGACTTCCCGTCACCAATTGCGTCCCAATCCCATAACCATCCAAACAAGCCCCGTCATTCTTCAATTCTTCAATTCTAAATTCATCTAAATCACCACTGGCTACAATCTCTACTCCCGGTAACAAATCCCGAATCTCTTTTGACAATGCCACCAAATCGCCTGAATCAATTCGTACACCCGTTAAGTGCTTCGATGGATTTGCCTTCAAGGCTTTTGCCGCCGCGATCGAATCATAGGTATCAATCAACAATGGAGCCGTCGGAAAATAGCGACCAAATGCCTCAAATGCTTTTGCCTCACTGCCTTCAGTCGCCGTCAATGCCATCACCAATGAATGCGCCATAGTGCCCACCGGGACTCGCCCTAATTGTAATGCGGCCAATACATTAGATGTCCCATCAAATCCTGCCGCCAATGCCGATCGCGCTGCCATCAATGCCGCCTGTGGACCAAAGGCACGCCGGGTTCCAAACTCATAGAGTTTTGCTGCATCACCTGCGACATCCCGCATTCGGGCCGATCGGGTTGCAACAAGCGTTTGATAATTAATTATATTTAATAAATAGGTCTCAACCCATTGGGCCTGCCAAAGCGGGGCTTCAACTCGCAGAATGGGTTCATTGGCTAACACAATGGTGCCTTCAGAAACCGCCCACACCGTGCCTGTGAATCCACCAGTCCTTAAAATTTCCCAAAATCGATCGGGTGCATTTTCAAACAGCGGTAATTCCTGAAGAGCCGCAATTTGAAGGGTACTAAATTTCAAGGTTTCTAAATATCGCAATACCTCAGTCAATCCCATCGCCACTAAATAGCCAAAATCATCGGGCATCCTTCGGGTAAACAATTCAAAACTCGCCGATCGTGCCTCAAGTCCTTCACCCACATAACAAGCCGCCATCGTGACCTGATAGAGGTCGGTCAATAGACTCAAATCTTCTACAGTAAATTCAGGAGTAACGGTAGCGCTCATCGCAATGGAGTTGAACAACAATGCTTTATTATTATGGTAGTTTTAACCAAAAGTCAAGGCTTTTCTTAAGGCTTTTTCTGCTTGAAGTGCGATCGGAGTCTTAAAATCAGGTCTTAATTATAGTTTTTTACAATAAAATTAACCTGTGTATAGTGAGGCTATACGAAGAATCGTATACAAAATAATGGGATGACGATCGTTCGATCTATAGTTGAAGTAGATCAAATCTCAACAATATTTGGTCTACCCTCAAGCCTGTTGATGTCGGTTTCTCTTCATTCCTGTTCATCAATAAAACTATATTTACGAGGTTGTTCTATGAAAATGCCAGGTTTTTTTGCTAATGCCATATCTTACGTGTCAGAAGCCATGAGTCGCATTTTTGGGCTAAATGATGATAACTATCCAGCAACGGGAGTTCAACCGTTTACTGGTGATAAAAATAGGCAGGAGAAAACTAATTAAGACACTACAAGTTAATTGAATTTTACCCTCGAGTTCTTCACTCTTTAAAACAAGAACCCTATTTCTACTACATACAGTAAAAATAGGGTTCTTTCCTAAATTGAACTAAATTCAATCGATCGTCTTATGAAGAGAACGACTTGCCACAGCCACAGGTTTGATTTGCATTAGGATTCGTAAATTGGAAACCACCACCAATGAGCGCATTGCTGTAGTCGAGCATCATGCCATAGATGTACAGCAGGCTTTTTGGGTCGCAAATCACCTTAAACCCATCATAGTCATAGACTTCATCATCGGGTCGAATATTGGCAATCTCTTCAAAATCCATCGTGTAGGACATGCCTGAACAACCACCACCCCGAACACCCACGCGCAAACAAAGGTCTTTCCCTTGCTGATCGCGCAGCGTCCGAACTTGGGTTAATGCAGTTTCCGACATTAAAATGCCCTGTTGGGGGGGTGTTGCGACTGCCTGAGTCATGGTTTCTCCTGTTAAGCTTGAATGAAAAAATCTGAACGATTGAACTCGTCATACTTTATATTCTAAAGGCTGTGGTGAAGATCTAACACGCTTGTCATAAATCCCATTAATCTCTCACCAGTTGCCCTTTAGTTTCTAGTGAAGCTCGGATTTGCGGTAAGGTAAAAAGTATCGAATATAAGCCGAACCCATGACCCTCGCTTCGACGAACGACAAGCCTCACCAAAAATCCAAAGCCCTCAAACCCGGCAGCCGTCGTCCGGCCAAAGAACTATGTAGCGAATGTGGACTCTGTGACACCTCCTACATTCACTATGTAAAAGAGGCTTGTGCATTTATCAATCAGCAATTTGACAAGTTGGAAACCCTAGTCCATGGCCGAAGTCGAAACCTCGACTCTCCCGAAGAACTCTACTTCGGCGTACATCAATCGATGATGCAGGCCCGAAAAAAAGAACCCATTCCCGGCGCACAATGGACCGGAATTGTCAGCACTCTTGCCATTGAAATGCTGGAACGGGGCTTAGTCGAAGGCGTTGTTTGTGTCCAAAGCGCGGCGGACGATCGGTTCACCCCTGTGCCGGTAATTGCAAAAAACCGTGAAGATATCCTCGCGGCTAAAGTCAATAAACCTACTCTTTCACCAAATTTAAATATTCTTGATCTCGTTGAACAATCTGGCCTCAAGCGTCTACTAGTCATCGGGGTTGGCTGTCAAATCCAAGCGCTGAGAGCAGTTCAAGACAAAATCGGCTTAGAAAAGCTTTACGTTTTAGGTACGCCTTGTACTGATAATGTCAGCCGTGCTGGACTTCAGAAATTTTTGGATACTACTAGCCGATCGCCCGAAACGGTGGTGTATTACGAGTTCATGCAGGATTTCAATGTTCATTTCAAATACGAAGACGGCTCGACTGAACTGGTGCCATTTTTCGGACTGAATACCAAAGAACTTAAAGATGTTTTTGCACCGTCTTGTTTGAGTTGTTTTGACTATACGAATGCGCTGGCCGATATTGTTGTGGGCTATATGGGTGCGGAATTTGGTTCTCAATGGATTGTGGTGCGCAATGAAACGGGTGCGGAAATGCTGGATTTAGTTCAAGATGCGATTACCACTAAACCTGTAACCAGCCAAGGCGATCGTAAAGCTGCCGTCCAACAAGGGATTGCGGCCTATGACAAGGCTATGACGTTACCGATGTGGGTGGCAAAAGCGATGGGCGTTGTGATTAAACGCATTGGTCCAAAAGGTTTGGAATATGCGCGATTTTCCATTGATTCTCACTTCACCCGCAACTATCTATTTGTAAAACGGAATTATTCACAAAAACTAGAACACCATGTTCCTGAGTTTGCAAAACGGATTGTGGCGCAATATAAATTACCAGAGTAAATACGATCTACCGTGGTCAAACTTTAGGACGATCCCTTTTGGCTTTGCGATCGGAATCGACCTGCAATAAAATCTCGTTGCTCGGCATGTTTCGTCGCCCGTCCTGTCACCCGTTTGCGCCACATCCGAAAGCTGGATTCTTTCATTTCACGGCGCATTACCGCAATCACCTGCGGCTCACTTAAACCAAATTGAAGTTCGATCGCTTCAAAGGGAGTTCGATCTTCCCAGGCCATTTCCAGAACACGATCGATAGTTTCGGAATCTAATTCAGGTAATTTCATATAAGCTACGGTGAGTTACGGATTTTGTAATGGATGTAAGTGATAAACCAAACCATAAGGCCAATTTGAATTGCCACCATGAACGTGAATGAAAGTTAAAAAGCAAATACTCAAGAAGAGCTGAGCCACACAAATTAGAATCAACGATCGCATTCGTCCGCGTTCTAACCAAGCTGCCCAAATCTGAATAAATGGGTACAACACAATTAAATAATGCCCCGGAACTCGCACCCGTGCAACTAGAAGCAATAGCGGCATAATCACTCCACCCGCCCAAAAGTAATCTGTTATTACAAATTCAGATTTAATCTCACCAGAACTTCGGGCCTTCCACCACCGCACCAACGATGCGATCGCACTAATAGCCAAGAACAAAAGTGCAAGGGCAACCCCAAAGCTCGGATAGCCGAATATTCGTGGTTCTTGAATGAAGGTTCGCCAGAATTCTGGTCCCAAATCATATTCTAAATTCAAACCCCAGCCCGACAATAACCAATGCAACGGAAAATTAGGCGTAAGAATTTCGGCCCAACTTGGACGGGCAATAGTAGCGGCGATCGTCCCCATTTGGGAAATCCAAGGCAGCATAGGGATTGCACCGATCGTCGTTCCCAATAAACACCAGCCCCACTTTACCTTGGCCTGAAGCTCCTTCCGATTTTTCCAGGCACTCACCAGAACTAAACCCGCTTGCCAAAAGAAACCACTCATATGGATTTGGCCAATCAACGTGCCCACTAATCCCCAAGTAAATGCACCCGATCGCCTTTGACGAAACCAATGGCCAGCAAATACAAAAAAGCCAACAAATGGCAAAATATCCGTCGCCCAAATCGCTCGGGAAAAATGAATTGCTAAAGGATTCACACTCAGTAATGCTAATCCCCAAAACCAAACCAATTGTTCAGATTTATCCACATAGCGACGAATAAATTCAGCAAAAAGAACGATCGTAACAATATTCGACACCATCACCCAGCGCACCATTGCCACCGGATTCTCTGATACCCAAGCTAACGCAATAAAACACCAAACACTTAAACCAGGATTAAGAAACCCAACACCATTGCCCATTCCCAGCCAAGGCCAAGGCATCCGACCCTCCACCACCGACCGCGCTGTTCGATACATCCAAATCTCGTCTTCCTTCCATTTCATATCCTCCGCCCAGATCAATCGTAACAAACACCCAAAAACAATAAACAATATAATCCAACACGTTTCGGGATTCTGAATGGATTGACGAATAGATTTAAATCCCCGATCGCGTAAACTTACTATTTGATTAGTACCTGTCTCAAGACTCGACATATCAACTCTCCATTCGTCCCGGACTCAAAACATTCAACGGATCAAACTGCTGCCGAATCGATCGCATCCAAGATTCGCCATTGCCTCGAAATCCCCAAATATCAAGCTGAGATTTGAGAGTGCTGGGGGCGATTAGAATACTTAAAAAACCACCATTCAATTCACAAATCGATCGGATTTTTTGCACTATATCACTCGCTACATCAGCCTTAAGCTGCAATTGCCCTAGCCCACCACTGACATGAAAACGAGCGATCGCATCTGGGACCATCGCCTGAACTTGAAGTAATGTCGAAACGGTTTGATTCGATCGGACCGCCCACTTACAAACTACATTCCCCTTCACTCCAGACTGACTAAAGGAATGAGAAACCTGATTCCAAAGTAATTGATCAATGGCTTGAATATCAGTATGAAGAAACAATGATTTGCCTAGTTCCAAGACCCGATCGCATTGCTCTTGAACACTTTCCGTTAATCCTTGAAATTGAATCAACAATCCCATATTTGAACCTAACTCCAACACTTTCATTGTGCCAAGAGATAGTAAATCCATGGCCGACGGTGTAAGCCCCGAATTCAAAATTCCCTGAATGGCCCGTTGCAATATCTCCGGATCACCCGCCAATAAAATAGTTTGGGACGCTTCTTGATTTGGGTAGAGCCGCACCGTGATTTGAGTCAGAATTCCGAGGGTTCCATAGGATCCGGTCAACAGCTTCATCAGGTCATAGCCCGCGACATTTTTTACAACCCGCCCGCCCGCCTTGACAACTTTTCCATCCGATCGGACAAACTCAACCCCTAACACCATATCCCGAACGCTATTGTACCGATGCCGCAGCGCACCCGAGTCCCCCGTTGCCACAATGCCCCCTAGGGTTCCAGACGGACAACTCGGATCGATCGCCCAAAATTGACCTGATTGTTGCAAGATAGACTGTAATGTCTCGAATTTAATCCCCGCTTGGGCCGTCACCGTCAGGTCTCCGATCGCATGATCAACGATTTTATTTAGATGTTCAGTGGAGATAAACACCGCAGGCTGAGTCACAGGAGCACCCCAAGCGAGTTTGCTACCGCTCCCCATCGGGACCATTGCAATTCGATCGTGATGAAGCTTGGTCACAACCGCACTAAGCTGCTCTACCGTATGAGGGGTCACGATTCCAACGGGCAACAGATTAGGCTGTAATGCTTGTTGTAAGAGATCGGCCATCGCGGGCGGCAGGGCATCCCAGGGCGTCACGGGCACCATTTCTGATAACGCCTGAATCATTGGGCCTCACACTCTAAATCTAATTTAAACGCACTGACTTAATTACTTTACAGGGTGCCTGCTGTCTAATGTACTAAAACATGCGTTTCCAGACAGAGAAAGCATTGTAGAAGTAAATATTTTTTCAACTAAAGAAAATTATTATGTACCCAACGTCCAAGATAATGGAATTGGTCTTGCAACACCTGTAAATAGTCAATCCGCATTCACCCTTGGGACTTCAGTTAGTCTGCCCCACAACAGATGCTGGGAGAGATGCCGGGAGAAATTGTTTGCACCACATTCGTCTGGGGTTGGACCTCGGTTCAGCCTGATATTTTCCGATCGTTCGTTAACCAACTTTTCATCATTAATCAATGGAACCATGACGAACTCGACTAAAATACCTTCTAAAATTTTAATTGTTGAAGATGAAAACGTTGTTGCTCTATATATCAAAGCAAGTTTGCTGGAAGCGGGTTACGGGTTTGTGGCGATCGTGGGATCGGGCGAGGAGGCCATAGAATCTACTGCAATCTACCAACCCGATTTAGTTTTGATGGACATTCGGCTGGGGGGATCGATCGATGGCATTGAGACCGCGCGTCAAATTGGAGAGCAGTCTAATGTGCCGATTATATTTTTAACAGCCCATATCGATCGAGATACGTTAAATCGAGCCAAAGCGACTGATCCGTTTGGCTATTTAGTTAAGCCTTTTGATAATCAAAATTTAATTATTACAATCGAGATTGCCTTAGCCCGGTTTAATGCAGAAGAGGCGATTCGAGAATCATTGCGTCAACAGAAGATTTTTAATGAACTCCGATCGCGCTTTGTGGCGGTGATCTCCCATGAATTACGTAATCCCTTAAGCTCTATTTTGTTCTCCAGCGAATTGCTTCAGCGCTGTGGGGACAGTGTATCGCCCGATCGGCGAGATCTCTATTTCCAACGAATCCATGGTGCAGTCCAGCGGATGAATCAACTTTTGAATGATGTATTAATTATTGGAGAAACAGAGGCGGGTAAGTTGGAATGCAATCCAATGCCGCTGAATTTAGAATTATTTTGTCAAGAATTGATATTTGAGATTCAACCAGAGAAAAAGCCCAATTGTGTGATTAATTTTATCTATGATCTGACCGCAGGTTTGCCAGTAGATTTCGAGATACGGCTCGATCGTAAGCTGTTAACCCATATTTTAGGCAATATCCTATCCAATGCGGTGAAGTATTCGCTCAACAGTAGAAATGTTCGATTTACGGTTCAGGTGATGGCACAGGAGATCTACTTTGAAGTTGAAGATCACGGCATTGGGATTCCTGAAGCGGACCTACCGTCATTGTTTAATGATTTCTATCGAGCGTCTAATGTAAAAGCAATCTCCGGGACAGGGCTAGGATTGTCTATTGTTAAGCAGTATGTGGAGCTACACGGCGGCACGATCGTAGTTCAAAGCATTGAAAACTACGGGAGTACATTTAAAGTGGTGCTGCCCATTACGGTTGAGAATATAAGTTCTCATACCAGTTAACTATCCCGTTGATTAGTCCACTGGTTTGTACTTCCACAACAAAACCGCCAACGATCGCAGCTCATGATGGTCTACTAAACTATTTTTATCAAGAATTACGCAATCCACTTTCGACCTTGAATCTAATTTCATACTGGTTACAACAAGGAAGTCCAGAAGCGATGACAGAACTTTCCAGCCAACAAGAGTATGCCCGTAAAGTCTCTGTGGTTCAGCACTTTTACAAAATGCGGGGTCAGATTAGCCCTGAAGTGATCAAATTATTGCAGGCTTGCCAACTCGATCGGCTAGCATCAGTGAGCGAAAGCATTGCTCGTTAAGATAGATCACACTAAAATTTGTTAAACCCAAGCATCCAATTAACTAAACCCCGCGTCTCCTGAGAATCGCCGTTACGATCGTCATCCTCCAAAGCTATGTAGGGTCGCGTAAACGGTCAACCTCCAGAGATCAGGCGATAGAGTGGATCCGGTCAAGTGGTGCTAATCAACCTTAAAAAAGCCCACTCAGGAAAAGCTAATCTCCGTAGCGGCTTCGATGAATGAGCTGGGATGGGCTAATGTCGGAAACCAAGTCTCGGAAAGCTCGACGTTCAGCTTCATCGGCATCCCGATCGACTGGAATCGAGGCATCGGCAACCACTTCTTCCATGACCCAAATAGGGCAATTCGATCGCAATGCTAGGGCAATAGCATCACTGGGTCTAGCATCAATTTCTCGAATTTGGTCGCCTTGACGCACAATTAAGAGCGCATAAAAAGTATTGTCTTTAAGGGAATGGATAATCACTTTTTCTAGCACCATGCTCCATGCGTCAAGCATGTTAACCAATAGGTCATGGGTATTAGGTCGGGGCGAAACAAGCTGTTGTAGGACGCTCCCGATCGCTTTTGCTTGGTCTTCGCCAATATAAATCGGTAGGGCACGCCGCCCGGTGGAGTCTTTAAGCAGAACGATCGGACTGCGAGTCGCCGAGTCCATTGCAATTCCCGTAACACGCATCTCAATCATGGAGGTTGCCTGAAGAATACTCATTGCCAACTAAGGGCATCTAACAAAGAGAATTTGTTAGAAGAACATATCGAATGACCTGTATCTGTATTGTCAGGGAGCTATTTGAAATATGCAACCGACCTCAGTAAGATTGCTGACTAGTTTCAGCGATTCAGTGTGAATAGAATGACAAGAATAAGAATACTCCCTGATGTCAATTCTGAGGGGAGTTTAGTGGGGCCAACTTCAGAACCGCGAGGACGCGATAGAGTAATGGGATTGTCGGATGATTGATCGCATAATTACGATTTTGGGAGAAGGCGGGATGTTTACGGGATTAGTGGAGGCGATCGGGACGTTGCAGGTATTGGATTCGGAGCATGTGGAAATTGGCGGACTGCCTAGCCATAGTCCTGTGCTGAAGGGGTTGGAAATTGGGGATAGTGTGGCGGTGGATGGGGTGTGTTTGACGGTGGAGAAGATTTACTCGATGGGGTTTGTGGCGGGCATTTCACCGGAGACCTTGAATCTGACGACGTTGGGATATGCGCGAGGCGGCATGGTGAATTTGGAAACGTCGCTGCGGGTGGGAGGTAAGTTAGGCGGGCATTTTGTCACCGGGCATGTGGACGGATGGGGGGAGCTGGAGTCGGCGGTCGAGTCAGCAACGTCTTGGGAGATGACCTTTCGGACGGAGGATCCAAATGTGTCAAACTATGTTCTGCGTAAGGGAAGCGTGGCGATTAATGGGATTAGTTTGACGATCGCGGACTGTAATGGGGCGGGGAGTTGGTTTAAGGTTGCGGTGATTCCCCATACCTATGAAATGACGAATTTGAGCCACCTTCAGCCCGGTTCTAGGGTCAATTTAGAGGGTGATATTTTAGGGAAGTACGTGGAGAAGTTTTTACTTTCACCGAAGTCGTCAGGGTCTCCAGGGATTGCTTCAGGGATTACGAGCGATTTTTTGATGGAGCATGGTTATGGTTAGGGGCTAGATGGATTATTCAGGATGATTTTGACGATCGCATTCGGGGCTTCAACGTGGAGATTGTGGCCGATGTTAGGGATTTGGTGAAGTTGGGCTGTTGGACAGAGCTGCTGAATTTTTTGGTTGATGGCGCAAAATTTTGGATCTGCGGTGCCAACGATGAGATGAAGGGGAATCTTAGCCTGCGGAAGTTCGGGCCACAATGAGGGTTGGAATCCGGTACCCATGTTCAGGAGCGATCGGGCCAGTTCCTTGGGATCGTTTTGATGGCGACGATCGAGAAGGTTAGGGAAAATCGGATGAGTTTGAAGGCTTTTGAACAGGTCAGCTTCGTACCATGTATTGAGAAATTTCGGGAAGTCAGCTTGGATCGATTGCGCGAGTCTTTTATCCTGCTCACGACGATCGGATTGTTCGGTAGCTGTGGCGAGTCCGGGAGACGTGGACTCAAGGAAGGCAGAGGAAAAACGATCGGGCCAACGGAGTGCTAAATACAAGGCCAATCGTCCGCCCATGGAATACCCGTAAAGAATTGGGCGATCGATGTTGCAAAGATCGAGCGTATGCAGCATTGCTTCGGCGGCTCCCTGCAAAGTATAGGCGCGATCGGGAAGCCCTAAGCTTTTGCCATGGCCGGGAAGATCCAGTAAAAGACAGTTATGGGGTTTGAGTTTGGATTGGTTGAGTTCGGTCGCAAGATGAATAAAATCGCAGTGACTGCCAAGAAATCCATGCAAAAAAACTAGGGTTGGGCGATCGTTTCCCAACCCCATCGCGATCGTTTTACTGAATAGCGCACCCGATAACACCTTATGGAATCGTCACCGGAATCAACGCATTTTCAGGGAAATACTGTCGATAACGGCCACCATCAGACAAAACGGCCACCACTCGAAGCTGGGAATCCGGTTCCATCTGTAAATCTGCCCAAGGAATGCTCACCTCCAAGCAAGTGTCTAATGCGACAGACGATCGGCTTGCCCGAGAATGCCAACGCCAATGTTCTCCGGCTTCTTGGAACCAGACCGTTTTAGTTAGCAAATTAATGCCGAGGTGATGACGGAAGTGGTAGTTCAACGGTGCTTCGTCCGGTAGATCTACCAACGGCAATGGACTGTTAAAGGTCGAGTGATTTTCGTAATACCAAAGCAAATTAAGCTCTGGCGGACAATCTACACCGGGTTTAATTCCGGTTTGGAAGTCTAGACGAAGGTAGAGATTTTGGTGATCATAGCCATACCAAAGCCGTTGTACTGCGCTACTTTGATGCATAGTGCCGCGTGCGCCACCCACTTCAAAACGTCCGGCCCGATCCCAGTCTTGTTCATCGCCGCGCCCGTCAATTATTGGGTGAATAAAGCCTTCGGGAGCGCGATCGCCCTTAGCTGCATGGATTTCGACCGGACGGCGAATTTCATCGGGAACAGGTTCGTCCAGTAACTGGTACACAGCAATTAAATGTTCACGGAAAAGTTGGTCAAAAATTGCATCATGATTACAGGAATGGCCTTCACCAAACCACCAGAACCAATCAGACCCTTCTGCTGCATCCATCGCCTCCCAGACTTCAGGATTGGATTCTTCTGTGGCTTCGGGGTGACGAGCTAAGGTATCACGGGCAGCAGTCAGCATGTCCCAAGCGCGATTTTTTGCAGGGTCGCCGATCCAAGTGGTGAAACTGCCATCGACCCAAGATCCGCTGTGGAGTTTCTCACAGGGAATTTCTGCCGTAACAGGGAATTCATCTAGATATTCGGAAACGGTGACAAGTTTGATGTGGGGTGCATCGTTAAGAATTCCATAGAGGGTCGTCAGGAATGGGATTCCGTCTTGGGGATAGAATTCCCAGCAGTTTTCGCCATCTAGGGCGATCGTAACCAAATGTGGCTCGTCGGAGTTTTGGAGTTTGCGGGCGATCGCTTCTAAGTGACCAACTAGATCCGTCGCTGCTTTTTGGGCATCCATACCGCTGTAGGTGAATCCGATTAGGTCAGACAGACGGTGATCTCGGAATACGATCGCCAGGTCGCCGTTTTCGGTCGCAAGACGGTAGGGACGATAGAGCATGTCGGGATCTTGGACGGTACCGCGTTCGTCCCTGTGAAAGAAGTGCTTGAGGGTCCAACCGAGAACAGCTTCATCGGAACAAATCCAGCGAATTCCTTCCTTAGCAATGTAGGGCAGGACTTCCGGGCTAACGGATTGCTCCGAGGGCCAGAGTCCGCGTAAGGGCGTGCCAAAGCGATCTTCATACATTTCGCGGGCTTTACGGAGGTGACGGCTAATGTCGTCTGGGTACCGGAAACGTTGGTTAGGGAGGCCCATTTGAGGGACTGCAACGCGACCAGAATCGGTATCCGCCAAGAGTGGCATGATCGGGTGCGTGTAGGGCGTAGTGGTGACTTCGAGTTGCCCACTTTCCTGCATAGCCCGGTGTTTCGGGATGATTTGGCTGAGAATTTCCCGGTGTTTGGCGATAATACGTTGCCGATCGCTTAGGGTAAAATCTTCCCCTTTATCAAGCCAAGCGCGAATTTCGGGGTCATCCCAGAACAGTGGGTCAATCCAAGCGAGGTTGTGCCAAGTGAGCAAATCACCGTAATCGCGATCGACCCAATTTTCAAAACACCAGCGACGACCATTGGTTTGGCGTTGGTTGTAGAGTTCGCTGTAGCGGGGATGAGGGTCAATCATCGTGCGGTGATGGGCATCAAAGAAATACTCGATGATGAACTCTTTGGTTTCAGGAAGCAGTTGATCGATCGGCGTAACCGTTGCTTTGAGATAGGGATCTAGGGCTTTACCGTCCGCGTAATCCTCGATTTGCATCATCAGCGATGGCACGAGGTTTACGGTTTGGTGAAGATTTGGATATTTTTCGAGAAGAAGAATTAGATCCAAATAATCTTTTGTGCCATGCAATCTGACCCACGGCAAGCGATATTCACCGTCAGCCACACGACTTTTGTAGAGGGGTTGGTGTTGGTGCCAGATGAATGCAACGTGGAGGGGATGAGTCATGGATTAAAAATAATGAGTGGATAATTGGAGTTGTGCTTTTGAGTATTATGGGAAATTTTAAGGCCCGAGTGGTGAATTCTTAAGGGTGAATTTGGGATTGAAGAGGCGATCGCTCGGGGATCGCACAGAAAATTTAAAGAAGTCAGATAATCCAGAGGTTTAGCCTGATCGTTGAACTGATCGGATTTAATCGGATTACACTCGAAACAGCCGCCGACCACTCTGAACCACCAACGGCACCGCAATAACTATCATCAAACCTGCGATCGCCAACCCCACCGCACAATCTGCCCAAATCCAATGCATCACCGCCACCGCGATCGCCGCCACCACAACCCCCAACGAACCCAAAAAATCTCCAACAACGTGTAAAAAAGCGCCCTTGAGATTCAGATCTTGCTGCGAACCCGAATGTAAAATTGAAATATTAATGCCATTGACAAATAAACCAACGATCGCGGTCAACAGCATTGGCAGCGCCTCCACCGAATCTTCTGGATCATGCCAATGCAACACCGCCTCTAACGCAACCCAAGTCGCCGTGCCAATCAATCCCAGACTATTAATAAATGCCGCCCAAGTCTGAGAATCTGGCTGATCATCCGCTAGAGATAGATTATGAGTTCCAATCCATCCAGACTTCAACGCCGGACGCGCCTTGACTGTCGCCCATAACGCTAACGCCAACGCCGCACTATCCGCAACCAAGTGCCCAGCCTCTGCAACCAACGCCACACTATGGCTCTGCCAACCAATCAACGCCTCTATCGTAGCAAACCCTAAAACTAGTGCGATCGCCCACCTAAGCTGACGTTGTTTTTGTTGAGGTTGAAAGTTGAGGAGGCCAAGCTGTGAGGAAAAATGTTGCATCGTAAATCAGGAAAGCGCTAAAAGTCTTTTTCTACTAAACCTAGATTTAAACTTAAAAGTTCCCCAACAACGCACCAATTGTTCCAAAAGCTACCATTTCTTATACGGGAGAAATTTGCCGTTCATCGTGACCTTCACCCGATCGCCCTTGGGATCTTCGACCTTTTCAATATCCAAGGTGAAATCGATCGCACTCATAATTCCGTCCCCAAATTTTTCTTGGACTATATCCTTCATTGGGAAGCCATACACCTGCATAATCTCGTAAAAGCGATAAATGAAAGGATCTGTCGGCACCACTGGCCCTAAGCCCTTCACCGGATAAGCCACCAACTCAGACTTGATTTCAGGCGGTAAACCCAAGGCTTCCAATAATTTATCGGCCTGCTCAAAGGAAGCACTCGCCTGCTGATAAAATAACGCCGCCACCCAGACTTCGTTTTGACCTAGTAGTGTCCCTAATTGATCAAAACTCAATCCCTTTTCTTTTTTAGCAGATAATAAGACTTCAGTTAATTCAGACAAAATCACGCCCATCTCCAATCACTAGAATTTTATCTAGTTGTAGAACAATAGGCGCGATCGGACCGTTACAACGGCTACAGAAAATTAAGATGAACCCACAGGTCTCTAAACAGAAATCTAGACTGCCGTTACATCATTTTTAGTCTCTTCAGACGGTACTTCCACAGGTACTACTTGAACAGGTGCTGCCGCCGCCGCCGCTTTAGCCACCTTCTCTTGTTCACGTTGATCGCGTTTCTTACGATCGGCTGCCAAAATATCCGCCATCACAATTTGCGCTGCCGCCATCTTCTCCAGATTGCTGCGATACAGTTCCAAATCCTTCTGAACCTTATCCACCGACACATTCAACGACTCAGCAACAGTCTTCAGAGCCGTATTAAGAAGCTCTTTATCCTTTAATTTTTCCGCATCTAGCTTCTCTAAAAGCGTATAGACTCCGATCGCAAACACGCGACTGTACTTAAACTTCGGATTCCCAGAAACCTGAGCCATCGCGGCCGCCAGCGTTCCCGTCGCATCGCCGCTCATCAACCCGTCCCAAGTCAATCCGTCTATAGCGCTCAGCAGCTCAGTTGCATCCTTGCGAAACGACGCGGGTTCACATTCAACAGACTTACAAAGCGCATTAAAAATCGATTCCCGGTCGGCATCCGGACGATAACCCGTCATCAATCGATCGTAGGCCGAGACCAACCCCAACGCATAAATCGGACTATAGGCGTAATCCGTATTTACCATCAGCAAATGCATCTCCGACATCAATTCATCCACCACACGGCGATAAATCGAATTAATGGGACGCGTATGAAGCGTATAAAAGGTGCGCTTTGAGTCGGAAACGGTGCGAGTATTGGTCACGGGTGAGGCTCTTGATGAGTTTGCTACATTTTTCTTAATAGTACCTCATTTGTCGAACCCCACTCATGCCCATGATCCCGACTTGACACTTCGCCCCCTATATTAAAACGTGTTTAAAACCTGAATCTGAACGGTCAACTTGATTGACTAACATGGCCTAACTCAGATGGGCAGCACATTCCAAAATCATGCGCTGGTTTTCCACGGAATAGGGTTGAATTTCCAAAGCCTGACGAAAAATTTGACTGGCTTGACGATATTCAGACAGTTTAAGATGACATAATCCCATGCCATGGAGCGCCCCAAAATGGAATGGATTAAGCACTAACGCGCGTTGACAGTCTACGATCGCTTTTCGGTGACTATCCTGAATAAAATAAAGTACCGCTCGACGATTCCAAGCTTCAGCAAAATCTGGCATCGATCGAATTACCTGAGACAGTACCGATTCGGCATCATCCAATTGGCCCATGTTTTGTAAACGCTGCGATCGTTGCAAAAGCTGCAATCCCATCGTCCCCTTTTGGCCAAACCATCGTCGCCACAGCTCTTGAGTTGCCCTATCTCTAGTCAACAAGTCATCACTCTTCAGATTTTGCAATAATAGATTGAGAGGAAGGGTATCCATAAGGCGGAACTGGAAAGATTTTCACCATATTGTAGAAAACTTATGATGACTTGTGGATAGGACTAATGGAGCAATTTGGAAGCTTGTCGCCATTTTTAAAGAAAGTCTATGAAAAAAGTTATGAAGCCCGGAGAATAGACAAGCAATTCCTGGAAGTCATAAAATCAAGTCGCATAGTCTCGATCGTTTTTATGAGAGTAATTACACAAATTTCCTCCATATTTAGATAGCTTTTAGCACTCATATCCTCCGATCGGATAAACTGACTGCCTCTCAACTAAGTGATAATGTATGACAAATAATTTGGGATAAATGAAAGGATTTTTCGGAATTTGCCTCTGTGCCGAGGTAGGTACCAACATCAAGCTGACCTGTTACTCTTTTACTAAATTCTTAGTCCAAAAGATCTGGGATTTGTTAAGTTAACTTTGCTGGGTGTCAGTTAATTTAATTAATGAGAATGAAGGATAAATTCATGGGTGCGGTTAATTCATTAGGACAACACTACACAGAACAGGAAGCGTACAACTCAAAGGAATTACTAGGTCCAACTTGCGTAGGTCAACACACCATGGAACTGAACTCAGAACAAGCCAAAAAAGATTTATTGAATCTGCTGCTGCCACCGGACCAAGTTAACTTGGAATTCGATGTGAGGGACGATGGGAGCACTGAGGACTGGAAAGTGGCTGCAATTGACGTGGCTAAAGCAAAAATTCCCTACCCACTCTCTCCCGCAGATGCAGAGCAATGGTTCTCAGAAGGGTCTATAAATACATTGCTGGATGATTTTACGGACGTTGAATTAACGGACCGATCGGAGCATTTCTTTGGCGCCATGGAACAGCTCTGGGGAGATGACTTAGCCACGGTGCTGATGCGCAAATTTGTAACTGTCCCGCAGGCCGTCATTGCAGCGATCGCCGCTCAAGCCGAAAAAATGTCAGCCGCATCAGGAGAACTAGCAGACAAGCTGATTTCTTGTGTTCAAGAGACTCTGCCGATGTGGGCTGAAGACGATTTGCGGGTGTTTGCCCGTCCGTTGGCTTATGCCATGCGAGGAGAAATCGCGAGTGAGCCATCTAGTAAAGATTGGGCAGAGTTGTCTGAAATAGAACAGGCTAAGTTGACGCTAGCGATCGCAAAATATGCCATGGAGCATGTTCAGGCTTAGTGTAGATTTTGTGAGGTGAGGAGCTGTGACGTCCGTTGATGTTAGCAAGAGCCAAAATGTGGGAAAATATTGAGCGATCTTCAGTCCTTCCCCACGATGGAATTCTTACCTATGAAATTTCAGTTCAATCTCAGAGCATTCAATCTCGGTGCAGAAGGCTTGAAATTAACAGGTTTGAAATTAAGAACTCTTCTAGTTGGGCTTTTTGCCGTGGTGAGTTTAACGCTTCAAGGTTGTTCAGCGGGAGTATTAGGCGGGTTGAATGGGTACACCGATAGTCTAGATGGCTATAAGTTTTTGTATCCCACGGGCTGGACTCAAGTGAAAAATCTGAGTGAGAACAGCGGATTAGACATTCTGTTTCACGACATTATTGAGCAAACTGAAAATATTAGCGTGGTGATCAATCCGACTCCCGGAAAGCGCACTCTGACTGAACTCGGAACACCCACTGAAGTCGGTTATCAGTTAGGGAAAAGTGCGATCGCTCCAGAAGGATCTGGACGGGTGGCTGAATTGGTGAATGCAGAAGCGGGACAAGTGGGCGATCGGGTTTATTACTTATTGGAATATTTGGTAAAGCTAAGCAATGGCGTAGAACGTCACAATATTTCGAGCGCAGTAGTTTACCGTGGCAATCTTTATACTCTAAATGCCTCTACGCCTGAAGTTCGCTGGGAAAAAATGAAGGATATTCTAGTGCAATCCGTCAAATCATTCACGGTTGATGGTTAGTTCATGCCGAAATCATTTGTGTTAGCGTCCGCATCCCCGGCGCGGAGACGATTGTTGCAGTTGGCGGGGATTGAGCCATTTGTGTTCCCCAGCGCCTTTGATGAGGATTCAGTGGTGGCGCCCAATCCGGCGGAATTGGTTGAAAAGCTAGCGGCCAGTAAACTTCAAGCAAGTTTGGATAAGTTGTGGCAGCAGAAGGGCAGTGCGCCGGGTGGCTTTTTTTCAACCTCACCAGGATTAATTCTGGGATGCGATTCAGTATTGTCGATGAATGGCGAGATTTATGGGAAACCAGACTCGTCACAAGATGCGATCGATCGTTGGAAAACCATGCGCGGTCAAGTGGGTGAATTGTTCACGGGCCATGCGCTTTCGGATGGATTTACTGAAGATGGCAAACTATCACCTCAGCAATTAATTGTGCGTCATCGAGTGACACGGGTGTTTTTTGCCCAAGTCAGCGATCGGGAGATTGTCGATTATGTAGCAACGGGCGAACCGATGAACTGTGCGGGATGTTTTGCTATTGAAGGGCGTGGCAGTGTTTTTGTTGATCGGATTGAAGGCTGTCATACTAACGTGATCGGGTTATGTATGCCGTTATTACGAGAAATGATTAGCGAGGTTGGATATTCGGTGACGGAGTTTTGGCGTAAATAACTGGCACAAATAACTGTAAGTAACCAGTGTCCAGTGGCGAATACAGAAAAATACCATAAGGGCTGATGAGTTGTTAACGAACTTACGGTAAAAGTTTATCCAAATAATGCACCAATAGCTCGTCCCATATTGCTCGGGTTAAGCGCATCGATCGCTGCCGTGGGTTCGTAGCCGCAGTGCATCATGCAATCCTGGCAATTCGGGTTACTACTTTTATGGCCATACTGCGACCAATCTGTGGTTTCAGCGAGTTCCTTAAAGGATGTGACGTAACCATCATTCAGCAAATAGCAGGGTTTTTGCCAGCCTAGAACGCTATAACTCGGGCTACCCCAAGGCGTACATTCATAGTCTTTTTCGCCCACCAAGAAATCTAGAAACAGTGGATTGTGATTAAATTGCCATTTTTTTGCGTTTCCCTTGAAATAGGGCGATAGGATTTGGCGGAAGAGCGATCGAGTTTCTTCCCGTTTTAGAAAATGGTCTTGGTCGGGTGCCCAGTTGTAGCCATACCCCGGAGAAAGCTGCATTCCATCCACCCCAAGTTCGGTGAGAAAATCGAAAAAATGCTGAAGTTCGGCTGGGTCTGCGCCTTCAAATACAGTGGTGTTGGTATTAACCTGAAATCCTCGTGCTTTGGCGGCCTTAATTGCGCTAACAGCTTTGTCAAACACTCCAGTCCGATCGACACATTTGTCATGCCAATCCCGCAACCCATCGAGGTGGATCATGAAGGTAAAATAGGGCGACGGCTTGAATTTATCGAGGCTTTTCTCCAACAACAAACCATTGGTGCAGAGATAAATATACTTTTTACGATCGACTAGCCCCTGAACAATTTCGCCAATCTGGGGATGGAGCAGCGGTTCGCCTCCGGGAATTGAAACGACAGGCGCCCCGCATTCATCAACAGCAGCAAAACATTGAGCCGGAGTCAAATTTTGTTTTAGGATTTCGGGGGGATGCTGAATTTTTCCACAGCCCGTACAGGCCAAATTACAGCGAAATAACGGCTCTAACATTAAAACAAGAGGAAATCGCTTGCGTCCCGTGAGGCGTTGTTTGACGAGATAGCTACCGATCGATAGAGCTTGTTGAAGTTGGATAGCCATGATGGGAGGGGATTTCTTTTATGATACTAGTGTAGTCCATTACTTTTTATTAGAGGCATATGCCTTAAGGGGTATTAAGTCCTATGTCTGAAGAATTTGTTCGTCAAAGTCAACTCATTGACAAGATTGTTTTGGATCGCGCCACCATGGATGAGTGCGGGCGAATTGAGGTGATGTGGTGTTATCCGAAGGTGCATCGAGTGCTGGGATTTATTTGTAAATCGGGTGCATTCGATCGCACGAAAATGGCCTTTAACTTAGACCAATTAGACAAGATTGGGGAGAATGGCGTGCTGGTGATGTCTGCGCCCGTGGAGACCGATCGCGATCGGGTGCAGCAGTTAGAGTCATTGATTGGCTGCGAAGTATGGACAGATGAGGGAAAGCGAGTGGGACGAATTAATGACTATGTATTCCAATTGAAGTCGGGCAATATTCGTCACTATTTGTTGGCATCCAGTGGATTACAGGGATTGACGGGAAAGTTGTACTCGCTATATCCGAACCAAATTTTGGGCTATGGTCGCGGGAGAGTGATGGTTTCAGGTGGGATTGTGCCGGGATTGGAACTCTATCAAGTGGGAATGGATCAAAAGCTGGAGCAAAAATTCTCAGGCTTAGAGGAACGCATTGAACGCAAGTTAAAAAAGGTAACCGATCGAATTAATGAACGCTTAGACAATCGTGAGGATGGCGGCGAGAATGATCAGTTTGGCGATCGGCTCAATGATCGGCTCAGTAGTGATGCATCACAGATCGGACAAGAGTTACAGGCGGGATTTCAAACATTATTTAATCGTGCTCGATCCATTGGAACGGAAGTTACTTCAAAAGTGAAGGAGCGTGCCCAAGATTTTCTCGATGAAGGACGCGTCCAAGATTCACAATGGCAGCGCGATCGCGACCCTTGGCCTAACGATCGGATTGACGATCGACTTGATAATAATGATGAGTTTGATTTTGATGATTGGGACGAGCAAGATCGAATCCAAAGTCACCTAAAGCAATCCCCCGAGCAGCCGATCGCACAACGTTACAGTAAACGATCGATAGTTGAGAATGGCGATCGCAGCTCTTCAGATGGGCAATCAAATCGGCATGAACCGCAAACCGATAGACCTTTGCTCAATCTATCGATTCCACAATCGTCTATATATAATAATGATGAGAAGTCGGATGAGGATACACCGCGATCGTTCACCGCGAAGCCGATGCCACAGACTCCCGATCTTAGAAAAAATGATCCTTGGGATGATGATGATTGGAAATAAAATCGTAGGCGATGTTCCAAGCCACACCAATCTCTAACCTATTCTCTAACTGAACGAAATCTACAAGCTAATCCCAGGCAATATGCAGCTTTTTCCGGAATCGGGCACACTACATCAGAACAACGTGATGTATTCCCCTTTCTCGGACTTCCTACCCGTGGCCCTCTCCCCCGCCCTTAAAACAGTCCTTCACCGCACTGCCCTCTGGGGAACCGCCCCCACCATTACGATCGCCATCATTGCCCTCCGGCTACTGGGTTGGTTGCAACCGATCGAATGGATGGCCCTCGACCAATTCTTTCGGATACGGCCCCGCGAAGCCTTAGACGAACGCGTCGTCATCGTTGGAATCAGTGAATCAGACCTACAATCCCTAGAACGCTACCCCATAGACGACAAAGCCCTAGCTGACTTAATCAATACCATCAAAAAACAACAACCAAGAGCGATCGGACTCGATTTATTTCGCGACTTCCCCGTCGAACCCGGCAACAAAGAACTCAACCAAGTCTTCAAAACCACACCTAATCTGATCGGCATCGAAAAACGGAGCGGCAACCGCGATCGGTCCAGTGTCAACCCATCCCACGTCCTCCAAGCACTCGGTCAAACCAGCTCCAACAACATTTTAATAGACGGCGATGGCAAACTGCGCCGCGCCATAATGTACTGGACTACTCCCGACGGCAGCGAATCGTTAGCAAGTTTGGGACTACGCCTCGCTCTAATCTACCTAGAAAAAGACGGCATTACCCCGATCCCAGCCGACGCAACCAATCCCGCATTAAAACTAAATCGCAGCATTTTTCCCATCTTTGAAGCCTACGATGGCAGCTACATCAACGCTGATGCTGGAGGTTACCAAATATTACTGAACTACCGAGGAGCCAGCCGTTCCTTCCGCACCTACTCGATGCAAGATCTAAAAACCTTGCCCTCTAATGCCCTAAAAGACAAAATTGTCCTCATCGGAACCACCGCCGAAAGCCTGAAGGACTTCTTCTACACTCCCTACAGTGACAACACACTTACCAGCCCCGAAAAAACCAACGGAGTCGAAATTCAAGCCAACCTAACCAGCCAAATCCTCAGCGCAGCGCTTAACGATCGTCCCCAGCTACAAGTTTGGAGCGACCCACCCAAAATAGTCTACGGGATTCCTTTAGTGGATTGGCGCGAACACCTCTGGATTTTTGGGTGGGCCTGTATTGGCAGCACGATCGCCTGGTTCATTCGATCGCCCCGACTTGCCATCTTGGCCATTAGCCTATCCGAAGGCACATTATTGTTATTAACTTACTACGCCTTTTTACAAGGTTGGTGGATTCCATTAGTGCCGCCTGCTGTGGCCATAAGCATGGCTGCGATCGCTCTAACCGGATATGTCGCCAGTCAAGAACGCACCGATCGCAAAGTGATGATGAACCTATTCGGGCGATATGTTAGTCCGAAAGTAGCCGAGACCATTTGGGCCGATCGAGATCAACTGATTACCAACGGTCATGTCAAAGGTCGCAAAATGCCCGTGACCGTAATTTTTACTGACATTAAAGACTTCAGCACCATTTCCGAAAAAACCGATCCAGAAGACCTAATGGAATGGCTGAATGAATACATGAGTGCCATGACACAGATCACTATTGAACATGGTGCCGTGATTGATAAATTCATTGGCGATGCGATTATGGCATTATTCGGCGTGCCCTTGGCCAGAGAAACACAAGCCCAAATTAATCAAGATGCGGAAAGCGCCATTCGCTGTGCAATAGATATGGGGAGAGCACTAGAAAAACTCAATCAAGGTTGGCGGATTGCTGGGAAACCCATGATTCAAATGCGCGTCGGTATAGCCACCGGAACCGCCGTCACTGGAAGTCTTGGCGGGCATCAGCGGATGGACTTTACCGCCATCGGCGACACCGTAAATATTGCCGCACGTTTAGAAAGTTACGACAAATCCATTGAGGGCGGAATCTGTCGAATTTTAATTAGTGACACAACACAAAAATGTACGGACGGATTATTTCCCTCGAAATCTATTGGAGCGGTTCAACTCAAAGGTCGTGAACAATCTACCGACATTTACCAAATTTTGTCGCTTCTGTACCCTGTCACAGAACACCCCACTACAGAAACAACAACTTGATTAACACAGAAACGGGAACTAACTCTCTCCATTCACCGTCACTGCCAACTGAACATATTAGATAGAGAATATACGAGATCATAAGCAAATACATCTCTAATTACTGATTTGAACGAAGTAATCGTCTAAAAATGCATATAAATACGGAACCTGTTTATATCAGCAAGAAGATAAGAAAAAACGCACACTGAGAACGCACACTGAGGAGCTAAATGATATGCCATCAAAATTCACGACATTACTCACCAGCATTCTGGCTCTTCTAAGCCTTCAGACCTTCCTTGCCACCAACCCAAATCAATCTGCATTTGCTGAAAATACGATTAAATATCAACCCCCAGGACGTATTTCCCCCAGTCGGACAGAAGGCTCAGGAACGAGAAGTATGGGAGATGCAAGCTGTCCAGGGTCACAAAAATTGCTGTTTCTCGCAACCCTCTCCCCAGCCGACCATATCGGCCAAACCAGCTTGGCTCGCCCGACCCTGTACGCCTACTTCACCGGGGATCAAGCTCTTGAAATCCGTCTCCGTCAAGTCGGAAAATTAGGAGTAGTGTGGAAGCAAATCATCCAACCGAAAACCCCAGGATTTCAAGCTATTCCCTATCCAAAAAATGCTTCAGAATTAATCACTGGGAAAGATTATGATTGGTCCGCCAGTATAATTTGCAATCCTGCGGAACCCTATAAAACTGCTAAAATCATCTCCGCCAGCATTACCCGTGTCGAAGAGCCTCCCGCCCTACAAGACTTACTGAAAGCTAGCAAGACCTTGAACGATCGTGCCCAAAGTTACGCCGATAATTCTCTTTGGTATGAGGCGATCGATACCTTGGCGACTGCAAAATTGAACAATCCCGAGGACACTGCAATTCAGATTGAATTGATTAATCTTTTGGAACAAGTAGGTCTTAATAAAGCCGCTAAACAAGAACAGGAATCTGTCCTCAAAAAAAGCCCAGCCCAAAGTTTAATCGATTTGAATGTCATCAAAAATAGATGTAAAGATAACCCTCAACTTTCAACAGATGAACATCCATCTACTAAGAATCTGATCCGCTGCCTTGAAAAGTAGGAATATGGCGTTTGGGGTTAATCGCTATTGGTAGGACATAACAGACGTTGGCAAAACCAACTTAGTCCCAAACAAAATATGGAGTTGCTTCAATACTATCTATCGCTACAATTAGCGGCAAGTGGTAGTGTAGGTACCCTAGAAGTTTTAGACGTCCTAGCAATACTATTTGGACATAACACAGAGGTGAAGTGAAGATCGCTCTACAAATTTCATCTCCTAAAGGATTAAATGATAATCGTTCCTAGTTTTTATTAGTTTACAAGAATTTCCAGATTTTACGATCACTAAAATTATAAACCAGCTCAGTAATTCATCGGATTTTTACTGTTTTTAGACTGCAAATGGTCTAAAGTTTCGTAATATGTGCTGACTAACGATTTTCTATATCTACCTAAAATAGCCAATAACCGATCGGTTTATGAAAAGCCATTGCGAGTAAAAGAGTTACGCTTGAGCTAGACAATCATCTCATCCCCAAGATTTATGCGCCTTTCCTCTACAGACATCAACTTTTCGTCCGTTCCAAGTCGATCTCGTAAAACGTTCCGAAAATTTGGATTAGGCAATAGTTTTGTTAAATTTAATGATTGGTTGGGCTTGTCTATTGGTAACTCAAGATTGCATTGGGCTTGGTTTTCTGAGGATGTATTGCAGGCAAGTTGGGATACACCGCATTTAGATGCATTTAAGATTCAACGTTTGATTATTAATCAGTTTAATTTTCACCGCTGTCAATTAATTGATCCGAGCATTAAACTTCCACAGTGGGAAAGTATGCCGGATCTGTGGATAATTTCTGTAGTTCCCCATCAAACACAGTTTTGGCAACAATATCTGCGATCGAATTTGCTGACCTTGAACGATATTCCACTGGGTGATGCTTACCCAACTTTAGGGGGAGATAGAGCAATTTCCGCTTGGGGAGCAGTTCAGTTGGCAGGGGGAGCCGCTTTAGTAATTGATTGTGGAACCGCAATGACTTTAACGGGTGCAGATGCGGCAGGTTGCTTAGTAGGTGGTGCAATTTTTCCCGGTTTGCGACTTCAACTCCAGTCACTTGGACAATCGACTGCTGCACTACCAACGCTGATACCGGAAAATATTAAGCTCCCAACTCGATGGGCGATGAACACAGCAGAATCGATTTCAAGTGGAGTGTTACATAGCATTGCATCTAGCATGAATAGTTTTATTCAAGACTGGCTAACACGCTTTCCGAGTAGCCCAATCTACATTACAGGTGGTGATACGGTGTTTATTACCAATCTAATCCGGCAATACTTACCTCATTTAGCATCACAATTGCGCCCTGAGAAAGATCTGGCTTTCTTAGGTATTAGTACTCTTCGTCAGTATCAAATACAGCACCGATCGCCCAGTTGCGTTCAGCTATGAGCTTCTTAAATTTAGGCTCAACCTAAACTAAATCTAGACCCAATTACGAACCCGATAGCTCTAGAGCAATCCGTTCGACATCACCACGCTGATACATAATGGTTGAATTTCGGCGAGAGTTGCGACATAAAATACTTGCGTCGGACAGGATTTCGATCGCTTTGTAGGTTTGGAAATTGAGAATGAGTGCCGCCTCACGATCGGGGATCCATTGTTTTTTAAAGCGTTTTAGTAATTCATCATCCGGAGTTTCTAGCATTTCATTAAGCAATCGCTCTAGTAATAACCAACAGGCTAGGGTATCTGATTCAGCCCGATGGGCAGGCCCAACATCAAAACCAAAATGTTGGACCAAATTCGGCAAACTGCGAGAGGGTAAATCTGGCAACATTAGTCGCGAAAAAATAACCGTACAAAGCCGATCGGTTTTTGCTTTTTCAAATTCAATGCCATAAGTTTTGAGTTCCGATCTCATAAAGGGATAGTCAAAATCTAAATTATGACAAACCAAAACACCTGACTTTAAATGCTCGTGATAATCCGGCCAGACATATTTTGCATCGGGTGCCTCGTCTACCATGTCTTGAGTGATCCCCGTGAGACGGGTGATATGGTAAGGCACATCAGATTGGCTATTAATTAGGGTACTGTACTGCCCTTGAATCCCCTCTGTAAGATTGGCATGGAGAACAGAGATTTCGGTAACGCGGGCGATCGGCGGCTTAAATCCAGTGGTTTCTAGATCAGATACGACAAAATCACGGGTTACTAAATTTCGATAAAAGGCTAATAAGTCAGTCGATAACAACATACAAGCCGTTGTGAATGAGAGGATTTACTCTAAGCAAACGTAAAGCACCCCAAAAAGAGATGCCTTACATTGAATCTTCTAAAAACTAGAAAACATTATTTCTGAGTTATTGCCAGCTTGGCTCTAGCTCTTCAGAACTGGACGGGCGGCATTACCATCACGAGGGCGACGATTTCCACCGCCACCGCCATAGCGACGTTCTCCGCCGCCACCACCGCTGCCATTACGCGGGCGACGATTGTTACGGGGACGATCTTGATCCAATTCATCAGGAGTAGGGTCTGCGCCACCATCCATCCAGTTTGGCCGGGTTTTGTCATAGAAGAGCTGTAGGGCTGCTGCTGCGATCGTGTGAGGTTCAAAGCCTTCTTCAGCCAATTGAGACACGATCGGCAAGAAGGATGCCATGCGTTCGCCAATCAATGCATCTTTAAGCTGAGCCTTGAGATTTTCAAGATGCTTTGCTTCGATTTCTGCACGGGTTGGAACTTCACGGATTTCCAGCTTTTGACGCACATGATGCTCGATGTCACGCAATTTACGGCGATCCAACGGATGCACAATGGAAATTGCGGTGCCTTCATTACCCGCACGACCTGTCCGACCAACGCGGTGAACGTAGCTGTCAAGACTATCGGGCAAGTCAAAGTTGATGACATGAGTCAAGTTGTCTACATGAATACCGCGTGCTGCGATGTCCGTTGCAACAATCCAACGCACTTGATGCTGCTTAAAGCGGACTAGCAGGCGTTCACGTTGGCTTTGGGTCAGGTCTCCATGATACTCATCAGCACTGTGTCCAGCGGCTTGAAGTTGCGCCGTTAGGTCAGCGGCAGCTTTCCGAGTCCGTACAAAGATGATGGCCGAAGACGGATCTTCCAGTTCCAAAATTGGCTGGAGCGATCGGGCTTTGGTCCAACCCCGAGGAATAACGTAAGCGACCTGATTGATCATGCTGGGAGAAGCATTGGCCAACTCAATTTTCACGTCTACTGGAGACTTGAGGAAGCGAGCGACCAACTTACGAATGGATGGCTCCATCGTGGCGGAGAAGAACGCAGTTTGACGCTCAGTTGGGGCTTGGGTCAAGATTCGTTCGACATCTTGAATGAATCCCATGTTAAGCATTTCATCAGCTTCGTCCAACACAAACCAACTGATTTGGTTGATGCGCAGATCGCCTCGGTTGAGCAAGTCAATGACTCGACCGGGAGTTCCGACAACAATTTGGACACCGCGATTCAAGCGAGAAATTTGCAATTCAATGGACTGACCACCGTAAATTGGCAGAATCTTAACGCGACGATCGCTGATGAAGTTGCGCATTGCAGCACTCACTTGGACCGCCAACTCACGAGTCGGAGTCAAGATCAGGGCTTGAATGTGATTGACCGATGGATCAAGTCGCTCAAGAATAGGAAGCGAGAATGCTGCGGTTTTACCCGTTCCGGTCTGGGCAATTCCCATGACATCGCGGCCAGCCAACAATGGAGGAATCGCCTGCTCTTGGATTGGCGTTGGAGTCGTAAAACCTTGTTGCTCTAGAAACTGAGCACACTCTTCGGAAAGTCCTAAGTCGTGAAAAGAAAGCGTCATTCGATATGTCCAAAACAAAATAGGGCTTACAAATGGGTACGCTGCAAAATAACGTCGCAACCCACCCTTAATGTCCTAGCGCTCAGTGTCAGCAAGGTTTTCGGCCTAAGCCAGTAGAAGCGCCAAGACAAGTCTAAAAATTATCGTGCTACGAGTGCAGGCGACAATTTCATGACATCCGCAGCAGTTGCTACATGACCATAAAGGTCGTACACATCTGCATCATCGATCGCAACCGGAACAATAGTTCCCAGTGCGGCTTCACCACGAATGTAGACTAGACCGTCTACGTCCGGCGCGAATCGTTTCGATCGTCCGACTAACTCACCAGTTTCAGGGTTTTCCTGTTCAATGAGCACGTCTACAACTTGACCAATTTGCGCTCGATTCAGCTTCAAAGAAATCGGTTGCTGCGCAGCCATAATAGCGTCGCGTCTCACATCCATAATTTCTTGATCTACCGGATTGGGCAAATCGTAGGCGGGAGTCCCTTCCTCTGCGGAGAAGGTGAAGACCCCAACATGGTCAAATTCGTGTCGTTTTATAAAATCGAGCAGATGTTGGAACTGTTCTTCAGTTTCACCGGGGAACCCGACAATTAAAGTAGTTCTCAGTACAGCATTAGGAATTGCTTCTTTAATGCGCTCAATAATGCCATCGTTTACGCGTCCCTGCCAAGGACGATTCATGGCGCGCAACACTTCGGGATGAGAATGCTGCAACGGCAAGTCGAGATAGGGAATGACATTGGGGGTGTCCCGAATGGCATCGATGACTTTTAAGGTTAGTCCTGTGGGATATGCATAGTGCATACGAATCCACGGAACATCTACCTCACCTAGCGCTCGAATCAGCTCAGCGAGTTTGACTTCGCCGTACAAATCAAGTCCGTAGTTGGTGGTGATTTGGGAGATTAAGATAATCTCTTGAACGCCTTCTGCGGCCAGATTTGTGACTTCAGTGACAATGGACTCGATCGATCTCGATCGTTGATTGCCTCGAAGATGAGGAATGATACAAAAAGCGCAACGGTAGTCACAACCTTCAGCAACTCTTACGTAGGCAACACCTTCGGTTGTGGTCCGGTAGCGAGGGACTAGTTCATCAGCGATGTAAGTCGGCTCTTGCGAGACTTCTTTGACGCGTTCACCAGCTTCTGCCCGTTCAATAACGTCCACAATTTTGTGGTAATCTCCGGTCCCAATTAGAGCAACTGCTTCTGGAATTTCGTCCAGTAGTTGATCCTGAAAGTGCTGGGCCATGCAACCCGTGATGACAATTTTCTTGCCTGATTCAGCTAGTTCGACGAGCGTCCGGACTGATTCTTCACGAGCAGCTTGGATAAAGCTACAGGTGTTGACAATAGCGTAATCCGCTAAAGCTTCATCTGTATCGACTTGATATCCGGCTTGCACTAACAAACCAAGCATGTGCTCAGTATCGATTCGATTTTTTTCGCAGCCTAAGTGAGAGACAGCGATCGTTGGCTTGTTGCCCATGTATAAGTTTTAAGGTGTCCGTAAACGAAAAGGATTTAGCTGTCGCACTAAGTTGCGATCGCGCCTGACAACTGCTTCGCTTTTCGCATCAATCCAGTTAACTGGACTGTCACCACAGTATGCCGCAATCGCGCTCTACCATCCCATGATGTCAACACATTAAAATGGCTAGAATGCCGATGAATGTGGATAAGCAAGGAGTGAAGATTCGATTACTATAGCGGCAAACTGTCAGTATTACAATACGTTACAGGAATTCGTAGCTGGCTTGGTTGCGAATGTAGTGGGGATCAATCTTGATGAAGGCGCTGTTTTCGATAGTCTGTTGGGACTGTCCAAGGTTTTGCGAGTAATCTTCTGATGGAACCACTTATAGAACCACGTTATCCTTTGCCTTCATTTTTCCTATGAATACGGCTTCTCAGTACTGGAAATTGATCAAGCTCACCGCCTCTGGGCGTAGTCAGACTCAGGAATTACCCGAGGTTCGATCGTTCTTAGGCGAGAGTTTTCCTGAATTAATCGAAATGACAAACCTATCGATTCAGCGGCAATTAATGGCGATCGCTCGCCCGTCTGGAAACTCGACTTCCACACAAGCCAATAGATACGCCGAGTTGAGTCTTCGCTGCTTTATCTCGAAACAAATTGAGATGACCTGTGTTCAGTTGGAAATGCAGTTTGGGGAATTGCATGGGGTGCGACGATCGGAATTATTACCATTGGTTTTGGATGATGACGGACGAGTCTGGCAGGAGATCTCATCGGAAATAGGGTATCGATCGGTGGCACGGCAAATTTTGGACACGTTTGACCCTGAGCGGGCAAGTTTAGCAACCTGGACCACTCGATTGGTGAAGCATCACCGAGAACTCAATACATTTTTGCTGGAATGCGGAGTTTACCTACTCAGTGACTGGGCCATTCTCAACGACACGCTTCCTACCAAGCTCCGTCGAGTATTGTCAGGGACGCAGCCGTTAACGGAGCCGGAAATTCAAACTGCACTCTCCATGCTGGATGCCTACCATGGCGTGTATCGTCGCGATCGGTTGATTGCCCGTCAATCGGGAGCCAAGGGGCAATGTCCTGAGCCAACGGAAGCACAACTTAATGAAATGGGAGAACGGTTGGGAATCGGACCAGCCTCTCGGGTGATGCGGGAATTAAGAACCATCGCCGATCGGTTGCGATCGTACCGAATTGCCGTTCGGACTGGAAGAATAAAGACGCTTTCGATTCATGGCAAGGGCGATGAAGATTCTCGCGAGATGAGCTTGGCGGCTCCGAATCTTGAAGAAAGTGAGAGCGATCGGGCAGCGGAAGATTTTGTACAACACTATCGTTATGCTTTTTCGGAAGCCTTGGAAAAAGCAATTCAGACTGCCATTACCGATCGCGTTCAGACCTTAAAAGCTCCCAAAAATCAGGACTATCTAATGGCCATGAGGCTGTTCCACCAAGAAGGATTATCCATGACAGCGATCGCAGCTAATGTTGGACTCGCGGCTCAATTTCAGGTAACACGGCTGTTGAAACTGAAGGAATTGCGAGAATCAGTACGGCACAAAATGATTGCGTTACTCAAACACTACGTAAAAGAGCAAGCCTCAGCGTTTGTGACCTTGGAGCAGCTCGAAAGCTTGGATAGCAAAATTGAAACGGCTTTAATTGAGCAAGTTGATCTCCTGATGTCCGAAGATGCCGCTCAAGCTCAATCACCTAAAAATTATGGCAAGGGCAGCCGATTCGCTAAGATGCTTTGTCAACAACTCGATCGGATTGCACTATGAAGTGTTGGTCGCAATTTAGAGCTTGACGGACTTTAAACTCGATCGTGGATCACTACTTCGATTGGCTTTCAGGGTTTCATAGGCTTCTTTTTCAATGGCACTGAGATCCTTGGGCGGTACGATTATGAGCTTGACGAATTGATCCGTGCGATCGCCCTTAGTATTTTTCCAACCCTTGCCACGCAGACGTAAAGACTGTCCAGATTTAACTCCAGCCGGAACATTAACCGTCACTGAACCATCAGGAGTCGGTACTTCGATTTGAGTACCCAGAACGGCTTCATCAGGAGCGATCGGGACATCACAGGTTAGATTATCTCCATCAAATTGAAAAAATGGATGCTTTACGAGTTCAATGCGCAGATACAGATCGCCCCGTTGACTCGTGTATTGCGGGCTGTAGTTGCCTTTGCCCCGGACGCGAATTTTGCTACCGATTTTAGCTCCGGCAGGAATTTTGACCGTAATGCTTTCATTGTTGACTGACAATGGCTTTTGAACACCGTTGAAGGCTTCGGAAAAAGTAAGGGTGATTTTTGCCTCTATATCGAGATTTGCCCCTGCCGATGACCCGCCGCCATAATTGCCTGGATTACGAAAACCGCCGCCAAAGGGATCGCCGCCCCGTCCACCGCTTGCGCCCCCCCCATTATTCATTCGACCTAAAAGATCGTTGATGAACTCATCAAAGTTGCCATATTTGCCAAATTCGACATCATCAAAATCACTAGCACCACGACCGTAACCGCCACCTGATGGGGAGGGTGCGCCTGCTTTGTTCCAATATTGACCATATTGGTCATACTTTGCCCGCTTGTCTTTATCGGAGAGAACTTCGTAGGCTTCGTTGATCTCTTTAAATTTGTCTTCAGCGGCTTTGTCACCGGGATTAACGTCGGGATGGTGTTTACGCGCAAGTTGGCGAAATGCTTTTTTAATCTCGTCAGCATCGGCTGATTTGACCACGCCCAAGACGCTGTAATAATCCTTAAATCCCGCAGAAGCCACGATCGTCCTCTCTATTAGTCTTTGAGTGAATTCTTCAATAAATTCCTGTCACTAATATCATGCCCTAATCGCTGTCACCCGGCGAGGTGAGAATGTCCGAACTGTCAGAAAATTCTTGGAACTCACTGGATGAGAGATTTTTGAGGTTCGCTGTTGCATTACGACGCAGCATGTCGGGCTTGATGCGACGCAGGGCAGAGGCAGGAAATCGACGATCGTAGTCGTCTTGGGAAATATTCGCGAGTTCGGTAAGCTTCGGGGCAATATTCCATTCGTAGGGCTGGAAATCTGGCAAATGGGTCGGAGTCGCAAAACTGATATTCCAGGGGCAAACGTCTTGGCAAATATCACAGCCCGCTACCCATCCATTTAAGTTCTGAGCGATCGGTTCCGGTAGGGTTTCGGCTCGGTTTTCAATAGTGTGGTAAGCGATACAACGATTGGCATCGACAATGTGGGGCGCAACGATCGCACGGGTTGGGCAGGCATCAATGCAGCGGGTACAGGTCCCACAATGTTGAGTGTGCGGCACATCAGGGTCGAGATCTAATGTGGTGAGAATTTCACCCAAGAAGACCCAAGAGCCGAATTCACGGGTAATAACGTTGCTGTTTTTGGCGACCCATCCCAGGCCCGATCGCTGCGCCCAGAGCTTGTCTTGAATGGGTCCAGTATCAGCGTAGTAGCGCGTTTTGATGGTGGGATCTTGGCTTTCGAGCCAAAGAGAAAAGGCTTTGAGGCGTTTGTGTAATATTTTGTGGTAATCGCGGCCCCAACCGTAACGAGAGATTTTGGCGTGGTCGGGAGTGTTAGGCCGATCGAGATCGGTGTAGTAGTTGAGTGCGACACAAATGATAGATTTTGCTTCGGGAAGAAGAGTGCGCACATCTTGACGGCGAGGGGCTTGCATCCAATTCATGTCGGCTTGGTAGCCATTTTCTAGCCAGGTTTGAAGTTTTTCCGGGGGTTCGTGATCCCAATCGGACAAACGAGCAAACCCGACTTTATGGAAATCGAGATCGAAGAGTTTTTGTTGAATTTCCGATCGGCTGGGGTTATTCAATGGAGCTGTTCAAGGGTGCTGTGGGAAACTGAGGTTGATTATTACCCAGTATTCTATGAAACTGACGACTCGTGGTCATTACAGTGTTAAAGCATTACTCGATCTCACGTTTCAACCGCATTATGGGCCAGCCTCGGTAAATGCGATCGCCCTACGTCAGGAACTACCTGCGCCGTACCTAGAGAAACTCCTAATTGAAATGCGCAAGGCAGAGTTGGTTCGATCGGTGCGGGGTGCGCAGGGTGGATATCAATTAATGCGATCGCCTGCAAAAATTACGTTAGGCCAAATTTTATCAGCGGTGGGTGAGTCGGTACAGCCGTTGCCCCATCAGATTCGCAGCGAGGACGCAGAAGATTGGGTGACGTTTGCCGTGTGGAATCGACTCCATCAAAAAATTCAAGCAGCACTTGAAAGTATTACTCTGGAAGATCTGTATTACGATGCTAGAAGCTGGCAAGCGGCGCAAGGAAATGATGCAAGTTTCATTGTCTAAAGTCTAAATCCTCTAATCTAAATTCCGTAATTTACAATTATGTCTGAATCTTCAATCATTGAAATGCCTAAAGCTAAAGTTTCGGTAGCGATCGCCATTCTGCATCAAGACAACAAATTTCTAATGCAATTGCGAGACAATATTCCAACAATTTGGTATCCAGGATATTGGGGCTTTTTTGGGGGACATATTGAACTGGGTGAAACGCCAGAGATTGCGGTGGTACGGGAGGTGATGGAGGAAATTAGCTATGCTATGCCAACGCCAGAATTTTATATGGTGAGTGAAAGCGATGAAGTGATTCGCCATGTGTTCCATGCTCCTTTGACGGTGAATCTTTCGGAGTTGACACTTTCAGAGGGTTGGGATTTTGATTTGGTGACAGTAGAGGAATTGAAGCAAGGCTGTAGGCTTTCGGTCAAAGCAAATCAGGTGCATCCGATCGGGCCTCCCCATGCGGAGATTTTACTGAAGTTTGCAGCGGAGTATTTTTAGTGACTCTTTGATTACCTATATTCCACTTGAAATTCAGCAACGACTCGATCGATTTTCAAAATGCCCGCGATCGATACACTGGGCCAAATAATTCTATTTTGGTGCCTGAGATGATAATAAAATTACTCATCGTTTTCGATAGACTTCACGACGGTGCTGGAAGTTCACAACAAGAATTAGTAGTTTGCCATCATTAATGTCATAAATTACACGATAATCCCCAATACGAATGCGATATCTAGCATTGTGCCCTTTCATCTTCACAACACCATCTGGGCGAGGGATTGTGACTAGTGCTTCAAGGTCATCTTAAATTCTATCACGCAAGTTTTCATCCGATAAAGCATCAATCACTTTCTGAACACTTCTAGGGACAATGACTTCGGACATCATACAGACTGTTTTAAACGTTGTGCCCGATACTCTTGAATTGTTAGATAATCACCTGCGGCGTAATCTGTGTAAGCTAATTCAATATCGGCGATCGTCTGCTCATCGAGTTCATCTTCAGACAACTCGGAATCTAGATACTCCCAGAGTTTTCTTTTCTCGCTTTGTCCCAAATTTGCTATGGTCTCCAGTAGGCTTTCAAAGGTAGTACTGATGATACTTTCAGCCATGATTAAGACTCCTCCAATATCGATTGTCATAATTATAGCGACGATCGGGGGACTCCTACATCATGCGATCGACGATCGGGGTGAGTAGCCGTTTTATACTGGACTTTTATTCTGATTTATTTTCCTTGCGATCGATTCTAGCGGTATGCAACCTTTCTTGATTAACTTGATTAATTTGTTTTATATAGAAACCGGACGATCGAACTTCGACCACCCGGTTTCTTTTAATCACTGAACTTAAGGTTTACTTAGTTTCTGCGGCAAACAGACACTTGTCAGAATCGCAGCCTGCTGGACCTTCCGTAATCATTTCCCCGGAATCGTACTTCGCCAACGCACCATAGAAATCATCAGTTTTACGACGACCTATGACTTCAACGGAGAGTTTCAGATAAGTTTCCCGATCGATCTTCTCAAAAGGCAAGCGCGGGAATGGGGCATCAAATCGGGCTAGCAATGCAGCACTCATATACCCACCATTAGTCGCGACAGAATCATAAATCACATCTGCCAAGGCATCAACCTCATCTTCGCGAAGTTCGATCGTGGCACTCGTATTATGGGCTGTGTAATACTTCTGCACTTGCATATAAAAATCAAATTGCGCCGTAGCCGAGAACATTTCGATCGAGACTTCATCAGCACCGGGAATGTTTGCCCAAGGCACTTCGACTGGAATTTCCACTAACCATTCAGTACAACGCGAATCAAAGGGATCATTTAGCAAATTGCCTTGATCGTCTTTGTCCGATTGCGACGGAACAATACTGTACCCATAGTCCAAACAAGCCATAGCAACGGGATCATTCTTACGGAAAGTAATCCGACGGATGAACCGTTGTGCCTTGGGTGGATGCCAGCCCGACGATGCGCCCGTTAGCAAACTCTTAGTGCCCGCAGGTTGTACGGTGGTGCAGCGGTTGGGGACTTTCAATCCATGTTTTAGACAATACTCACCCACAACGCGGTGAACTGTTGCTTTCCAGCGAGATAAGTATTCTTGTTCTTTAGATTTGAATTCTAGGCCGCGCATGGTGTCTGGGCGACCCGCTTCCCACCAATTCAGCCATTCGGTACCAAAGGCTTGAACAAAGAAATCAAACAATCCGGTGAATGATACGCCCACGATCGGGTCCATCAACCGTGATTTTTGATAACGTGGTTCAGTAAATTGATGATTCAACAGTCCAGCAACTGTCAAACCACCTGCTGTAAAGGCATCATCCTGCGCTTGGTAATCATTTGGATCAATCTGATTAAGGTGGATCTCTGAAAGGTTACAGTGGAAGTCTTCTCCGATGATTTCGCCGCAATTATGTGCAACAAATCCATTAGCATCAAAACGAGAAATTCCAGGAACAGTGCAATCGTAGACCGCTTCTGTCCCATCTGGGGTAATCTCTGAAACTGTGACAGCAAAACGATCGCGATTCAATTTACGTTTGTATTCCGATAGTAGAGACGTGAGCAATTCATGTTTTTGAGGTTCTTGGAACCCGATCGTTTCTAAAAATACAGGTAAATTGTCATTAGCAATTACAAGTTCATGCTGAGCTTTACAAGCATATTCTGCTAGTTCACGTTTAGAATTTGGCATCAAACGGACTTGTTCATGTCGGCGGTTGCGGTAGATTGTGGAGCTAATCCCCAAACGCAACAACATTCTTTGAACTGCTTCCAAGAGTGATTCATTGCTTTGTGATAACCGGACACTCACGCCTTTAATATGGTTGCCTTGAACGCTCCCATCAGCATCAAACAATCCACGCAAAAAGCCGCAATAGAAATCATGGCTAGCTTCTTCGATCGCAGGCGTAATCGTTTTATGGCCTGCTACAACTCCGAACTGTTTAGCGAGTTGGGCTAGCGGGGCAGAACTCACTTGATAATATTGATTCCTATTGTGATAACAACCTTTCAGCGGCTTGGGCGCATTGGGCGTTAGTTCATTGGCTAATGCGAGTGCATATTCCTTCATTTCAACTTGGTTTTTTCCCCAATAGCGGAGATTTGCTTGATATACATGATTCTTTTCAGAAACCGCAAAACAACCATTGCCAATCAAATTACCTAAAAGCCATCCTTCATTGGCAGTTCCTGCTCCAGACCAAGGTTGTAGCCCACGGTGATTGTGAATTAAAACCCGATCGCCTGGTTGCAAATCAGCCGTTTCAACCCATTCGGTATATTGCGATTTCTGAGTTTGAGCAGTGACTTTTAAAACGCGGTGGTTGCCTGTTAAACGCAAACTATGTCCTTCTTGAGTTTGCAATTTCACGACGGGTTTCACACCGCTAAAGAAGAAACCATCTTCAGTTGTACTGAACAACTCACCATTGATATAGGTGCCATGTTGTTGACCAATCAAGTCTTTCACCTGACGTGCACCCAATTCTGTATGAACCCAAGTATCAGCAGTCACGCAGGGATTCAAACCATATCGGCCTAAACGATGATCGATTTCTTCGGTGGACATATCAGATTTTAGATTGAGTAAAAACTCAGCACCTTTACCCAATTCATAAGCCGTAATGAATTCAATTTGTTGATCACGGGTTCGCAACAAATCAGCACTCGATCGGGCGATCGCTTCGGGGGCATATTGAATCGCACCTTCACCTGAATGAAATTGTTTACGCACGGCATCCAGAACTTCTTGTTTGCTTGGTTTGTGATGATACACACGGGTATGGTTGGCCATCCGATAGGCATCGCGCTCTGGATCAATACGCCAGTTGCCATCTTCGCCCTGTTGCCATAAATCGTCTTTGGCAGATGCAAATTCTGTATCTGCACTATTCCCTTGACGCATCCCCGCAGATCTTCTAATATTACCTGCAACCACGCAGGCTGCGGCTTCATCAATCAACAAACAGCATTCAACGGGGCTAAGTTTACGCCCGATCGCCTTATTCAAAATCTGCGCACAACGCTCATAAAGCGGAGGTAATTTAACCGGATTTGCAACTCCGCCAAAGCCTTTAAGCTTTTCACCTGCGGGACGAATATTGCCGAGATCGATCGTAACAGTTACATCACCTGTGAACCTGGCATCCGTGGAAAGTTCGAGCAATCGCTGATAGGAATCAACCCACCCGCGACGGCTATCTCCAGCGATGATTTCAACAGCATTTCCATTGAATTTAATTTCAGTCGTTTCAGCCCGATCGACCTCTGGAACCGTGCCAATGCCCCAGCCCATTTTAATAATCAAACGATTGCGGATTTCAGGAAGACGATTTGTATATTTTGGTTCTAGAATTGCGCCTGTACCGCAGCCCATCATGGCCAGATCCATCATCAAACCAAACGCGGCCCAATCCACCACATTAGTACTGGTGCAGTTGTAGGAACCATTAAAATTCTCAGGCTTCGTGACCCATTCTGTTCCGCCCACCCATAGCCAACGACCCGACGGCAGACATTTGAGTTCCTGCTGCATTTTACGGACAAGATCCGTTTCTTCAGGGGTGAATTTCCCCAATTCGACTAATCCTCTCAGGGTCCTTCTCGTCACCTCAGTCCAAGATTCACGCTGGCTTCCGGTAAGCTTACGGCTATAGGTGCGATAAAAAACGGGGTTAGCTGCTGGGGCCGAAGCTGGAAACTGCCCATTCGCTTGCGCAGACGTCGTTTCGGTAGGGCGAGTACGCTGAATATCCTGAACCATGAGTGTGTTGGGCCGCTATGGGTAGTGTTTGAGTCTATATAGAGACACAATATACCTTAGGACTTCAGATCTTGGATCAGTGGATTATTAAAAAAATGAGTGCCTTATAAAGCAGACTGGGATCCGCGATCGTAGGAGCTGCCTTGCCCGTCACGGGAAGATCTATGAGAGAATGAGGAACTGTTCTTTTCCTGTAGCGCGGCGGGTTTCATGGCTTTTTCTTCGGTAACTCGGGCAATGGGCCGATCGCCCTTGACGGCGGAACTCCTGGCCAAACTCACCCAAACCAAAGCATTACATTTGTCTGGGCTTGCGCGCCTGCCGAAGGGAATTGTTGCTTCTGCCTTGGCTCAAAGCTGCGATCGTCCCCTCTTGATTGTCACCGCTACCATTGAAGACGCGGGTCGCTGGGCGGCACAACTTGATGCCATGGGCTGGCCGACTGTCCACTTTTATCCCACCTCGGAATCGTCGCCCTACGAACCCTTTGATCCCGAATCTGAAATGGTCTGGGGACAGCTTCAAGTTTTAGCGGATTTGGTTAAAGCGCAGAATAATTGGGCGATCGTCACCACCGAGCGATCGTTGCAGCCCCATTTACCGCCGAAGGATATTTTTGCGTCTTATTGTGAGATTTTGAGCAAAGGCGACGAAATCAATACGGTGAAGCTGGCGAAAAAATTAGCCCGGTTAGGGTATGAAAAAGTGACATTGGTTGAAAGCGAAGGCCAATGGAGTCAGCGCGGTGACATTATTGATGTATTTCCGGTGTCGTTAGAATTGCCCTTACGATTAGAATTGTTTGGGGATGAACTTGAACAAATTCGCGAATTCGATCCCGGAACTCAACGATCGCTCGATCGGCTTCCGAGTATTGTATTAACGCCCACCAGTTTTAGCCCGATTATTCAAGCTGCATTAACACCAGAAAAACTGATTAAAATTTCATCTGTATTGTCCGACGAAGACAATGAACGATTGCAGCATGGTGAATTGATTGAAGGATTACGACGATTTGTCGGGGTTGCCTTTGATCAACCTGCGTCAATATTAGACTATTTGCCAGAAACTGCAATTGTCGCCTTTGATGAACTTCAGCTCGCAACTGCCCACAGCGATCGGTGGTGTGATCATGTCCAAGACCATTGGCAAGAATTGAATCTAAAGTCTGTCATTGAACCTTTACATCAAAACTTTGAACTTGCAATTAATAAGGCCGAATCATTCGATCGTATTTATTTAAATGAACTGGCTGAAGTGAATGGTGGATTGAATTTATCCAGCCGTCCGATCGCTGCCGTGCCTCATCAATTTGGGCGATTGGCCGAAATCTTACGCGAGGAACGTAAAAAAGGATTTGCCATTTGGTTAATGTCTGCCCAACCCTCCCGATCGGTCGCATTACTTCAAGAACACGACTGCCCCGCGCAATTTATCCCGAATCCAAAAGACTACCCGGCGATCGAAAAACTGATCTCTGGACGAACGCCCGTGGGATTGAAATATTCGGGTCTGGCTGAACTCGAAGGCTTTGTATTACCGACGTTTCGGGTTGTGGTGGTTACCGATCGGGAGTTCTTCGGACAACATACGCTCACGACTCCGACCTATATTCGTAAACGCCGCCGCGCTACTTCAAAACAAGTTGATCCAAACAAACTGCAACCAAATGATTATGTTGCCCACAAAACCCACGGTATTGGTAAATTTCTAAAACTCGAAAGCCTAACGTTGAATGATCAAACGCGAGAATATTTAGTCTTGCAATATGCTGATGGAACGCTCAGAGTCGCGGCAGATCAAGTCGGGTCACTGTCACGGTTTAGGGCTGTGGGTGAGAAGAAGCCTGAATTAAATCGAATGTCTAGCAAAGCTTGGGAAAAGACAAAAAGTAAAGTCAAAAAGGCCATCAAAAAAGTGGCCGTTGATCTACTACAACTCTATGCCAACCGCGCCCAACAAGTCGGATTTTCCTATCCACAAGATACGCCGTGGCAACAGGAAATGGAAGATTCATTCCCCTACCAACCCACGCCCGACCAACTCAAAGCCGTGCAGGATGTGAAGATTGATATGGAAAGCGATCGGCCTATGGATCGTTTGGTTTGCGGTGATGTCGGATTTGGTAAAACAGAAGTTGCTATTCGAGCCATATTTAAAGCCGTCACAGCAGGTAAACAAGTCGCATTACTCGCACCTACTACTATTCTCACTCAGCAGCATTACCACACCTTAAAAGAACGATTTGCACCCTATCCGGTTCATATTGGATTATTGAATCGATTTAAAAGTAATAATGAGAAAAAGGACATTGTTCAACGGCTTAGTTTTGGCGAAATCGATATTGTGGTTGGAACGCATCAGTTATTGGGAAAAAGCGTTAATTTCAAAGATCTTGGATTGCTAGTAATCGATGAAGAACAACGCTTCGGGGTCAATCAAAAAGAAAAAATAAAAGCGCTACGATCGCAGGTTGATGTACTAACCCTAAGCGCCACACCGATTCCCAGAACTTTGTATATGTCGCTATCTGGCGTTCGTGAAATGAGCCTAATCACCACCCCGCCGCCCTCCCGTAGACCAATTAAAACCCATCTTTCTCCCTACGATAGCGAAATTATCCGATCGGCGTTGCGTCAAGAACTCGATCGGGGTGGTCAGATTTTTTATGTGGTGCCGCGTGTGGAAGGCATTGAAGAAATCTCGACGCGAATTCGTGAAATGGTTCCCAGCGCCAGAATCGCGATCGCCCATGGTCAAATGCTAGATTCAGAACTCGAATCAACTATGCTGGCCTTCAGTCAAGGGGAAGCTGATATTTTAGTCTGTACGACCATTGTGGAATCAGGTTTAGATATTCCGCGTGTGAATACCATTGTGATTGAAGATTCGCAGCTCTTTGGATTGTCGCAACTCTATCAACTTCGCGGTCGGGTCGGGCGTGCAGGGATTCAGGCTCATGCTTGGATCATTTATCCAAAACAACGGGAGTTATCAGAAGCGGCTCGTCAACGTCTGCGGGCATTACAAGAGTTTACTCAATTGGGTTCGGGGTATCAATTGGCCATGCGGGATATGGAAATTCGGGGCGTTGGGAATCTTTTGGGGGCTGAACAATCAGGACAAATGGATGCGATCGGGTTTGATCTCTATATGGAAATGCTCGACGAAGCAATTAAAGAAATTCGGGGTCAGGAAATTCCTCAAGTGGATGACACACAAATTGATCTTAATCTCACGGCCTTTATCCCCGCTGATTTCATTACAGATCCTGACCAAAAAATGTCGGCCTATCGAGCGGTTGCAGCGGCAAATAGTAAAAAAGAACTGATGGAAATTGCGGCGGATTGGGTCGATCGGTATGGTCAGATTCCGAGTGCTGCCCAGCAAATTTTGCGGGTGATGGAACTCAAACAAATCGCCAAAAAAATGGGATTCTCTCGAATCAAACCCGAAGGCACACAGCATATTTCCCTAGAAACTCCCATGGAAGAACCCGGTTGGAAATTACTCAAAGAGAACCTGCCTAAGCATTTACATTCACGCTTTGTTTACCAATCTGGCAAGGTCACAGTGCGTGGTTTAGGGATTCTTAAGCCTGAGCAACAATTGGAAAATTTGACGGATTGGTTAAGTAAAATGCAAGGCGCGTTACCAGAAGCTGTGGTGAATGTAGTCCCCGCCGATCCAAATTCAATGACAATCTATAAAACAGAGAAATAAAGCGAAATCAGCTACATTTTTAGCCATACGATCGGTTTACTTCTGTTTCAGCCAAGCATCTAGCTCATCGATCGTCTCAAAATCTAGAAGGGCGATCGCTAATGATTCTAGTTTTGTTAGGTCTAAAGCTGCGATCGTTTTTTTTGTTTTTGCGGGAAGTTTGCCGAGTTTGCGATCGAGTTGAGTCAATAGGATCGATCGTTGGCCTTTTACCTTACCCTCAGCCTCGACATCTTTATAAAAACGGGTCTGTTGCAGTGTGATATCAACTCCAAGCATTTTTTCAACCTCTGTACGACTTAGGGTATTGAACGTGTAAATCAAAATGGTGGATAACATTTCCATTATCGCGCGATTGGTCTGGGGATCGGCAATCTCTTTTCTGGTTCGGTCTGCCAAAAATTGCGCTGTGTCTTTCGCTTTTTTCTTTTTCTCTACTGTCAACGCTATCAAAGCGAGACCTAAGGGCAGATCCCGTGCATCACCTAGTTCATCAAGATAGATCCGGTGAAATTGATCGCAGTTTAGCCACGATCGAAACGGATAGACATCTTTTTGCTCTTTGCTACGAGAGGTGTAGATGGCGACCCATTGGCAATCGGAGAACTTTTTGCGATTTCGATAGAAGTGATTGTAGGTCTCACTACTCATTCGTTCATACAGTTCCTCATCTCTTTGAGACTGAAACTCGCTGTAATAGACCACTCCAGGCTGGTCATCCGGCGGCAGAAATACACCATCGATTTCAAACTTGGGTTCTTTTACGGCTACAGAATCAAACCGATATTTGTCAGCGTTTTCTGGAGTCTCCGCTAACAGTTCAAACAATAGTGTCGGCGATTGTTGAAATAGTCGAAAGAAAATGGAATCTCGTTT
>JANXWB010000080.1 GCA_025351345.1 Synechococcales cyanobacterium GL140_1_metabat_312
CGATCGGTCCTGACCGCATTAGAAGATTGTCGGGATGCACTTCATAGATTGCCCATTGAGACCGTGACGATTTATGGAATGCAGGGCACTCGGACTATTCTGTGGAAAAAATCATTTAGCATTGAACAAGTTTTGAATGAAACGGCTACTCGGAACAATCGTGATTTGTTCTCATTTAGCAATAAGCATATGAATCGGGCGGCCTTTCCATCGGCATTGTTATTCAGTGCTATTGCCCATTGGACCGGATTAGATAGTCTTTTTCTGGGATTGAGAATTTGGACTCATGAGTTTGGTCATGCCACTGTAGCTTGGTTCTCTGGGCATCAGGCGACTCCCCTTCCCTTTGGTTGGACAAATGTGGGGGCTGAACGATCGATCGTTGTGTATGTCTGTTTTTCGGCGTTGTGCGGACTTTTGTTTTATACAGGTTGGAATGAAAAGAAACGTGGAATTATGGCCTGTTCGATGGTGGCTATTATTGTTCAGTTTTGGATGACTTGGTTTACCTCTCAAGATATGTTTGAGTTGCGTTTGGCTTTTGGTGGTGTGGGTGGTGAGTTTTGTTTAAGTACTCTATTGATGTTGGCATTTTATGTTCCGCTGCCCGAAAAATGGCGCTGGGATTGTTGGCGCTATCCGATTTTATTGATTGCTGCAAGTACATTTTTCAATTCAGTGAGTTTCTGGAATCAAATTAAACGTGGAACTGCCGCTATTCCGTGGGGATCGATGCTGAACGGATCGGGTGATGCGGGCGGCGATATGAATCAATTGAGTGATATGGGTTGGAGCGATATGCAGATTGTCAAAACTTATGCGGGGTTAGGTCAAGTTTGTTTGCTGATTTTAATTGGATTCTATGGATTTCAATTCTTGCGGACTGCAAATTTTGGACGATCGCAGGGGTTAGATTAAATTATCAATTCATTAGATTATCAATTCATTAAGCTAGTCGTTAAGATGATTATTAATCTAATTATTAGGCTAATCGTTCTCCTAGTAAAAAATCTACAAACTGCCGTGCTGTCCGTCCCGATCGGCCATTGTTTCTTTGTGACCATTGCAATGCCCGGAATTCCAGATCTTCACTTGAAATTACTAAATCCGATCGCCGCACCAAATGATTCACAATTTCTAAATAGGTCTCCTGATTAGCGGGTTCAAAGGTCAATGTCATCCCAAACCGATCGCTAAACGATAATTTCTCTTGCACCGTATCCCAATTGTGCATTTCGTCTGCATCCTTTGGCCGGGGCCGATCGCCATAAAATTCTCGAACCAAATGACGACGGTTGGAGGTTGCATATACAACAACATTTTGCGCCCTTGCAGTTACGGTCCCTTCCAATACAACTTTCAATGATTTATAGCTTTCGTCATCTTCTTCAAAGGATAGATCATCAACAAAAATAATAAATTTATTGGGTAATCCGCGCAATATTTCAATTAAAGTCGGCAATCCTGACAATTCTGATTTCATCACTTCAATTAGTCTCAGCCCATTCCCAGACCAGTGTGATAATAATGCTTTTACCAATGACGATTTTCCCGAACCCCGACTGCCATACAACAACACATGCAGTGCAGGTAAACCCGCCATTAATGCTGCCGTATTCTTAATCAATGCGTTCTGCTGCCAGCTATAGCCAACTAATTCTTCAAGTACAATAGGGTCAGGGGTTTCTAAACCAATTAATTGACTATTTTCATATCGAAAAGCACGAAATCGAACAAATTCACCAATTCCCATCCTATGGTACCAACTCGCAAGCTGGACTCCATAATCCCCCCAATCGTTCACTTCAAACCATTTCAAAAACGGATCATTCGTTCCATCCACCTGCACATCGTCATACCAAACAGGTAAATCATTCACCTCCGGCACCACGGCCCGCATCCAATCCGCCACATCCTCACACACCACACCATACACACGCTGCAATACTCGCAAATCAAGGCGAGCTACATCCATCATCATCGGCACTACGTCTTCCCCCATGGCTGCTTGCCGAGCGAATCGATTGTCCGCACTCAAAATCCGATCGCGTAAATGCTCTTGCCACCCCATCCCCCGATCGGCCAAAGCACCCATCCATTCGCTGTAGGCCATCAATATCGCATCAATTTCATCGGCATTTGCTACCGTATTTGTCCCTGAACTTGCCCGCAGCAATAACAATCGTACCAATGTATTCCAGGCTCGTCCTACAGTATCATTCAGAACATCTCGAAACAGCACCAACGATAATACGCCTTGTCGTACTCGCGTCATGTCCTGCAAACTTATCATGTCGTTACCTCAAATCTAAAAAGCAAATCTAAAAACATATCAAAGCATTAATTCGCTATAGCCCCAAAACTGAAATCAACACTTTAGGAGCGGGAATAATAATAATCAATAGGATTAATAACATCACGATTCCGAGTAAATCACGACGACTATCCAATGGAGTTACATCGTTCAATGCAGGTTCATCCATTGTGGGTAAAAAGAACAATAACACCGACAATAACAACAAATGGGGTTGCATAAATGACAACAATAACAATGAAATTCTAGCCACCTGACCAATCATTGAACCTTGACGTTGGCCAAAAATTGCATGAACCATACGTCCCCCATCCAATTGTCCCACAGGCATTAAGTTAAACGCCGTAAATAGAGTTCCGAGCCAACCCGCTACTGCGATCGGGTGCATTGCAATGGCTGATTTTGTGGCTAATGAACTTCCCAAAGCTAACTTTGCAATTAATGCGAGGGCAATGGAATACTGCGGTAACATCGCCTCAAACTTAAACACACTAGGCCGAAATGCGGGTGGTTGCGGAATCACCTCGGATAACGTCAATCCCCAGCCGAGTAATCCGATCGCCACGACTAGCCCCATCACTGCACCAATGACCCCCACATCAAACAAAGCCCGACGATTTGGAATGGGCGATCGGATTTGAATGAATGCGCCCAATGTCCCGATCGGTAATTGTGGTAACGGTACGATCGGAATAAAGTACGGCAACGTCGCTAAAATCCCATAGCGCATGGTTGTCCAGTAATGTCCACCTTCTCGCACCAAAAAGAATCCCATTAACCCCAGCGCATAGGGTAATCCTTCCAAAAATGCCGGACTTGCACTCGTATCCACTTGCATCAACAGCAGTTGTCCCGACCACATGCAACTTACAGCCGTCGCTACCATTAACAGCAGTGCTTGTTTGGGCCGAAACATCATTTGAGGAGTAATCCGCATCGCCATTTGCGGATTTGGAACTAGTGCAAAGAATGGACGCTCTTGAAGCCCTTCTTGAAAAACCAAGAAAAATCGATCGCCAAAGGCATCATGCACGCGAGATTCAATGGTTTGGTAGGCGGTTTCCGAAGAGACCGATCGTAAATTCCCGCGACAAATTACCGCTTGAGGCCGATATTCAATGCTGCTGAGATAATAACATTCCCACGGGAAACAGGTCCGAAGCTGCTTCTCTTCATCAGACGACAGCGATCGAACCACTGGCTCCATGGCCTTTGCAACGGGTATTTCGGGTGGACTCTCGATCGTCGGGGGTTCGATGCGGCCTCGTTGAATTAAGTACAAGTACAGAATAAAAAAGCCTAAAAACGTGCTAAATCCAAGTAACGGCGGCATCGGCACCCGAGGCCCATAGACTAATGCCCAAGCAGTAAGGCAAAAAGCAGGCATCATCACCACTATCCACAATAGCAGTGGCGATGTTCGCGTGACTAAGCGTACCCGTTCCACAATGAAAAAGTAGCAAAAGAAACCGAGTAATACGACGAGAATGAATAACCAGAGCATGGGAGTTGAAGAACGGGTGCAAACCATACGGCCAATAGAGTTCTAATTCTCCCATCTTTCGCCACGCCCTGCACCTACCTCACCCCTAATACCCATCCCAGCTAGAATCGAAATCGAAGCTAAAATCGAAGCCCTGTAATATCTCTGTCCACCATGATCTCCGTCACTAAGTCGCCGCGCCCTATTCCGGGTCAACTCAACCCTACTATTTTTGCCTTTCCCCCTAATCGTGACATCTTGGGGGGCACAGCATATTTCATTCAAGATCCCGCTGGGAACCTCTTAATCGACTCTCCGGCTTGGACCGAAGATACTATTACCTGGCTCAATGAAAAAGGTGGCGTTCGGTGGTTGGTTCTCACGCATCGCGGCGGAATGGCTAAGGTTCGATCGATTCAGGCGGCGATCGGCTGTGAAATTGTTATTCAAGAACAGGAAGCCTACCTATTACCTAATCTCACGGTCACCAAGTTTCACCATCATCACAGGATTACTCCCGATAGTGAAATTATTTGGACTTCAGGACATTCTCCTGGAGCCTCTTGTCTTTATAATCAGCAGCAGGGGGGAATTCTTTTTACTGGACGACATTTACTGCCCGATCGCAATGGAGACCCCGCGCCGCTACGAATTTCTAAGACCTTTCATTGGCACCGACAGTTAAAAAATGTGGCGGTTCTACGCGATCGTTATTCTTCCGAGACCTTGCGGTGGATTTGTCCTGGAGCCAATACAGGTTATTTACGGGGGGAGACGGCTATTGATAATGCTCATCCCAAGTTAATGGCGATTGACTTAGAACAGCTTCAGAATGTAGAGCCGGGACTATAGCCCTCCTGTAGCGTTCTATCTTGGATTTATAACATACATGATTTTTCGAGTGAGGTTCTCCTAACTGTTTCACGGAGATTACCGATATGTCTATTTCAGGGTCCGACGCGCTATCTTAAAGTGAAGTCAGATTTACATTTTTTGAAAATGTTTAAGTTCGGCTCGTTCTAACTCAGGCTAAAGTATTTTCGAGAAAAGGGCGATCGCAGCATGAAACGCATCGGCAGCAAAGTTGGACAATTTGTTGGTTCCTTGATGACCACGGGCGGGAGCGTTATCGCGTTAACGGTGTTTGTTAGCACTATGGGATTTTCTGCCCTCGTCGGCCTCCTGTTTGGGCTGAAATGGGGCGCGGTTTCGGCGATTCTGTTGTTATTGGTGTCGTCACCCGCTCTTTTAAGCTGGGGTATTATTCCAGTCGTGTTGGGCTGGGTGATGCTGCGGGGAAGCAAGAACTTGCAACGGGAAGCCATTCGCGATCGGTTTCTACAATTGGTGAAAGCAAAACGCGGACGGTTCACGGCAGTAGAATTTTCGCGGGTTGCACAACTAGAATTAAGTGTGGCCCGGACCTATCTCGATCGGTGGGCGCGGGAATGTCATGCAGACTTTGATGTCACTGAGGCCGGGGAAATTCAGTATTTGTTTTTGGAACCTAATCTATTGACCAGCGGTGGGCAGCCGTTTGAGATTTTTGAACAGATGCGAGAAAAGGTAAGTTTGCCCTAGGGACTGGTATCCTCTTTGAGGATATTTTAAAATCAGAGTCCGTCAATACACCAATTTTAAAATCAAAAATCTCAGAGGCTAAAATCCTTAACTTCCAGTTCTATCTAAGCTGCACTGAGGGAGTTAAAATAAGCATTTAGTAATATTCCGCACTATGGCTAAGTTTCTAAACACAAGCGCAACGAACTACTTCTTGGAGGAACTGATCAAAAATGCAAGAGATCGGCTCATTCTGATCAGTCCGTTCCTGAAGTTGAATGATAGAATCAAGGAGCTTTTGGATGATAAGAATCGTTTAAAGATTGATGTTCGTGTCGTCTACGGGAAAAGTGAACTGCAGCCACAGGAGATGGATTGGCTCAGGGAGTTGACCTATGTTCGCACGAGCTTCTGCAAGAACCTCCATGCCAAGTGCTACTTGAATGAAGAACTCTGCATCATCACGAGCTTGAATCTCTACGAGTTCAGTCAAGTGAATAACAATGAGATGGGTATCTTGATCCGACGTGCCGAGGATTCCGAACTTTACAAAGATGCATACGAGGAAGCGCAACGGATCATTCGCGTCAGTGAAGAAGTGCGGATTTCACTAGAGCGAGTTACTCCGAATGCTGCCGATAAACCACGAATTTCACTAGAGCGAGTTGCTCCGAATGCTGCCGATAAACCCAACGATGGTGATCAGTCGTCTAAGCTCACGTCATCTAAGCTAGCGCAGAAACTAGGCTTCAAAACTATCGAGTTTCTTGAGAAGCTTGTCGCTTCGGGGCACCTGGAGGCAAAAGATGGAGAGTATCACCTTACTACCAAGGGCAAAGAGATTGGTGGCGAGTTCAAAGGTTCAAGGTTCGGCCCTTATTTTCTTTGGCCAGAGTCGTTAAAGCTGTAGTGCAACCAGGGTCTTGCCGCCGCGAGCCGCCTAACCAAATGGCTTAATTTAAACATATTCAGAGGGATTCAAACGTTAGGTCGGCTCTAAATCCTAAATTATTCAACCGATCGGTCTATCCCATTCCAAATTTGGAATTGCTGCTGATAATGGCGTTATGATCGCGATCGTTGTATCGCTCTAACCTATGCCTTTGAGTATGCTTTTTAGTCCTATTTTGACCGCATTGACCAATAGGGCTATCCCTTCATCTTTACTCGCAACCGTAGAAGCTGAAAATGCTCCGATCGTTTTGAGTTCTGTGTTGTTGAGTCTAGTCGTGATCTATCTAGCGAGTAAAGTGGGTTCTGAATTAGCCCAGCGTTTTGATTTGCCACCCGTCTTGGGGGAATTACTTGCTGGGGTTGTGGTTGGGGTTTCAGCCCTTCACTTAATTATATTTCCCGAAGGCGATCTGACGGCCACCGATTCTCTTATCATGACCGCCGTCCAATTGCTCAATCACCTCACACCAGACAATCTTGTCAATGTTTTTGCATCTCAAAGTGAAGTGATTTCAGTCCTAGCTGAGATTGGTGTGATTGTTTTACTATTTGAAATTGGGCTGGAATCAGATTTAAAGCAACTTAAAGCAGTGGGTACTCAGGCGGTAGTGGTTGCCTGTGTGGGAGTTGCTGTGCCGTTTGGGGCGGGGACGTTGGGATTGATGAGTATTTTTCATGTTCCTGCGATCGCGGCTATTTTTGCCGGGGCAGCGCTCACTGCAACCAGTATTGGCATTACTTCAAAAGTGTTGTCTGAAATGGGACAACTGAAATCAAAAGAAGGCCAAATCATTGTGGGTGCAGCCATTATTGATGATGTTCTTGGCATTATTGTATTGGCGGTTGTGGCGAGCCTCGCTAAGACGGGTTCAGTGGATGTAGTGAATGTTGGATATTTGATTGTGAGTGCAACTGCATTCCTAATCGGATCAATTCTGCTCGGCCAATTATTTAATTCATCCTTTATTACGATTGCTTCTAAGTTAAAAACCCGTGGAAATATTGTTATTCCCGCCTTAGTGTTTGCATTTTTTATGGCATTTATAGGCAATGCAATTCATTTGGAAGCGATTCTAGGTGCATTTGCCGCCGGACTCGTACTGGAAGAAAGCGACGCGCGTGAAGAATTGGATGAATTGATTAAGCCGATCGCAGATCTATTAGTCCCTATTTTCTTTGTCACTGTTGGAGCTAGAGCCGATTTAAGTGTTCTAAATCCAGCCGTTGCGGATAATAGAGCGGCACTGTTGATTGCTATTTTTTTAGTAGTCGTTGCGATCGTGGGTAAGGTTGTGACTGGTTGGTTTGTATTTGGAATTCCTAATATCAACCGATTGGCAATTGGAATTGGGATGGTGCCCCGAGGTGAGGTTGGGCTTGTGTTTGCAGCAATCGGCTCCACTAGCGGAGTTCTAAGTAAACCTTTGGAGGTGTCGATTATTATCATGGTAATTTTAACGACATTCTTAGCACCACCACTCTTGCGCATTGTGTTTGGAAAACCTACAGAATCGAATATAACGGTTGATTCTGTGGAATGAGAATTTAACTAAAAAAATAACTAAAAAGCGATCGACATTCAGATAACGATCGCTTTTTAGTTTAAATACTTTTTAGTTTAAGTAATTTAGCTTTAAATTTTGATTGTCTAGATTAATCCTCACGAACCCCCAAGGCCATTTGCATGATGAAGGGTTTCCCCCCATCTTCATGATACCGATCGGCCCATTGCCGAATCACTTCATCAAGTTCTTCTAGTGCTTGATCAACTCGATCGGATGGAATATCTAATGTCTCTAAAACCCGCATATAGTTGGATTGCCGATCGGCCCACCCCTTCATCAACCCGAAAAATCGAGCCGTATCTTCCACCATAACCAACGTTCGTTCTTCTTCATCTTCCGGTGAATAAGTCGCACGAGTTAACGCATAAAATGGCATTCCCCAAGGAGATTCTATTCGACTGACTGTCCCTGAATATAAAAGACGACGTTTAATATGTTCCGCTAGAGCTTCGCTGAGGGAAACCCGTTGTTCCTGAGGAAATTCATCCTGTGAAAGGGTATGGAGTTGCTCAATCAGTTCTAAAAATTGGAACGAATTAATGAGCTGAGCATCGGGAATATTGGTGGGGAGCTTTTGTTGCAATTGCCGCTTTTCGTCGTCAGTTAAGCTATTGCTGAAAATTCGCGATCGCCCCGGTTTCCAAGCATACTGCTTCAGCCAGACATAAGGAAGCTGGATCAAATAGCGTGGTTCCTGAGACCCGAACATCTTAAGCAATTTGCCTTCACTGAGTGCCTGCCCTACCTCTTCAACGATCGCCTTAACCCGTTTAGGTTCAATATGATGAAGATAGCCCGTCATGCGAAGATTTCCAGCTTGCTCCATATAGGTCATATAGATTGCACATTTTGCAGCAGTCGCAGCAGCATCTAGAAAGGCTCCATGACGGTGGCCTCCAGTCCGCATCGCGCTAAATGCAAGGTAGAACATGATCTGATCCATTGCGCTGGGACTAAGCAACTTAATCAGATCTAAATCTTTAGTCATGATGGGTAAATACACTATCGCTATTCAAAATTCAAAGGACGACTAAGCTGACGGCTTATGTTTAGATTAGTTGAAAATACGTAGTTAGAATAATATAAAGCAGCGTTAATTTATACTCACTATAGTCGTAAATTATATTATCCTTACCAGGAAAAAAGATTATCTAATGTGGATAATTGACTCAAGAGCTGAGGTGCATGAACGCCCGAAATTAGAAAAATTGCTTATCTCTATGGGATAATTCTATATAATAGAAGCTCTGATGTATTGGCAATCTACACGTCCAGAAATAGGGAGAACGATTGGTACATATCGGTATCTAAGGCTACAAAATCCTACACCATGATCCGACCGCTGCCCCGATATTCATCATCGGTTTCAACACGACCGCTACCCCGATACTGATTATTAGTTTCAACGCGGCCACTGCCCCGGTATGCGAGATTTACCGTGGGTGCCGTACTTAAAAATAGAAGGGTGATAGGGGGAGCGAGGACGAGAAGAACGGAAAGAAATAAAGTAGATTGAGTGCTCATAATAGTTTGTTGGGTATGTAACTATTCACTCATACAGACTCTCCGTAGTCTGATCAGGAGATATTGAAAGATTTCTCAAAATTAAAGGTTGAAATTAGCCGATCGGACTATGACTTCTATCGGCTGGCAAATTCTTACTAATGAGGCTTAAGTCATGATCAATGGTCATTGATGCCATGTTTCGATGGCTCAGAATTAACGCTCTTCACAAGAATCCATTCACCAGATAAATTTATTCGCCCATGTAATGATAGAGGTGATTGGTGAGAATAGGTTCTCAGGGCGTAATCGATTTTGGGGTCAGTAGTCACTAAATGATACAGATGCTTACTTAGTTCTACGGGAGAATTGATTTCGAGTTGGTAAGAATTTTCATCTAGTCTAATAAACGTTCCAGCAAAAAATTGGTTTTGTGTAGCTTGTGGTGAAGTTGGCTCCAGGTCAGTGATCTCTGAAGGTGCATCGCCTTTTCGGGGGTAGGCTTCTGGGTTATCAAGATAGTAGTGCTGCCAGAATTTCCATTTGGGATGAGTCAGGGGTTGGTTATAAAGTGGGATGACAGCAGCGGGTGCGATCGGATCGTTGATTAAGGCCGTTTGTAGCGATCGGATGGGCAAATTTCGAGGCTGACAAGCTTGTTCAATACACAGAGCTGCGGCCATTCCAGTAGCTTGACCGAGATTCAGCACGAGAGGCTGGAGTCGGGTCGCGCCATTAGCCATGTGGGTAACGGAGATGTTTTTTTCGCAGGCCAAAAAGCCGTCAATCTGTTCAGGAATTAGGGCCGTGTAGGGAATAGTGAAGGGGGTTCCGGTCCAGCGTCCGCCCCATTTGATAGATTTTGGAGCGAGGGGAATATCGCCGCTGGGGTAATGGTGATCGTTGGCGTAGTTGCCGATCGCGATCGCGGTGCAGCAATGTTCGACATAATCGCAACCCATGCCGCTGATGGTGAAAGGCAGCGATGCGGTGCGTTGGCCTTGGGGCAGAAGATCTTGTTCACGGACGGTGGTTAGGCCAATGATTCGACGACTTTCACGGTGATAGGGATGGAGGGCCAGCGCTGGATGGAGCCGCTGGTGGTGGTTTTCGATCGATCGTAGGTGATCGGGTAAGGGCGGGAAAACGTCTGTTGCCAAGCCGTACCGCATTCCTAATTTTTGCTGGATCCAATAGGCAAAGGCTAAACTATGGCGTTGTGCTTCCAGTCCATAGGCGAATCGTGCTGCTTCGGATTGAATCAACCGATCGACTCCTTCACCGTAGTCGTTGCCGTGAATTGGCCAGTTGATCATGAACCGATCGCCGGGAAGTCTGCCGTAGTTGAGAAATTTTTCACCGCCGTAGTTTTCCCATGCCTGTTCAAACTGGGTTAAATCAAAATCGTCGTTCGGTGCCTCGATCGCGGGTGCGGTTTGGCCTTTGCCGTAGTCTTTAAGCACTACAACCCAAGTGGGCACTTGAATGGGATAGCGTTTCATCCAATCTTGAAGTTCTGTTGGGGCACTGGGTTCTTTAAAGTGATGACTATCCCAGCCCCAGCGATGGGGAATATCACCGAAGGGCAACAAGTCTCCCAGTTCGGTCGCGTCGATCGTAATTTTGGCGGTGATTTGATACTGGTCAGTAGTTACGCCTGTGATTTGGTGGCCCGATCGTTGGACCGATCGAGGGATTTGGTTACAAATCCATTTTAGGTTAGGCAATTCTGTGACCCAGCGTTCAAAAATTTCGGCTCCAATACGCGGTTCATAGGTGAAAAAGCTGACCCAAGCGTTGTCTAACCCGCCCGGTTGACAGCGTTCAAGTTCTTTTAAAAACTGCCCCCAAATCCCGGTCTGCCATGCCAGCAATTCATTCCCATCGGGAGCCGCAACTCCAGCGCTCGTCAGCATTCCACCTAACCATTCAAATTCGCTGACCAATACAACTTGGACACCGCGTCTTGCGGCTTGAATGGCAGCGGCAGTTCCGCTAGTAGTACCGCCAATGATGAGAATATCGGTGCTGAACGATCGCATAGTACTATATAACAAATGATCTGTCGAAATATTGTAAAGGGAATAGGTGTAAAGGGAATGGGGCGAAATTCAATCTGTATGCGATCTCTGTATTTACGATCTCTGTATACGATCGGAGAACCCGTGATAGATTCAGAGACGATCGTATTTGAATGAAAAGAAGTCCTATGAAAGCTCAAGTATTTCGCGGTGTGAATGATTTGCGGTTTGAAGATGTGCCAAGGCCGGAGGTGGGACCGGATGAGGTGTTGGTGAAGGTGAAGGTGGTCGGGCTTTGTCAGTCAGATATTAAAAAAATCAAGTATCCACTCTATGAGCCGCCTCGAATTTTTGGCCATGAGACGGCGGGGACAATTGACCAGATCGGTAATGCGGTGACCAATTGGCGGGTGGGCGATCGGGTGGTGGTGATGCATCATGTTCCCTGTATGAAGTGTGGGTACTGCGATACGGGCAGCTATTCCATGTGCGACACCTATAAAAATGTCACGACGACTGCCGGGTTTTCGCCCAGTGGCGGCGGGTTTGCGGAATATGTGAAGGTGCCGGGACATATTGTGACGAGTGGCGGATTGATTGCGATTCCGGATGATGTGACCTTTGAGCAGGCTAGTTTTGTCGAGCCAACCAATTGCTGCTTGAAGGCGGTGAAAAAGGCGCAAATTCGCGAAGGTCAAACGGTATTGGTGACGGGCGCTGGACCGATCGGATTAATGCTGATTATGTTGGTCAAACATTTTGGGGCGCGGGCGATTTCAACCGATTTGATTCCATCGCGCATTGAAAAAGCTCTGTCGATCGGTGCAGATGCAGCATTTGATGCGAGGGATCCTGATTTGGCTCAGAAAATACAAGCTGAAACGGGCGGATATGGGGTCGATGTGAGTTTGTTGGCCGTTCCAAGCGATCGGGCATTTTTCCAAGCGATGGATTGTACGCGTAAGGGCGGCAAGGTGTTGTTTTTTGCAGAATTCCCTGATGAATTGGAGATTCCTATTAATCCAAACTTAATCTATCGTCGTGAGATTGATTTGATGGGGAGCTATAGTTCGGCATTCCCCTTGCAAGCGTTGTCGGCGGAGTTGGTCTTTGAGAAAAAGATTGATGTTGATGCATTGATCAGTGACAAATATCCGTTGAGTGATTTGGCAATAGCGGTGGAACAAGCCGTAAAACCCACGCCAGAAACTTACAAAATTTTGCTGTACCCGTAGTCAATGATCGGGAGTCATAGAATCGAGGCAATCACCGACTTAAATCATTAATCGCCAGGTAATGTCCGAGAATATTTTGGACATTACTTGATGAACTCTATGAATCAACCTTTTCCTTATTTCAACAGCAAGTAATAGAGTTTTCCGATCGATCGGACCAATCCAGCTTTTGCTTTTGCCCGATCGCCTGTTCCCATAAATACATCAACACGACCCGGACCCACGATCGCACCGCCCGTATCTTGATCTAAAACAAACTGTCCAACCTGCTCTGAAGTAAGTTGATTGTTTGGCAACTCGGTATTAATCAATGCGAGTGCGCCCGGTGGCATTTTTTTCTTATCTGTAGCAATGCTTCGGTTTGCGGTGACGGGGAGGCCAAGACTGCCTGTTGCGAGTGCGCCTTGGGTGTTGCGGAAAAAGACGAAGCGATCGTTTCGAGGTAAATAGAGATCAAGATCCGCTGGATTATCTTGAAAATATTGCAAAATTTTCGGCAACGTTAATTCATCTAATTTAAATTTTCCATCTTTGATCAATTCTCGCCCAATACCCACATAAGGATAATCCGTATTCCCATCAAACCCGATCGCCATGGTGGTTCCATCCGTCAAGGACAGCCGTGCCGACCCTTGCACCTGAACTAGAAATGCCTGAAGCCGATCGTTCATCCAGACCAATTCCGTATCCTTGAGTTTGCCTTGTTGGGCACCTAATCCATCATTTCCTTCAAGTTCAGCTCTAGTGGGGTGCGGCTTGGGCCAGTTTGCAAATCCACTGGGTTTCCGATAGAGCGGATAGTGGAACATTGCATTGGGCGTGCGACTCGCGGCATACACGGGTTCAAAGTATCCCGTAAAGTCAACAATTCTATTGCCATCTTTGCCTGAAGATTCATAAAAATCGAACTCTTGAATTACCCGTTGTTGCAATTGTTCTGGTGTTTTGCTGGTCTGGACTAAAACTCGAAACCGTCGTAACGATCGCAGCACCCGACCCCGCGTCACACCCACGATCGGATAGTTGGCATAGGCTCGATCGGCAACATCTGTTTGCAAATAATTAAGGCTTCGATCGATTGATTTTAGTAAGGCCGATCGATCGTTATTCAAGCCAAATAGAGAACGATCGAACCCCAGTTTTTTTGGCGCTGTCGTCAAACGTTTGAGCGCCGGGACCGTGGGAGAGGCTTTCGGGCTGGGAATTGGCGGTGGCGTTATATCAGGAATTCTAGGTGGACCTTCGCATCCGGCTGAGGTCACAGATGCTGAGGTTACAGATGCTGAGATTCCACCTCTAGACCAAGCTGGAGTAACGGTGATGATGGTCGTCAGAACAATGCATCCGGCGACTATTGCCCTATTCATTTTCTGATGATTCGATCGCGTCATTCCGTTGCTCCTGTGACCCAATTTGATGACTCAAGGTTGTTTTAATCACCTATCAACCATACCGATCGACGCTACCCGAGAAAATCGGTTCCACCCGAATCCCCAAAATCGACGATGGACGGATGACCATGTACTCGCCTTGAATATTCTTAATTGGCACCTGCACAAAATCATTCGAGTTCGCCTTAGCCTGAACCTCAGCGGTATACCACTTCTGAAAGTCTTGCAGTGCGGGAAAACGGACCTCTTCTCGGTGTCCGCCTGCTATTAACAGATGGACAGCGTATTCGCTTGCAGTTCTAGCCATAACAATAGTCTCGATATAATTAACCCAGACTATTATGGTCTGTCTTTTCAGGAAGTTAGCACAGACTGCTTAAAAAACTTACGATATATCCAGAAGTCCTGAGTCATCGCATTCCATGAAGTCTCCCATATCATTTAGCCGTCGCCATCAACGCCCTGTTCGCATTGCCCGTCATGGCGCAAAATTTAGTATCGATACTGGAAACATTTGGCAACAATATTGGCGAGACCCCTATCATTTGATGCTGTCGGTTTCTTGGCGCACATTTTTTCTATTAATTGCGATCGGAGACCTCTGCATCAATGGTTTATTCGCGATGTTGTATTTAGCGGGCGGCGATTGCATTGTGGGGGCAAAGACAGGAAATTTTGAGGATTCATTCTTCTTCAGTGTCCAGACATTCGCATCCATTGGATATGGAGTGATGTCACCCAAAACGACCTATGCCAACATCATTGTCACTATGGAATCAATCATGAGCCTGTTGAGTATTGCCATTGTCACAGGACTCGGATTTTCACGATTTTCACGACCATCGGCGCGGGTTATTTTTAGTCACCATGCCTTGATTACTACTTATAACGGTGTCCCGACATTAATCCTAAGAGCCGCGAATGAACGCTGTAATCATATTGTTGAAGCCCAAGCCCAGCTCTACTTTACCTGTGACGAAATGACAATAGAAGGGAGTCGAATGCGACGGTTTTATTCGTTGGGATTGTCTCGTGCCCATACTCCTAGTTTTGCCCTAAGTTGGAATATTATGCATACTATTGATTCAGCGAGTCCACTGTATAAGATGACTGCCGAAGAGTTTCGATCGGCCAATGGGCAATTGATTATTTCAATAGCAGGAATTGATGAAACTGTGAGTTATAACATTCATGTCCGCAATATTTATGACATTAATGATATTCTTTGGGACCATCAATTTGTAGATATTATTTATATTGATCAAGTGGGCGATCGCTATATTGATTACACCCACTTTCACAGCACCCGACCAAACGAAGTTAATACAGACTACTAACAACTAATTAAGATTTAATAGCCATCAATCGACCAATGCGGGGCATCGGCAGGCAATTTATAGACTTCATAGGTTTCGCCTACTGCCCACAAATCCTCATCCTTCCAGCCTTCACCGGGACCATCCAATTGAACAAATTTACCATTTCCATCTTTGACTCGAATCGATTTGCTCCAATCAATTTCGCAATCCACCGCATAGCCAATAGTATGGTTCGATCGTAATGCCGGACGGAATGCGATGTCATAGGCCGCCACCATTTCCTTTGCCCTCTTGAGAGACAGATCGGGTGTGTAATGGACCCATTCAATATTCACCCCAGGAAACGTCGGAACATTCTGCGGATCTAAGCCTTCAGCCGATATGCGATAGGAATAATGCATTAAATGAACCCGTTCTGGTGGTCGAAGGGTATTGTTTATTTTGACAGTCGCACCTGCATCTTGAACTGCTTTTAAAAAGGCTTGAGCATTTTGACGAAACGGCGATGCGAGATCATCTAGAGAACTACTAGCGCGTTTAAAATCGACCCATTCTTTGCCGCTGAGACGTTGGCGCAAACGCCTGGAAAATTCCGTCAGAATATCAAGGCCGGGTTCAAAATCGGTACCAATTTTCTTCTTGGTCGCCGCTGATAATTGCGACGCTAAAGCCGATCGGAATTTGGTATCAAGCCCTCTATAAACCTCTACCATGCCTCGGGTGCTGTTGGCCCCAAAGTCTCCGTCGGTTTGAAGAATGGGAGTAAGCTTACCCATTACCGTCAGCGATCGTTGCAGATCTTTCACCTCATCCACGCCATAGTTCAGCGCTTGTAAAAGTTTGGATGCAGTTAGGTTTGCTACATAAAAAATGAAATTTTGTTGCAATGCCACTTGATAGGTCGCCCCATCAACAATTCCCGTCACGGGCAGTTTATTGTTCGTTTGATAGGTGCGAGTGGCTGCATCAGTAGCTTTGCCAAAGTCTCCATCAGGCGTACCTACGGGCAAGCTTTTATCCCGCAAAAAACGCTGCCAAGCTAAGGCAAGATCATTTTGCGTCCCGCGCTGTATTGTGGTTAAGCCTAAAACACTTGCATTAAAAACCATAAGTTCTGCCTCCCGATCGCTACTAAATATAGTGAGAATAACTGCCTCTGTTATACCTTGAAGCAATCCTCTAGAGCTATAAAATTGGATGATATGGGAGCCACTGTGTAAAATAAGGCGTAAGTTAAGTCAAGCTAGGGAGGATCTAAATGTTAAAAGGAATTGACGTTTCTGAATATCAAGGTGACATCAATTGGAAAGCAGTTGCGGATAGTGGCGTGACTTACTGCTTTGTCAAAGCCACCGAAGGCGTGGAAAGTCGAGACCCAATGTTTGCCAAGAACTGGGCGGGCTTGCGCAGCGTCGGCATTATTCGGAGTGCTTACCATTTTTTTATCGCCAGCAAAGACCCAAAAGTACAAGCCAAGAACTTTTTAGACCTAACCCGATCGATCTGGGAGACCAACGATCTTCCTCCCGTATTAGATTTAGAAAAAAGCTATGGCTTAGATCCAGACACCGTGATTAATCAGGCCGGGATCTGGCTTGATACCGTTGAAGCTTCGATCGGTCGTCGCCCAATCATCTACACCTTCCCCAACTTTTGGGACGCAACCCTAAAAAATACGCCTCGTCTGGGTGCCAACTATCGCCTTTGGATTGCCCACTACGAGACTAATAATCCGTGGGTACCGGGCGGCTGGAAATCTTGGACCTTCCATCAATACAGCGAATCCGGCAGCGTTCCTGGGATTTCGGGAGCCTGTGATCTGAATAATTTTAATGGCGATCTTGATACATTACAAACCCTACTCAACTCAAAAGCACCGTTGCGCCAGGGTCAATCGGGTAAAATTGTCGCTGAACTACAAACCTTACTCAATGCTAAAGGCGCAAATATTGGCATTGCTGATGGTCAATTTGGGCCACGCACTGGACAAGCGGTAATAAATTTCCAAAAATCAGTCGGCCTACTCTCCGATGGCATTGTTGGCGGACGTACTTGGTCGGCTCTCATGTCCAGTGGCATTGCCGTAACACCATCAGTCTCAACTCTAGTTAATGTTTGCAAAAGCTATAAATCCTTAGCGCACCAAGATAAAGCCTTAAATTGGCTGAATCAAGCGATCGCCCAACCCATCATGCAGACCTTTATTCAGCAATGGCGACAAGTAGGTCCGACATCCTCCATGGCAACAGCACCCTTGCTTTTGACCAATGTCTGCAAAAGTTATAAAGCTTTACCTCATCAAGATAAAGCGCTTCAGGATCTCCAGAAACAGCTCCCACCCGAAACGATGGACCAGTTCATTAAGCTTTGGCGTAATGCCTAAAAAGAGTTGAATCTTTATAAAGATAATTACAAAAATAAATAGATCTGGTGACGTGACTCAGATGGCGGGCACTCTAGGGGAAAGTTCAAACTTTTAAATCCCAACCTCTAAATCCAAACCTTAAGTCTAGGGCGTTAAACCCTTTTATTTTCTTTGTAATTAATTATCAGTTAGCTGCTCATCATGAAAACTCCGATCGTTCCTTTCGCCGATATTACTCGTCAGCACGAGATGATTCAGGCCAAACTCGAAGCTGCCGTCCTTGGTGTGATGCGCCGAGGTGATTACATTATGGGCCAAGCTGTTCAAGACTTTGAAGCGGATTTCGCGGCTGCCTGCGGAGTGACCCATGGGGTGGGGGTGGCCTGTGGCACTGATGCGATCGCCCTAGGACTACAAGCCTGCGGAATCGGTAAAGGTGATGAAGTGATTTTGCCTGCTAATACCTTCATCGCAACCCTAATTGGCGTATTGAGATCGGGGGCCACACCGATCTTAGTAGACTGCGAAGCTAGTACAGGTCTCATTGATTTGGTCGCCGCAGAACGGGCTATCACTCCCAGTACAAGGGCTATTCTCCCGGTCCATCTCTATGGCCAGATGGTCTCTCCGAAGTGGCTGATTAATCTAGCCTCCACCTATGATCTTCTAATTTTTGAAGATGCAGCCCAAGCCCACCTAGCCGAACGAGAAGGCTATCGGGCGGGGTCTATTGGTATCGGCGCAGCATTTAGCTTCTATCCAAGTAAAAATCTAGGTGCCATGGGTGATGGTGGCATGTTTGTCACGCGGGACGAAGGAGTTGCTAATCAAATGAGAACTCTGCGTAACTATGGCGCACCGAAAAAATATTTTCACACTGAAGTCGGCACAAACAGTCGTCTCGACACTATACAAGCCGCAATTTTACAAGTTAAGTTACCCTATCTAAACCGATGGAATCAAGAACGTAATGCTCTAGCTACGGCCTATCAACAATTACTCAATCCCCTCATCCGTCAAGGCATTTCGCCCCTGCAAAACCATGTTGGGATGGGACATGTTTATCATCTGTATATTGTCCGCGTGGTTCAATCTGGCGAAGCGAATTTTACCTGCAATCTCGATCGTGACACTCTTATCGCCTATCTGGAAGCTAACGGGATCCAAGCTGGAATTCACTACCCCTTGCCCTGTCATCTCCAACCGGGTTTTCAATTTCTTGGGTATCGTCAAGGTGATTTCCCGGTAGCCGAAAAACTGGCAGCGGAAATTCTGTCGTTACCTATTTTTCCTGGAATGACCCGATCGCAAGTTGAACAAGTGGTGAGCGTCCTGACGGATGCGATCGTTCAACCCGTGGTTCAGTCTACTGATCTACTAATTGCAGCATAGATCCCAGCGAAGCTTTTCGTAATACCTTTTCGTAATACCTTGGTTTGCCATGCCTGTCCTTTCTGTTAATACCCGATCGTTATTGAACGGTAAGTTTAATGCCAACAAATTTCCTTGGATAACCGGGGCGATCGGATTAGTTTTGTCACTGATGTATGTGCCGCTGTTGTTTCATTGGGTTCATGGTTGGATGTTCAAATCCATTAGCATTGAACATGAATATTTCAGTCACGGCATGATTGGGATTCCATTTGCGGCGTATTTAGCATGGCAATCCCGATCGAAACTCATTTCCTTGACTGCATCAGTTCGCGATCAATTCTCGGGGGTAGCGGTTTGTGCGATCGCGGGCATTCTCTATCTCAGCAACCTTGTCGAACCCATCAATCTCTCACTTCCTGTAATGTTGACGGGCATTATTCTCACCTTTACGGGCCGTGCTGGACTTCGCATTTTAGGGTTTCCGATGCTGTTGCTATGGCTGGCAACCCCTAATGAATTGCCTTACTTAGTTGCGCCTTTTACTGCACCCCTGCAAATATTGATTGCAAATGTGGCAGGCATGATTCTAAAACTGCTCGGGTTCCCGGTTACGGTCGATCAGTTTTATCTTTATTTGAATGGAAGGCAAGTTGAGGTCGCGCCTTATTGTGCGGGATTAAAGATGATGTTTACCAGCGTCTATGTTGCGCTGCTATTGCTGAACTGGACCGGGTTAGATCAGCGTCGCAAGTTTGTTCTCTTTTTTGTGAGTTGTGCAGCCGGACTCAGTGTCATCGGTAATATTATGCGTAATACTATCCTGACTTATTTTCATGGTACGGGCCAAGATGGGCTATTTTTCTGGCTGCATGATAGTTGGGGCGGCGATCTTTATTCAGCGGGACTTTTAGGAATTTTGGTGTGGTGGATTGGGAAATTTGAATCTCGATCGATCCCTCTCTCCCCTAAAGAGGACCAGAGTTAATCTCTACCTGAAGATTTCGTTCCCACAACCCTTCCTGTTTCTTAACCCCTATGGCTACCCTTTCTAACCGCGATCGTCTCCCTCGAATTCTGCTTTTACTGTTCCTAACCGTAATCCTAACGATCGGAGCAGTCCCTGGCTATCTAGCGGGTAAATGGCAGTGGCAAAATCCACCCGCTGTTAAAACTCTGGCTCAACTCAAGGCTATTCGTAAACAAGGTATTCAAGTTTCCGGTTGGCCGACCCAAGAGCAGCGCTCAGTGATTTTGGGTGAACATCCTTGGTCGATTCAACAGATTAAAAACGATCGTAATGAAGAGGCTAGCCTGTTTCTATTTACTCAAAATGGTCCCAAAGATCAACCTGAGATTGAATGGTCTGAAATTAATGGAATTCAGCGCTGGCAGACTGATTCCGAGGGAGAGCAATCATTTAACTTTAAACTGGCCGATAGTAGTACTTCTGTCACAAATTCTGTCCAAGCAAAAATCTTCCGCGCTTGGACTGAAAAACGGACCTATGCCGTGATGGAGTGGTATGCCTGGAGCGATGGTGGGCATTCTAGTCCTAGCCGTTGGTATGTTGCCGATCGTCTTGCTCAACTCAAGGGTCAACGTCAGCCCTGGGTTGCTGTTGCGATTATGGTCCCCATGGAACCGCTTGATGATCTAAACAAATACCGCGATCGTCTAACCGAACTTGCCAAAACGGTTCAAGTACAGCTTGTCAACCAAGCCCTCCGTCCTCAACCGCCTGCCTGATCCTTCCCCCTTTCTGACCTAGCCCCGGTCCCCGCCATGAAACGTGCCTCTGTTCTGCTCTCACTTTTACTCGTTCACGGAATCGTGCCCAGCGCTATTGCTCAAACTGCTATGCCACCGGATATTCAGTCAAACGTGAAGCCAACCGGAGCCACGGCCCAAGAATTGTTAGAACAAGCTCGTCAACGATTGCGCGATCGGGGTGAATTGCCTGCGGAAAGTAGGCCGATCTTACAGTCTGATGTCCCGATTCCCGCCATAACTCCCGCACTACTTGCGCCGCAACCCTCTAGCTTCAGCACCTATCGCCTGGGTCCGTCAGATGTGATTACGGTGTATGTGCAGCGGTTTCAAGATTTGAGCTTTCAGGCGGCGATCGATCAAGAAGGTAAAATCACTCACGCCGTACTAGGTAAAATTTCCCTACAGGGTTTAACCATTGAGGACGCTCAAGAGCGAGTCCGTCAAGCCGTAAGTCGTTACATCATTAATCCGATCGTTCTTCTTTCTCTTTCGACTCCCCGCCCGGTCCAAGTCACGATTTCGGGTGAAATTGCTAAACCTGGTCTCTATCCGTTACTTCAAACGACCGGTCGAGTTTCATCCGTGTTACTCGCGGCAGGCGGGACCACTGAACGCGGGGATTTGCGAGCCGTCAAAGTCCGCCGAACTTTCACCAACGGTACGATTCAAGAGCAAAACATTGATTTGTATACACCGCTTAAGGATGGTTCAGCATTGCCAGACTTGCGGTTACAAGATGGTGATGCAATTGTCATCCCGACACTAGATCCGACCAAAGTGGGAGATTACGATCGATCCATTGTTGCCCGATCGACCTTAGTCAAACCCATCCTCACCGTTAGAATCCTTAGCTATGCCCGAGGTGGTTTAACTGAAGTCCCGGTGCCTAATGGAAGTAAATTTGTTGATGCCTTGGCAAAAAGCGGTCTGAATCCGGACCAAGCAAATCTAGCTCACGTTGCGATTGTTCGGTTTGATTCCGTTCAGCAAAAAGCAATCACCTTTCAAGTGAATGGAAAAGAGGCGCTCATGGGTGATCCGAAGCAAAACATCGTACTTCAAGATAGCGATGTTATTGTCATTGGCCGTAATTTTGTGGGCCGAATCAGCTATGCCCTGAATTTATTCACCCAGCCATTTCGAGATGTGCTTGGATTCACTTTATTTTTCAAACAATTAGGCACCAGTGCCTCAGATCTATTTGGTCCAACCGGAGGAACAGGACGGTAGGGAATTGAGAAGGTAGAATTGAGACCTATAGACTATTCAATTCTTTATCTTTTTCTCTTTTTTATTCAACATTCTTAAGCCTTCATTCCCCTATCTCCCATGGCATCTGTTCTTGTTAAACGTTATTTTCTGGCTGTCGATCGTTATAAATGGTTGCTCCCGACTGGCTTGGTTTTGGGCCTAGTGGGGGGCAGTTTAGCACTTTCTATTCCGAATGCAGCTCCGGTGTATACGGTGGAATCGATGCTGGTAGGAAATCGACCGACGACTATTTTTTCGGCGACGGGGACAGAAGTGCGCCAACCGATTGAGAGCATTACCGCAGATGTGATCTTGAGTGATGAGATTATTACTAAAACGGCGAAGGAAGTAGGACTTGAGCCTCGGGCCATGATGCTAAATCTTAAGGTTACTTTGCCGACGACGGCAGCAGCAGCGGCTAAAGATAAAAAAGCGCCGACCGGCAGCGCAGAACGGGTTAAGTTGGAATACAAAGATAGTAATCAAAATCGAGCAAAACAAGTTGTTGAACGGCTTTCACAGAGTGCGATCGATCGGAGTAAAGGCGGAAATACGGCGCGTTTGAATGAAGTGATGAAATCGCTAAATCAACGATTGCCGAAGGTTCGGAATGAATTGACAATTGCCGAGCAAAGCCTAGAAGCATACGATCGTGCGGAAGGCCCTGCATTAATTGCCGCACAGAATGGAAGTATTAGTAGTGCAATTTCTCAGGGTGAAAATCAACAGCGCGCCCTACAGGTTCAAATTGAGGGCGTGAATGCAGAAATTGCTAGTCTGCAAAGTAAGCTTGGGATGACCGCTGAGGAAGCCTACGTGTCTTCGGCTCTGAGTGCAGATCCGCGTCTGAGCAGTCTCAATACCCAAATTGCCCAATTGGAAACTCAACTTGCGATCGCGAGTAAAGACTTTCAGCCTGAGCATCCGACAATCATTCAACTCACGACCCAAATCAAAGTTTACGAAACTCAGCTTCGACAACGCGTCGGTGAAGTGATGGGTGGTGGCGGTGTGGCTAGACCATTCCCTGGTGATGTGCGTCAAAGTAGCAGTCTTGATCCCGAGCGTCAAAGGCTGGCGATGCGTTTAGTTGAACTCACCACTCAGCGCGATAGTTTAACTCGACAATTGACCATTGTTGGGGGTTCGGGGGTAAAGCTTCGAGAACAACTGCAAAATCTCCCCAATAAACAACTTGCTCGCGTTCGCTTAGAAGACCAACTCAAACTAAAAAAAACGCTCTACGATCAAATGCAAGCCAAACTTGTAGATGCTCGAACGGCTGAAGCGGAGACGGTTAGTAGTTTGAGTCTTGCGCAACTTAATGCATTACCGCTTGAACCCGTCGTCCCTAAAAATCCATTGTTATTCATTATCGGTGGCGGTGTTGGTGGATTGATTTTGGGGGCTGGAATTATCTTTCTGTTGGATATGTTGGAAGGGACACTGTATATGGCAGAAGATCTACGGGATGGTCTCAAGAATCAGGATGTATTGGTGTTGGGAATGTTGCCGGATATGCAAATTCAAGAATTACATCAAAGTATTCCCCTGTTGACTCATAGTGAATTGCTTTATGGAGAATCCTACGATCGCTTCCGCAGCAATCTTCGGCTGAATGAAGGTAAGTTACCGCGTATTGTTTTGATTACTAGTGCGATCGCCTCTGAAGGGAAGTCAACGGTTGCCTATAATCTGGCGATCGCGGCGGCTAGATCTGGGAGGCGCAGTTTGATTATTGAATGGGATTTACGGAGTTCATCCCATAGCCGATCGGTGGATGTCGTGTTGAATGCGGACCAACAGCTTGAGCCATTGCGCTATTTTTCTCAAGCTAATGACTGTGTTCAGATTGTTCCAAAGATTGAGAATTTATATATCATTCCGAGTCCTGGAATCCAGCGTCAAGCTTCGTCAATTCTTGAATCTAATGAAGTTAAACGTTTGATCGAAGATGTTCGTGGACGCTTTGATTTTGTGGTGGTGGATGCTCCGGCGTTGAGTCAAAATAATGATGCCTTGCTATTGGAACCGATGACGGATGGATTGATTTTGGTGACTCGTCCTGGAATTACGCAGCAAAGTATGATGAATGAGGCAATAGAGCAACTGAATGAATCGGAGACTATTCGATTTTTAGGTGCGGTTGTGAATGGTATTGAAATTGTTATCCCTAAACGTATTGTGCAAGAAGTCGATCGATCGTTTACCCCTGTAAAGCATCAGGTCCAATCGGTTGAGGCGAGGGCCGCTGCACGGTTAAATTAAGTCTATTCTATTTTTCCGGCATTTCTCAGATATTTCTTAGAGGGGCGAGGTTGTTGGGACGTTGAAGAGGGCGATCGTTTTTCTCAACTACGGCTTCGATCGGTTGTCTATTCAAATAGTTCAAACAAATTTGCCAAACAAAAAGGGCAAGCCAAAACTCACCCTTTCTTAAATTCTCAATTCAAAATTGAAAACTAGACCTTAGCAGCAACCTGTTTGAAATCACCCTTAGCGTATTTACGGCTGAATTCTTCCATGCTGACTTGCTTGATCTTGCTAGCTTGACCCGCTGCCCAGAACTCTTGATAGCGATCGGCACATACCTTTTGCATGTACTTAATCGAAGGCTTCAAGAAATGGCGAGGATCAAACTCTTCAGGTTTTGCAAGCAATGCTTCACGCACAGCAGCGGTAATTGCCAAACGGTTGTCGGTGTCGATGTTAATCTTCCGAACGCCGTTTTTGATGCCCTTTTGGATCTCTTCGACAGGAACGCCATAAGTTTCAGGAATTGCGCCGCCGTTTGCATTGATTAATGCGATCAAGTCTTGGGGAACGGAGGACGAACCGTGCATGACCAAATGGGTATTGGGCAAACGTTTGTGGATTTCAGCAATCAAGCTAATTGCCAAAATTTCGCCTGTCGGTTGGCGAGTGAATTTGTATGCACCGTGGCTGGTTCCAATAGCAACGGCCAAAGCATCCACTTGAGTGCGCTCAACGAATTCAACGGCTTCATCCGGATCCGTCAAGAGCTGTGACTCATCCAACTTCCCTTCAAAACCATGACCATCTTCTGCTTCACCCATGCCTGTTTCTAGGGAGCCGAGGCAACCCAATTCACCTTCAACAGATGCACCGATTGAGTGCGCCACTTTCACAACTTCAGCCGTGACATTGACATTATATTCAAAGGTGGAAGGTGTTTTAGCATCGGCACCCAACGACCCATCCATCATGACGGAGGTGAAGTTGTTTTTCAGTGCGGTGTAGCAAGTCGCAGGTTCGTTCCCGTGATCTTGGTGCATCACAATGGGGATGTGGGGGTAGGTTTCCACCGCTGCCAAGATTAGATGGCGCAAGAAGTTTTCCCCAGCGTAGTTCCGGGCACCACGGGAAGCTTGCAAGATAACCGGACTGTCGGTTTCGTGCGCCGCCTGCATGATGGACTGGATCTGCTCCATGTTATTGACGTTGAACGCGGGAATGCCATAGCCATTCTCAGCCGCGTGGTCGAGCAAGAGACGCATAGGTACGAGCGCCATAAAAAATTCTCCTAAAGTTGGGTCAGCGTGTGGATGGATTTCAATCCTAAAGATAATCTTAAGGCAATAGCGGCTTTTCGTATCAGTCTTGACGGAATAGGTCCAAATTCTTATTGAGTTTGGATATCCAAGGTCGGATTTAGATAACTACAGCTTATGTTTCTTGTTGTGATAGTGGAGTTTCTGATCATTTTTGCTGTTCTTGATGTGTACCGGGTGACAAGATTCGGTAAGATTGCGATCGCGCTTTTTTATGCCGCTTTAGCAAGGTTTGTCCATGGCTTCTCCTGTACTCTATCTCGCAGTTACAAATCATGGATTTGGTCATGCTACCCGTACGGCTTCGATCGCGGCGGAAATTAAGCGGCTGAATCCAGATATTTCGATTATTTTGGCTACGACTTCGCCCCGATCGGTAATTGATGCGTATTTTCCTGGGAAGTGGATTCATCGGCAGCGATCGTTTGATTGTGGTGTGATTCAATCGGACAGCATCACGATGGATTTGCCGGGGACGTTGGCGAAGTTGCGAGACATTCGGGAAAAGAGTGCGAAATTGATTGCGTCTGAGGCAAAGTGGCTGGAGCAGCTTCGGGTAGGGTTGGTTCTGGGTGATATTCCGCCGATGGTGGCTCCGATTGCGAAGGCGGCTGGGTTGCCTTGTTGGATGATGGGGAATTTTGGTTGGGATTTTATTTATGAGGCTTGGGTGGATGAGTACCCAGAGTTTGCTGAAGAAGTGGCCTGGATTCGGGATTGTTTTGGTCAGTGCGATCGGTTGTTTCGGATGCCATTCAGTGAGCCGATGACGGCGTTTCCTAATGTCGAGGATGTTGGGTTGACGGGGGTTAAGCCGCGCGTGGGGATGGATGTGGTGCGATCGGCGTTTAAGCTTCAGGTGCCAAGGGAAAAGATTGTTCTGTTGACCTTTGGCGGGTTGGGATTGAATCGAATTCCCTATGAGAATATGAATCTATTTCCAGACTATAAGTTTATTTGTTTTGATTTGAATGCGCCAGATTTGCCAAATTTAATTCGGGTAGACGATCGGTATTATCGTCCAATTGATTTTGCACCCTTGATTGGTCGATTGATTTCAAAACCTGGTTATAGTACGTTTTCTGAGGCTTGTCGGTATGATGTGCCGATCGTTAGTTTGACTCGTGAAGGCTTTGCGGAAGCGCCGATTTTGATTCAAGGGATTCAAGATTGTATTCCCCACCAGGTTGTTGAGACAGAGACATTCTTTACGGGGAAATGGGAGTTTTTGCGAGAACCATTGATTCAGCCGCGTACGGATAAACGGTTTACAAAAGATGGCACGGAGACGATCGCACGGGCTGTTGTGGAGTTCTTTGGTTAAGCGGACGTTTAAACCGCTTTTGTTGTTATCGAAGACTCAATCCCCCTAAATCCACATTGTGAAGGGGGACTAAGAGTTAAACTATAGTTTTTCCTTTTTTCTAGTTCCCCCTTTTTAAGAGGGCTAGGGGGATCGGGTTTCAGTCGTTACAACCTTCGATTTCTCAAATATCTTCTAAATCAATTCAAACTATATTTCTTTTCTAATGTCGATCGCCCCTTTTTCAATTCAACATTCTCAATTCTTACTTCTCCCCCGGTGCCCAAGATCCGATCGTTCTTTCCCCATTCTTTCTCTGCCAATTCCTGCTAAAATAATGCTGATGGTATACTTTGAAACAACAAGAATAGATTGATTGATTGCTCGGAATTAGAAATGAAAATTCAATAAGGTATACTGCAATTAGGAGATTAGTCATGAATGAGATTTTAAGTTATAACGAAATTCAGCGGCGTTATGATGGTGAATAAGTTTTGATGGACTTACCGCCCTATTCAACCGTTTACTGGCACTACAAACAATGGCGATCGGCAGGTTCGATTGATAAACTGATGACCCTTCTTCATCAAGACATTCGCGAACAGGTTAAAAAAAAGAAAGTGGACGATTCTAATTATTGTTGACTCCCAAGCTGTTAAAAATACATGTAATGCAAATGTTGCATCAAAAGGCTTTTGTAAATACAAAGCAATAAATGGAATCAAAAGACATCTAGCCTTTGATACGCTTGGATTTCCGTTCTTTACTCATTGCACGACCGCCAATATATCTGACGATGCGGGCTTAGTCGGAAATGTTTACGATAAATATTGGATACTTCAAATCAAAACCTGTCAATATCAAAAAGACGACAATATTGTTAGACCATGGATACCAGATTGATTATCTGGTGCGAGAACTCCAAAACATCTACCTGGGATCATGACGAAAATTAGATTTGAGCGTTCAAAGAAGCCTTCAAAGCAAGAAGAAAAATAAGAACAAGGAAAGAAAGGTTTTGTTCCAGCCATTGCGCGTTGGGTCATTGAACGATGACCTCAGGTCGGTCGTAGACCATCGAATGCTTGGATAGGATGCAATATATTGGTTAAGAACTATGAAAGAACATTGGCCAATGCAACAGCAAAAATGAACCTTTGTTTTGTCAGGCTGATGCTGAAGCGGCTTTCGGCTTCTGGCCAAGATATCAAATAGGTTCTATAAGTCTCAATCCAATCGATCGGACCTCTATTGATTAGATGGGAAAGGAGCAGCGATCGTCTTTGATTTAAAGTAATTTTTAGAGCCTATGAAGCTCATTTAATGCATTACTCAAGTCGTTTGCGTAACGCTGGGAGCCAGTCTTGAGCTTGATCGTAGGCTGTTGTACCAATAGGAATTTTCTTGAGATGGGCTTCGATCGCCATCAGTTCTGCTTTAGCTTGATCTCGGTTGAGCGACGTATGATTACGCACGAGGGTATTGATTTGAGACTCAGTTCTTTGCAGTAAAGTACTAGCATTATCTTCTTCATTTAAACGGACTTTAGCACGTTCGACTTGTTGTTGATAATCAGCAAGCACTTTGCGAGCCTGTACATAGTCTGGATTCTGAACTGGAATAGATTGTAATTGCCCGATCGCTGATTCCCATTGTCGGACGATCGCTTGCCATTCAGCCACAGTATGGCTCTTACCCTCAGTTAGCTTTTGTGCAGATAGGGCAAAGGGAACAGCGGCTTGCATGAGTTTGCCAGATTGGTTTATGGCTTGATTTAATCCAGTAATTTTCTGAAAGTCTGTTCTGATTCGATCGTGTTCAGTATTGGCGATGCGTCCCATTAAACCATTAGAATTTAACAAATTAATCTGGTTAATTTCTCGTTCCCACTGAGTTAGAATCGATTGTTTTTCGGTTTCATTCTTTGCCTTTGAATAGTTGTTCTGATAATCGGCTATTTTATCCGTGCCTTCTTTAAGTTGGGATTGGATATTACGCTCTTGAAATAAGATAGCTTCAGTTCGCCCTGCGGATTCTCGACGCTGTTGAATTTCCCAACTGCTGAATCGCCATCTACAACTACGAAAATAACAGTAATAGCTATCATTATAATTCTCAAGTCCTTGCAAAGGCAGAGCATTTAAATGAGACTGTGCAGATTTGAGTTCCCGATCGCCCAGATCTAAATCATTAGGGTGCTTTGCATTTTGAATCAATTGTTCAGCTTTCTGTAAATTCACCATCCCTCTTTGATAGTGATAATCCCAACTAGCAATGCTGGGCAATAATAGTATCGGCGCTTTTTGGGCGATTGTCTCTCGAATACCCGGAATGGGAAGATTAGCAATTGTGAGTCCTGCTGTCAAAGTCCCGATCGTAATCCCTAAAAATTTGATCCGTCGCCATGCAGTTTTGAAAACGTTAGGTTTTGTGGGATTGGACATAGCAGGAAATATCTAACGATTATGATCACTTGTTATCACTGTAGAGGATTACGTGGGGACGATCGGCACTTAATCATAATTTCATGAGATTGTAATTATATAGAATACCCTTGGGCATTACGCTTCTAGTCTAGTCATTTTCTATCCCATAAATTCCCCAAATCGCCATTGCCCGTAAATAATGGCAAGCCCGAAAGGTTGCATTCGCTGTAAGTGCCTCAGGAGTTCGGAACTGCAATCCATTTTCATAGATTTGATTCACAACTGCCTCCGCGATCGCCATTCCTTCCGTCTTCATTCCCGACTGCACTAAGAATGCGGCCAGCCCAAAATTGGTCCCCGTCCATACTTCTAGAGGATGGGTTGAATTTGCATTTTCCGGTTCACCTGAAGGCCGCACACCGTTAGCCGCACCTATTGGCAGCGTAGATTTACCCAAAACCCGATCGCCCTCAGAAATCCGCCCATCATTCCCACTCGCACCACCTGACGCTAAATACCGATTGAATTTTACAAAACAAGAATCATAAATTGTCTTCAATGCAATATTTGCACAATCGATCGGCACCACATCCGGCAAATTCAAAAGCCGCGCATAGAACTGTCCACAAAGTTGATCCGCCATCACCACATCAGAACCCGATTCACTATCAATTCGATAATACGATCCATTCCAAAGTTTATCCTGATACACCGATCGCGCTTGCCCAACCCATTGTTCAAATAGACTAATATCTTCATTGAGAATACGTCCGATCGCGCAAGCCGCCTCCAACGCCGCAATCCAAAGCCCACCACAATATGCGCTCACGCCTTTCAATCGCCAATCATCAAAGGTTTGATCCGGCGCACCACTATTTTCAGGAATACCATCATTATCCAGATCAAATGCTTTTGTATAGTGCAAAGTCTCAACAACCGCCGTCCAACATTCTATTAAAAAGTCCCGATCGGTCGCACCCGTTAATAAATAATCTCGGTACACCTGCAATACAAAATCAGAACTTAAGTCTTTCCACAAATTACAATCTTGATAACTCGTATAATTCGTTTTCTCCCAAACATGTTCATTTGGCGCACCCAAATCATGAGGCGTAGAACCACGAACTTTACGCAAAGCATCGGGGCTTTCTTGGCCGATCGTCGCGTAGTAGCCAATTTTACGAGTCCGATCGTCTTGTTTTGGAATCGCTCGTGCAAACGCTAAAATTACGGATTTTTCAAGCTTTTGCCACAACATCAACAATCCAAAAGATCCATACAACCGAACATCAAGACTCTCATACCAACGATAGTCAATACATTCTAAAACTGCAAATTGTCCAACCGGATCATCTTCACTCGCCGCACTCCACAACGCACAACCCTGCGTTAAATCATACAATTCATTCATCAACGCCATTTTGAACCAATCTGGCAAATCAGCCCGGTCTAAAATCGGCGCTTGCCACGCTTCAATTTGTTCACGCCACAAACTATGACGTTTTAATCCTTGTTTTGCGATCGTCCAAGCATTGTTTCCCGATCGGCCAAAGAAATCAGTGTAGCGTTTAAAATATGTTACACCTTGAGCAAACTCTATAATAGGAAAATCCCAGGCAAGAATGAATGGAATTTGTTTAGTCTTACCCGGACGAATAGTGAACTTGACTGCGATCGCGCCCCCAATACGTTCAGTTTCAGCCGCTGGTGATTCATCATCAAGATTACTTAATGTTCCATCCTGAGCAAACGATCGCCACAGATCTTCCCCATTCCCCCCAGCATTCCACCTCGTGTTATGAGTGGTCTCGTGCAATGGATTTAGTAATGTTGCGATCGACCATTCTCCGTCGCCTTCCTCTGGCTTGTTAATATTGTTTCTAGTATTGCCCATCACAATACCAATCTTACTTTCATCACCAATCAACTGATTGAAGTTACCAGAACTTTTTTTAATACGGGGCACATACTCATAAAACGGACTACCATCATCACGAACTTGAATTTCTGGAGATTTGGCAGTATTCAAAAACCATCCCGCTAAATTTTCCCAACTCATCATGATGCTGATTGTGATGGGTTCATTGGTCGGATTATGAATAGTCCAGAGGAATGTTGCGATCGGATAACTGGTTTCCTGATAATTATTAGCAACGATCGGCGAAAACTGTTCACAAGTAATTTGGGCTTTGAATACATTTTGATATTCATACCAACTTCTCGGATAAAGGGCTGAATATTTGCCCGATCGTTCTGGATACCATTGCCAAGTGTCTAAACTGCCATCTTCTGGGCCTTGAGTGGCCAGTGCATAGACTTGAGCTTGGCCCGCAGATTCTTCAAAGATGCTAAATTGACAACCCGCAAAATTCTCAAAGGTATGCTCGCCGCCATCAATATGCCATAGATTAAACTGTCCATGGGACGATCGACCAATACACCCAGCACCAAATCCACCCAAGGGCGCACCATGCCAAGGCCCATCATCAAGATTACTTGGATAACGCACCACGTAAGGCTGATCCCAACCTTCTCCTAGTTCTCGCGACCAGGCACTTTTGGGAATCTCAGGGACATTTTGCATGGGTATTGAGAAGATATATCGGATTCAAGAATACAGGAAAACAGGAATATTCAGAGTATCGATCGTCATAATTCGATTGAATTAGGGCACTCTATTCTATATCATGGCCAAATTTTGTGCGTAGATATCTCTAGGAAGCCCCTTGTTCAAAATTTTCATTTTTTACCCTGTTTTTAGCCCAAATTTATGATTCCTAGCTATCTCGTTTTTTCTCAGCATGGCATGGCAAACACACATCACGGGATGGAGGCACTTGCTAAACGAAATTCCGACCATACAGATCGAATCATTGCATCAGATTTGGGTTGTTTCAAGACACTTTTCAGTATTGAACCCTTAATTGCGAAGATGGAAACAATCGCGGCACAGGAAATTTGTAATTATCCTGATGTCCCTATTCGGATCATCGGGTTTTCCTTAGGTGGAGTCATTTGGACGGAGATTTTGACCCGTCATCCAGAGTGGTGGTCCCGTATTGAGTCACTAGTTCTATTAGGTTCTCCCATTGGCGGCGCGCATTTAGCGAAAATTATGGACCCCTTAGACTTAATGCATTCTGCTATTGCTCAGGATTTAGGGATCGATCGGCGGCCTTTGGCGGAAACAATCGCAAAGGTTGTGCCAACATTGATTATTGCAGGCGATCGTAAACGGGGTAGTGATGGTACAGTTTTGGTCCAGACGACGCAGTTTCAACACGCAGAATTTATTTGTATTCCAGGGGTAAAACATTCCAAATTAAAATCTAATGAAGCAGTAGATAGAAGCATTCAATCATTTTGGGCGAAGGAGGTGAAGACGATTGTTTTATCAGAAAAGACATCAATAACTGAGACAATTTCACAATTGCGATCGGTTCCCGGAATGACCGATGCCCGTTCCAAGTACTTCAAGCGATCGAAGCCGATCGGGACGGTAAAAGAAGGTGTTGTTCTTCGGGTGTGGAAGAATCCAGTGGGCGTAAAATATATATTTCTAGAGAATAAAAGTGGTGAATGTGCGTTTAGTGGGTATGTCGGCTTGGTACATCGCGGAGGTCTCGATCGAACAATTCAATTGATACTACGATCGCCCACACATCCGCTACAGTAGCTGACTCTCCCTTACACAGAGGTAACTCTAATGCTGGTCGTTCAATTGTATGCAGAACTTTATAGTGAAGATGATGATTTGCAGGTATTGCCATCAAGTACGATCGAAGGCTGGGAAAAGTGACTACAGCAGTACGAGGAATGGTGATTGATATAGATTTAGGCCCAACTAGAGGATCTGTATCACATTGGAACCGTCTAGCGTAAATGGACTGCTCAAATGATCGATAGCAGACTGTTTACAGACTTATCCGATCGACTACAAATATTACTTGACCAGAGTTTGTGGACAACTCGACAGTAATGAATTAACTCAAATTGATATCACTCTTCGTAAAGTTCTCGGAATCTGATCTTTGTCGATGATTCATATTTATGAGGAATCACCTTAAAGTTTCCATAAAAAAAGGAACATCCCGAAGGACATTCCCAATTATCAGATTAGATCAAAGATTCAAATCAATAAGCCCATAGACTATTTGATTTCGAGTTATTTGACTTCAACCTTACCGCCAATTTCTTCGATCTGCTTCTTGATTGCTTCAGCATCGTCTTTAGAGACAGCTGATTTAATTGCCTTAGGTGCTGCTTCAACCAAATCTTTCGCTTCTTTCAGGCCCAATCCAGTGATTTCACGGACTGCCTTCAAGATTGAGATCTTCTTATCAGCAGGCACATCAGTCAAGATCGCGTCAAATTCAGTCTTCTCTTCAACAGCTTCAGCTGCGCCGCCGCCGCCACCCATCATCATGACAGGTGCTGCTGCTGCTGCACTAACGTCGAAGGTTTCTTCGATGCCTTTTTTCAGTTCAACCAACTCAAGAGCAGTTAAGCCCTTCATGATTTCAATAACTTCAGCAACCTTAGACATGGATATTCTCCTGAGTAATAAACGAGATTTGACAATCTCAAAATGTTCGGTCTAGCAGGGTACGACTCGCATCGCAACACCTTCAATTCAGCAGCACTTAAGCAGCCTGCTTGTCGGCCACAGCTTGAACGGCACGAGCAACCCCAGTCGGGATTTCTTGAACCAGAACCGCAATATTGGACACAATACTGTTGACAGCACCAGCAATCTGCGAGTAAAGCTGTTCCTTAGATGGCAGATCTGCAACATCTTTGAACTGAGCTTGCGTCAGCAGTTTGCCGTCCATAACAGCACCAATGACTTCCGTCTTTTTGGTAGCTTTCTGGAATTCTTGGTATGCCTTAACAGCACCACCGACATCTTCTTGAACCAGAATGAATGCTGCGGAATCCTTTAGAAGGCTTTCCATGGCAGTCCATTTTTCGTTCCCTTCGATCGCCTTGCCCATGAAGGTGTTTTTGGTGACTTTACACACCGCACCTTTGGCACGTAGACGAGTCCGAAGATCTGTGATTTCACTCACAGTCAGACCGCGATAGTTAATCGCGAAGGCAAACGTTGCGGTTTCAAGAGAGTTCTTGAGTCCAGCGACGATTTGCTTTTTGTTTTCGAGTGTTCTACCCATTCGACCATCACCTCCTGGCTTGGGGTCTAGACGTTAAAACCCTTCTCTTACTGGTCAAAAACAAGAACCAAAAAACAAAACCTCGGTCTATTCTAGACACGAGGCTTTACATTTAAAACGCACTCTTTCAATGAATCGGAGCGTCTCAAACCTCGGTAGGATTTAAAAACCTACTGTCTGTGGCTTGCTATTCAATTGAAGAGAATGGTTCGACTAATCTTTTGCCTCAATGGGACTATTAATGGCGTTAAACTCCGAGAAGTTTTACAGCCGGACTACATTACACCATAGTCCCAGTGAAAACACAAGAGTTAATCGTTAAAATTAGCTTTCAATAGACTTGATGTCACGAAGCGCACTGATGTCCACTTCGATCGCAGGACCCATGGTCGATGAGATATAAAGCGTACGCCAGTAACGACCCTTGGCACCCGATGGACGGTTCCGCTCAATGCTATCTTGCAAGGTCTTTAAGTTAACCAAAAGATCTTCGGCAGAGAAGGCAGACTTTCCAAATAGAACGTGAACAATTCCGGTTTTGTCGGCTTTATACTCGATCTTCCCGGCTTTAAATTCAGCGATCGCTTGAACTAAGTCTGTGGCAACAGTTCCAGCTTTCGGAGAAGGCATCAAACCCCGTGGACCCAGAACACGACCCAGCTTTGCCACTTGTGGCATCACATCAGGCGTTGCGATCAATAGGTCGAAATCCATCCGGCCCTTTTGAATTTCTTCAATCAACTCTTCCGAACCCGCAATATCTGCACCAGCGGCGGTTGCTTCTGCAACTTTCTCACCCCGTGCGATGACCGCGACGCGAATGGTTTGTCCAGTGCCCTTCGGCAAGGCGACCGTTGTCCGTAACTGTTGATCGTTATACTTCGGATCGATCCCGAGACGAACGTGAGCTTCTGCTGATTCAGCAAATTTTGCTGTAGCCGTTTCCTTCAGCAGTTGAATCGCTTCGAGCGGAGCATAAATCCGATCTTCTACTTTGGACTGTAACTCGCGTGTCCGCTTTGAAAGCTTTCTAGTCATTGTCTTACTCCTGGGGTGCAAACGAGATTCCTCTCTTCCCCTAAAATTTACGATTTTGGTAAAATTTGGCCAACCAGTAGAAAATAATTTCTAACTAGTCGTTGATGGTTACGCCCATGTTCTTGGCAGTTCCAGCAATAATCTTCATTGCGCCTTCGATGTCGATCGCATTCAAGTCAGGCATTTTGACTTTTGCGATGTCTTCGAGCTGAGCGCGAGAGATAGATCCAACTTTTTTAGTGTTGGGTTCACCGGATCCAGTTTCAATTCCGGCAGCTTTTGCAATCAACTTAGACGCTGGAGGCGTTTTCAGAATGAAGGTAAAGCTACGATCTTCATACACAGAGATTTCAACAGGCACGACCATTCCGGCTTGGTCGGAGGTGCGTGCATTGTACTCTTTACAGAACATCATGATGTTCACACCATGTTGACCCAATGCAGGACCAATGGGAGGTGCTGGGTTCGCTTTGCCCGCATTAATTGCGAGCTTAATCATTGCTACGACTTTCTTGGCCATCGATCGAACTACTCACTAGCTAATAACGAGACTCAAGCAATGGCAGAACCACTACTCAATCTTTTGAACTTGACCTATTTCTAACTCCACAGGAGTTTCCCGTCCGAAAATTGAGAGTAGTGCTTTCAGTTTGTTCCGTTCAGCACTGACTTCCACAACTTCCCCTTCAAATTCCTTAAAGGGTCCAGACAGGACCATAATTTTATCACCTGTTGCCAGGTTAATTTTACGAACTGGTTCTTGCTCTTGAGTCCGTTTAAAGATCCGCTCTACTTCCGAATGCGCCAACGGCATCGGTTTTACGTGACCACGACCTCGCCCATAGCGACGTTTCTGCTCAGATCCCACAAAGTTAATGACGTGAGGTGTATTTTTAATCACCTGCCAAGCATCATCGTCCATGATCATGCGAATTAATACATAACCTGGAAACACCTTTTCACTGCCTTCTTTCGGCTTTCCATCTTTCTGATGTTTCAGAATAGGAGTTTCGGGGATTTGGACATCCAAGATTCGATTGAATACATCCAAGGTTTGGATGCGTTGCTCTAAGTTCATCTTGACGCGTTTTTCGCAACCCGACGCGACCTGAACGGCATACCATCGGGACTGCTTCAGGAGAGCTTTGCGATTGTACTCCTCCTCTCCGAGTACTTCAAGATCAACTAGGTCTCGTGGATCCATTTCTTGTGATTCTTCAGTGGTGTAAGTCATGAGGGGAATACCTGCGCTTGTGCCCATGAAAACAATTGGTCTAGGAAATAGACGACAGTGGCGGATAGGGCAACCATCGCAATCACCGCGATCGATTCACTAATCAACTGCTGACGACTGGGCCAGCTGACTTGACTAAGTTCTTTTTTTGTTTCTTGAAAAAATATATTTGGATTCAACGATGCTTTAGTGGGATCTTTACCCTTGAGAGCGATCGCATCCGGTTCGGGACGGGAGGTGTCTTCGTCTGCCATTGGTAATTACCATCCTAATTCTACAGACAATCAATCTCTAACCCCTTTCAGAAAAGATAGGTACAGCCTAACCCTGTAACCAGGAGACTATACCTATTTTTAGGAGCTTAAATGAAGCAATTCAACGCGCCCTGAAGGACTTGAACCCTCGACATCAGGTTTTGGAGACCTGCGTTCTACCAACTGAACTAAGGACGCATGTTATGAACTGCTTCATTGTAACCCGGTTTTGTCTTTAGTGTAACAGAGTTTCTTAAAGACAAAACCTAGCGAGATCTGAGATTAAATCTCTCGATCGAAACGCTGCTTCAAGCGAGCAGACTTACCGGTGCGTTGACGTAAGTAGAACAACTTAGCGCGACGGACTTTACCGCGACGCAGAACTGTAACACTTTCAATTCGAGGGGAGTGAATCAAGAACACCCGCTCAACGCCGACATTCTGGAATACTCGACGAACAGTAATGTTCTGAGTAACACCAGCACTGCGTTTAGCAATGACAACGCCTTCATAGGGCTGAGTCCGTTCTTTTTCTCCTTCGCGAATCTTCACGCCGACCCGTACGGTGTCGCCCACATGAACAACGGGAAGATCACTCTTCATTTGTTCCGCTTCAATTGAGCGGATGATTTCCTGCGCTTTCATAGAGGGAGGCCAAAAACTCACAATTGCTAAATATAGCTTATGAAGTGGAAATCGTCTATTTATTTTTAAAGTAATTTGGTAAATCTTAGAAGTATCGATCGTGTCTTTATATCGTCAACTTCTTCCAATTCAAGCTAAGTTTAGAACAAGGCTCAATTCTAGTCCACCTCTTTAGATTCCACGATCTCCATGAACATCTTCAGCAATCTTCTTCCCTCGCCACTGCTTCGTAAGCGCCGAGGTGGGATGGTCAAAACATCTGATGAAATCGCCATCATGCGTCAGTCTTGTCGGATTGTCGCCACAGTATTAAAAGAGGTTGGGGAGTTGGTTGAACCGGGAATGACTACCGCCGACTTGGATGCGTTCGCCGAAAAACGGATTCGGGGATTTGGGGCAACGCCAAGTTTTAAGGGCTATCACGGATTTCCGGCCTCACTCTGTACCTCTGTCAATCATGAAGTGGTGCATGGGATTCCGAGCCGAAAGAAAATTTTACGATCAGGAGATGTTCTTAAATTAGATACTGGAGCCTATTTCCAAGGATTTCATGGCGACTCCTGTATCACCGTTGTCGTGGGTGGTAACGCTCCAGCCAAAACGGCTCATTTAATCAAGGTTGCAGAACAGGCTTTGTATAAGTCGATCGAACAGGTCCGCGCTGGAGCCTATTTATTAGATATGGCGATCGCGGTCCAGACTTACGTAGAAGCAAATGGTTACAGCGTTGTCGAAGAATACACGGGCCATGGAGTAGGACGGAATCTCCATGAGGAGCCACATGTCTTTAATTTCCGAACCAATGAAATTCCTAATGTGAAATTGAAAGCGGGGATGACCTTGGCAATTGAACCTATTGTCAATGTTGGATCCAATGCAACCCGAGTCTTGGCCGACCGCTGGACAGTGGTGACGATGGATACAAAGTTATCAGCTCAGTTTGAACACACGGTGCTAGTGACGGAGACGGGATCGGAAATTTTGACCGATCGTTCTCTCATCTAGATCAACGTGAGAACCAACTTGTTGCCCCTGCTCCTCAACCTTTGCTTTAGTTCATACACTCTTTTGAAACAGCCTTTTCCACGACGATAATGTTCAAAAATACCCTTGGACTTCCGGATCAGCTACATGACTACATTTTGGACAATTCTTTAAAAGAGCTGCCAATCTTAGCGGAACTCCGAAAGGAAACTCAAGACCACAAGCAAGCCCGAATGCAGATTTCTCCTGATCAGGGGCAACTAATAGCGCTGTTAATTCGCCTGATGTCTGCACGGCGTGTGTTAGAAATTGGCGTATTCACCGGATATAGCTCATTGACGATTGCTTTGGCCTTGCCGATGGACGGGCGTTTGGTAGCTTGTGATATCAGTGAAGAGTATACTTCGATCGCAAAACGCTATTGGCGGCTGGCTGGCGTTCAGGAAAAAATCGATCTGCGCATAGCGCCTGCGTTACAAACATTAGATTCCCTTCTCGAATCTGGACAAGCGGAGACCTTTGATTTTGCTTTTGTTGATGCAGATAAGGCTAATTATTCCAATTATTACGATCGGGCGCTTAAACTATTGCGTCCGGGTGGACTAATGGCCATTGACAATGTTTTGTGGTCTGGACGAGTGGCTGACATGCAATCGACCGATAAAATTGTCCAGACAATGCGGATTTTTAATGAGAAAGTAGCCCAAGACGATCGGGTTCAAGTTAGTCTTCTTCCGTTGGGTGACGGTATTACGCTCGCCTTGAAAAAAGCTTAAACTCATGGTTCAAATCACTGCTTTAAACCAATGCTTCAGAGGCTTTTAAATCACGGTGACGATCGAGAAACGCTTCAAAATCTGGGGCAAAAATTCCATGGCCTAAGGTTGAGTTGCAGGATGAGGATTCTACAGAGCATTGAATACGGTACTCTAGTTCAAGCTTGGCAGTATGCTCCAAACCAAGAAATGTAATATCCTTGCCGGAAGCCTGCGATCGAATCATAGATTGAGCCAACAAATTAATACCATCACTATCGACTGTTTCCACCCAGAGTAAATCAACAATTACGCCCCTAGCATGAGTCAACGCTTCCTCTAGAGATTGCTGGAAGACCTGACCTAAGGATCCATGAAGGCTCTCTGGTTGCAAAATAGTATTGGATGTGATGGGTTCCTGGGAAATAAACATAGATACCTTCAATCTACCCGTGAACGTAGGCTTATAGACAAGACATAAAAGACTTGAAAATCAGAACACTTAGACGCGTCTATTATTGAATTAACGGATCCATAAAATTATCCGATCGGATTTCAGATTTAAGCTTAAAATCCATGGACAACTCTAAGTTTAAATAAATCAAAAGACTGCGACGCGGGTGATATCTAGAACTTACAAAATCTTGATGCCCAACGCTTTTTGTTTTAAAGCCAAATTGCTGAGAACTGAGAAAATCGGACTGGATTTCACCTGTGCAGGGGAGTGGGACTCCTGTTGATAATCTGACACGAAATATCGATAAAGGTTGATCTAACCCTAGTTTTGGATTGAGGTTACTTTACGAATTGACATAATATGACTACACTCTAAAGCCTATAGATATCATATTTTTTACTTTTGCGATCGCTTTAAGTGTGTTGCAGGTTTTAGTTTATATCCATCAAAATTTACATTCTACCTATATATTTTCGATAGCCCCCTCCTCACTAAAGATAGGAAAACGAGCGTGACTCCTCCGGTTGATTCCTCAGTCCTCTCGGCTCAGCCGACAGTACAGGCCAATATTAATTCCTCAGATTTCGGTTCACTCGATCGCCAGATGATTGCAATTCTAGACTTTGGATCGCAGTATTCTGAGCTGATTGCTCGTCGAATCCGGGAAACGGAAGTATATTCTGAAGTCCTTTCCTATCGGACAACTGCCGATCAACTTCGCGAGCTTAATCCTAAAGGTATTATTCTTTCGGGTGGTCCTAGTTCGGTGTACGACGATCGTGCGCCCCTTTGTGATCCTGAAATATGGACTCTAGGGATTCCTGTGATCGGGGTTTGTTACGGGATGCAACTCATGGTTCAGCAGTTAGGTGGCATCGTTGAGCGAGCCGAACGCGGTGAATATGGAAAAGCAAATCTTCTGGTTGATAGCGCATCCAAATTGCTTGATGCTGTGCCAGATAGCTCGGTCATGTGGATGAGTCATGGCGATTCAGTTATGCAAATGCCAGATGGTTTTGAGCTACTGGCCCACACTGAGAATACGCCTTGTGCTGCGATCGCGGACACGAAACGCAATTTCTATGGTGTACAGTTTCATCCGGAAGTAGTCCATTCCCAAAGCGGCCAAATTCTAATTCGCAACTTTGTCTATCAAGTTTGTGGATGTAAGCCAACTTGGACAACGGAAGCATTTGTGGAGCAGGCCATTCGCGAGGTGAAGGAACGAGTCGGTGATAAGCAAGTACTTCTGGCATTATCCGGCGGGGTTGATTCTTCGACTTTGGCATTCTTATTGCATCGGGCGATCGGCGATAAGCTGACCTGCATGTTTATCGACCAAGGTTTCATGCGTAAGGGTGAACCGGAGCGTTTAGTTAAGCTTTTCGATGAACAGTTCCATATTCCTGTGGTTCATGTGCAAGCTCGCGATCGGTTTCTAAGTGTTGTAAAAGGAATTAGTGATCCCGAAGAAAAACGCAAAAAAATCGGCCATGAGTTTATCCGCGTATTCGAGTCAGAGTCGAAACGCCTAGGTCCATTTGACTACTTGGCTCAAGGAACTCTTTATCCTGATGTGATTGAGTCGGCAGACACGAATGCGGATCCTGCCACAGGTGAACGGGTTGCGGTCAAGATCAAAAGTCACCACAATGTCGGCGGCTTACCCAAGGATCTACAATTTAAGTTGATCGAGCCTCTCCGTAAACTATTTAAAGATGAAGTCCGAAAAGTGGGCCAAATTTTGGGCTTGCCGGATGAAATTGTTAAGCGCCAACCCTTCCCCGGTCCTGGATTAGCAATCCGAATTTTGGGCGAGATTACTGAAGAAAAGCTTAATATTCTGCGCGATGCGGACTTAATCGTTCGTCAAGAGGTTAATAAAGCAGGTCTTTATAATGAGATTTGGCAGGCATTTGCGGTCTTATTACCTGTGCGAAGTGTTGGCGTGATGGGAGATAAGCGAACCTATGCGTTCCCGATCGTGCTTCGTATGGTGAAGAGTGAAGATGGGATGACAGCAGATTGGGCGCGGGTTCCCTATGATCTACTTGAAACAATATCGACCCGTATTGTTAATGAAGTAAAAGGCGTAAACAGAGTAGTGTATGACATTACATCTAAACCACCAGGGACGATCGAGTGGGAATGAGTCTTGAACAATAATTGATAAATACCAAAAAAGGCGGAGAACTTTAAAATCCTCCGCCTTTTTTGTACGTACTGTCTTTTATTCTCGACAGCCAAGAGATTCTCTTGTATCAACCCCTGTTTTGGAATTAGTGCCACTGGCAAACGCGCAAAGTTGCTTGACCTGAAATGCATTGAGAATTGCACCAGAGAAATCTGCACCTTCAATTTTTACATTTCGGAATTCGGTGCGCAGCATCATGGCATCTTCCAAAATAGCATCACTGAAATCGACATCCAACAGTCTGACTTGATCCATGATGGTCTGGGTCAGATTAGCGCCTCGAAAAATGGTCCCGGTTAAGGTCGAGGTACTAAAAACGGTGCCAATCAGATTTGCTTTACTCAAATTCGTACGATCGAGATCAATATTAGCAAATTCTTCTGTCGGCAATTGCGCCCCGGTCATGTCTCGTCCCGCCAAGGTTCCTCCTTCTTCGGCTAATGGGTTTCCACTGGCAGCAGCAGATGCAGCAGCTTGAGCGCTCCCCGAAAATCCTCCCAAACTAAGCCCGATTACAATCGCAAAGGCAATTACCCGAGATAGCCAACTAGACCAAAAATGACGATCGACAGCCATGACACTCCGTTCAATATTGGGACGAAAATAGTACATTCCATCAGTGTAGAGCGTTATCTGCCTTCATACAAAAATCCCCGATCGCGAACCTACTCAAGTCACGATCGGGGATTTAGTTATACAAGCTAATATCCGAAACTATATTCAAGTGATTGCTGCAATCTTCACATTAATAGCAACGAGATCTTTAGTCAGACCTTGATTGGCATTGTTAGCTGGGTTTCCATCCAGAGCGACACGTTCTCCATCAATGATCATGCCAATAAACCCAGAGATGATACTACCAATCGGACCTCGTGAACTCCAATAGTTGACATAATCAGGGTTAGTCCGATCAAAGAGTGAGAAACTATAACTTCCCGGCACGTTTCCACTTGCTGCAATTGGAGTAATTGTGACATTCCCTAGGAATAAGTCACTACTGCTGTTAATGTTTACATCAGTCGAGAAGTAGAATGACACGCTTTGAGCCACCGAAGTAACACCACCTATATTGTTAATAGTGAATGTTCCAGTTGCTAGATCTGTATTAGAAATAGTAGCGGTATTCCGTGTCAAACCTCCTCCTGTCAAATCAGGATTTCCTAGACCTGTGATAGTTATAGCGGTGGATGCTTTAGCGTTGTCATCAAACTTCTGTTCATTAACTACCGCTCTAGTTGGATTCTCCGGATTAACTACGGCAATAATTTGATAATTGGAGCCACTTTGTCCACTCCAATAAGCATCATTTTTACCGGGTAGATTTAGTACAATCTGACCAACATTAGCCTTGGTAGGAACGCCTTGAGTTGTAATCACTCCATTTGTGACTTTCTCTGCCACACCCTTTAATACTGTTCCGACCGATGAAGCTAAAGCCCCCGGAGTCAAAAGACGGTCCCCGGCATCTAGTACGCCATCTTTTGATAAGTAGTAAGCCACAGTGACATTGCTCGCCGCAAAATCTCCCGTATTTTCTAGTTGGTAAGCTGCGATCGTAACTTGGTTATTAGCCGAGTTTACATCTAGTGGGAGGGATGATTTATTGAGTGCGATCGTGCTATTCGCTAAACTTAGATTAGTAATTCCCAGGCGCCCAGTAAAATTCAAAGTGTAAGGCAGTGGAGTTCCGGGAGTTGCATAAGCTTGGGGAAAGACTACATTGACATAATAGGTATTGGGCTGAAAAACATCTACCATGCCAGTGTCAGAGACGATATTTAAATCGCTAACAGTAATAGGCACGAGACCAGGTCGTTGTGAATAAACCTTAGTGATAACACCAGGAGTTGTATTTATGCCTGTAAGAAGGCTTGCGGTTTCTACTGTAAACTTATACCAGTCACTGCGATCTGTTGTGCTATTACCACCGATTTGATCGAGAAAGCTTCCAGATCCATTCAAAACTCCCAAATCAAATGCCTGCGGTACAGAAAGCCCTGCGGTGAATTGAGGTCTTTTCGTAGTAGTTGCTTTTAGTGAATTAGTCGTCCTGAAACCATCATACTGAATTCCAGGCATAACATTAGAAAGTGGAACAATTTCTAATAAATTACTCCCAACTAAAACATCCCCACTCATTTTCCAGAAGAATGTTTGCCCACTATTTTGATCACGCCATATGATATCGGCTTTGTTGTCTCCATCTAAGTCTTTAACCAAGTCAGCAGAATATCCTTCAGACTGGATATTCAAATCTTTGGTAACATTAGGGTCCGAAGTTGGTTGTTTGACACGAGTTGAATTAATGGTTAATCCATCCGATAGGAACTCCCAGCAAAATAGGGTTCCCCCATAGGCAAGATCAACTTGTGTAGTTTTACCATTCCAAAAGAGGACATCAGGTCGTCCATCTCCTGTAAAGTCTGCGATCGCTGAGATCCGAAAATTGTTTGAAACTTGGTACCCAACGCTCTCAGGTGGTGTTTCAAATGTATTTTTCATCTTCCAGAAAACAATTGTTTCCGTTTGGGAATTTCGCCACAAAACATCAGCAATGCCATCATTATTAAAATCTCTAAACGCAACAACCTTCCAATCCTGAGAAACAGGGGTTCTCAACACTTGCTGTCCAAGTTTAATTCCACTTCGATCGATATCCCAAGTTACAACGGCACTACTATTTATGTTGCGCCAAAGAACCCGACCATTTGAAAATCCCGAGATCTGCCAATCAGAATATAAACGAAATCCATTGGTAAGATTTACATCATTAACTACCACATTACCTTTCATAAACCAAGTGTTCATTTCTCCGCTAACTTGATTTCTTAAGAGTAGATCTGTAGAGCCGTCTTTATCTATATCCTCTATTCCAACAATCTTCCAATTGCTATCTTTTGGAGCTAAAGCTTGATTTGTACCATCTGTGAGGTAAACATTTAAGTTATCTTTCCGAACAGTTCCATTTTCCATGAACCATACAAAAAACTGATTCTTTACTGTATCTTTCCAAAGAATGTCATCAACACCATCAGCGTTGAAGTCTGCGGTCCCAATCAGTTGGGAAGTCGCCGGTGCAGCAGTCGCATCAAATTTTCCTTTTGCATCAATACTAGGCCCTGTCGTTTGCCATACATCCAGTCCACCTGCGGGATTACTCCAAAGCGCACTCACCGTCTTTTGGCTACTGCTCGCAAACACATCTAGACTGTAGGTCGAATCAACTGGGACAAGCCCCGATCGTTCAATCTTCACATAGTAAGTACCAGCCGCAAGGTCGGCTAATGTGGCATCTGATGTCGAATTATAAGACTCAGAGATTGCGCCTTTATTCTCAGGACGGAGGGAAATTGCGATCGGGTTGACGTCGGGCGTAGTCTCAGATGATGCTTTGAACAGTGAAAGCTTAACATCACCTTTAATTCCTGTGACATTCAACCTTAGATTAGTACTACTACCTGAAATCTTGAAACGGTAGAAGTCAAGAGGGTTAGTTGAATTGTTGAGGAGCTGATCGACTGCGCCTTGAGCGGAATTATTAATTCCAATCAGTTGAGTGGCAGTTGCAAAGGAATTATTGGTGACGTTAGAAGTAGGCATGGCAAGTTGACCTTGGGATAGATGAGTTTCGATGGAGCCAATTCACGATGAATTGATATGATCAGGAAAATGTCGCATACTCTTTTAAAAGTAGCTTTCCCTATTTCGAGTCAGTTATTTCATCGTAACGATCGGGCTTGGACTAAAATATAGAAATCCTCGCTATTTTCGCTGGATATTCCGGTCAACTGTAACCACAAGTAGTTTTAGTCATAACTATAACTGCGATTTCAATGAGGAAAAAGAACATTCAGCCGATTTGCGTAGCGTGGTCGCTAGGGTGGTGGACAAGTTAAAATTCAATTCCTGCTTGTGCTTTGATGCCTTGAGCTTTAAATGGATGCTTGATAATTTTCATCTCAGTGACAAGATCGGCACGATCGATGAGAGCTTCCGGTGCCCCACGTCCCGTTAAAATGACATGCTTCAAGTCAGGTTTCAGCGCGAGTCCGTCCAAGACTTGCTCGGTGGTTAGATACCCCAATTTTAAGGCGATGTTAACTTCATCAAGAAGTACTACGTCATAGTCTTGACTTTGGATGTATTCGAGGGATTTTTTCCACGCAGTTTGAGCCATTTCAATATCCCGATCGCGATCTTGGGTATCCCAGGTGAAGCCTTCCCCCATGGCATGAAAGGTGAGTTGGTCTCCCCAGGATGCGAAGGCGGCTTTTTCAGCAGGTTCCCAGGCTCCCTTAATGTATTGAATAATAGCTACTCTGAAACCGTGACCCAGCGATCGCAGTACCATCCCTAACGCTGCTGTGGTTTTGCCTTTACCATTTCCGGTATGCACGATGATGAGACCCTTGGGTTCAGCGCAGGATTCCAGGCGTTTGACTTGAACGGCTTGGCGACGTTGCATTTTTTGCTGGTATTGGCTGTCGCTGAGTTGGAGATCAGCAGCGGTTTGTTCGAGGTTGCGCGGGAGATCAGACTGGGGCATGGAAGTAAGAAGTGGGGAGGAATTTGTATTTTCCCATTGTGCCGGGTTTTTGTGCCGGGTTTTCGCGAATGTGTGGCTTCAGGATGTTGATTTTAAACAGAATTAGGGCAAAACTATATCAACAGAAAATTCAGCCATTGTATGGAACTTATGGAATACACAATTCCGGATTTGGATAGCATCAGTCGCCAGTTAATAAGTCTTGAACGTCCGAAAAAAGCAAAGATGCTTGTGGTGGACGATGAACCAGATAATTTAGATCTGCTGTATCGCACCTTTCGTCGTGATTTTCAGGTTTTAAAAGCTGAGAGTGGTGTGCGCGCTTTGGAACTTTTGGATCAAGAGGGCGAGGTGGCGGTGATTATTTCTGATCAACGGATGCCGGAGATGAAGGGAACTGAGTTCCTGAGCCGGACGGTCCCTGAGTTTCCAGATACGGTACGAATTATTCTAACGGGTTTTACTGATGTAGAAGATTTGGTGGAGGCAATTAACTCTGGCCAAGTTTATAAATATATTACGAAGCCATGGGATCCTGATGAATTAAAGGCGGTGGTTCAACGGGCGGCGGAAACCTATGAATTATTGAAGCAGCGCACTGAGGAATTAAATCGATCGCAGGCGCAAATGGCGTTACTGGCAACGATCGTTCGGGTAGCTCAGGATGCCAACTCGATAGTAGCGACGTTAAATCCTTTGGCAGAGTCTTTTGGTCGAAGTTTCTCAGCCGATGGTGCGGTTTTACAGATGGTGGAACAGTCGCAGTTGGGGGTAGCTCAAGGATATTATGGGGCGACGGCTAGTTGGATTATGGCTGATGAGTTGGTGAAGGGGGCGATCAAGACTCGGAAGATGCAGGTAACAATGAGTATTCCGTCGGACCCACAGTTAGCAACTCAGCCGCATTATGTGTCAGAGAATATTCAGGCTCATGTGGTGGTTCCGGTAATCTGGGGCGATGAGGTGCTGGCGGTGTTGTCGTTGTATTGGCATAAGCCAGCACTGTTGCGCCAAGATGAGTTGGTACTATTGCATCTCTCGGCACAGCAAGTTTCACTGGTATTGACTTGTAATGCCTATGATCGATCGGTAGTTTTATCGTAAATTCTATATTGAACAAATAGCTTGAATTCTGTTGATTATGTTATGTAATCTAGATTGGCTCTGGGGATTCCTAGAGCTTTTGTCCTGGCGATCGGACCTCAGACAAGTAGAGAATTTAGAATGATGAATGTAGAGATAAATTTCCTTAATTTTAGATTTTACATTCTTAATTTCGATCGGTTGTACTCATTGTAGTGCGATGGTTTGTTAGTAGCTTAAATCAGATAAGCAAGTCCTAACTATCAGGTTTTTCAAGACCACCCCAAATTAGTAACCAATTGACAACGATCGCCCAATGAATCAACATTGGCATCCAAATGCATCGACTCTGCAAATACGACAAGGTACAAAGAGTGCCCAGAAGTCCCGCACCTATTAGAAAAGGCAGTTGGTGGAAAAAGGCTGGTGTCCAAGGAGTCAAATGTGCAAGTAAGAATAAAATCCAACTTAAAACAATTAGTTTTTGTCGGGTAATCGGTCCGATCGGTTCTGTTGGATGGGGAATGAGCAAAACTCGAAAGATAAGTTCTTCATTAAATGCTGGCCTAATCAGCGAGGCGATCGTAACGTTCATCCAAACCCGAGAATTTTCTACAGGTTGCCACTGGAGTAGTCCTGTACTAAGACCGATCGGCAGAAATACTACGGCATAGACGGCTAGAAAAACGATCGCAAAAATCCAATCCTTGCCTTTCGGTTTGGTTAAAAAACCTGCCCAAAGTCGGTATTTAAAACGATCGGCCCAGGAGAGATGACGGTGCTTCATGGTGCTTCATTCGCTTGTGAAAAAGCCATATAAAATCGTCAAAGTAGCAGTCTTACATTGTTTTTAATACAGCGTTCATTAACTCCGGGGTCACTTGATCATTAATTTGGACAGAGCCGATCGTAGAGGGGAGTACAAATCGAACTTTACCGGATTGTACTTTCTTATCATTCTGCGTCAAAGCAATGATTTGAGAAAGATCTAGATTGGGGGGAAGCATTGTTTGTAAACCACATTTTTCGATAATGGCATTTTGCCGATCGCATTCTTCTCGCTTCCAAAGCCCCATATTCACTGCCAGTTCTCCAGCAGCAACCATCCCAATACCAACCGCTTCCCCATGGTTCACAACTTTGTATTGCGTGATGCTTTCAACCGCATGACCCAGAGTATGACCGTAGTTCAAAATCTCGCGTAAACCTGATTCTTTTTCATCTTTCGCAACTACGATCGCCTTAGCCCCACATGATGCCGACAAAATATCTTGCAATAGTTCATCACCAATAAATCGCAGTTGATCGAGTCGTTTTGCTGCTTCTAGTTTGCCAAACAAATCCGCATCCCAAATTACGCCATATTTAATCACCTCGGCCATCCCCGCCCGCAGTTCTCGCACCGGGAGAGTTTTTAAAACTTCCGGATCGATCAACACAAGTTTTGGCTGATGAAAAGCACCAATTAAATTTTTGCCCTGGGGATGATTTACACCTGTTTTACCTCCGATCGAAGCATCCACCATCGCCAACAAACTAGTTGGCACCTGTACAATATTTATTCCTCTCAACCAGGTCGCGGCTGCAAATCCTGTCATATCACCAATCACTCCACCACCTAGCGCCACCATGACACTCGATCGTTCCAGCCGATGAGCCAATGCCGCGTCATATATTTTTTGTAAAGTTGCAGGAGTTTTATACCGTTCGCCCGGTTGAAGGATTACGGTGGCAACGGTGAATCCAGCATTTGTCAGGGATTTCAGAACCCGATCGCCGTAATGCTTAAAAATTGTTGGATTAGAAACTAAAAGAGCTTTCCGACCTAGAGGCTTCGCGCTGTCCAGTTTATCAGTCATCCAAGTGCCGATCGTATCTAAGCTTCCAGGAGCAATGACGATCGAATACGGCTTATCAGGCAGAGCGACGGGAATGATGGATTGCATGATGATGAGAGATAGGCAGGGGTTCTATTGTGCCATGTTACGATCCGCTATGGTGCTGAAATCGTTGTATAGTCCTAGATAGAGAAATGACTAAGGAGATAAGGAAATGGATTCTGCAATTTTGTATGTTGTGTTTTTGGGCGGCTCTTTCGTAGTAGCGATCGGGCTATTTAAAGTGATGCGCGGAATTAATCTGATTTAAGCTTTTTCAACTATTTGATTTCCGCTGGTCTGCCCTAATTGACAGAGAGCGGATTTTTTGTGCGTTAATTTGGTCTTAGTTTAAAGGTGGGATCTAACCTCTTCCACCCCACAAGTTTTAAGAATATCAGCGAGGGTTGGGGCGATCGAAGTAAGGCCATAGGTTGAAGGATTAACGATATTTTTGTGAGTAAAATGGCGATGGATAATAGAAAAGCGATCCCAGTCTGCCATTTCAATATTGAAGACTTGTAGAATTACATCAATTAGCCAAGGGGTAAGTGGGAATTGGAAATAGATGGTTTTTTTTAGATATACGGATGCTTCCTCAATCACACGTTGAACACTGTATCGATCGTGGCCAGTGACAATATCGCGCCGATCGCCTTCACTAGGTGGATGATCGACCAAATAACAAACCACTTGGGCAATATCGTAGGCATGACTAAAGTGAAAGCTTGCATCGGCTTTTAAAAAACGTGCCAGTTCCATCCACTTGACTACACCTGGTAAGCCTGCTGTGATGTGTGACTTGGGAAAGCGATCGTCTCCGCCAAAAACAAGCGTGGGATAGATAGTCGTAATTTTGGACCTCAACGGCGACTGAAGTAGCTTCTCGTGGCATTGATACTTGGTGCGGATGTAATCGGTTCCAAGACTCCCAGCTTCAGCAAGAGGCTGATTGTCGCGGTTGAGGATGCTGGCAGTGGAGAAGTATAGGATTTGCTCACACCGATCACCGGACAGTAAATCGATTAGTTCTAAGGTTTTAGCAACATTGATGGTGTAAGTCTCTTCCGCGTCGCCCCAAGATGTCGCGATTAAAATAGCACTGTCCATGGTCAGCAACAGCTCACGATGGTCCTCGATCGCCCGCATATCGCCTTGAATAAGATGAATATTGGAACGAACTTGGTAATCAAATTTGAGTTTACGCGGATCGCGGACAAGGAGAAAAATCTCGTGGTCAGTGTTTCGGATGAGTTGATCTGCGATGTAGTGGCCAATGCAACCGCTGGCACCAGTCACGAAAATACGCTTTGAAGTCATGAGCCGATGAATCGAAGAGAATAGAACCATTCAAAATTTACACCGTTCTTAGGAGTAATTACGAATTCTGTAGGTTGTTATCTCAAAAAACTAATTTAACTATATAAATTATTCTAAAAGCCAGACTAGAATTGACTCTAATCTGGCTTTCAATCTACGGGATTGACGAGATTCGAACTCGCAACTTCCGCCGTGACAGGGCGGTGCTCTAACCAATTGAACTACAATCCCTTGTGTCTTAAAGGCTTGCGACTGACTCGCTTTGCTCCGACATATGTAATACTGCCAGATAACAATGGGATTTGTCAAACATTTAATTAGGAATTTAGATTATGCGATCGATCGCGCTGATTAATGAACGGATTCAAGCGGGTCGGGCCGTAGTTTTGACGGTAGAAGAGGTGAAGGCACGCGTCCAAGAGCAAGGAGTTCAGGCCGTAGCGGCGATGGTAGATGTGGTCACGACTGGGACGTTTGAGCCGATGGAGTCGTCAGGAGCAATTTTAAATCTGGGGCAGACGGATCCACCGATTAAAATACGACAATGCTGGATTGATGGCGTTCCGGCTTATGCGGGCTTTGGTGCTGTGGATTTGTACTTAGGGGCCAGCCAGATAGCGGAGTCGGGTAGTGAGGGTGATGATGAGGGGGCCGGACGACAACGAGGTGGGGGACATGTGATTGAGGACTTGGTGGCTGGTCGTGCAGTGTCGCTGCGGGCGATCGGTCAGGTGACGGACTGTTATCCAAGATCTTCGTTTGAGACGACGATTACACGCGATCGAATTAATCAGTTTTATTTATTCAATCCCCGCAATCTCTATCAAAATTTCATTGTGGGGGTAAACGGTGGAGAACGTCCTCTTTATACCTATCTTGGGATACTTCAGCCACGCTTAGGGAATGCTGTGTTTTCTAATCCAGGTTCGGTATCACCGTTGCTGAATGATCCAAATCTGGAATCTGTGGGGATTGGCAGCCGAATTTGGTTGGCAGGTGCCCAGGGGTATGTGACGTGGGAAGGGACTCAACATTTTCCGTTGCAAAAGCGATTACCGAATGATACCCCTGTCGGTCCAGCGGCGACATTGGCATTGATTGGGGATGCAAAGCAGATGGATTCTAAGTGGGTCCGGGGTTGCTATTTTAAGGGCTATGGGCCGTCAATGATGTTGGGGGTGGGAGTGCCGATTCCAGTGTTGAGTGAGCAGACGATCGCCTATTGTTCGGTTTTAGATAAGGATTTGGTGGCTCCAATCGTCGATTTCTCGATTCCGCGCCGGGTCCGTCCGACATTTGGGCTGGTGAGTTATGCCCAATTGAAGTCGGGGAAAGTAAGTATTGACGGGCGGATGGTGCGGGTGGCTCCGTTGGCAAGTTTGTATTTGGCACGAAAGGTATCGATCGCATTGCAGGAAGAGATTCGATCGGGACGCTTTTTACTATCAGAACCTGTGGCGAGTTTGCCCCGCGATCGAATGTTTATTCCGCAGGATATGCGAGGGAATTAGGGAGATTAGTCTAGGGTCGATCGGAGATCATCGCGCTTGTAAATAGGAGTTTGATTACCGTAATTCAATTAAAAAAGAGAAGGTTGGTCGCCTTCTCCTGATAAATCAACTCTCTAAACCTACTTACTCGCCATTGCCGGAATTTGGTCATTGGTGGGAACACTGGTCTCCGATAACCCGTAAGTCATAGTTTCATCGTCTGGCTGCAAAGAGGTGCGTGTAATAATTCGTGAGCCTCGGTTTTTAGTGAAGTAATTCCAACCCCACTGAACCATGACCACCAATTTGCTGTCGAATTGAATTAGGAAGTAGATATGCACCACCACCCAAGCCAACCAGGCGAAGAACCCGCCAAACTTGATGAAGCCTAGGTCTACCACCGCTTCATTGTCACCAATCACCGCCATGCTGCCAAGATCGGTGTATTTGAAAGGTCTATCGAGGGCTTGACCGTTGGCCTGTTTGACCAATAGCTCAGCCATATATTCGCCTTGTTGCATGGCCACACCCGCCACACCAGGCAGCGGTTTATCCCCTTGGTGGGCAAAGTTGGAAAGGTCACCGATGACGAAGATTTCAGGATGATTTCGGACGCTGAGATCGGGTTCCACAATGACGCGACCAACCCGATCGAGCGTTGCTCCCGCATGAGTTTCCAAAATTTTACCCATTTCTGATGCCTTCACACCAGCGGCCCAAAGAATGGTTTTTGCCAGGACATCATGACTTTTGTCATCTTTTAGATAAGTAACTTGTCCATCCGTGACGTTGGTGACGCGGGTGCTGGTGCTGACGGTGACCCCAAGGCGGACGAGTCCAGCGTTGGCTTTGACAGACAGTTCGGGTGGATAGGGCGGTAGAACCCGATCGAGTCCTTCTAGTAGGAGAACTTGAGTCTCGGACGGATCAATTGATGCGAAGTCATCCTTCATGGTTTTGTAGGCCAGTTCAGCGATCGCCCCCGCCATTTCTACACCAGCGGGTCCAGCACCGATGACGATGAATGTTAACCAAGCTTTTCGAGCGGCTGGGTCAGATTCTTTTTCGGCGGCTTCAAAGGCTGAGAAAATCCGACGGCGAATTTCAACGGCATCTTCCAAGGTTTTTAGCCCCGGCGCAACATCTTTCCATTGGTCATTGCCAAAGTAGTGGTGGCTGGCTCCGGTTGCGACTATTAGTTTATCGTAGTGAACGTCTTGGCTCAGGAGCTTGACGGTTTGGGTGACGGGATCGATGTCTACGGCTTCATCCATCAGGACGCGTACATTTTTATGTTTGCTTACGATCGATCGCAAGGGTGCGGAGATGTGTGAGGGGGCGAGCGATCCGGTGGCCACTTGGTAAAGCAAGGGCTGAAAGAGATGGAAGTTGCGTTTATCGATTAGGGTGACATCGACATCAGAACTTCCGAGGGCTTTGGCTGCATAAAGACCGCCGAATCCTCCGCCGATGATGACGATCTGTTGCCGTTCTGATTGCTCTGCCATGGTTAACCTGTCCGTTGGGATAAAGCTAAAAGTGTTAGCGGGATGTGTCTTACTCTTAGGATCAATAGGTTCATTGTTACCCAATGCAAGAAATTAAGAACTTCACTTTAGCGGATTTTTTAATATTACTCCTATGATCTCGGTTCCTTTGTGAAAATCTGGTGAGTTTTGCGGAGTTCTGTCTGGAGAGCTAAGACGCTTGAAAGAATTGAACGGGTCACGATCGCGCTAAATTCACTAAGTATTTGATGGTGATTACTTAGCGCGATTCGGTGCAGGTGGGTGGGCTACTGGACGATCGCTTCTGCTTCGATTTCGACAAATAGCGCGGGATCAATTAGTCGGCTGACTTCAAGTATGACGGTTGCGGGTCGGATTTCACCGAAGACTTCGCCGTGGGCCTTGCCGACGCTTTCCCAGTCGTCGATGTTGGTGAGGTAGATGCGGGTTTTGACGACATCGTTGAGGCTTGCTCCAGCTTCGGCGAGAACGTCTTTCATTGTCTTAAGAATGCCAATAGTTTGTTCGTAGGCGTTGCTGCCAGGAGCGGTGGTGCCGGAAATTTGGATATTAGATCCGACGCGGACAGCGCGGGAATATCCAATGAGGAGTTCCCATTTTGAGCCTGTAGAAATATTTTGTCTTGTCATTATTTTAGTCTGTGGTTCTAGAGGTATACGGTTAAATCACCTTTTTGATTATGATTGGGATTGATTTCTTTCACAACTGTAGAAACGGATGCTCCGAGAAGATGAAGTTCCGATCGGAGCACGTCTGTCTTACGGGGAATTTTATTTATCGGTTTATAACTCTTACTTAAATCGATCATTGCCATATAATTTAGTAAAAAAGCAAGACCATTAAAAACCTCCTAGATTTAGGAAGTTTTAAACTTGATTTAAATCAAATATTAAAAGTTGCCGTTAGTGGCGTTTGCTTTGACTAGCCAATCGCTCACGGTAGCAATATTAATAGAACCCAATTCACCTTCAGCACTAGTATTAATACTTTGTCCTTAATCCTGGCCCTAGATAAACCCTCAACAGCAGATTTTGAGCCGTGATAGAGGATACAGAGGGGAAGTGTTATGTTGCGTAGCGATTACATTCCAGCCCTTTTCCTGAAAGTATTTCGCAGTTACTTTGCCAATACCGCTACTGGCTCCCGTGGTCAAAATTGTCGGCTCATATTCCAGCTCTAATGTCGTTTCTAGAATTAGGCACCAACTCAGTTATTAAATTTAAGCAGATAGTCAATCTACTGGAGTTCAAACCCCTCAATGACAAGTGCAACAGCCGCCAAGATTATTGCAATTCGTGCCATTTCGCCATTCAGTGAACTATTCGATCGTAGACCACCCTGGTTACAGCAAATAACGCTAGAAACGACCTATCTTTGCAACAAATCCACGCTTTCCAATAGATCAATTTTAAATTGTTAGGTTAATTATGCTGCTTTCCAATAATTTGTAATATTCATATCTTAATAATCATGACATTAGGCTTGATTTGCAAGCTCCTTTATTTTATTATCGTTATAAGATACTTTGTTTGCTGAAACTGTTACGGCCCCCTGTGTTACTAATAATCTAAAAGCTTCTGCGGCGGCTCCAGGAGAATCTTGGAACTTACTTTTAATGCTATTAAGTAGAGTATCTTTTTTAGTTGGTCTATGTTTACTGCATGTAATGAGATGCATACAATACATTTTAATTGGTGAGATCGAAACTATAGCTTCAGTTTTATTTTTTGTAGCTTCAGCTGTAGTTTTGACGGCTTGAGTAGTTTCCTTTTCTTCTTTTTTGTTACCCATACGTTCAGCAGAACGTCCTTGGCTTTTCAGTAAATTTACAACATGATCTAAGTCAGTATCATTTGAAATAATTACAAAATGTGTTTCTTTGTGCGATTGTTGCATTAAGACTCCAGCAAAAAAGCAAATACCAAAATCTGCCGCGTTTTTACCACCAGTTGTCATCTTAAAAATTTTAACTTATTTGAACTCACCGTTACACTTAACGGTATAAGCCAATCAAGAGGTATTTTTACGCCAGTCTGTGCATAACAAATCACAACTTGTGAGAATTGTTCCAATTTTTCTTGTAGCTGATAAATCTGGTCAGGACAATTTTCTAAGTCAATTAACAGTATTCTACCTGCATCATCATTTTTATGAGTATTTTGATTGTTCTCAAGCATCGTTCTTCATAAATATGAGATTAATAAATAAGCCGCCAATCGACCTACGATCGTAAAACTAAAAAATGTGGCCCTCAAAGAGAGGGCTAAAATACTAAACAGCAGCGAGCAATTGCAATAATGGATCAAGAGTGTTGATTTTGATGTCTGTCACAACCTCTTCCTCTCCTAAGGCGCAGTCATACACAACATAAGTCCAGATTCCTGGATTACCAGCTTCAGCACTTTCTCCTTCATAAAAAGTGTATGTACCATCGTCCTCATGCTCAAAGTAGGCCGAATAGATATCGTCCCACTCACAATCCGAGTTCTCAAGGGTCTCTCTAATATTGGCTAAAACTCCAGCAATATGATGAGGCTGCGATTCTACCTGTACAAGGCGCTCTTCTTCCCAAACAAAATTGTGTAATTCAATAGACACTACAATTTACCTCTCGGCATTAACTTAATGGTTATAGAACTGAATCTAGCGATAGTGTACCCACAAAATCCGATCGCCTCTTTACTACAGCCCAAGTCCGATCGTTAACAGCATAAAAAAAGAGAGGACTAATCCTCTCCCATTCAAATTGCAATCAGAAATCAAATTGAATTAAACTAAGCATTTCCGCCCGCCGCTTGAACTCTTGCTCTAGCACGTTTATATTGCTGAGTTGCTAAAATTAATTCAGGACGATCGGTACCATTTTGAGCCTTAGTGAATCGAGCTTCAGCCGTATTTAAAACAGCTTTTGCATCTTCCAAATTGATACCTACACCAGGTTCAGCATCATTCACCAACACCGTTACTTCGCTATTCTCAACTTCCGCAAACCCGCCCATCAATGCAATGGAAGTCCATTCATTATTCGCACGGACGCGCAATACACCTGTTTCAAGCGCAGTCAACATAGGAGCATGACCGGACAGAATTCCCATCTGACCCGTTGTACTCGGTAGAATCACTTCATCAGCAGGTGCATTCCACACGGTTTTATCCGGTGCAATCACACGAACAGTCAATGTCATATAAATCTCCTGTTTATAAACGAATTAAGAAAAAACAGTGAAGTTAAAGCCTAAACTCTAACTTCACCATTTACCCTTCGGCATTCACCATTCTCGATGGCTTACTTACTGTCTTCCTTCATTTTTTTGCCCTTTGCGATCGCTTCGTCGATATCACCGACCAAGTAGAACGCTTGCTCAGGCAAGTCATCCAATTCACCCGCCAAGATTTTCTTGAAGCCGAGAATTGTCTTCTCAAGGGAGACATACTTACCAGGAGACCCAGTGAATACTTCTGCCACAAAGAACGGCTGAGACAAGAAACGCTCAACCTTACGGGCACGGTAAACCAAGGTACGATCTTCTTCAGAAAGCTCGTCTAGACCCAGAATTGCAATAATGTCTTGCAGTTCTTTATAACGTTGCAGCGTGGACTGAACCGCACGAGCTGTGTCGTAGTGATCAGAGCCTACGATCGATGGCTGGAGCATGGTGGAGGTAGAATCCAACGGATCCACCGCAGGATAGATTCCCTTTGCGGCCAAGTTACGGGACAACACAGTCGTTCCATCAAGGTGAGCAAACGTGGTTGCAGGTGCTGGGTCAGTCAAATCATCCGCAGGCACATAAACCGCTTGGATAGACGTGATGGATCCTTCAGTGGTGGATGCAATCCGTTCTTGCAAGTCACCCATGTCTGTTCCGAGAGTTGGCTGATAGCCCACTGCCGATGGCATCCGGCCCAAGAGTGCGGAAACTTCTGCACCCGCTTGGACGAAGCGGAAAATGTTATCAACAAACAGCAATACGTCTTGCTTGTTCACATCACGGAAATATTCCGCCATGGTCAAACCTGACAAGGCCACACGCATCCGCGCTCCAGGTGGCTCGTTCATTTGACCGTAGACCAAAGCGATCTTCGATTCAGAAGGATTATCGGCATTGATCACGCCGGACTCTATCATTTCGTTGTAAAGGTCATTCCCTTCACGAGTCCGTTCGCCCACACCTGCAAACACAGATACGCCGCCGTGGTTGGTCGCGATGTTGTTAATCAATTCCATCATAATGACGGTCTTGCCCACACCTGCTCCACCAAACAATCCAATTTTTCCGCCGCGACGGTAAGGGGTCAGAAGATCAACAACCTTAATTCCGGTTTCAAAGACAGAAGGCTTAGTTTCAAGCTCAGTAAGCTTAGGCGCAGCCCGATGAATCGACATCGTTTCACCCGCTGCCACTGGACCCTTCTCGTCTACAGGCTCACCCAAGACGTTAAAAATTCTTCCCAAAGTTGGGGTTCCAACGGGAACGCGAATGGATTGACCGGAGTCAGTCACTTCGGCACCACGGACCAAACCATCGGTGGTACTCATGGATACAGCCCGGACTTGGTTATCGCCTAGAAGCTGTTGCACTTCGCAGGTCACAATCACTTCCTTGCCTGCGCCGTCCTTCGACTTAATTGCCACAGCGTTGTAAATCGCGGGCATACTGCCACCCGGAAACTTAATATCAACAACCGGACCGATGACTTGGGTGACGTACCCTGTACTTGCTGCTGCCGTGACCATGCTTTAAGCCCTACTGTGAATAATTCCAGTGATTAAATATACGAGTTTGCTACGAAAGTATTCCTCACTAGAATCCCTCCCAGCAGTCAGGGCTAGTCACAATTGGGAATCACTTTCGAGCGGGCAAAATTGCCAGTATCAAGATTATCACTGATGGGGAACCCATGTTCAATAACTTCAAAAGATCTCTCATGAGTTTTAATACTTACGAGTTGACGATCGAATACTACATATACTACAAATAGTAACATCACTGTTATTGCTATGAGATATTGCTATGAGGAATGTCCCACGACCAGCTCAAAATTTCGAATTCGGCAGCCGTGCAGGTTTGGGAAAGTGACGATCGCACTATTACTAAATTAAAGAACTACTAAATTAAAGAACTACCAAATTAAAGAACTACCAAATTAAAAATGGCTCAAAATATGGCCTCGCTGCCCTTTGTGTTCAAACAGGTATTTAAACAGGCCGTCACCTCGATCGTTCTTGCGGGCGGACAAAGCAAACGGATGGGCCGAGATAAAGCATTGTTGGAACTAGATGGAACTCCATTACTCACCCGCACTTGTAACTCAGCCTTGACTGTGAGCAATATTGTTTATGTTGTGAGTAGCCGAGACTACGTTGGGGTAATTCCTGAAGGCTGCGATCGGATTGACGATGGGGTTCTCAATGGTCCGCTCTATGCATTTGCCGAAGCCTTAAATCAAATCGGCGACAAACTGCAAACCAATTGGATTTTGTTATTGTCTTGTGATTTACCTTATTTAGATTCTGACACTATCAACCAATGGATTTTGCAATTAGATCAAGTCCCAGACGATGCGATCGCCTATCTCGCGAAAAACCAAGCGGGATTCTCTGAGGTTCTCTGTGGGTTTTATCGGATTGAATGTAAATCTTCACTAATTGAATATATCAATCAGGGCGGACGATCGTTTCAACGGTGGCTAAGTTCTCAAAATGTTGCAGAACTCCATTGGGACGATCGAACTATATTTTTTAACTGCAATACATTAGAGGAATGGAATGTCGTTAATCACATCACCGAAACCCAGTAATTATAAGAATCCTGGAGCTTTTCATCATAGGCATTCGCACGATAACTTTCGCCATTGTATCCCCGTGCAAAGGTGGCCCAATCTCGACGAATTAAGGCCCGATCGAGTCCATTGGATTTAATAAAATTGAACATTGCCATGAGCTGTTTACCTTCGCTCACATGCATATCTCGAACAAAAGTTTCCACATCCCCGTAGCCTGCGGCCTTGTAGTTAAACCCCATGACTTGACCTAATCCCCAAGATGCAGACTTCATTGCGGCAGCCCGATCGAGCGTGCAGGCTAAATACAGTCGATCCCATTCGCCAACGCCGCCAATGTAGAGATTGCGATTCCAAACTGGGCTAGAAATTGACGGGTAATCATCATCGTAATCATCGTTGGTTAAATCGCCAAACCAATGCGCTTCAAATAGAATCTTCGGACGACCATCGCTATAAAAACCTGATCCCGCCGCTTCGACAGAGACAACTGCACGGACCGCAGCAACCTCACACCCAATAGCATTAGCAACGGCTTGATAATCCGCCATAGCGAGTTTGGGGGGCGCAGGCAAGACTAATGGAATCCCAGGAATTTCGGGTTCCACTAGGAGTTTGGCCGATCGGACCGATAGGGTTTTGTTGTCGAGTTTGTAGGCAAGAGAAAACCGATCGTAAAATTTCTGACTCAGTGGACCCCATTGTCCATCCGCTGTCCCGATGTCATATCCTATGGCTGACAGAGAGAACTGGATTTCTTTAGCGAGATTAAGGCTAGTGACAATTTGAGCGATCGGGAAATCTCTTGTACCTTGGGATATAAGACGTAGATTGGCTGGGAGTGCTGGGGCCGGAACGATCGGATATTTAGGCATGACATCTTTAGGAATCACAACAGGCGGCATTGTGAGCAATTTAGTCGCGGCAGCAGGAGAAATTTGATTGGGTTCAAACTTAAACGCTTTTGCAAACGCACTATAGGATGAATCAGTTTTATCTCCCCAATCGCCATCAGCTACCCCCGGCGTTTGTCCCCAAACCGTTAGGCGTTGCTGCACTTCTTTGGTAAATGTTGCATTAGATTTCAGAGAAGCGATCGGCCAACTGGTGGTTTGATCGGCCAACGCTTTAAGGGTGGTAGGTGCGATCGGCTCTACAACAACGGGTGGTGGAACGACGACTTTCGGCGGGGTTGGATTGGACAGCAATTGCTGAGCGGCGGCGGGAGAGAGTTCTGTATCTTTGAATGAATAGGCTTTAGCAAAGGCAGCATAGGCTCGTTGGGACGTTGGTCCCCAATCTCCATCGGGCGCACCGACATCATAGTTCCAAATTTTGAGACGACGCTGAATATCTAAGGCAAGCGACACATTATCAACAAGGTTTGCGATCGGCCAAGTGATCAACTGCGCGCCCACGTCCCGGAGCATCTTCGGCATCACAGGTTTTGGCGCTGGGGTGACGGGTGGGGTCGCGATCGGTGGGGTCACATTTTTGAGGAGTTGACGGGCGGCAGCTGGAGATAATTCGCGATCGTCAAACCTATACATCTTCGCAAACGCGCCATAAGCCCGCTGAGTTGTCGGTCCCCAGTCTCCATCGGGAGTTCCCACATCGTAGCCCCAAGCTTTAAGCCGACGCTGAATCTCTAACGTAAGTGGCACATCATCACTCACGTCGCCGATCGTCCAGGAGTCTGAATTGAGTCCGATATTGATGAGAGTCATGGGCTTAAGCTGAAGATGCAAGGGGTAACAGGGTCTATCGTATCTAAAAAATCCCCCGTGGAACAGAAATCTGAACCTCGGGTTGATTAACAATTGCTACAGAGTTACGGTGCTACCAAATTAGGGATAGCACTACGACTAAGCGGCAGCTTTCTGGCGCTCGTAAAGGGCATAGTAGGCACCTTTTTTACGCACTAGCTCATCATGAGTCCCGCGCTCCACTACCACCCCTTTCTCCATCACCAAAATCAAATCGGCCTTGCGCAATGGGGCAAAACGATGAGCAATCATAATAATGGTGCGATCGCTAGCCACCTTTTGCAGATTTTGCAACACCTGCTGCTCAGTCTCACTATCCAGCGCACTCGTCGCCTCATCTAAGATCATAATGGGTGAATTTGCTAAGAAAAGCCTCGCCAAGGCCACCCGCTGACGTTGACCACCAGACAAAGCCGTCCCACGCTCTCCTACATTCGTTTCATATCCTTGGGGTTGGTCACTAATAAAGTCATGGGCCGCTGCATTACGGGCCGCTGAGACCACCGCTTCCGCCGAGACATCGGGGCGACCGAGGCTGATATTTTCAAGAATGCTGCCGTTGAATAGGAAATCTTCCTGAAGCACCACGCCCATTTGGGTCCGCAATGAATGCAAATCCGCACTCTTTACATCAAAACCATCAACGGTAATTCGGCCCGCTTCAGGCAAATAAAGCCGCTGAATCAGTTTAGATAAGGTGCTTTTACCGGATCCACTTCGGCCCACCACCCCCACCAGCATTCCGGGCTTAATATCAAAGGAAATTCCCTTAAGAACGGGTTCTTGTTGTGGGTTGTAGCGGAAAACTACTTGATCAAAACTAATTTCACCTTGTAACGGCGGCAACACTAAACCTGTACCGGGTTCAGCTTCCGGGGCTGAATTGAGAATATCGCCGATCCGATCGACGGACAGAAGCACCTGCTGAAGATTTTGCCAAAGTTGCACAAGCCGCAGAAGTGGCCCGGTGACTTGCCCAGAGAGCATTTGGAAGGCAATCAACTGACCAATAGACATTTCCTGCTTAATCACTAATGTTGCCCCCACCCACAGAATCAGAAGGTAAGACAGTTTAGTTAAAAAGTCGGCAATATTTCCGCTGATATTCTGAGTTGTGGACGCTTTGAAGCTAGTGCGAATATAGCGAGCGAATAAGCCTTCCCACCGATCGCGGGATACCTTTTCTGCGGTGTGCGCCTTCACGGAGTGAATTCCAGTAATGGTCTCCACCAAAAAAGATTGGCTGTCGGCACTGCGGTTAAAGGTCTCATTCAGCCAGTTGCGCAAAATTGGAGTACTGACGATCGTCAATATTGCAAACAATGGCAACACCGCCAACGCAACCCCCGTCAACACTAGACTGTAGTAGGCCATTAGCGCCAAATACACAACGGTAAAGACGCTATCCAAAACAACCGTCAACGCCGTCCCGGTCATAAACTGACGAATATTCTCCAACTCCTGAACTCTCGCCACAGTGTCGCCCACCCGACGGGATTCAAAGTATTTCAACGGGAGTCGCATCAAGTGGCGAAATAATTGCGCTGATAGGGACAAGTCCAGTCGCCGAGCGGTGTGGGTAAAGATAAATAACCGCAATGCACCAAGCGTGGCTTCAAAAATTGCCACCCCTAACATTGCGATCGCCATCACATCCAGCGTCGGCAAGCTGCCCTGCACCATGACTTTATCGATCACCACTTGGGTAATCATGGGCGTGGTTAGGCCCAAAAGCTGCATGGTAAACGAGGCAACCAAAACCTCAAGTAGCAATCGGCGATATTTCCAGACCGCAGGCAGAAACCAGCTTAGATTAAAGACTTCTTGTTTAAGAACTGCTTCGGCTTGCCAAACTTGTCGATCCCACGATCGTTCAAAATCAACCCGTGATACCCGTTCACAGGTCATGGCTGGATTTACAGGATCAGCAACGATCGCCCCTTCCCCACGAATGCCATAAATCACGAGCCAATGGGGATCGCTCTGGCCATCTTTTAAAATAAGCGCTGGAAAATCAAGTAACCGTAGCCCTTGCCAATCCGTAGTCACTCGTCGCAAATGCAAGCCTAGTTTTTCGGCCCCATCCACAATTTGAGATGGACTTTGGCCCCGAATTTGGCGCTGCACCCACTCTTGCTGCACTGAATTTTGTAGGTGATTGGCAACCATGGTTAGGCAAGCCGCCCCGGTATTGATGCCTGAAACAAAGGGAAATCCAGACACCGCTTTTGGAGCATCATCGGACTTCGGTAAATAGTTCTGACGTTGCACCGCCCAAAACCGATCGATTTCCGAATGGCGCGCACTGTCCCAAAGATCGCGACTCCACACCAACGCCTCGACCCCATCCGCCGCCGCCCGAGCCTTGAATCCTGGTAAATCCATCAATCCGCCAATCCAGTCCCCCGATGTCAGCAAAATCGACTGATTTTCCTCCGTAACAAGACGAACTTTCCCGGCGACAATCAACAATATTTCATCAGCATTTTCGTCGCCCCAAATGGGATTCCCTAACCGATACCGACGCAGGTCAGCTTGATCTTTAAATCGAACTTGCTGTTCGGGAGTTAGGAACGAGAGTGGGGGTAGATCCCAGGGAATATTTGTAGTAGTTTCGTTGGTAATCATGGATGAGACGGGGTGGACGAGGAAAGGACGATCGTGAAATTATCGACGAAGATTAGAAAAATGCACAATTAGTCAGGACTGAAGAACTAGCCGACTACTCGCCAACTTGGAGTTTCACGTCCATTTTTTGCATCTTTTCCGACAACCAACGCTCGAATAACTCATTGCGTAAGGTCTGCTGAAGCTGAGCATCATCCAGAGACGCTTCTAAAAACTCCTCTACGCGGAAGAGTCCCCATTTTTCTTCTAGCTCCAATGGCCCAATCAAAGATCCAGGGTTTGCGGCATCGATTTGAGCGCGAATGGTATCGGGCAATGTGCCTCGGCTCACTGGACCCATCATGCCGTTAACCATTTTGTCATCGGTAATAGAATGACGGCGAGCAAGTTCTTCATAGGTGGCGGAGGCTTCTTGAATTTGGGTTTTCAGCTCTTCCGCCAAGTCTTTATCGTCAACAATAATGCGGGAAAGGATAACCCGATCGAGGAATAGCTTGCGCTCAATAAAATATTCCTGAACCTTATCTTCACTCACGACCATCTTCAATTTTTCGACTTTGAAGTTACTAGCAATTTGTTTATGGAAGCTAGAGTAGTCAGAGCCATTTTTCTTGAGCCATTCTTGAAATGCAGTTGCATCACTGAGTTGTTGCTGAAGACGGAAGTCTATAATGGCCTGCTCGACTACGCCTTCTGGAATCTCTAAGTCAGTGCGGGTTTCAGTCTCTTGTTGAAGGATGTGTTGGCGTAAAATACCACCAATAAAGTCCTGGAGCTTTCCAGAAGATTGGAGATGGCGCATACAGTCGCGCAGAGAAATTTCTTGATCGTCAACGGTGAGGAGGGCGTGAGAAGTCATAGGAAAATCCGTAAAAGTTACAAATAATAAGTGGACATGTTTAGATTAAGGAAGCACTAACTCTGAAGCATAAAATACATCTATAGGCATTTGGAACATTGCTGGTATCTCTAGCTTACCCAACTCTTCATAGAGAACTCTGTCATAGTTAGTAATTATTTTGCTTAGTGATTATTTTTGTAGACTGGATTGGCTTTTAAGTTGATTTAACTAAATACCCGATCGCCCATTTGCTCGGCTGTTTTTTGTGGGACAATTGATGACCATGCAGTTTTTGCTGCATTACGTTGCAGTCTGGCTAGGCAATTTTTTCCCTAGACTGAACTGAAAGCCATTATTAAGAATTAAAAAAGGAAAATCAGCTATGTCTCTTCGTCTCGGCGATATTGCTCCGGACTTTACCCAAGACTCCTCCGAAGGCGTTATTAAATTCCATGAATGGATAGGAGATAGCTGGGCTGTGCTGTTTTCGCACCCGGCTGACTACACTCCCGTTTGCACCACCGAATTGGGCATGGTTTCTAAGCTCAAGGACGAATTTGCGGCCCGCAACGTGAAACCGATCGCATTAAGCGTAGATAGCGCGACGTCCCACACGGGCTGGATCAAGGACATCAACGAAACCCAAGGTTGCAGTGTTAACTATCCAATTTTGGCGGACGAAGACAAGAAGGTTTCGACTCTCTATGACATGATTCACCCGAATTCCAGCACGGGGAATACCTTGACGGTACGATCGGTCTTCGTGATCGACAACAACAAAAAGCTTCGCCTCAGCATCACGTATCCCGCCAGCACTGGACGGAACTTTGATGAGTTGTTGCGCGTCATCGACTCGTTGCAAATGACGGACAATTATAGTGTTGCGACTCCGGCAAACTGGACGGATGGCGGAGACTGTGTAGTGGTGCCTTCTATCTCCACTGAAGACGCGATTAAGAAGTTCCCGAAAGGCGTTACTGAAGTGAAGCCTTACTTGCGGATGACTCCTCAACCCAATAAATAAGAGCTGATCAATAACAGCTTGTTGGGCTGAAAAACAAAAAGCCCGATCGTTGGACCATTGAGTCTGCGATCGGGCTTTTTGATAAGGGAATGTTTTTAAGTGCTATCGGGTTTGGTGGAAGGGCGATCGTCCATAAAATTAAAAATTTTTACGAGAAACAAGTTGTGTAAGTCCATGGAATCAAACACCTTGTTAAAAGTCAGCGCAGATATACGGAAAGTTTCGGGGGTATCCATCCAAATTAGGGAGTATGCAGAATTTCCTATTTTCTATATAGTGAGTTGCGCCGTTGCAAATCCGTCTTAGGTTTGCCTGATAATAAAATTTTGAATAACTTAATGAAGGTCTTATGCCCAAAAGCGACCGTCGAGCAGGGCAAAACATACGTGAACTTTCACTGAAAAGACGAGTTAAAGCAGTCATATCCTTTGTTACAGCAGTACTTGTTCTCTCTATGCCAATTTTATGGGTAGAAGCCTCTGGGTATGTTCTGAAGCAACTTATCTCTAACAATTCCTCTCAGGCCAAGTCTTCACTAGAGATGCCACTCATATTTTATGTAATGCTTATTGTCATTGCCCTAAGTTTAGTCGCCAATGGAATTGTTTTGTGGAAGCGTGCCAATAATGCTGATCAAGGGGCTAAGGGAGAAGAAGTCACCAGCAGAGAGATGTCTCAGCTAGAGAAAGAGGGTTGGCAAGTCGAGTATGGTATGCGCTTAGGCAACAGACTGGGTGACGCTGATATTGTCTGTATCTCGCCTCAAAATAGAGCCTATGTAATTGATGTTAAATCTCATAAAGGGGAGGTAAGATTTAATGGCCAGCAGCTACATCGACGAATGGGAAAGACGAGTTATCCTTTTGAGAAGGAGTTTATTGATCAAACGATGAAACAAGCCTTGCAGGTTAAAAAACAAAAGAGCTTAGAGTTTGTTACGCCAATCATCGTGTTCTCTGATGCTAAAGTTTCATTACCCTCTGATAGGGTACGCAAGGTGTATGTAGTTGAAAAATGTAGTCTGATATCCCTGTTGAAGTCACTCGGTTAGCACCTATCCAAGCTGATTTCACCGTCAAATTGACTTGAAATTCTAAAGATTGAAACGATCGATTGCTTCTCTACAATAAGTATCCTGAAACAAACAGGAATCACGCCTAGCGATTTGTTAGGCATTCTTGATATATCTCCGATCGCTCCATTCATCAACGCAGGTTATTTGAATGGGGCGATCGTTTTTTGAGCTTTTTAAGGTGGTTTTGACAGGCCGATTGCTAGTGTTTGCAATAGATTAAGCAAATTGGAAGAAATAGTAGTGAATTCGTCAAAACCCTGAAATTAGTGAAATCAGTCCCGCGAAACAATCCGCAATCTTTAAGTCCAATTTGAGGACTACTTTTACAAACATCACAGAACATAAAGCAAAACGTAATGATTGTTCACATTGACTAAAAAATAGCCACAAAGTAACAGCAGAGTGGTCTTTGTCGTGTGTAACAGTTTACGTAACATTTTTGTTTTTTGTTCTGATTTTTATAAAAATGAAAGCAGCAATATTCATTTCACGTTTTTTATTTTCTTAAAATAGATTTAAGTCGGATTTTATAATGAATTTATCGACTAAGATTGCTTTATGGACGTATTTCGATGTTATTTAATATTAAGTCGGTTTTGAAAAGCAGGGCTGATCGCCCATACTCTTTTAAGCGACACGGAATTGTTTCTCACCGCCATCTCAGAACGACGAAGTGATAATTCCCTAGTTACCGATCGTCTTTTTCAAATCCCTATTAAGCGCAGCTTCAACCCGAGCGCAGGAGTCAGTCATGAAACTCGCAGTCTATGGAAAAGGTGGCATCGGCAAATCCACTACCAGTTGTAATATTTCTGTCGCCTTAGCAAAACGCGGCAAAAAAGTACTCCAAATCGGCTGTGACCCCAAACATGACAGCACCTTCACTCTGACAGGATTTTTGATTCCAACAATCATTGATACACTTCAAGAGAAAGACTTTCACTATGAAAATGTCTGGTCTGAAGATGTGATTTATCCCGGTTACGGCGGCGTACATTGCGTCGAAGCGGGCGGTCCTCCAGCGGGAGCAGGATGTGGCGGATATGTTGTGGGCGAGACAGTGAAGCTGCTCAAAGAACTAAATGCATTTGATGAATATGATGTCATTTTGTTTGATGTATTGGGAGACGTAGTTTGCGGTGGATTTGCAGCACCATTGAACTATGCAGACTATTGTTTGATTGTCACTGACAATGGATTTGATGCTTTGTTTGCTGCCAATCGTATTGCAGCCTCTGTGCGTGAAAAAGCCAGAACTCACCCCTTACGACTTGCTGGATTGATTGGAAATCGGACTTCTAAGCGCGATTTGATTGAAAAGTATGTGGAAGCCGTTCCCATGCCTATCTTGGAAGTATTGCCCTTAATCGAAGATATTCGGATTTCCCGTGTGAAAGGCAAAACAATGTTTGAAATGGCAGAAACCGATCCTTCACTATTACCAGTCTGCGATTACTACTTGAACATTGCGGATCAACTTCTGGCCCAACCTGAAGGGGTGGTTCCTAATAGTGCAGACGATCGCGATCTCTTCACGTTGCTTTCCGACTTCTACCTCAATCCACCAACAGCAGCGGCTGATAAAGAGTTAGTTACTGTCTAGGATCTTGATCCCCTAAATTCCCCTTGGTAACGGGGACTAAGAGATTTTAGGGGTGCTCAATTTTAATGATCCAAATCTTAAAACTCCGGTTCCCTCTTACCAAGGGGGCTACGGGGGATCTCTTCACACCCACCATTTAACATTATGACGATCGCAACCTCTCAGCCTCCCCAACAACAAGGTCTCAATCCTGACGCATTGAAGTTTGATTGTGAAACCGGGAATTATCATACTTTTTGTCCGATCAGTTGTGTGGCTTGGCTCTATCAAAAAATTGAAGATAGCTTCTTTTTGGTCGTTGGCACAAAGACCTGTGGTTACTTCTTGCAGAATGCCATGGGTGTAATGATTTTTGCGGAACCGCGCTATGCGATGGCGGAACTGGAAGAAGGCGATATTTCCGCCCAATTGAATGATTACAATGAGTTGAAACGGTTGTGTGAGCAGATTAAGCGCGATCGGAATCCCAGTGTGATTGTATGGATTGGCACCTGCACCACTGAAATCATCAAAATGGATATGGAAGGTATTGCGCCTCGAATTGAAGCAGAAATTGGAATTCCGATCGTCGTTGCCCGCGCCAATGGCTTGGATTACGCATTTACACAAGGCGAAGACACTGTTCTCGCATCTATGGCACTTCGTTGCCCCACATCCAAACAAGTCACTAGCGAAGACGAAAAAGTTGAACGTAATGCCATTCAAAAACTATTGAATTTCGGCAACAAAAAAGAAGACCTGACTGCCGCGCCCATGGTCAAACATAAGCCGTTGGTTTTGTTTGGATCGGTTCCTGACCCGGTTGCGACCCAGTTAACGTTGGAATTGAAAAAGCAAGGGATTGAGGTGTCGGGTTGGCTTCCCGCTAAGCGATTTACTGAATTACCCGTGGTCGATGAAGGTGACTTTGTTGCAGGAATTAATCCATTCCTATCACGGACAGCCACAACCTTGATGCGTCGCCGTAAAGCGAATTTGATTAATGCACCATTTCCGATCGGACCCGATGGAACTCGTGCTTGGATTGAATCAATTTGTAAAGCCTTGGATATTGAACCCACAGGCTTGGCGGAACGGGAAGCTCAAATTTGGGAAAACGTAGAAGACTATGTGAAACTGATTCGTGGGAAATCTGTATTTTTCATGGGTGATAACTTACTAGAAGTGTCACTAGCACGATTTCTAATTCGGTGTGGGATGACTTGCCACGAGATTGGAATTCCTTACATGGATAAACGGTATCAGCAATCAGAATTAGAATTGCTAACGAAAACATGTCATGAAATGGGAGTGCCATTGCCAACAATTGTAGAAAAGCCAGATAACTACAATCAAATTAAACGGATTGAAGCGTTGAAACCAGACCTCGTCATTACGGGAATGGCTCACGCGAATCCTTTGGAAGCTCGTGGCATCACGACTAAGTGGTCGGTCGAGTTTACCTTTGCTCAAATTCATGGGTTTACAAATACGCGCGATATTCTTGAACTTGTAACTCGTCCAATGCGTCGTAATGAAGCATTAAATGGATTGGGTTGGGAAAAGCTAGTTCGCGAGGAAGCGAAAGTTTAAACAACTGAACTGTAATTGAAATAGATCCCGATCGCCTAACCTCCTTGAAAAGGGAGAATACAAGTCTCCATTGAAATTGGGATTTAGGGCGATCGGGATTTTCATTTGTAATTTGGGCGATCGTTTCCAACGCAATATTTTCAGAGCGTCCAATCCCGACAAACCCCTCACTGCGGTCATTCAGTCGCATCCATTACCGTCGCCGTCCCATCCGCCGCAACTACAATCCAACCCACATTACCTGCCGTCACATCCTCTGAATTTTGCGTCACATTAAACAGCAAATCACCCGATTTCGATGACACGATAAAGTCTGACTTCGGTGAAAATGTGACAATCACAAACCCCCGATCGCGCAAACAAAATACCGCCCAACCCTTCAAGGTTTGATTAACTGGATCAAATGGCTTGGGTGGATTTGCAAATATAGTCTTCATCAAATCGATCGTGGGATTCATAAGTTTAGAAATGGTTTACAACAACTGCTGAGAACAGAACCTTAAGTAAAGCAGAAATCCTAGCTCAAACAACAAGGCTTGATCTCCAAATAATTCGGACGTACTATTAAGATCGATCGAGATTGCGAATAATCCTTGACAAACCAGACTCCATAACTGGATCCAACGGGATTAAAATTCGGCCTTGACCTACTACATATAGTGGCTATAATCTTGATCACCTTTGAGTCTAAGATTCGCGTACCGGAGCAAGTTTGATGTCTTTTGTTGGTCTCCATATCCACAGTGACTACAGCCTCCTCGACGGTGCTAGCCAGTTGCCCCAGCTCATCGATCGTGCCCTAGAGCTGAACATGCCTGCGATCGCGCTGACAGACCATGGCGTGATGTATGGGGCCGTGGAACTGATCAAAGTCTGCAAAGGGAAACCGATTAAACCGATCGTGGGCAACGAGATGTACGTGATCAACGGCGACATCGAAAAACAAGAGCGCCGCCCCCGCTATCACCAAATCATTCTGGCCAAAAACGACATTGGCTATCGTAATCTTGTCAAGCTCACCACCATTTCAAATCTCAAAGGTCAGCAAGGAAAAGGCATTTTTGGGCGACCTTGTGTCAACAAAGAATATTTGGAAGAATACCGCGAAGGACTGATTGTCACGAGCGCCTGTTTGGGCGGTGAAATTCCCCAAGCTATTATTCAAAATCGGCCCGATGTAGCACGGCGGGTTGCAGCTTGGTATAAAGAGCGTTGGGGAGATGATTATTATTTAGAAATTCAAGATCATGGATTGATTGAAGAACGGGTTGTGAATCCTGAAATTGTTCGGATTGCCCAAGAACTAGATATTAAGCTTGTTGTTACCAATGATTCGCACTTCATTTCTTGCTATGACACCGAAGCCCATGATGCCTTGCTCTGTATTCAGACCGGGAAGTTAATTTCAGAAGATAAACGCTTGCGGTATACAGGAACTGAATATTTAAAATCTGCTGAGGAAATGAGCTGGTTATTTCGCGATCATTTACCAGAAGATATTGTAAAACAAGGCATCGCGAATACATTAGAAGTCGCAGACAAAATTGAGACCTATCATCTTTTAGGTGAACCGAGAATTCCGGATTACCCAGTTCCAGAGGGCTTTACCATGGCCACTTACTTTGAGAAGGTGACTTGGGAAGGAATGTTTAAGCGGTTTAAAGTGAATACCCGCGAAGAAATTGAACAAACCTATCGCGATCGGGTCGAATATGAACTCACAATGATGCAAAAAATGGGCTTTGATGCCTACTTTTTAGTCGTATGGGATTACATTAAATATGCAAGAGATCGGGGGATTCCCGTTGGCCCTGGTCGTGGTTCAGCAGCGGGTTCATTAGTTGCTTATGCACTGGAAATCACGAATATTGATCCAGTCCATCACGGATTGTTGTTTGAACGTTTTTTGAATCCAGAACGTAAATCAATGCCGGACGTTGATACTGATTTTTGTATCGATCGTCGTCAAGAAGTGATTGATTATGTAACTGAAAAATACGGCAAAGAACGCGTTGCTCAAATTGTTACCTACAACCGGATGGCTTCAAAAGCCGCTATTAAAGATGTGGCTAGGGTATTGAATGTGCCCTATTCTGAATCCGATAAAATGACCAAAATGATCCCCGTCATGCGGGGGAAACCGACTAAACTCCCCGTCATGATTTCGGATAAAACCCCTGCTAAAGAATTCAAAGACAAATATGATAGCGGCGATCGGATTCCGGGCTGTGAGATCACCTATAAGGATTGGATTGATACGGCTATTCGGATTGAAGGGACAAACAAAAGCGTCGGGATTCATGCGGCGGGCGTGGTGATTGCGGCAGATCCATTAGATGAAATTGTGCCGTTGCAGCGAAATGCGGATGGTGCTGTATTCACTCAATATTATATGGAAGATATTGAAGCACTGGGTTTGCTGAAAATGGACTTTTTGGGATTGAAGAATCTCACCATGATTCAGAAAACAGTAGATTTAGTAAAGACTTACCGATCGGAGGAGATTGATCTAGATAATCTATCCTTAGAAGATCCAGAAGTTTATAAACTCTTAGGACGAGGCAATCTCGAAGGTATTTTCCAATTAGAATCATCGGGAATGCGACAAATTGTAAAAGAACTAAAGCCTGAAGGAATTGATGATATTTCGTCAGTACTAGCGCTTTATCGTCCGGGACCACTGGATGCTGGACTTATTCCTAAATTCATCAATCGAAAACATGGTCGTGAACGAATTGAATATGAACATGAATTACTAAAACCCATTCTCAATGAAACCTATGGAATCATGGTCTATCAAGAACAGATCATGCGGATTGCCCAAGATTTAGGCGGTTATAGTCTGGGGCAAGCAGATCTATTGCGGCGGGCGATGGGGAAAAAGAAGAAAGCGGAAATGGAAAAACATCAAACCATTTTTATTGAAGGAGCGCAGAAAAATGGTGTATCTGAAAAAGTTGCCGCCGGATTGTTTGATCAAATGGTTATGTTTGCTGAATATTGCTTCAACAAATCTCACTCCATGGCCTACGGGTATGTCACCTATCAAACGGCCTATCTAAAAGCACATTATCCAGTTGAATATATGGCGGCGTTGCTGTCCTCTAATAGTGGCGATCAAGAAAAAGTTCAGCGCTACATAGCATCTGCATTGTCTATGGGCATTGAAGTATTACCGCCAAATATTAACCGATCGGACGTAGATTTTACGCCATCTGACAACAATATATTGTTTGGACTCACAGGGGTGAGGAACGTCGGACTTGGACCAGTGGCAGCAATTTTGAAAGCACGAGAATCGGGAGGTGACTTTAAATCTTTGGCGGATTTGTGCGATCGGATTGATTCAAAAATGGTAAACAAACGAGCCTTAGAAGCATTAATCTATTGCGGATCATTCGATACCATTGAAATCAACCGTCAGCAATTAATTAATGATCTTGAACTAGTGATCGATTGGGCACAATCTCGGGCGAAAGATCGAATTAGTGGCCAAACAAATCTACTAGATTTACTATCCGGCGGTTCTAAAAAAACAGCGATGCCAGCTTTTGATCTCGCTCCAAAAGCGCCAAAAATCGACGACTACGCCAAACCAGAACGGCTGCGACTCGAAAAGGAAATCCTTGGATTCTACATTTCAGATCATCCCCTCAAAGCCCTTCAGCAGCCCTCTAAAATTTTGGCCCCGATCGATCTATCCAGTCTCAAGGAGATTCAAGGAAAAACAAATGTCAGCGCCATCATCATGATCACAACGGTGAAGCCAGTCACGACAAAGAAAGGCGATGCTATGTGCATTATTCAAATGGAAGATCTAACCGGGCAATCTGAAGCGGTAGTATTTCCGAAGTCCTTTATGAAAGTAGGGTATCTGATGAAGCCCGATGCGCGGCTGATGGTGTGGGGAACGGTCGATCGGAAAGATGATCAAACTCAATTTATTATTGACGATGCTCAATCAATTGAAACCGTAAAAATGGTGATGGTGGAACTGGATGCTAAATTAGCGGGAGATGCCGAAAAACAACATCGATTGCGCGAAATACTCCGATCGCAAAATGCCGACGATCGCAGCGGTAAAGTTCCGATCGTTGCCATTGTGTCCGCTCAGCAGCGCCAACAGTTTGTTCGATTTGGGGCACAATTCCGAGTCAAAGACGATGTTAGTACGGTCGAGGCATTGATCAAAGCTGGATTTATCGCCCGGACAACGGCGCTTGTCGAGTAACGAGACTTTATCTTTGTTCGCAATAACTCGCATCTACTTGCAAATACGCCCATCAATAGCTAAGCTTATTGATAACGAGACAATAGTTCAACCCCAGTTCAACCCCGTTGCCAAACACTCCTATGGCTACCTCTTCTTACAATCCCAATGCACTCAGAGCCGAACTCAATGGAAAGGGTGGACGGCTAACGCCTCAGCGTGAAAAGATTCTGACGTTTTTCCAAGAGTTACCTGGGGGCGAACATCTCAGTGCGGAAGCGCTCCATACAATGCTCCACGAACAAGAAATCAATGTGAGCATTTCCACGGTCTACCGAACCTTAAAGCTGATGACGCAGATGGGGATTTTGCGCGAGCTAGATTTGGGTGATGATTATAAATATTATGAACTCAATGGTCCCCGTACCACCCATCACCATCATTTGATTTGTACTAAATGTGGAACGGTGATTGAATTTAAACATGACTCCATTTTGACGATCGGTAGCAAAATAACCGATAAAGAAGGGTTTCAACTCCTCGATTGCCAATTATCAGTTCATGGCGTTTGTGCTCCTTGTCAGAGGTCTATAACTTAGTTCTAAGAGAGCGTTTATAACGAGATCTGTGAATGGTTCAGGTTCAAGTTCACGAATGAGGTTTTTGAATGGACGAGGCCCCTAGCCCCCAATTCTGGGGGGACATGAGAAAGAATTTATCTATGGGTTTGACTGATTAATCGGGTTTTGAATTAGACTGAAATTGGCAGTACGCTTCATGAGAGGAGTTAATGATGCTGAATATTTTAGAAACGATTCGGGCTAACATTACATTGGGTGAGGAGAGTGGATATGTCGCTGAATGTCGAGATATTGCGATCGTGACTCAAGGTCGAACATTAGACGAGGTGACGTTAAATTTACGCTCTGCTGTGGCGCTTTACTTTGAAGGGGAGAATCCGCATGAGTTGGGATTTGTGGAAAAGCCTTCTTTGATGATTACGATCGAGTTGCAGCCTGTGTATGCCTAAGTTGAAACAATTATCTGGGGAGGATGTCGTTGGTATTTTGAAATCATTTGGCTTTCAAGTGCAGAGTCAAAAGGGAAGTCATATCAAACTAAGACGAACGATCGATGGTCAAAAAGAGACGTTAATTATCCCAGATCACAGTCGATTAGATACTGGAACTTGTCGGGGGATTCTTCGACAGTCATCCCAATATATTCCAGAAGAAGAGCTTTGTGAGTTCTTTTATAATGAACAATAGCAACATATGATCGATCGCACCGACATTAAAAGATCGATCGTCCTTTAAATTCTATCGCTTGGGCCTCTTCCCTGGAAAGTCTATCGCACCCATGGTCAGCGGTTGGGATGCTACCATCGATGTATTACACGTCAGGGAGAAATGCAATGGAGCTGCGTCAAGACCTTCTAAATTTTATCAGTCAGTTCTCTGACGAACAGTTAGCGTTGCTGATGCCATTGGTTCTTTCATTTCGAGAGAATCATTCGATGGTCTCTGACCGACCGGAGGTCATCGAGTCTTTTACCAGTGAAGCTTCCACCTCTTACCAATTTTGGGTTGGCGCGGAAAATGATGTTTATGATGAGTTATTCGTAGATGAATTGGCAACGCGGTGATGTGGTTCTATGTCGAGTTCCTATGCCTTCGACGCAGCTTCAGCAATTTAAAGTTCGTCCGGCTGTGGTTGTTTCAGCAGATTTTCTCAACCGAGCCTCGGATGATGTCATGGTTGTTCCTTGTACATCTAATACAAGCCGTCCGATCGCTATCACTCAGTATCTGATTACGGGTGATGAAACGGTGGCTGTTGGGATTCGGGTGGATTCAATCGTTCGATGTGAGTCTATTTTTACGTTGAATCAGTCAATGGTTTTACGCAGGTTGGGAAAATTGAGTACGGAAACGATCGATCGGATTAACAATTGTTTGGTTGCAGCGTTGTCACTTTGAGAAGGATCGATCGCACCCACACCAAAAGATCGATCGTCCTCTAGACCCGATCCCCCTAAATCCCCCTTGTGAAGGGGGACTATGAGTTTGATTTCAATTCCCAATCTCATTCCACTTCCCATTCATGTTCCCCCTTTACAAGGGGGCTAGGGGGATCGAGGCTAAGAAAGTCCTCGCGGAGACAGGCAGACAACACGAAAACCCAGGTGGTCGTCCTGGTTCGCCGGATCGAAGTTGCACCGATAGGCAGAGCGACAATAGCCAGGGTTGAAGTCCCACGAACCGCCACGTACGAGCCGGAGTTTAGATCCGGAATCATTAGAGGCATCCCAAACGCGATCGTCGCTCGGTGCATCGCCGTAATTTGAATGCCAAGGATCAAGACACCATTCCCAAACATTTCCATGCATGTTGTACAGTCCAAAGGCATTTGGATCAAAGGAATCTACTGCGATCGTGGTCGCCCGATATTCTCCTTTTGATGCTTTCCCGTAGGTATAGTCACCATCAAAATTCGCCAAATCAGTCGTAATCGTCTCGCCAAAGTGAAACGGAGTCGTTGTTCCTGCACGACAAGCATATTCCCATTGCGCTTCTGTGGGTAGGTCATAAGTCTTTCCAGTTTTCTCAGATAATCGGGAAAGCCGATCGAAAAACTCTTTTGCTTCATGCCAAGAAATCGTCTCAACAGGCAAATTAGCACCTTTGAAGTTTGAAGGCTCGGGATTTAGCTCGATATTGACCTGATCCAAACTTGCAATCTTTTTCCATTGCGCTTGTGTGACCGCAAATTTTCCCATCCAAAACTCTTTGACATTTACCTCATGTTGCGGAAACTCATCATCTGATGCCTCTTGCTCTTTGCTTCCCAGAAAGCCCTTTTTTGCCGCACCCATCTTGAAACTACCGCCGGGAATCTTCACCATATCCAGCGTAACCCCATCACCCCAATCCTCTTTAAAGTAAGTCGCACTTCCAGGTTTACGCCCAATTTCCTTACCTGTGACATCGACAGTCACAACCTCAAAGGCAAACGTTGGAAGTTTTGGTTTTGGTGGTTCTGGCGTGGGAGTGGAAGTCGATCGGGCTGTGGCAGGACGATCGGTTGAAACTTCTATTAAAGGTTTTTGCGATCGATAAGTGTTTTTCTTCCCTAAAACTCTCGCATAGGCTTGCAGTGCCCTCAAATCTTGTCCTTGTGTCGCCGCAATCACCCGAATCCAAAGCTGTTCAGCGATCTCCAGCGTCTCCTCCAACTCCGCTTCTTGGGCCTCACTTCTGAGCAAAGCAACATCTTGATCCGTCGCAAACTCAGGCAACAAAATCAAATACGACTTTTGCCTAGGCTCCACATAGGTCGCAGGAACTTGCTCCGGCTTTTGATGCTGCTTACAAATTTGCGGAACCCGGCGTTGCAAATACAAATCCAACCGTTCCACCGTCGCACAATTACGTTCTCCCGGCATTTGCAACGCTTCAAGCAATGCCGCAGTAAAAGCACCCTGTTCCAACGCCTCAATTTCATACGCTTTTCGATTGCGCTGACAAGAAAAAATCGTAATCGCTCCCGGTTGCACATCCCCAATCCCCACACCATCCGCCCGATCGCCCTCCGTCCGACAAGCATCCAAAAGCAAAATCACATTATCCGCCCCCGACTTCAGCAACCTCTCCCGCACAAAGTTTACCGAAATCGCCCGCTTCTCATGATCCGCCAATCGTGGATTGTAATCTATTGGCAACAAATAATCACAATCATCAATCCGTTTTCCATGTCCCGCAAAAAAGAACCAACAGTTATCACCCGGAGCCAGTGGAGGCACTTTTGTAGAGAACCGATCGTGCAAAAAATCGACCAAATCACTAGATGTTGGATCAGTCGAATTCTGTTCCGACGATGATGGCAAAGTGATTCCATCAGCAAACCAAAAGACCCGATCGAACTTCGCTTTCACAAAGAAATTATGCATGGCTTCCGCATCCCGATTGGCATACTCAAGCCTGCCTATATTTTTATAAGCATTCACCCCCACCACGATCGCCCAATTCTTCGCCTTCGTCATTGATCCTTACCCACGATCGTCCTAAACCAAAACAATAAGAATTCACCCGATCGTAATTTGTTAGGGCTTTTTAACTTTAAACTTCAACGTCATCGCCCCCTTCATTCCTGCCTTTCCCCCGGAACCCAACAAACTCAACTGGCCCTCCCCATTCACCTCCACCTGAATCTCAATCTCATTCAATTCCAGCCCCGTCAACTCCCCCGTTTGTGCCGTCGTTTGTTGAAGCACCTTCCCAATCACACTCACAAAATCCACCATCCCCTGTTGCAGCTTCTCCGCCGATACCGCAACTCCACGCCTCACCCACTTCACAGGCTGCGAATCCACAGAATCATAGGGATTACATTTAGCATTAGCATCCCGACCACCAATCACCTCCTCAGCCTCAACCACATCGTCTGTGACAATCCAAACTACATCACTACTCATAACCGCCTCATTCATTAATCCCTAGGACTATTCTACCCACAAAACTTCTAAATGCATGACGATCGCTGAATATCCCTTCATCTTGTAAAATCTTGTAAAATCAGACCGATCGGTTCTAATTAAATAAACCATTAAAATAAATCCCGTGACCCCACTTTTCGATTCACGCAATCTCAATACTCTATGGGCTTCCATCATTGCCGAAACCCTCGTGCGCTGTGGATTGAAAACCGCAATCATTTGTCCTGGATCAAGGTCAGCTCCGTTAACAATTGCCTTTGTCCAACATCCACAAATTGAAACCATTCCTGTATTAGATGAACGATCGGCTAGTTTCTTCGCCTTAGGAATTGCAAAACAAACTCATCGTCCAGTTGTTTTGATTTGTTCATCCGGGACCGCAGGCGCAAACTTTTATCCAGCAGTGATTGAAGCAAAAGAGAGCCGAGTGCCGCTATTAGTCTTGACCGCCGATCGTCCACCCGAATTGCGCGACTGTAACGCAGGACAAGCGATCGAACAACAAAGACTATTTAGCAATTTCCCAAATTACTCGACAGAATTAGCAATACCTGAATTGAATGTATCGCGACTACAATATGTTCGCCAACGATCGGCACAATGCTATCAACAATGTCTCTATCCAATTTCTGGCGTTGTTCATCTTAATATTCCATTTCGGGATCCCTTAGCCCCGATCGTAGATCCAGAAGTATCGATATGGTGCGATCGGCTGCCCGATGATTTCTTTGATCATTTACGACCATTCACCAAACCGCAGCTTGATCAAACAAACAAACTCCCAAATTCAAAACGCGGGATTATTATTGCAGGAGTTGCACAACCCGAAAACCCGGAAACCTATGCCACAGCGATCGCCCGAATCTCAACGCTTACAGGCTTCACAGTATTAGCCGAAGCCTTATCACCCGTTCGCAACTATAGTCATTTATTCGATCGCACTCTCATTTCTACTTACGACACCATTTTACGTAATCCAGAATTAGCAAAATCATTAAAACCAGACTTTATTCTGCGTATTGGTGAAATGCCCACTAGCAAATTATTACGTCAATGGTTAGATACAAATCTGATTGAAACCTGGATTATTGACGAAAGCGATCGGTCTCTTGATTCACTTCATGGAAAAACTCATAACTGTTTGACATCGGTAACTACATTTGCAAACTCATTAGAGAAATCATCCCAAAATCAAGATTTAGCCTATTCAAAAAAATGGGAAGTTACTGAAAATCAAACCCGTGACACGATCGATCGTCTGCTTCAATCTGAATCTAATCTTTTCGAGGGCAAAGCCGCTTGGCTCCTGTCGCAAGTTCTCCCATCAAACACACCATTGTTCATTTCCAATAGTATGCCCGTCCGGGATATGGAATACTTTTGGAAACCCAACGATCGCACCTATCAAATTTACGTCAATCGCGGCGCAAATGGTATTGACGGCTGTCTGAGTACTGCGATCGGAATGGCACACCACAATCAACCGACCGTCATGCTCACGGGTGATTTGACATTGCTTTATGATACTAATGGATTCCTAATCAAACCTTACTTGCAAGGTCATCTGACAATAGTATTGCTGAATAACAATGGCGGAGGAATCTTTGGAATGTTGCCAATTTCCCAATTCAATCCGCCCTTCGAGGAATTCTTTTCAACCCCGCAGAACATTAAATTTCAGAATCTTTGTAAAACCTATCAGGTTGACTATGAACATATTCAAGATTGGGAGCATTTGAGCAATCGGCTGAAAACACTTCCCACCCAAGGCATTCGTATCTTAGAACTAAAGTGCGATCGGGGCTTTGATGCAAAATGGCGTAAAGAAAACTTTAGTGCGATCGCGACAGGTTTGCTATGATTCAGGTTGATATTCTAATGGAACTTTGAAAATGACAGTTGATTTAGGTTGCTTGTTGGCCTTGGCGTTGTGGTCCCTGGTATTGAATCACACGCCTGCGATCGGCAAAATGAAAGCAATGGGCGGCGCATGGGGATTGAGCAATCGAGAGGAAACGCCCACAAATATCGCACCTTGGATTGGTCGAGCCGATCGGGCACAACGCAATCATCTCGACAATTTGCCAATGCTAGCGATCGTAATTCTAATTGCTCACATTACCGGACGACATGATTCAATTACAGCGATCGCCTCCGTAGTGATCTTGGTTTCCCGCATCGGCCACAGTTTGAGCTACATCGCAGGAATCACACAACTGCGACCTGTATGTTATTTGTTGTCTATTATTGCAATGTTTACTATTGTAAAAACGATCGTTTTTTAATTAATCTCGGCAGAATGCTTCGCGATTTGCTAAAGTCTAATTATTTTCAATCACTTGCGAGGAATTGATTATGGTTGCTCTACAAGACAAACCGTTTCGACTGACACCTCAGCAGTTCTTAGAGTGGGAAAAAACTCAGGAGAATCGCCATGAATATGTCAATGGTTATGTGATTGCGATGGCTGGAGGGACGATCGCTCATAATGATATTTCCCTGACGCTATATCGATTGTTGTATCCACAAGTCCGAGCTTCTCGATGCCGTATTAATGTTGCAGATGTCAAAGTTCAAATTCGGCGGCGCTATCGATATCCAGATTTGGTGATCACTTGCGACGATCGTGATAAAGTAGCAACGCAACTTTTCCAATATCCTAAAGTCATTATCGAAGTTCTATCGCCCAGCACCGAATCAACCGATCGGGGTAAAAAACTACGAGAATATCTATCGATCGATACCCTTCAAGAATATGTTTTAGTCAGTTCCAACGAATCTCTGATCGAAGTTTGTCGACGGAATTCGGACGGTACTTGGCAATATATTATTTATGAATCTGGGAATGAATTGCGATTAGAAAGTTTAGAATTTACTTGTGCGATCGATGAAATCTATGAATCTATTGTTTTGGATGAGATCGTTGAAGAGCCTTTTGATGCAGAAGAACAAGAGGCTGAAGAGTAATCCTAAATAGGTTGGTCATTAGAAAAATCCTAATTGTTCATCTTCATTTGTATCTTTGTTTATATCTTTGTTTGCTAGCGACTGATTAACCGATTCAGCCACCTTGCCACCGCCGCGCCGAAGTCCGATCGCAATTTTGCTATGTTTTTCAATTTGGCTCATCACTTGTTTGGCTCGAACAATCACGGAGGCTGGTAATCCTGCTAATCGGCCTGCTTCAATGCCATAGGACCGATCGGCCCCGCCCGGTTGAACTCGATGCAAGAATACAATTTGATCGGGTAATTCTTTTACAGTGACTTGAAAGTTGGCGACATTCGGTAAAATTGAGGCTAATTCATTTAACTCATGATAGTGGGTTGCGAAAATAGTCCGCGATCGAATCTCAGAAGCTAAATATTCTGCCACCGCCCAAGCAATTGACAACCCATCAAAGGTCGCTGTACCTCGCCCGATTTCATCCAACAATACCAACGATCGCGCTGTTGCATGGTTCAAAATATTAGCCGTCTCATTCATTTCCACCATAAAGGTTGATTGCCCGGTTGCCAGATCGTCAACAGCTCCGACACGAGTGAAAATACGATCGCAAATCCCCAATTTTGCCGATCGGGCTGGAATAAAACTACCGACTTGGGCTAATAATTGAATCAATCCAATTTGGCGTAAATAGCAAGATTTTCCTGAGGCATTTGGTCCGGTTAAAATTACTAAATCGGGCACTGATTTTCCCGTTCCTAATTTCGTAGAATTCGGGACAAAAAATCCAGCGGGAAGGGATTGTTCAACAACCGGATGGCGACCATCTACAATGTCTAACTCGCGACCTAAATTCTTGGAATCATCCATTTCAGGACAGCAATACCCTTGGTATACCGCCACTTCCGCCAAACCTGCTAATACATCTGCCGCCGCGATCGCTTTGGCCGCCGATCGGATTGCATCAGCCTGTTCTCCCACTCGCGATCGAACTTGTGAAAAGATTTCATATTCAATTCGCCCTAATTCATCTTTCGCCAAAAGCAAACGACTTTCGCATTCCTTTAACTCGGGTGTGAAATACCGTTCTTCATTCGTTAGGGTTTGTTTGCGAATGTAATTATCAGGAACTTGATCCGCTTTGGCACGGGTAATACTCAGGAAATAACCAAAGTTTTTACTATACCCAACCTTCAATGATGGAATAGCCGTTCTAAGTCGTTCCGTCACTTCAAGATTCGCAATCCATTGCTGGTCATCTTCGACTTGTTTACGTCGATCGTCCAATCGGTCGTTGATACCTGATCGAATCAATCCACCATCAGTTAGCGAAATAGAGGGTTTGTCTACTAAATGCGATCGAACATCCGCCGCAATCTCATCTAGGTTTGGCGGCACAGATTGCAGAACTTGTAAATAGGGAGACTTGGCCCCACTCACCAACGCAGCCAACACGGGAAGTTTTTCTAAAGAATCCGCCAACGCCACCAAATCACGAGGACTCGCGCTCCCCGATCCAGCTCGTCCAGCCAGCCGTTCGAGATCATAAATTTGTCGCAGGAGTTTCTGCAAATCTTCCCGCAAAATTCCGTCGTCTACCAATTCTCGTAAGGTCTGTTGCCGTGCTTGAATGCCCATCGAATTTAATAAGGGCTGCTGCAACCATCGCCGCAATGCTCGCGATCCCATGGGCGTAATCGTCCGATCGATCGCCCACAACAACGATCCATGAAACGTCCCATCTCGCTGGGTTTGAGTAATTTCTAAATTACGCCGAGTTGCACCATCAAGAACTAAAAATTCCGACAGACTATAAGTAGACAACAATTGCAGCGGAACTTTGGTCGTCATTTTTGTAGTGTCTGCATCTCGGCCCTGATCCCACGATCGTTCAGATGTCCGCTCCAAATATTCCAACAATCCCCCTGCCGCCCGCACCGCCAATGGCAAATCTTCGCAGCCTAATCCTTCTAAAGATCGCACCCGAAACCTAGTCATTAATCGCGATCGGGCTTCCGCTTGAGCAAATCCGCTTTGAGGCCGCAGAGTATAGCAAAACTGAGGCGGCATACAGCTTGGCAACTGGTCCGACTTTTCACCGGGACGCAGCAACCCAACCAAATCGGGCGCATTGGCCGGAACCAAAATTTCTGCGGGTTGGAGTCGTTGAATTTCGTGGGTTAAATTCTCCAGGCCCGTATGCTGTGCCGTGAAAAATTCTCCCGTAGAAATATCCGCGTAGGCAATCCCCCAATGATGGTTTGCAATCACCACCGCCGCCAAAAAATTATTCCGCCGAGCATTCAACATGCCCTCTTCCAGCAACGTCCCCGGTGTCATTACCCGCGTCACTTCCCGCCGCACCAATCCCTGGGCCATGGCCGGATCCTCGACCTGATCGCACAGCGCCACCGAAAATCCTTTCTCCACCAACTGCGCACAATATCGATCGACCGCATGGTGAGGAATCCCCGCCAACGGCACGCGCCCGATCGACTTCCCCGCATCCTTACTCGTCAGCACTAGCTCCAATTCACGAGCGATCGTCACGGCATCCTGAAAAAACGTCTCAAAAAAATCACCCACCCGATACATCAGCAACGCTTGAGGATACTGGTCTTTTGTTTCCGCATAGTGGCGCATCATGGGTGACAACGCGGCCCGATCGACTTGGTTATGATGGCTGTACTTTATGTCGTGTTTGACGAGACGATCGGGAATTTCGGGCGGGGTTTGAGACATAGGATTTAGCAGGACGAGGACGACTAAAAAATTTTAGGCAAAATCTTAGTCAAAAAATGAACCGAACAAGGTGAAAATAGAACCTAGACCCAATAAAAAAATCAATAAACCCAATAAATAGTTACATTGAGAGAATTCCTGACGGCCTATCTCATTCCCACCCCTACGCTACGATATACCGATATGACGCTGCAATTCTCCACCGATCGTCTCACGATTCGCCCCGCCGAAGAACGCGATGTCATTTGGGGGGCAGACCTGATGTTTTCCGCTAGTTCGGGACTATTTGGCTACGTTTTTGCCTCAACCCCCGAGAAATCTCTGGATATTTTGCGTCAAGCCTTTGGGGAACGAAGTCATGCATTTAGCTATGAATTCGCACAGATTGTGGAAGTGGACGATCGGGTGGCGGGCATTGTCTTGAGCTATCCCGGTGATGTAAAACGCCGTGCTGAGGAAAGTATTCAGGGCATTATGGCGAAGATTCTGCCGCTGCAACGCGTGCCTAGAATTTTGGTTAATTTGGCCGACTTGAGTCGAATTAAACAAGACGTAAAATTGGAAATGTATTTTATTTTGAGTCTTTGCATTGCGCCGGAATACCGCGATCGGGGGTTGGGGACGGCGCTATTAAATGATACCGAACTAACAGCAAAGGAATCGGGCTGTACTAGCATGGCCTTAGATGTCGCCTATACCAATATTCGTGCCCAAAGGTTATTCGCTCGTCAGGGCTACCACATCACCTGTAGCAAAACCAGTCAACGATTTGGCTCCATGACTGAGGCGGGTGGCTTGCATCGTATGGAGAAGCCGTTGTGAGTTGGAGGGTGAGATTGAGCAAGGGATCCAGTCAAGTCTTGACCCGATTTCCTGGGTTGATGGCGTTGCTCGGCGGAATGCTAATGGCCCTGGGTCCGGCTCCATTAAATTTATGGATCGTGGCGTGGGTGGCGATCGTTCCGCTTTGGTGGCTGGCGATCGAAGGCCGATCGCCTGTCAAATCAGGAATTCTCTGGGGAATTGCATATCACGGAATTTCGTTGTTTTGGATTACGGGATTGCATCCGTTAATGTGGATGGACCCGGCCAATATCACCTACGTCCATAGCGTGGCGATCGTTGCTGTGATTTGGGGATTTATTACCCTTTTTGGTGCCGTTTGCGTCGGATTGTGGGCGGGCGCGATAGCTTGGATGACGAAACGCCGAATTAATCCGATCATTCGGGTGTTGAGTGCGGCGGCGTTGTGGGGCACGATCGAACAGCTTCGGTCTTATTCGGCATTGGACTGGACGGGCATTGCTTACACTCAAAGTCCAGGAAACTTAGCAATTTTGCATCTGGGTCAAATTTCTGGGAATGCCTTGATTGCGGCGACGATCGTGGCGGTGAATGGTGCAATAGCGGAATCTTGGCGATCGGATGAGCGATCGGGCTTTTCCCGACTAACGACCCGATTTACAGATCTACTGCCTGCGATCGGGCTGTTCACAATGGCCCATCTAATTGGCTGGGGAATCTCCCTTGCTGCGTCTCCAAGTCAAGGCAATCCAATCCGCATCGGCACAGTTCAGGGCAACATTGGAACCCGGACTCAATTTTCGGAGGCAGGGGTACGGCAAGGGTTCAAAAACTACAGCGGCGGATACGAAACCCTGGTAGCACGCGGCGCACAAATGGTGCTGTTTCCTGAAGGTTCTTTTCCTATGAGATGGGCCGATTACCCGAATAATCCCATGGCCCAAAAAATACAAGCGCTCAAAGTCCCCGTAGCGTTAGGAGCCTCTGGACTGAGGGCCGATCGGCGGATGACGCAAGCGATGTTTATGGTGGACGATCGCGGCAAAATCATGAGCCAATACGACAAAGTAAAAGTTGTTCCCTTGGGCGAAGCATTGCCGTTTGAGGAAGTTCTGGGCAACTTCATTCGCCGAATTTTCCCTATTCAAGATTCTTTGGTTCCTGGTCAACCCGACCAAATTTTTAAAACGCCCTTCGGTCAAGCTGGCATAGGAATTTGCTATGAATCTGCCTTCCCGGAGATTTTTCGCCGTCAAGTCCAGCAGGGCGCAACCTTTCTAATGACGGCTTCCAACCTAGATCCCTACGGCACCGTCCTAATGGCGCAACAAGAAGCCCATGACACCATGCGCGCTATTGAAAGCGATCGGCCCCTGATTCGGGTGACCAATACAGGCTATTCCGGCTTAATTGAATCCACAGGCCAAACAAAATGGAGATCGCAACCTAATCGCTACGACCTCCACATAAGCGAGCTATATCCTCGCACTAGTCAGACTCTTTATGTTCGCTATGGCAACTGGATTACGCCACTGCTATTGGGTTTGAGCTTTGTCTTGAGCCTAAGTCCGATCGGCATTATTACCCGACAAAAATAAGCCCTAGCAAAACGATCGCTGAATAAACTCAAAATTCCTACACTCGACCGCGTAGCAGTTGGGCCATCTCGTTCTGTTTCGTTGCCATTTCCAGCGCCACTTCTTCAGTGATACGGCCTTCTTCATACAACTTGAATAACGACTGGTTCATCGTACACATTCCATCAAACCCACAGCGCGAAATCACAGCTTCAACCTCGTCCAATTGGTCACGTCGAATGTAATCCTTAATCGCGTCAGTGTTTAGCAAAATGTCATGAAACGCTGCTCGCTTGCCATCCGTGGTTCGACATAATCCTTGGGCAATCACACAAACCAATGACTCCGAAAGTGCCATCCGCATTGCGGGTTGTTCCTCAGGTTGAAACAATCCCAACACACGCTCAATCGTCTTAACCGCACTATTGGTATGCAAAGTTCCCATGACCAAGTGTCCGGTTTGGGCCGCTTTGAGTGCGGTACTGACGGTTTCTTTATCTCGCATTTCCCCCACGAGAATGCAGTCAGGATCTTCCCGCAGTGCGGCCTTCAGGGCATTGTCAAACTTCAGCGTATTGATGCCAACTTCGCGGTGTTTGATCAGTGACTTTTGGCTTTTGTGAACAAACTCGATCGGATCCTCAATGGTAATAATATGCTTCGGCATTTCCTTATTCATGTAATCCACCATCGCGGCCATGGTCGTGGATTTACCGGAACCCGTCGGACCTGTCACCAGAATCAAGCCCTTGTGATAATGGCAAACATCTCTAAATACAGGAGGCAGATTGAGTTGCTCCATGGTGAGAATTTTCAACGGAATCAACCGCATCACCATTCCCGGACCATGCAAACTATCAAAAATATTGATCCGGACCCGAGCGAACTCATACTGCGTTGCGCCATCAAAGTCCAGCGTCCGCTCAAATTTTTCTACATCTTCATCGCTCAAAACTTCGCGAATCCAACTATAAAAAGTATCCCGATCGGTAACCGGGTACTCAGTCATCAGCATTTCACCCCGATCGCGGAATCGCGGAACTTCACCCACACCCAAGTGCAAATCCGAAAATCCTTCATCAAACGCTCGCCGTACAATTTGAGCTAGGGTCGGTGCGCCATGAGATGGACCCGATCGGCCTGTAGCAGCATAGGGAGATTCTGTGCGGCCTGCCGTTGTGGTTGAAGCCTTGGGTGCAGACGACGGCATGGAGGGTTGCTGAGTCATGGTCGGCGGCGGAACTGGAGTTTCCTGCTGCACCGAAAAATTTGGTAGAGGCTGCGTATGAGTCGTGTCGCCACCTCTTGAAGTCACCATGGGAGCTGGATCTGGCGGAAAAAATTCCGTCGCTTGAATCTCACCAGGAGCCATTGTTACAGACATAACAGCAGCACCACGCATGGGGGGTGGGGGACCGATCGGTACACGGGGTGGTGGTGGTGGAGTAACGGCGGAACGCTGCAATTCGGAAGTCATAAGGCTAGGTTAAGGGTGCGAAGGTGGCATTATCCTTACAATTCCCCTAAAACCTACGATCGGTTTCAGCCAAATGGCTTAGGCTAGCTAATTGGCTGATTGACTTAGGCTGATTGATCGACAACACGAGGTAGACCCATGCTGTAATTCAGCGCTCGGACATTCAGGTTGTAGGAAATTTCTCCAGCTTGCAGCATCGATCGGACAAAGTGCTCTAGGTCTGAACCAATACGACGAAGGTTGTAGTCGGTCAGATCTGCACCGCTGTAAGACTCTACTAGTTCATCAAATTTCTGATATACCTTTTGTAAGGCATCCGTAGACCAGACAAACTCGTTATCCGGATCGACATCCATGGTCAACACAGTGTCACTCGGAATCAGTTCACTATCCTGAATTTCTGCGGTAAAAATATGAATATGTCTAGTCGTAGACTTTAGAATGGTCATCATAGAAATTTACGCTGGATGTATTTTCAGTGGTTCTCTCAGTTGTGAACACATTGTAAACCGATCGATGACTGATTGCTATGGATGACTTAGTTTCTAAATAAAATAGCCCTTCCCCCAGCCGTTTTGGTACTCGGTTATGCAATTTCTTAAGCTGCTTTTCATTCGTCATGCTGAGTCCACAGGCAATATTGAAAAACGGATGCAAGGTCAAGGTGAATATCCCTTAACGAAAAAAGGTCAACAGCAAGCGGAAAAGCTTGGACAGATTCTTCTGCGCGAAGGTTGGACCCCCTCTCACATTTACAGCAGTCCCCTCCGACGAACGCTGCAAACCACCAAAATTGCTCTAGCTCCCTTTCAAGACCAATCGCCTGCCTTTGTCCGAGATTGGACTAATAGCATCAGCGTCGCGGAAGACCCAGAGCCAATTATCATTGCTTATATGGATGACCTCCGCGAATTCCACAATGGTATTTTTCAGGGACTCACCTGGATCGAAGCCAAGGCCCGTCATCCCGAACTCTGTGCCAAGCTCGAATCAACGCCGGAATGGATCCAGGTGCCCGAAGCTGAGTCATTGGTAGAGGTTCGCGATCGTGCCCACCGTTTTATTTGCAAAATTCTCAACCGCCATAAAAATAACGATAAGTTGTGGATCGTCAGCCACAGTGGTTTTTTGCCCCACCTGATTGCAGAGCTTTTGGGCATGGACCGATCGTGGCGAATTTCGTCTCACAATACGGCCATGTTTGAATTTTGGATCGATCGCGACCGATGGCAGCTACAAAATGAGAATCGGCTGAATACAGATCTCTGGCAAATCCGACGATTTAACGATTATCGTCATTTAATGGATGACTAGTTAGACAATATTTAAATCAGAACTTAAATCAGAAATTTAATGATTTGAGGGTATTGGATGTAAAAAGTTGTGCTTAGATGAGGAGTAGAATCTCGGATTTTCATTGTTAAGCCATCATGTCTACCGTCACTAACCCTGCCAATGATATTCGCAAGCAAGCCCACCAAGGGAGCGTTGCGGCGATTATTCAAGTCCTAAACCAGGAACTTTCGGATTTAGGAGTGCGGACGCGGGCGGTTTATGACGGTGGTGTATTACAGCTTTTATGTGAAGGCGAGGCTCCCACTCAACTTAATCAAGACACGTTGCCCGATCGGATTAAAAATATTCTCGAATTACTTGCTCCTCGTGGAGTCCGCCGGGTCAATATCAACAGCCGCATTGTTCGTGAACAGCAGCTTTTATGGCTAGATGAAATTAGCCGAGAGCCAGAAAAGCTCCTTTGGTATAAAGAGGTAAATTTGGTCCGACCTAACTTTATCAAGACTATGATAGAGGATGTTCAAGAGTCCATGACTAACCGATCGGATCAACAAATTGGGGGTCCCTCTGCTCGTCAACAACGGGAAAAGCAACAATTCTGGCGTGGGATTATCGGGGGGATTGGAGCGACAACTGTCCTACTTTTGCTAGGCTGGGGAGCCTTTAGCCTGATCAATAAACCTAGTGAAACAGCCTCGACCACTAGCAATCTAGTTAAATCTGAATCAAATCCCTCTGAGTCGAAACCACCTGAATCAAAGACATCCGAATCAAAGCCGACAGACAGTGCAGAAGGTTTCGCGACGGCTGTTCGTCTGGCAGAAGAAAGTGCAGCATTAGGCAGTAAAGCCCAAACGCCTACGGACTGGCAAGCGATCGCAGACAAATGGGGTAAAGCATCAGAGCTAATGGCCCAAGTGCCTTCCAACGACAAAAATTACCCGATCGCCCAAGACCGAACCACTCGTTATAAAAATAACCAAACAGCGGCGTTAACCAAAGCGAAATAACGTCGAACCTGGCGATCGCCTAGTCTATGCTGCGACCTTTTTTCCGGGGTTCAGACGACGATCGGCTGTTGGGAATCGAGACCGGAGCCTGCTCCATCGCCCGACTCTCTTGACGATGGGTCTGAAAATATTTGAGCCACTCACTAGGCGCATCCATCGTTTCGCCACCATGTTTCGTCCAGCGCGATCGGACCTTGCACAAAATCGGCGTATTCACACAAGCCCCTGACACAATCACCTGTCCTTTAGTTAGCGCAGGTAACTCTTTCAGCAAATCTCGCCCTGCGGCCTCAACCCCATACTTCAAGCTGTCTTGGTCCACCGGATTAATAATTCGCATAATGAACTGACTCATGCACTGGGACAGCACATCAGCATCAATCTTCCCTGGTCGTTGCGTAATTAATCCCACACCCATCCCAAATTTCCGACCTTCACTCAGAATAGTCCGCAAAATTTGCTTACAGCGCGACGGTTCATGAGCTGGAGCAAACCGATGGGCCTCTTCAATCAATATAAAAACCGGATAATTCAAGTAATTTTCATCTCCTGGCTGAACTTTTTCACGAACCGTATTCATGCGCGCTTGGTTGGTTTGCCGCAACACCGCCGCGCAAATGACCTGTTGTTCTTCCTGGGAAATTTCATTCATCTGCAACACTGTCACCTGACCGGGCTGAAACAAATCTCGTGGTGCGACCGTATGCTCAAACGTGTGGAAATATTGCGATCGATCCAACCCTTCTAGCTTCCACTCCAACGCTTGAACCGACGACCCTACTTTCTCATTCCCCTCTTCATCCACTTGGGTATCCGCCTCCCGCACCGCCGCAATCAAATCTTGCACACTCCATCTCGCCTCGCCCTTACGATGACGCTGCAAAATTTTAAATGCTTTGCTCAAAATGGCCTGCTGTCGCTCACTCATTCCGGGCAACAGCATCAGCAAGTCGTAATAGTCTAACGATGACAACCGAATCCGAATATGATCTGGCGTCATCATCTTAACCTTGGGCTGGTAGCCATCGCTGGGATCCAAAAAACGATCGTTGGTCTGCATTTCCTGAAGCGTGCCATATTCGCCATGGGGATCAAAAATTAAGACGGCTGCCCGATTCTGCGGAGCCATCAGTTCTTCAATGAGTACGCCTGCTGTATAGGATTTTCCCGATCCCGTCCCGGCCAAAATTGCCATATGGGTACTAACTAATTCCTTGACATCGATCGCCACTGGCACCGCATTTGCACCCCGCAGCAAAATAGAACCAATATGGGCCGAACCCGCTTCCCCCACCTGTTTTTTACTCAAAATCCCCTTTAACATGTCATCACTAGCCAAAATCACCTTTGCCCCCGGATTGGGACTACGACGGGGATTCATGAACCCAAGTCCTTTTTGAAAGTGGCCAATCACATCCACTGCGACTTCGTAAATTTCGGGATTTAGGTCCGTGAATCCGACCAAGGCCGCGATCGCCTGCGGACTAATTTCAGTATCGGCAAAAATACGATCGGGTAAATGCTCAATCAAGGACCGATCGGAAATCTTACCTAAAATCGACAACGGACGATCGGGCTGTCCCGCCGCCACTTCATCGGCCTCTGGAGATAGTTCATAGTACACATACTCCCCAATTTTCACATGCCGCGTATCGGAGGTGATAAACACATACTGGTTGCCTGTTTCACCCGGCCCTTTAACGGTGCCTACAACATAGGACGACGATGATGAAGATGATGAGGCCACGGTACGACATCCTAGTTACTGATACCGTTCAAGTGTACTATGGACGATCGTGATCGCAGTAGTTTAGTCACTGTAATCCATACCAATATCGACAATTTTGCTAATACTTTTTGCTAATACTTAGGGGAAATACGGATACACTCTCTCCAAACAAACGTTAAGGTTAAAGGCAACGCTCAAGTTTTCAATGCTGCTTTGAAATACCGTATTTTAAAATATGAGCTGTGTAGTATATAAGATCTCACACACTACATTCAAAGAATAACTTGTTAACCTCTTCGGACTCATCCTCCATGATTACGGGTAACTGCGACCCCATTTTAAAATCGACTTTCTCTGCTGTTCCAGAGCTGAACGATGCTGCTTACTGGAAAGCTCAGTACGAAGGTCAAGTCGCAGGACAAGCGCTAACTAAGGTATTGACTAATGAAATTCGGAAGTCTTCAAACCTATCGGTAATCTATCAAACGGCTCTTCAGGGAATGGCTGATTTGTTCGGGGTGTCGCAGGCCATGATTTTACGGCTACGGTTTTGGGATCCACGCCAAATGCTAAAAGTCGCCGATCGGCTACCTAAAACCCGCGTTCTTGTTGAGTCAGTTTGGCCCATTTTCACCATTACTGAACCCGCCCTTCCACTCCGATCGTATTGGATTAGCGAATGTCAGGTGACACAAGCGGCTATGAAGACATTTCCTGGATTGTTAAATGTTCCCACCTTGAATGATTTTGGGGTAATTTTAGAGTCTCCAGAGGCTGTTATAGACCTACTAAATCCCCAAGCTTATCCTGCTTTATTGATGGTGCCCTTGGAGAATAAAGGAAAGCCCCTTGGGTTTCTAGTTCTTCAACATGACCAGTCTCACCCATGGACGGCGGCTGAAATTGATTTCATCGAATTGATTGCTGGACAAATCAGCTCAGCGATTATCCAAACCGAGACTCTGCGTCAAGTTGAATCTATTGTGGAAGACAGGACTGCGCAACTTCAACACAGTGTTGATCTGCAAGGCAAGCTTTATGAACTGAACCGCAAACAAATTGAACGTCTGCGGGAAATGAACAAGAGGATGGACGAATTTTTGAGTACGCTGAGCCATGAGTTGCGGACTCCACTCACGAGCATGATGCTAGCGATTCGGATGCTTCAAGAAGCGACGCTTTCCCCAGAACGACGATCGCAATATCTTCATATCTTGGAGCAACAATGCACACAGGAAGCGAGTTTGATCAATGATCTTTTGGCCTTGCAAGAGCTAGAAACAAAACAAGTCGCGATGCAGGTCCAAGTAGTAGACATCCCCCATCTTACTCAGGAACTCAGACATAATTTTGAGCAGCGATGGACTAGAAAAGGGTTGTCATTAGATATTAAGACCGTGCCGGGAATTAGTCTATTGACTGATGTGGGCAGTTTAAATCGGGTATTGCTGGAACTGTTGACCAATGCTGGAAAATATGGTCATGAAAATACCCAGGTCACCCTGACCTTGAAGAAAATAGGTGAGCAACTTGAAATTACCGTTAGCAATCTTGGTACAGGCATCACAGCAGCAGAAATGCCTTACATTTTTGAAAAATTTAGACGCGGTCAGGGCATCACAGATAGTGTAGTTCCGGGAACAGGGCTAGGGTTGGCTCTGGTCAACAGTCTTGTGCAACATTTGAGCGGAACGATTACCGCTGAAAGTACGATCGTGACCGAAAAACAAAATGACGAGCCTACTCCATCTCACCTAACAACCTTTAGGATATTGCTGCCGATGTCCCCAGATATGGCACAAGCATAGTGCTGAACTTGTAATCTTGTAATTGGGTTAAAGCCACTCTTGAACCCGTTTTTAAGGCCGCTGTTAAACCCAATTCTCAAATCAGGTCTGAGAATCGTCCATCGCAACATACAATAATTTAGGTAGATTTGCTGGTTGTCTGCTCTCAACTCCGGGAAGACTGAGTACACTAATCTACAACTTATGTTAGCTCCTGCATCTCCACCACTACTCCGATGGCAGCGTCCAGACTATTCTCCTATTGCGAGAAGACTAGACGTGTCTGTTTCTGCGGCCAAATTGAGTTGGTATTTGTGGCTAGATAGTCAAGGCATTCATCGATCGCCCCAGTCTCGACATCAGCGGGCCGAGTGGTTGGTTGCGACTCTTTTAGAACTAGGTCCGACGTTTATTAAAATCGGACAAGCTTTGTCTACGCGGGCAGATTTGTTACCGTTGGAATATGTCAAAGCGTTGACTCGATTACAAGACCAGGTGCCCGAGTTCCCGGTTGAACAAGCGATCGCTATTATTGAAGCTGAATTTGACACGTCGCTTTCAAGTCTTTACAAAGAGTTTGATTTAATTCCAATCGCAGCGGCCAGCCTAGGACAAGTTCATCGTGCCAGATTGCATACAGGTGAAGAAGTCTGCGTTAAAATCCAACGTCCAGGATTACAACGTTTGTTTGATTTAGATTTTGCGGTGCTGAAGCAACTTACGACGTTTGTTAAACGGGTGTTGCCAAATTCGCACTATGTAGATTTTGAGGCAATTTATGCTGAATTTACCGATATTTTGTACAAAGAAATTGACTATGTGAATGAAGGCATGAATGCCGATCGATTTCGTCGAAATTTTGCCGACCATCCCTACATTGTAGTGCCAAGAATTTACCCACGGTTCACCACCAAGCGGGTCTTGACCATGGAATATTTGCCGGGGATTAAGGTAAACGATCGGGCCGCTCTCGAAGCCGCAGGTGTAAATCCCAAGGAAATTAATCACATTGGCATTTGCTCTTATATGAAGCAATTGTTGCAGGATGGTTTTTTTCAGGCCGATCCCCATCCCGGAAATATGGCGGTTAGTAATGATGGGAAGTTGATTTTTTATGATTTTGGCATGATGGCTGAAGTACAGTCGATCAATCAAGATCAAATGATTCAGACATTTTTTGCGGTGTTGAAGAAAGACACGGAGCAAGTGATTTCGACCCTGACGGATATGGGTTTGATTGAATCCATGGCGGATATGACACCAGTACGCCGAATTATTAAGTTTTTGTTAGAACGGTTTACTGAAAAGCCGATCGAAATTCAGGCATTCAAAAGTTTACGCAATGAAATGTATAGCCTATTTGAACAACAGCCTTTTCGGTTGCCCGCTCGGATGACTTTTATTATTAAGGCATTGACGACGCTTGATGGAGTGGCTCGGGATCTCGACCCGCAGTATAATTTGCTGGTTGCGGCGAAACCATTTGTTAAAACTTTGGCGGCGACATCTCCGGAAAATCGGACAAAGGGAGTTGGTGTTTTGGCGAAGCAAGCAAAAAGTTATTTGTCTTATAAATTCAATCAACCCAATGGTACCGAAGTTGCGATCGCTCGGTTTGAAGAGCGTTTATCGGACGGAGATTTACAAATTCAGGTTCGCTCTGTGGAGGGCGATCGGGCTATTAAAGCATTGAATTTGACAATGATGGCAATACTGTATGCTTGTATTACTGGATTTTCAGCCTTGATTGGGACGATTCTACTCATCTCTGCTGCCTATAAAGGCGGTGCGATCTTTGCCTTTGTGATTGCGGGAGTCTCTGGAGTAATATTGTTACAGAAGTTAGTTCAACTGGCGGTACGATCGAAGCTTGATCAGTTAGTGGGAAATTAGCTTGATTCTTCGACTACTATTTCACTCTCATTCATTTAAAGAGATTGGAAAGATTCGGTCATTTGTTCCTGGATCAAATAGAATCATTCGCTTTAAGTCAAATTTTAAAGGAATCACATCCCTAATATTCGGACATATTTCATTGATTGATTGAGTGAAAACAAGTGGGAACATTCCACCTTTCATTGGCATTTCAGCCTGAATCGAACGAATATCTTGATTCAAGAGTTCAATATGTATCACTGTTGCCGATACATGGGATAGTGCGGGTTCAATTTTGATATTCTGCGGTGCAATTCCAAAATAAAACCATTGACCAGACTGTAATTCACCTTTTAAAGCCCGTCGTAATGCGATCGTAGCTGGAATCATCCGATCGCCTACCTGAAAGCCGTCGCCTGTGAATGGAACGCCAAATACATTCATCGGCGGATTACTTAATGCAGCCTCTGTACGGTTTTTTGGCAGTAATTGTGGATGGGGAACTAGATTCGTGACAGACATTATTCAGACTGATAGCAGATTGCTTATCATTTTAGGTTTATTCTAGCGTTTTTAATGCTTTATGAAGATTAGTCATCGACTGGTGTTAACGTTGCAAATACACCCATTAGAATTTTTGACATTGCTTTTGTGCCATAGAACTCCAAACACCGATCGCGAGCTTGTTTCCCTTTTTGTTCTGCGAGATCCCAATTTGCAAATATTTCAGTAATCATTTCAGCAATCTGCATCGGGTTCTGTGGCTCAACCAAATAACCAGTATCACCCAAGATTTCAGGAATATCGCCAACAGTAGTAGACAAAATCGGCTTTGCCATAGCCATTCCATCGGTCAGCTTAAGCGGAAACTGGGCAATAGCCGTCAAAGTATTACGTTGGGGCACCACTAAAATATGAGCAGCGGCCACAAGTTCAGGCATTTTCTCGACAGGCGATCGGGGTAATTGAATGATCCACTTACCATAGCGTTCTTTTAGTCGATCGTCATAGTCGTCATAGGGACTACCGCCAATGATTACAAGTCTTAGATCATCTTGATTCAATAATTCCAAGGCGTCTAGAACATCTTCAACGCCTTTGTGTGGTCGGGGCGCACCAGGAAACATTAATAGGCGATAGTCAGATAATCCCAATTGCGATCGGATTTCATCTGGCTTATAAAGGTCTGGATTGAATAGTCCCGTTTCTTTACCATTAGGCAAATACACGCCCCCAAATCGCTTCTGTAAAAAACTTGTATCCACCGTCAATGTATCAACCCGATCGACCCATTTTTCTAGCCATTTTACATACAATGGATGGCCGGGTTCTCGCAGTTGTCCATTAGGTTTAAACATATCTCGATAGCGCTGTTTGAGACTACTCGGTTCATACGTCCAATCATCACCACCACACCAGCTCAATTCCCAATCATCCATATCTAATAGCAATGGTTTTTTACTTTGCCAACGGCGCAGTAGGCCAATTCCAAAACTTGTGGGTTTGGGTTTGACAGCATAGATATAGTCACCATCTAATAGCCGTAATAATTCAGGTACTTTCAATAAAATCCCTGGCAATATTCCACCGGGAACCGATCGGACGACTACTCTTTCGGGTGGTTCTGCATACAATGTCGGACCAAACTGAAAGCCAACTACTTCTACATTGTATCCAATTTCCAGTAATACCAATGCTAATAAATAGGCTCGAACGGTGCCGCCGCTGGATAGATCGCTGACAATGAGAGAAACCTTAGACATAATAAATTCAAACTATAGAATATTTAGGTATCTAATCTCAGCGTTTAAACGTTAAACACTATTCTTTAACTTGGGTTACTCGGGAACAATTTTGATGAATCCAAGTTTAATCTCGTCGAGTACGATTATCATCTGTTGACGAGTCTCAGGGGAAAGCGATTTGGAGGATAGGAGATTAGTGGTGATTTGGCGGTAGAATTCTGGAGAGATAACTTGTATCACTTTAATCTTTGCAAGCTGGTCAGCGATCGGTATTTGATTTCGATTTCGTAGAAGCGTCATTTCTTAAATCCTATTTGATATACCGAATGATTTCTATCTTGTACTCTCAAAGTCCACCCAAAAATAACGACTCATTTTTGCGTTACCCTCTAATTATCGACAAGTTTATCTAAGAAAACGACAGTTTCGATTAATAATCTCCCATCACCCCATTTTCAATCATGCAAGTGTACTGTTTGCCCGCATTGTCTGATAACTATATTTTTATTTTGGTAGATAGTGCGCAGGTCGCAGTTGTTGATCCAGGCGATGCAGGCGTAGTGTTAGATTTTTTACGATCGCACAATCTTACAGTTTCGATGATTTTAAATACTCATTATGACAGCGACCATGTTGCTGGCAATCGGTCACTTCTAGCGGCTTATCCAGGAATTCCAGTCTATGGCAGCGCGATCGATCGGGGGCGAATTCCGGGGCAAACGGTGTTTTTAAATGATGGCGATCGGGTTAGGGTGGGCGAATCCATTGCTCATGTGTTATCCGTTCCAGGTCATCGTCACGGTCATCTTGCCTATTATTTTCCAGAGTCCGCTGATTTGTTCTGTGGAGACATGATTTTTTCGGCAGGTTCGGGTAGAGTGAAAGATTGTACCCATGAGCAAATGCAGCAGTCTTTGGCTAAGTTACGATCGCTCCCCGACACTACTAAAATCTGGTGTGCCCATGAATATACCTTTGATAATTTGACCTTTGCGTTAACAATTGATCCCGACAACTTAGAATTGCAATCCCGAATGGTTGAGGTTCAAAAACTCCGGCGGGCATTGCAACCGACAATTCCAACAGAAATGGGATTTGAAAAACGCACCAATCCATTTTTGAGATGGGATTCGGAAGTACTGCGATCGCGGCTTGGGAGCGTGGGTGATGTGGAAACTTATACCGAAGTACGATCGCGCAAGAATCAATTTTAGGCTTGGCAGCTATACAATTTTGGCAACTATACGATCGGCTCCTGAAATAGTGGAATCGTAAACGTCACCGTCGAACCCAATCCTTCGCCCATACTATAAAAATGAACTTCGCCGCCCATAGCACTGACCAAAGTTTGAGAAATTGCTAGTCCTAAACCTGTTCCACCATAGCGTCTTGTAGTAGATCCGTCGATTTGACTAAAGGATTGGAACAATCGATCTTGTTTTTCCAATGAAACCCCAATCCCAGTATCAGCCACTCGCACCATCATCATTCCAGGGCATTCATGGTTTTGAACCGTAGTCTTGCGTCCAATAAATTCAGTTGTGATAGTCAGCCCCCCTTCATGAGTGAACTTAATGGCATTGCTCACAAGGTTCAACAGAACCTGATAGAGACGTTGGTAATTTGTATAAAGAATGACCGGATCTCGGGTTTGAGGCATTTGAACTTCAAAGGTAAGATTTTTACGTTCGGCAGAATTACGTTGCGATCGAAGCACTTGTTCTAACACTTCACTAAAATCAAGTGGAGTCAAATCAATTTGGTGCTTTCCAGCTTCAATTTTAGCTAGATCAAGAATTGTATCAATCAACACAAGCAAATGCTCAGAAGACTTCATTGATTCCTCTAGGAATTCTCGTTGCTCTTCTGGATCATCCGCCATGCCATCTAAAATTAAGTTCAGAAAACCAATTATCCCATTTAACGGTGTACGCAATTCGTGGGATGTATTTGCCAAAAATTCACTTTTCAAACGGGATGCTTCTTCAGCTTGATTGATAGCTTCTCCCAGAGCCTCTTGTTTACGGACTAATATCTCGTTGAGTTGTTCAGATTTATTGAACAATTTAGCATGGGCAATCGCCGTCCCCACTTGGTCCGCGAGTTCTTCTAGAAAAGCTAATTCCGAATCATTCCATCCCAAATCTTTCCCGAGTCGCCATAAAACAATTAAGGCATTCACTTCGTCTTGATAGCCCGTTGCAACCACCATACGGCTGTGAGCAATGCCATTGATATCCACAACATCCGTCACCACACACCGATCGTCCTCCCCATTCAACTCAACAATGGGATAGGGTTCATCCAGCAAAGGCGATGGCCGCAGACGATTAATAGCGGCACGTAAGGTCGGCTGATTCTCTAAAAATTCATCATGGCCCTGCCAGCTTTCCTGATCTCCACTACAAAATTCAGCCTCAATGGTCACTTTACCCGCAGGTTCATCTAGAGAATAAATCGAGCAACGATTGATAGTTATGGTCGTGCCCAACCCATCAACGGTCTGCTGCCAGATAGTCTTCAGGTCTAAGGTGCGGCGAATATTCCAGGAAATTGGAGCCAGCAGAAGATGATACCGATCGGCAACATCTAAGCCCGAGGGAACTACCAACAATGGCGGAAATTGCCCTTGTCCCTGCACAAAAATACTCTGTACTTGATCATTCGGTAGCACTATGGGACTCAGGGTGATTTGGAGATTTACCTGTGATCCATTGCACCAAAACATCCACTCCAACGTCTCCGCTTGCCGAGTTCGCACTAACCGATCGAGGACTTGCTGATAGGCAGGAAAATCGACCGGACGAAATAGCGCATGATCCCGTTGGCCAACAATTTGCTTAGCCTGCTGGTTAAGACCTACAGCATCATCACTATAAAACGATAAAAATTTGCCCGAGACCTCATGACTAAACCATAGATTTATCGTCAGAAAAGTAAATTCTTCCATCATCAACGGTTGACTTTCTTGAGCCATGGTTTGGGAATTGGCATTGTATGCAAAGTTTACAGGGCCGCCGTGGGATTCAGAAATAGAGGGCATCATGGAAAATTCCGGGTCAACAAGGATAGACGAAATTAAGGCTTACTTAAGTTTGCCAATTCAGAACGCAAAACGCACATTTTCACCAGTCTTTTTTACCCATAATCGTTCACAAGCACCGCTTTTTTGTGATGACGATCTAACACGTATCCATTGTCTCATTGCGGGAAGGCATTACAATACTTGTGACCTCTGCAAATTCTTCAGATAGAGAGCGTATTGAACCCCCATGACCGACGTACCCGTCAGCCGCATTCGTAATTTTTCCATCATTGCCCACATTGACCACGGTAAATCGACCCTAGCCGATCGTCTCCTACAAGCGACTGGAACAATAGGCGATCGGGATATGAAAGCTCAGGTGCTGGATAATATGGACCTAGAGCGTGAACGGGGAATCACTATTAAGCTCCAAGCCGCCCGGATGGACTACACGGCCCAAGACGGTCAGAAATATGTTTTGAACTTAATTGACACGCCGGGACATGTTGACTTCACCTACGAAGTATCCCGATCGCTGGCCGCCTGTGAAGGAGCGCTCTTAGTGGTAGATGCCTCCCAAGGCGTAGAAGCTCAGACCTTAGCCAACGTCTATTTGGCGATGGAAAACAATCTAGAAATTATTCCAATTCTGAACAAGATTGACTTGCCTGGAGCCGATCCCGATCGGGTCAGCGGTGAAGTTGAAGAAATTGTAGGCATCGACTGTAGCGACGCAATTCGGGCATCGGCCAAGTCAGGCATCGGCATCCCGGAAATCCTAGAGCGTATCGTCCAAAAAGTTCCGCCGCCTGCTGACACCGTAGACAAACCGTTGCGGGCATTAGTGTTCGATAGTTATTACGATGCCTATCGTGGAGTAGTTGTCTATTTCCGCATCATGGATGGCCTCTTGAATGTGGGCGATAAGGTGCGCTTCATGGCCTCCGAAAAAGAATACGTCATTGATGAAGTCGGAATCCTTGCCCCGCACCAAATCAAAGTCGAAAGTCTCCATGCCGGGGAAGTGGGCTATCTGGCCGCGTCTATCAAGGCCGTGGGGGATGCACGAGTGGGCGACACCATTACGCTAGCGAATCATCCTGCCCATGAGCCATTCCCTGGCTATGTCGAAGCCACTCCCATGGTTTTCTGTGGTCTGTTCCCGACGGATGCGGACCAGTTTCCTGAATTGCGAGATGCGCTGGATAAGCTGAGCTTGAATGATGCGGCGTTGAAGTATGAACCAGAGACATCTAGTGCCATGGGGTTTGGCTTCCGGTGCGGATTCCTAGGACTGCTACATATGGAGATTATTCAAGAGCGTCTAGAGCGTGAATATGATCTTGATCTAATCACAACGGCTCCCTCTGTTGTCTATCAAGTCTTGACCATTAAGGGCGAAATGTTGCGCATCGATAACCCAAGTCATCTGCCCGATCCCCAGTACCGTGAACATATTGAAGAACCCTACGTTCAACTTGATATGATTACCCCGGAAACCTATGTTGGTACCTTGATGGAGCTTTGCCAGAACCGTCGTGGCATCTTCAAGGATATGAAGTACTTGACTCCGGGACGCACAACGCTGATCTATGACATGCCCTTAGCGGAAGTTGTAACCGACTTTTTTGACCAGATGAAATCCCGATCGCGGGGCTACGCCAGCATGGAATATCAAGTCACGGGGTATCGAGTCAATAATTTGGTGCGATTAGATGTGTTAATTAATGGGGATCCCGTGGATCCACTTGCGGCGATCGTTCATCGGGACAAAGCCTATGGTGTGGGTCGAGCCTTAACTGAAAAGCTAAAAGAACTGATTCCGCGTCACCAGTTCAAAATTCCAATTCAAGCGGCGATCGGTTCCAAAGTAATTGCTAGTGAACATATTCCGGCCCTGCGAAAAGATGTATTGGCGAAGTGCTACGGCGGTGATATTTCTCGGAAGAAAAAGCTATTGCAAAAGCAAGCTAAAGGAAAGAAACGCATGAAATCGATCGGGACCGTGGATGTGCCTCAAGAAGCATTCATGGCGGTACTGCGGCTAGGACAAGATAAGGGCTAGTCAGGGGAGAATCTGGACAGGGGGCGATATGGTGGTGAAGAGTTGATAAATCTCCATCACCTAGTAGAGCGCTCCCATATTCCTTCTTGCTAAAGTCTTGTCAACCAGGGTTTGATTCGATTTGAATCAGATCTGGGTACTCTAAAGCTGTCGTCTCTCAGCTCACAATGCCGAGCGATCGGCCCTATGTGATCCATCTGTGGTCCCTAGGGACATATCGGGCTTAATACTCTGACAAAATCTGTCTTCTTAATCTTAAAACCTATGCGAATTTTAGTGACTGGTGGTGCTGGATTTCTTGGATCCCACCTAATCGATCGCCTAATGATTGCAGGTCACGATGTGATCTGTCTGGACAACTTTTACACTGGAAACAAACAAAATGTTCTCCAGTGGATGGGCAACCCAAAATTTGAGTTGATTCGCCATGACATCACCGAACCCATTCGGTTAGAAGTCGATCAAATCTATCACCTTGCCTGCCCTGCGTCTCCCATTCATTACCAATACAACCCGGTCAAGACTATCAAGACCAATGTTCTTGGGACCATGAATATGCTGGGTCTAGCCAAGCGCGTTAAGGCACGTTTTTTCCTCGCGTCTACCTCCGAAGTGTACGGCGACCCTGAAGTGCATCCACAACCCGAAAGCTATCGCGGTAGTGTCAATACGATCGGGATCCGAAGCTGCTACGACGAAGGTAAACGGGTTGCCGAGACCTTAGCTTTTGATTACCACCGTCAAAACGAGGTGGATATTCGAGTCGTGCGGATTTTCAATACCTACGGTCCTCGGATGTTGGAAAACGACGGTCGCGTTGTCAGCAACCTAATTGTTCAGGCGCTCAAAGGAATTCCATTGACCATCTACGGCGATGGTTCTCAGACTCGTAGCTTCTGCTATGCGTCAGATTTAATTGAAGGCTTCATTCGCTTGATGAACAGCGACTATGTTGGCCCAGTTAACATTGGAAATCCCGGTGAGTACACCATCTTGCAGCTCGCTAAAACGATTCAAGACATGGTGAATCCGAACGTTGCTTTAAAATTTGAGCCACTGCCACAGGATGATCCTCGCCGCCGTAAGCCAGACATTACCCTAGCGAAGCAATTGCTTAACTGGGAGCCGACGGTGCCTCTTCAGGAAGGTCTCAGCCGAACGATCGCAGATTTCCGTCAGCGCCTCGGATCGGAAGTAGTTGCTTCTGCTGTGCTGCGATAAACTTCCAAAATCTTCTGCCTTTGGATCACTTATTTTGAGGACCGAGGGCAGTCTAGTTATTAATGATGTTTTTATAAATTTAGAGGAAATCCTATGAAAGTTTGTGTCATCGGAACAGGTTACGTGGGCTTAGTTACGGGGGCTTGTTTAGCTCACATTGGTCATCATGTGATCTGTGTGGATAACAATGAAGCAAAGGTGAACTTGATGAAGTCGGGGCAATCGCCGATTTTTGAACCGGGGCTGTCAGACGTCATGCAGGGCGCAATTCAGTCGGGTCGTTTGGAATTTACAACGGACTTGGCGGCGGGTGTGGACCATGGCCAAATTTTGTTTATTGCGGTCGGAACCCCCGCGCTGCCTAATGGTGAAAGCGATACACGCTATGTGGAAGCCGTCGCCCGTGGTATTGGTGAAAACCTGCATTCGACGAGCGGCTACAAAGTAATTGTCAATAAGTCTACAGTGCCGATCGGCTCGGGTGACTGGGTTCGGATGATTGTTTTAGATGGCTTTGCTGAGAAATCAAAGCTTGCGGAAGGTGCTGTAAAAACAGGGAGTACAGTAACTCTTGAGCGCCATGGAGAACCTGAATTTGACGTGATCAGCAACCCTGAATTCCTACGGGAAGGGTCTGCCGTTCACGATACGTTCAATCCCGATCGGATTGTCTTAGGGGGGAATAGCGCTAAAGCGAAAGGATTGATGCAAGATTTGTATGCACCGATTATTGCCCGTGAGTTTGCTGTTGATAAATCCGCCGCAACGGTTCCAGTCGTGACGACGGATCTCAGTTCAGCGGAAATGATTAAGTATGCGGCCAATGCGTTTTTGGCGACGAAGATTAGCTTCATCAACGAAGTCGCGAACATTTGCGATCGGGTTGGCGCGGATGTCACGCAAGTCGCGAAGGGCATCGGTCTAGATAGCCGGATTGGTGGCAAGTTCTTAAATGCTGGCTTAGGCTGGGGCGGTTCCTGCTTCCCGAAAGACGTGTCGGCTCTAGTTCATACGGCTGAAGACTACGGGTATGATGCCCAGCTGATGAAGGCAGCAATTTCGGTTAACGAACGTCAGAAGATGGTGACGATCGAGAAGCTGCAACAAGTTCTGAAGATTTTGAAAGGGAAAACGATCGGTCTTCTTGGCCTAACGTTCAAACCCGATACAGATGACCTGCGTGATGCTCCAGCATTGGTCTTGATCGAAAATCTCGCTCGTCTGGGCGCAAAAGTCAAAGCCTATGACCCGATTATTTCCCAGTCTGGAATGCGTCACGGCATATCGGATGTGATTGTCGAAACCGACCCAGAGCGTCTGGCTGATGGTTGTGATGCGCTGGTGGTGGTGACGGAGTGGAAGGAGTTTGAGAACTTGAACTATGCCAAAATGGCCACCTTCATGAATACGCCTGTGTTGATTGATGGACGTAACTTCATCGATCAGGCCATGGTTGAAGCTGCCGGATTCCGATATGTCGGTATTGGTCGGTAGATTGATACGAAAAAATAAAGGTTAGAAACGATCGGCTTAGACACTCTCTAGGCCGATTTTTAATCTCTCGAATCTCATGGATGGGACAGACTCAATGCCTCGCAGGACTCAGTTAGCATCGTCTGTAGAGAGTTCCGTAGGTCTTCCGTCAGAACCTTGGCATCCTGTTTAGGTTTGCCTGTGCAATAGTCGTGGACCTGTAAGGGCTTGCCGATGCGAATTTGAACGCGAGACCGCCAAGGGACAAACCGCTTGCTGTAGGTCAAGCTAACGGGCACTACCTGAACCCCCAGTTTGTTTTTGGCATCTCCTGCTGCATCAGCTTGAAGTGCAAGTCGTGCGAACCCAGCCTTGAGCGGTTGTACCGATCGGTCCCGAAAAATATTACCCTCTGGAAAGATAACTATCATTTCCCCCTGTTGAAGCAACTCAATGCTGTGACGCAAGCTGGCGATTCCAGGTTTCAGGGTATCGATAGGAAATCCCCCCAGTCGCCGAATAAACCATCCTTGCAGCCCCTTGACCTCATTCATACTGACCATAAAGCGAAGATTTCGACCCGTCACCTTAACGCCTGTCGCGAAGGGCAACATCAACGCATCCCAACGCGATCGGTGGGTCGGGGCCAAGATGATGGGGCCGGACTTCGGGAGCCATTCTTGGCCCAGCACTTCAACCCGTCGAAAATAGAGTGGTAATACTAGATATTGACCCACAGCATAAACCAAGGGAACAAGCCAAGGTGAAACCTGTGAAACCTGTAGTCCGTGCTTTACTTCTGATTCCACCATTGCTGCCACCGGACGTTGGTCATTAGGCAAATCATCTTCGGGTGAACTGCTGTATTTTGAAGTTAATTGTGTCATTAAGAGACTCCGAAGCCATGACTACCCAGAAGACTAGTAAAACCTAAAAAAGCCCTACAAAAACAAAAAATTTACCTACATGTACTGAGTGAGCCAAAATTTCTGTATACAGGTTCAGCTTATGACAGAAACGATGGTAATTCAGCAAAATGATTTGACATAGCTTCACAGTAGAAGAGCCGTTGACCCGATCGGACTCTTGACATGACAGTTTAAGGGGTGTCCGTTTAGGCTACGATCGTTCTCAAATCTGGCTTGTAATGATTTAAATGCAAATTATGAGATTTGATATTGACAGTTCTCTGAAAGTCCTATAAATTGCTAAGAGTTGAGCGTTGGTTCGGTTTAATACCTACAGCGTTAAGTCACTATGCCCCCATCGTCTAGAGGCCTAGGACACCTCCCTTTCACGGAGGCGACGGGGATTCGAATTCCCCTGGGGGTATATAAAAAGCGATTCAAGCCAGATCTTGAGTCGCTTTTTTAATGCGCATTTTTTAATAGCGCAATTGCTTGACTTGAGTGATTAAATTGGATGTACATCGTAGATCTGTCATTTTTCTTGAGGTGAAGGCTTTGGGGAAAGAAATCTAAAATTTTTGTTGCAAATCCTGCGCCAGTTTGATATGTTGAATAAGTTGCAAAAAAAGCAATTCCTACGCCCCCATCGTCTAGAGGCCTAGGACACCTCCCTTTCACGGAGGCGACGGGGATTCGAATTCCCCTGGGGGTATGAGTAAAAAGCAAGGCTTGCATTTCTGAGCCTTGTTTTTTTATGGATTCTTTTGATGAATTCTGAAGTTCTGACGTAATATGCCTGTCTATTTCTATGGTTTAGTTTTCTGCTGTAGCGAGTCTTTGCCCAGTTGAATCGTGACATCCGAATCCAGATCGCCTGTTGCCTCAATCCGAATTTCGCCAAATCCAAGAGCTTCTCGAACCGCATCGGCGCTTTTTGTATTCCCCTGCTGAGCCACAATGCGGGTGACACTAAGAGGCTCACTCCAAGGTTGTCCAAGGCTCGAATTGGCATAACCCGACTTTTGCAAGGTTCTGAGAACAGTCTGAACCCGATCGGGTTGCTTAGTACTATCTTGCAGCGTAATCCGAACCGACTGGCTGCTAGTATCTTCTGTGCCCAGCTCGCCGAAGTCAAAATGACGGGCCATGATGTCTTGAATCCGTTTTTGGCTGGGGAGCCAATAGCTTGCATTAAATTCGCCAGGATGACTAAATTCTCCCGGCACCATCAGCATCTGAGTATTCGATCGGTTGGTTTGGGCCGCGTAACCAACCAAGGCAAAGATTTCTTCCACTGACAGATTGGTGTCGATGTGGGACTGAATTACCGACAGAATACTAGGCAATCGGGTAATGGTGGCAGGGTTGAGGGCTTGCTCCATGATGGCACGCATGACCATCTGTTGACGCTGAATTCGACCAATGTCCCCGAGGGCATCTTGACGGAAACGCAGCAATTGGAGTGTTTTAGCGCCATTGAGATGTTGGCGACCTGCTTTGAGATTTATATAGAGGTGTTGGCTATCATCCTGATACTTCATATCCTTGGGGACGTTAACTGTAACTCCACCCAATGCTTCGACTAAGGCTTCGACTCCTTGGACGTTCATAGATAGATAACGATCGACCCCAACTCCACCTAATAATTCACTAGCAGCCCGGGCGGCGAGAGGTGGTCCACCTAGGGAATTGGCTTCATTGATTTTGGTGACACCATGTCCAGGGATTGCCGTGCGGGTGTCGCGGGGAATGGAAAGAACGCTTACTTTCTTGTTTTCGGGGTTGAACCGAATCAGAAGCATCGTGTCGGTTAAGCCTTCAAAGGAATTGACTAGGGCTTGGTATTTTACATCTTTGAGCTGAGCAGGGACTTGGCTGACATCTGTGGTTAGGACTTTAGTCCCAAGTAATAAAATATTTACGGGTCGGGTTAGACCGGGCATTTTCAGATTGTTTTGGCTAGCGATGCCACTTTTGTTGAAGAAGGCGGCATCAGCGCTTGAAAGCTTGCGCTGCATCAAAGGGGTGCTGGACAAGGAAACGGCAAGTAATGCGCCTGCGGTGGCAGAGATCATGGCGATTCCTGTTAAACAGAAAAATAGCCAGGTGAATCGATTAGTACCAGCTTTCTTGGGAGGTAGTTTGCGGGTGGGACCAGCGTTGCTTTTAAGGGGACGGACGGACCCAGCTTGTCCAGTACTTCGACTGACGGTTTTTTTTCCCTGAGGCGGCTGTTTAGATGGCTGTTTAGATGAAATCGATCCCTTTCTTACGGTTCTCACGCAGTTTCCTCACCACACAATGACTCAAACTCCAAATTTCACTGCTCAAATCACACAGTCTCAAATCACAGAGACAAACTTGAAGTTGATGAATATTAACAGCATTTTTTCAGATTGCTTACAAAATTATTCGCTTTTTTGTGCCTGTTTCCCTTGTGGGACGATGTATCTGGCGATCGGGATTGGGGTTTGATTAAGGGTGATTACGGTTGGCATTTTGAATACCGTGATTGATTAGCGGAAATAGATAAGCAGATTGAGTCCGGGGATGGTGCGAGAAAGGGTCCAGAGCAGTAGCGCAATGTACAGAGTCCCTAAACTCCATTGGTACCAAACTAATGTGGTGAACAGTCCGGGAAGAAATTCATCGCGGATCCGAATGTCGTTAAACCCAAATCGTAGAAAGTTATTAAAGCTAAAGTCAAAGTAGTTCAACCAGTTCCAATGGCGGTCCCAGGGGATGGGTAAATAGCGTTCGCGGAAGGTAGGGTAAAGCGGAACAATGGGTAAGCGGCCTATTAAAAGACGAAGTTGACGTAGGGTTCCTTCTTCGACAAAGTAGCTGAGATTAAGATTTTGGTGATAACGTCCGACCCGGTAAAGCTGGAGGACAATTCCACCGGGAATAGGAATGAGAGTGAGAGCGGTCCAGGCGAGGGTAGACCAAGGCCGATCGGCGTTTTCAAAAATGGCCACCATGCCTAAACTTCCGATAAGAGTGGCAAGGCTAAGGACGGAGAGCGTTTCGGTCAGTGTGGGAAGAATCGGTTGGGGGAAGCGACGGCGGGCACGGTCGATTAGCCAAAAGAGAATGGCGAAGTAGGCTACCGAAACTAGACCTACGCCAAACACTAGCCAGAAACTGGTGCCATTGCGACTTAGAACTAAAACTGCGCTGGTGCCAACCCAACGAATGGCAAGTCCAAAGCGGTTTAGGATTTCGATCGGTAGGGGCAGAGGTTCAGTGGTGATGACGCGATCGCGGATGCGGGTGTAGGTAGCCAGATCAATTTCACCGAGGGACAGCAGTTCGCTAAGTGTTTGCAAGGGCTGGGTTTCACGGCGCTTAAGGATAGCGTTGGCTTGGGTGGTGCTGAGTCCGAGGGACTGGAGTTTTTGGGCGGTTGCCGTATTGAGGTTGATTCCGATAGCTCGGCGCAACAGTTCACGCGATCGGAGTTTTTGGGCCGTGTAGTCGATTTGATTGGCATCGCTGATTTGTTCGAGTTTTCGGAAGTTGCGAATGAGTTCACGAATTAGGGTTTCGTTACCTTGAATAGTGGGGACAGTGATGACTTGACCAATGTGTCCGGGGTCGCCGATGAGTTTGGCGTTGTCGGAGTCGAAATGGAGTCCTGGGACGTTGAGTTTTGCGCCGTTTGTGAATTGGCTATAGCTGAAGTCGGCGCGACCCTGGATGGTGGCTCCCCGCAAGTTGACGAGTTTGTTAAATTGGGTTTCCCGGAAGAGTAGGGTTTGGTCGAATTCAGCGTTAGTGAGGAAGAGCGATTGGTTGAATTTAGCTTTGGTGAAGAGGACGGGACTGGTCCAGTGGGTTTGGGAGAAGTCTGCGTTGCCTTGCCATTTGGTGCGGCTGAAGTTGGCGTTGTTTGAGAATTGAGTTTGGCTGAAGGTGGCGCTGGTTTGGAATTCACTGTTTTGGAAGGTGGTGGCTTGGAAGTTGACTTGATTAAATTCGGCTTTGTTGAAGAAGATTGTGCTGCGAAATTTTGCGCTTTGGGCGAAGGTACTACCGCTGAAGCTGGCGATCGTGCTGAATCGAGCTTGAGACCAGTCGCTGGTTTGGTTGAATTTGGCGTTGGTTGCGTCGAGACGACCGAGGAAGAAGGTGTTGGTGAAGTCGGTGGTTCCGAGGAATTCAGTATTATTTAGTCGGAGGGCACCCCGCAAGATGGTGCTTTGTTGAAGGAGTTTGCTGCTAGGGGTAATTAGTAGGCTTTGGGAAAGGGTACTGAGGCGGGCATTGCGGCGACGATCGCGGTTAAGTTGATCTTGTTCGGCGGAAGTGAGGCTACTTTGGGCGGTGGTTTGGAGTCCGAGTCGGGCGAAGTTGAAGGAGCCTTGGATGGTGCTGTTGCTGAGGTCGAGTCCGAGCGGGTTGCCTGATTTTTGTAGGGCGGTTTGCAGTTGGGTGTAGAAGCTGTCGATGAAGGGTTGATTTTCGGGACGGAGATCTATGGTGAGTTTGCGTAGATCGATTAGGCTGCTGCTTTCGCTGGGGATTGGACTTTTGATCCGGGTTTGAAGTTCTTCTAGAGTGAGGAGAGGAGTATCAGCGGCGATCGCAATGGGACTGAGCCAGAGCCAAAGGATTGTAATGATGACGGGGATGAACGTTTGCAGGGACATGGGAGTTGAATTCTGCGGCAGTAGTTTTTTGTATCGACCAAGGGTATTATCCTCGAATTTGGGTGTTGGGGAGTTTGGTGTGGATGGGGGCGATCGTTTGTAGGTTTGAGGAGAGAAAAGTTGTTGGTGTAAAATGAAGAAATAACTTTCAACTTCTTGAAAAAGCGATGCCTGCGAAAGATTTCTACCATGCTGCGGTTCGGGCGGTTTTGCTGAAGGATGGATGGAAAATCCTAAAGGAGGATTATCAGTTGGAATATGGGGGAGATAGTTTGTATCCTGATTTTGCGGCAGAACGATCGATTGCGGCAATGCGTGGAACTCAACGAATTCTAGTTGAGGTGAAGAGTTTTCTGGGGCGATCGTTTGTGGCGGATCTTCAGGCGGCGATCGGACAATATGAGATGTATCAAGCGGTAATTGATACTCAGAAGTTGGATTTTCGATTGTATATGGCGCTTGCTTTTACGGTGTATGAAGAACGTTTTCAGTCTCCATTAGCGCAGTTGATGATTCAACGTGGACAGGTGAATTTGATGGTCTTTGATCCAAATCAGGAGGTTGTGACGCAATGGATAGAAATCAGCAGTATCGATCGGTGATTCATCAGGTTTTAAATGATTATTATCGGTTGTATTCTCAATCGGAAAATCCAAATTTGGAAACGATGATTTTGAATGATGAGATTCAAGATCAATATTTGCTATTGCGGATGGGATGGGATGGCGATCGACGGATCAATCGTACGGTAATTCATTTGCGATTGCGGGATGGGAAGGTCTGGGTGGAGGATGATTGGACGGAGCAAGGGGTGGCGACGGATCTTTTAGAGATGGGGGTGGAGAGAGAGGCGATCGTGCTTGGATTTCAGCCGCCACATTTGAGGGAACATACGGAGTTTGCGGCGGCTTGATGGTGCGATCGGTTGTTAGGTTTTAGTGTAGATGGTGCGATCGTGATGGGGCTAGTGAATGGTCGCAGACTTAATAGATAGTTAAAGCTCATCACCCAGAAAAAATATTTCATCAGATGGAAAGTCATCGGCGTTTTCACAAGTTTTGCAAGCTCGATGTCCGCCGTTTATTGCATCATCGGCAGTAGAGAAACATAGAATTTTCTTCATTTCATCAGGTTTAGCTCTTTCAGGATAAAGCTTACATTTTCTACTAAAGTGGTATGCTCCATTTTTATTCCAAGCTCTAAATCTTCCACCCTCTACACGCTCACCAACTGCACTTTGTAATAGAATCTGGACTTTTCTTAAGATTTTTAGTTTTGGATTCTTATTTATTTCCACTTCTAAACTATTGAAAATATCATCAATTGAAATCTCAGATCTTGATATAATATCCAAGTTTATTTTAAGAACTGAACTCAAAATGTGTAAGATACTACTCATATAAATAAGAGTATTCTTTACTCCCAGATTTACATAGTTAGAGGAGATAGAGAAGTTGAAACCTAATTGTATGGATTTCCAAAGTATAGAGTCACTTGCTGAATACTTAGAAATGAGTTTTCCGATAGCCTGATCAGACTGAATATACCTAGAATCATTTCGAGAAGTGAGGAAATTAGATCGATTTTTCATTTTCTCAAGAGCTGGATAGTAATTACCCTCTTCTTTCTTTAGTTGTTGAAACAATCCTCTTTGTTCATATAAAATCTCTGTCGCCCAAGACAGACGTGATAAGCTAGCCAAATCTTGTTTGTCATCAATCAATTTCTCAATTAGATCACTAAGAATCCAAGCCTGAGAATCTAATTGATTAATAATTCTTGCTTGATTAGTACCTTCAAAGTCAATTTTAAAAGTAATGTCATGTGTAAGCTGTTTTCGTTGTCGCTTTATTTCTTGCCCTAAATCCTTTTGAAGTGTGTGTTGAATCAAGAGATGAATTGTTTTAATTGGAAATGCACGAGGAGCTTTTCGCCCTAAGATGAACCATTTTATGAGTACTTTAATCAGGAAGATCAGTGTCTTGAAGTAGTTTTCTGTTTTTTTACAAGTGTTGTCAATATAGCTCCAATCTGAGTCAAGAGGATCAATGTCACATGCTAAAAGATTTTTCCAGCGAATATCTTTAGTATGAAAATCTTCTTGGAGAATAGATATTTTGGGGAATTCCGCTAAAACAAGATTTATGGGGATGGCTTCTCCTCCCAAATCAAATCTTTCATCACGAGTGTCGCGAATAATCCCACAAACTTTAGAAGTTCTTTGATTCAAAAGTGGTGATCCACTTAATCCTGGAAGAACATGGCCAGATTTTAATTTTATACTTTGAATACTTCCACCTTGAATTCCCTCACACTCTAAAGTTACTGGATCTCCATTAGGGCTACCATATTTGCTATCAAAGGTGTATCCATAAGTGAAACATGGATCTCTAGGTTCAATATCAGTATCTATGTAAACACAATAATCAGAACATCCAGGACTATTAGATACTAAGATAGCCAAGTCTATATTTTTCCCGAAAACATAGACTATCTCTGCTTCTATAACATTTTTTAAGTCGCTGGATAGTAAATGAATTTTTGTCCCTAAGGGTTCTTTGAGAACATGAGCGCAGGTCAGAATTATTCCAGGGCCAATAAAAAAACCTGTTCCACGACTTCCAGCATCAGTATTTATTTTTACAGTAGAAAGTGTTAGTAGCTCATCAATTCTCTGCGACATAGTTATAAACGATCAAGATTATTTAAGGTTGATCGTTCCATTCAAGAGTTATTTCCAGATTCGCTTTTCCTGAGCCTCGGACGATAGAAGATATCAGCTTCCCAGACTCAGTACTTATTTCTAATCCAAATTTCACAGTGGCCTTCTGTGGTTTTGCTTTAATCAGCGTATCTTTAATAGCTGTCGTAATTCCTTCTATAACATTTGATATATCGTCAAAGTCAAAGATATTTGCCGACACATTTTGCCTTCCGCCAGACGGTTCCTTGACCTCAATTTGAACAGTCACACCATTGGGTAGCTTAACTGGAACTTTTTTACTTTCTTCTAAACTGTCAATCATGATCTAGTGTGAAATAATAGCTTGCAAAATAATTTTACCGTATTGCGCTATTTAAAACTATAGATTTCTTATCACTTCCCTTGCCAAATCAACTAGTCAAGTTCAGACTAGCGCGTCATATCGTCATCCCTTGATAATCAAGCTATCTTCCCCTACTCGGCGATCGAACAACTTCGCATTACCGTACGCAGAATAGACGATCGGTAATCATTATGACCCTCAAAGAATCTGTCTTACAAGAAATTGAAACCGTAGACGACAAACTGTTGGAAGAAATTCTTCAATTAATTCGATCGCGCGATTTTGCACTTGGGTGGAGAGGAAGCGGGATACGGGATGATGGAGGGGATGTGGAAGGTGTGCAGTCAGTGGAATTGTGAATTGAAGAAGCGATGCGCTACAATTTTGTTCAATACGAGTCAACCACGATCGAACCTATGAACATCACACTCACCCCTGAGCACGAGAAATTTGTTCGAGAAAACTCCAAGATGGACATTACAAAACCGTTGAAAAGCTTTTAGTACAAGCATTCCACCTCCTCGAAGAATGGGATGACCTCTCCCCAGACACTCCACTGACCGCAAACCAACAACAAGAACTTGATCGTCGCCTCGATCGTCATGAACAAAATCCCACCACGGGTACAACCTGGGAAGCCCTAAAATCCAGACTGTTGAGCAACCCTACATGACCTACCAACTCATCATTAGCGAGGAAACTGAACTTAGGAACGCTGAACGCTAAAAATAGAGAATTGAAGAGGCGATCGAACAACGTTGCATCACCATTCAAAATCATTTCTTCCGTCGCCACCATGCCCGAACCAAACGGATTTCATCAAAATTAACCGTCTCGCCCACAATTTCTCGAATAGCCGTTAATGAATCAAGTTTAGTTTGATTAAAAGCTTGTAAAATTTGCGCGCTCCGATCGCGACTCACTAACCGATCGAGTTCTACCGTATAACCATTCTCCAACAACAGCTCCAAATGACTCATCACTGTTCCCCGTCGCAAATCGCGCTGCGCTGCAATGTCATCAATGCGTAATCCCTGTTGATGTAATCCAAGAGTTTCTAAATGGGTTGCGCTGACATGAGCACGGGTTTCAGTCTTAAGTGGCGTAATGATCTTGGTTGCCCCGACAGTCGCACCTGCAACAGATAGACCATTATCTTCACGAAATGCAGTAATCTCACCCATGAAGGCTTCACCATACTGCGACATTTTCCGATCGCCCACGCCTGATAAACTCAGGAATTGCGATCGGGTGACAGGTTGTTGTTGAGCCATGAGTCGCAATGTTGCATTGGAAAAAATAACATAGGGCGGCACAGCTTGTTCATCTGCGAGTTCTTTTCGTAATGCTTTCAATTTAGTTAACAATTCCTCAACTTGAGCATTGTCAGTATCCGCCCGAACAACGGTTGCGATTTCTTTTTGAGTTTCCATCGCCACCAAAACCTTACGAGATCCCTTCAATACTTCCCAACTCAAATCGTTCAGTTGCAATACTGAATAGCCATCAGTTGCCTCGTCGAGCAAACCTTGATGGATCAGCGATCGGGCGATCATTTTCCATTCGTCGGGCGATCGATCTTTACCAATACCATAGGTCGAAAGTTGATCATGATGATTTAGTAAAACACGCTTTTCCTTAGATCCTCGCAATACATCTATAGTATATTTTGTGCCATAATTCTGACCCTTTTGAGCAAATCGGGCAATACAAGAAATGAACTTTTGAGCTTCTATAGTTCGCTCTTCCAGAGGCTTGGGGAATCGACAATTATCACAGGTTTCACAATTACCTGCAAAGCTCTCACCGAAGTAACTAAGTTGAACCGTCCGCCGACATTCTAATGCTTCCGAATAATTAATGACTCGGCGAAGTTGTTGTTTTGCAATCCGCTGTTCTTCTTCTAACGGCTCTCCTGTGACAGGATCAACTTTCTGGGCAATGATATATTCAATAGTCTTAATATCCCCCACACCATAATACAAAGTACAAACCGCAGGTTCACTATCTCGTCCTGCGCGACCAGATTCTTGGTAATAGCCCTCAATATTTTTAGGTAAATCATAGTGAATCACCAACCGGACATCGGGCTTATTAATCCCCATCCCAAAGGCGATCGTCGCCACAATCACCTGCACATCATCTCGAATGAATCGATTTTGATTACGCGATCGGTCCTCATTGTTCATTCCAGCATGGTAGGGAATTGCTTTTATACCATCTTTAATTAATTTCGCCGCGACTTCCTCCACCCGCTTCCGACTGAGACAATAAATGATTACTGGACCATTCGCTTTTTCAACTTGCGATCGCATATCGTCGTAGGTATTGCGAGTTTTAGCTCTGACTTCATAATACAAATTAGGCCGATTAAAACTACTCACTTGAATAAACGGATTTTTCAATTGTAATTGTGCAACAATATCAGCCCGAACCCGTTCAGTTGCTGTTGCCGTCAATGCCCAAATAGGAACATTTGGATATTGCGATCGTAGGGTTGCCAAACGTCTGTATTCAGGCCGAAAATCATGCCCCCATTCTGATACACAATGCGCTTCATCAATAGCAAAAGCAGAAACCCCAACGCTGGCCTGCACCTGCGGCAGAAAATCCATAGAAAATTCATCACTCAACAATCGTTCTGGTGCAACGTAGAGAAGTTTGATTTTTCCAGCTAATACATTGCGCGATCGTTCTCGTGATTCTTGTGGGGACAACGTACTATTTAAATAAGTTGCGGCAATCCCATTAGTTTCAAGCTGTTGTACTTGATCCTGCATTAAGGCAATCAAGGGCGATACTACAATGGTCAATCCCGGTTTTAACAAGGCGGGCAATTGGAAACACAATGATTTGCCGCCGCCTGTCGGAATCAGAACCAATACATCGCGATCGTTCATCGCTGACTCAATGATATCTCGCTGTCCAAACCGGAAACTATCATACCCAAAGTAATGTTTTAGGTATGTTTCATAGTGAGTATCAGCAGCGATCGGATTCATGGTGCCAGGGTTCATTAAATGTCGTAATAGGTCTTGATAGTATAGATTCACTCATAAAAAAGTGACTCACTAAGCATACTCGGAAAGGTTGACCTCTATCTTGCGGCCCATAACACACCGAACAATACCCCGATCGCCGCAATCGCCGCCCATACAATCGATCGATCGTCACCCATATTGACCTGAGTTGGATCCGTTGGTTCAGGAATCACATATTGCGCAGGGGGCTTTAATTTAGGCGGGCGCGGCGATGTCAGATTTACCGCAGGTCGTCCCCAATCCCGATCGCCCTCATTCGCCTCAATCTCCGTGAGATCGGGAATTTCCGTCAACCATTCAGGATTCATCCTCAGTTTTGGCGCTTCTAAAATATAAAGCAGGCGTTTCGATTGTTTTCGGGTTTCCAAATCTGGATGGCCACCGATCGCCCGACAAAGATCCAATGCCCGAGTCCGATCGCCCGCCGCCTCATAGGCCGTCACTAACCAAATTTGAAGTTCTCCATGAAGAGCCGTCCCGACAGATGCAATTGTTTTACCCTGTTCAAAGCATTGAATTGCACGCTGATATTGGCCATTTTCAAACGCCCGTTGACCCTGAGAAAGAAGCAATTTAGAATCATCAGCATCAGACATAAGAGATGAAACTCAGGCAAAAACTAAAACAATTCCTCTATTATTCCAAAGCCTGATTCAGAGATCAATCACTTCTATCATTTGATGGACAAATTTAATTAAGCGATCGTATTCAAATCCTACCCTCGCTGAAAAGGACGATAGGAGGTAGTCGGCCTTAGAATGATAAAGACCGTATTCAACCCTCCCTCGTCATGATCGCCTCCACCACCGCCCCAAAAGTCCGTAACGCAATCATTGCCCTAGTCGCGATTGTCCTTTCGACCTTGATTGCCCTAGGAGTCCGATCGCCCACAAGAGCCAATGCCCTAGAAGCCATGGCCAAAACCGCAACGCCCTACGAACTCGCCATCAGCAACGAAAAACCGACGTTAGTTGAGTTCTATGCAAACTGGTGCAGTGCCTGTAAATCTATGGCTCCCGAACTGCAAGCGCTGAAGGCAGAATATGCCGATCGGGTCAATTTTGTCATGCTGAATGTGGACAATGATAAATGGTTACCAGAAGTGACCCATTACAAAGTCGATGGCATTCCACATTTTCTCTATCTCAATGCAGCCTCTGAAGTTCAAGGTAGTGCGATCGGAGAGCAACCTAGACTAATAATCTCCGACAATCTTCAAGCCTTAATCAACAATACTGAACTGCCTCATGCCCAGTCTATTCCCGGCCAGACTAGCGACTACCAACCTCCTACCGTCACCCCTAATAAGGACGATCCCCGGAGCCATGGTGCACAGGTCAAAGCATAGTCAGAGTGCTAATTTAGAGTGCTAATCAGGACGTAATAACGATCGACCGAGGAATGCTGCTGTTTTAGGGGTCCGATTGGGCTTCTTGGAGACAAGGGCGATTGCTGACGAAGCTCCATTGGGAACTGAAACCAATACTTGATCGTGGGTTTTGGCCAGCCGTTTAGCTTCAAGAGCCACTTGGAGCAACTCAGAGTGTTTGGCGGATTGTTGTAGGGCGCTGATTGCGATCAATGCCATCAACATGATTTGTATACGACGAAAAAACATTAAGACTCTCCTGTCGAATCTTGCAACCGATATAGTGCAACCCAGATGTCTTACAACCCAGATGTCTTACAACCCAGATGTATTGCAACTCGTGGGTTTGTGCCCGACCTTGAATTAACTTCTCTTTTCTAATTCAACATTAACGAAAAAAACAGGACATAACCCAGTCCTGTTCCAGTTCTATCAAATCTTCAAATTGGGTTATGCATCTTAACTGAATGACTAGGAGTTCAACTGCGGGAACATCGATCGCACCGCCGGATGAATCAGCACTCCATTTCGGACATTTACCCCCATCGCCAATTCAGCGTCAGTTTCTATGATCCCCAATCCACCTGCCGCCAACTTCAACACGTAGGGCAAGGTACTGTTATTCAAAGCTTGGGTCGCCGTCCAAGGCACTGCACCCGGCATATTGGGCACTCCATAATGCACAACACCGGACTCAATATAAGTCGGCGCAGTGTGAGACGTGGTACGAATGGTTTCAATACATCCCCCTTGATCCACCGCCACATCAATCACCACACTCCCCGATCGCATTGCCCCCACAACCGCCTTCTTCACTAAGATCGGAGCCTTTTTCCCCGGCACCAACACCGCCCCTATCAGCAAATCGGCCTGAGGAACCACGGCTTCAATCTGTGCGGTCGTACTGTAAAGCAAGCTCACTCGGGACCCAAACAATGCCTCCAACTCCGTCAACCGATCGACATTCACGTCCACGATCGTCACCCGCGCCCCCAACCCGATCGCCATTTTTGCCGCTTCCGTTCCCACAACTCCGCCGCCCAAAATCACCACATGACCCGATGAAACGCCCGGAACCCCGCCCAACAGCACCCCACGTCCGCCCTGCTGCCGCTCTAAAAACCTAGCCCCAATCTGCACCGCAAGTCGCCCTGCAATCACACTCATGGGCATTAACAACGGCAACCGATTAGTGAGCGTTTCCACGGTTTCGTAGGCAATGGCACAGATTTTCGATTGCAGCAGCGTTTTGGTTAAATCTAAGTTCGCCGCCAAGTGAAGATAGGTAAATAAAATTTGGTCCGATCGTAAAAAGCCATATTCCAACGGCAACGGCTCCTTTACCTTAACAATCAACTCCTGTGCCCACGCTAAGGTATTCGTCCCAAGGGTTGCCCCCGCCGCATGATACTCATCATCCGCAAAGCCAGAACCCAAACCCGCGCCAGCCTGAACCATCACCTGATGACCGCAATCAGTCAACGCCCGAACACTACTCGGACTCAAACCCACCCGAAACTCTTGATCTTTGGTTTCCGTTGGAACTCCAATTCGCATTGTGCTGACCTGGATAATGGTGCATTAGTTGTTCATAGTCTACGATCGCCTTCTGCGCAATAGTGTTCCAGGACAACTGTTTAATCGCATAATCTCGCCCCCGCAACCCCATCTCCTTCCAATGCAACCGACGCGTTAGCAGCCATTCCAGCCCCGCTTGGATTGAATAAGCATCGCATTTCACAGTAATCCCACAGCCACTTTTCAGGATATGGGGCGCAATTCCAGCCACCTCTGACACTAGCAACACACGCCCCATCAACATCGCCTCCAATGCCGACAACCCAAACCCTTCCGATCGCGAAGGCAAGCAAACAATATCCTGATCCGCCATCAACTGCTGCGGCGGTATAGAATAGTCCCCCTCTCGCAACATCACACAATGCTCTACCCTCAATCGCACGGCTTGCTTCAGCAGTTTGGAATTATCACCTACATCATTCCCTTGCATCACCAATTGTAGAGACATCTTTGAATTCAATTCTGAATGGATTAGAGTTGAGAATGCCTCCAAAAGCAAATCTAATCCTTTCGTATGGGTACTCATCCGCCCCAAGAAAAACAAGCGGATCGGATCATCCGGACAGGATGGCCATAGTAACTCATTGCGATCGATTACTTCAGATGCCTCAAATCCATTTTGAACTTCAATAATAGGCGAAGAAATACCTCGATCGCGCAAGACTGTTATTTGTCTACGATCGAGAATCTGAACCGCCAGCGCATCATTCAACACCTGATGTTCGGCCAAATGCCAATAGGGATACTTCAACCAAGGCCGCTTGCGAAACATTTGAACATCATAATTAAGATGGGGAGCCATGACATAGGCAATCCCCTGACGCTTCAATATCCGAGAAATTGCATACACACTACAATGAAACCCCCCATTCAAAATTACCAAGTCATTTCTCGGCGCTAATTGCCTTAGGAAGGCTTGTAGTCCAGCCGAAATTTGAAACGAGGGCGATGTCGTTTGATGTAGAAAACATTGATAAGTAACCCCAGCCACCATTGTCTTCGATGTCTGCGGCCCTTCAAACAACACCGTCACAGGAATGTTGTGAGCAGCCAAACCTACCGCCAAACCGTGAACTGCTTTTGTCGTTCCATCTCGCTTACGGAGATCTATTGTGAATGATTTGAGATAAAAATAAATATGCATCAAAAACCAATCTAAAACAGGCTAAAGAAACAAGATAGTTCTGAAAATTCAGATTTTTTTTAATTAACTTACGGCTTTATGATCACTTTATGATCAACAGACGAATAGCCGGGTTAAAGATATTAAGATGCTAACGATCGGATTTCGATCGTCGGAGACATCGCTAGGAAGGCCACTCTCTAAAGATAGAATAAGACTAGCACTATCAGACTCAGAGCCTCATTAAGCTAAATATTAATACTTAATTCAATCTTGATCTTATGTTATGCATTAGACATGGGGTAAGACACAGTATGATCATGCTTCATTTGTTTAATAGAATCGACACAATAGAACTAATTCAGATAGAACTCGTGAATATCGTAAATCGTCCAATCAGTAAGATAAGAATGAATCTTTTTTCACCAGTTATCTCAGTTTTACGCCGATCGATCGATTCGCTCCGAGCGATTAATGCAGATCTTGCAAGCTACTGGATTAACAAGAAAAGTAAGCCCCTTCCTACACCCAATCTCCCCACCATAGTCTTTGCACCCCATCCCGACGACGAGAGCTTGGGATGTGGCGGGATGATCGCGATCAAACGGGCATTGGGACAAGAGATAAGAGTAATTTTTGTTACCGATGGCGCATTTTCAATAGATACTAGCCGCAAAACCGCCATTGCCTTTCAACGCCAACAAGAAGCGACCCAAGCTCTTGATGAACTCGGCGTCGATCGACAGTGCATCACATTTCTAAATTATCCCGATGGGGCACTGCACGAGTTGTTACCCCCAGAACAAGCGCAACTGATTCGGGAATTTCAGGCAATCTTGGCCCCCTATCCACAAGTCGAAGTCTTTGTTCCACACCACCACGATCGTCATTCTGATCATGAAGCGACCTATCGTCTGGTCAAAACGGCCCTAGAAAATTTCCCTGGGACAGCCCAACTGTGGCAATATCCCATCTGGGTTTTATGGAAAACACCCTGCATCCAACTTTTGACTCAGACCTCATCAGGCTGGCATTCTCTGGCGATCGGACAGGTCATCAAACAAAAAAAACGAGCGATCGCCGCCCATGTATCACAAATCGAAGATGCACTCCCGCCCGGATTTCTAAATCGATTCCAACAGCCCTATGAACTTTTCTGGAAAGAATAGCCAAAATTCAATCCCCACAAACCTCAGAGATAATCGGAGACAGCTAAATAAACGATCGGGAAACCCTCCTTTGCCCAGGTTGAGCTGTCTCAAAGTCACGCTATAGTGAGCTTGTTCGTAAAGATTTGTAACAACATAGGTATCCACCATGGCAGACTCCAAAACTGCGACGACTCCTACCAGCGTCCCCAAGTTAGACGAACCCAAGTTCGGATTTAGCACCTATGCTGAGCAGCTCAATGGTCGTGCAGCAATGATGGGATTCATTATTGCGTTGGCGATCGAAGCCTCGACTGGACAGGGCGCACTCACTTGGTTGGGTCTGGTAACTCCTTAGTTAAATGCTGTTCGATTTAAATACCATCGATCTACGGACTGAGTGTATTTGATATCTAATTTGATTTAATGTTCTCTCGGCTTTGCCCGATGGAGCATTCAGAACTTGAAGAGTGAAGGGACGAATCTAGAAATAGAGTTATCGTCCCTTTGCGTTTTAGGCTGAAACTTTAATGACTATAAGATTACAGTTTGTAACGGCGACTGGGCCTCGAATCCTTCCTCCCAAAAAATATTGGGGCTGGGGGCTGGGACTTTGGCATGTGAGATAGAAGGACAGGCAAGCTTTAAAAAAACGGCGGACTAGACACTATGAAAACGATCCCCATTTAGGCGAGAATGGAATACAACAATAATTGCTAGAGAGACGGGACTATGGATTTTGATTTTCGCATCGTGGCAGTTTTAGCGCCTTTGGCTGTAGCCGCAAGTTGGGCTGGATTCAATATTTTCCGCGCTGCGCTGCAACAGGTCCAAAATTTTATGAATAAGGACTAACGGGTTGGTTAGTGTTTGGGTGAGGCTAATCTCAAACTGCCGATCGTATCTTTAAAACAGGATCCGATCGGCAGTTTGCTTATGAGTCTTCTGAATCAGTTGGCATGGACTGTTTCATACCGCAGGCGTTGTTAGGAAGACCCAGAACAGCATCCTTGGACAGCCGATCGAATTCTCTTTGATAATGGGCAGCGATCGTTTTATTTTCAATCACCATCAAGGTCTCGTCATTTTTTGTGTTGCCTGAAGTAGTCCAGTTATGGGAACCGAGGATGACGGTACTGCGATCGAGGATGGCAAATTTATGATGTAATAAATCGCCCGGTTTTAATTTTGGAACACCAACACTGGCGGCAGTTGTTAGCCAAGGTTTGGCGCTAGTAGATTTGGGTTTGCGAGGTGACTTGCGAGAATTTTGCCGAGGTAGCTTGCGAGATGATTTAGAATCCGACGGATCATCGGGCTGTCGAGTACTTTGGCGACAAGGTGAATCGATCGCAATTCCTAACATATCCAGACTATTGCTGTAAGGCCGCGTGAAAAAATTAGGATCAAATAGGCCGCGTACGGTGACATTTCTCGCGGGTAAGGCGGATAAACGATCGGAGAGTTGCCGATCGGAAAATACAAACAATGCTAAATCCAGGGAGCTTTTGGCTTGGTCGGCAGTATCGGCAATCAGGCTATTGCTGCTGTCGGTCCAAGGTTTTTTAGTGGCAATGGGTGAGAAGTGAAGTTTTAATTTAGAGTCTCCAACTATGAAGGTTTGGACTGGGCGATCGGGTTTGCGCGTTTTAAATTTGCGGGCCTGATACATAAGGTCGAATTCTTGAACAAAAGCGTTTGCAACATCCCGGCTCTCGATTTTAACCAAACTGTTAGCATTTCCGAGACTACTAGGATTGCTGATGTCGCCGTGCAGGTCAGAGGTTGTCCAGTTAGCAGAGGTGACGATCGTCGTTTTACCGTCGATTACCATAAATTTGTGATGCATCAATCCACTGCCTTTGGATCCATCCGAGGTATCGTCCCGACGAGAAATTTTGGCATTATCCAAAACAACCAATGCATCTCGGGTTTGGATTTCCTCGGCGCTTAAAACTCCGTCATGATTGATATCGATGAATGCTTTATTGTCGTCATAGCGCTGGCGATCGCGATCGTTGAGTATTGAGGCTTGTGACGAAGCAATAGCACTATAGGGCGTTGAATATTTGTTCTCTAAAATGATTTCGATTTTGATCCCGTTTTTGGCCGCGATCGCGAGGGCTTGGGCCATACGAGGCAAGCGAAATTCTTGGACAGCGATTTTAATTTCGGTTTTGGCCTGAGTCATTGCATCGATCATCACCTGTTCGAGATTGTCGCCAACCCGATGAATCGGTTGTCCTTTAGATTGACGATCGGATTCTAAGTACTCGGCGGCTTCGCTATGATTGAAGTATGCCTGGATGAGAGGGTCTTGGGGAAGGGTAGGCAATCGAGTAAGTTTTACAGACCCATTATCCGGTAGGGACGTGCGCTGGCACCCCGCCATTGTTAATAAAACTGTTAATAGCGCCGTTAAGGGCAGGGCAACTTGCGTAACGAGTCCGGTCCGAGCCTTACTGTTCATGTCGTTTCTTCTCTCAAAATCCTCCTCTTAGATTGCCCCAGCGATTGCCCCGACGCTCTTGAAGCACGACAATAAAAGACTATGCAAATACCGACTATGCAAATTTATCTGGATTACAGCGCCACAACCCCGCCGCGCCATGAGGTCGTCAGTCTCATGCAACAGGTGATGGCTCAAGAATGGGGAAATCCCTCTAGCCTTCATGTCTGGGGAAACCGATCGGCCACTTTACTGGAACAAGCCCGTACGCGCGTCGGCAACTTAATTCATGCACCTGCTGAAACTATAGTCTTCACGTCCGGCGGCACAGAAGCGAATAATTTAGCTATTTTTGGGATTACTCGGCAATTTTCAGATCCTCAACATTTAATTATTTCCAACGTCGAACATTCCGCCATTTCCGAACCCGCCCGATACCTGGAAGCGCGCGGCTGGCAAGTGACTCGTCTTCCGGTTGATGCTTGGGGATTAGTCAGTCCGGTAGATTTAGTCCGATCGATTCAGCCGAATACGGTATTAATTTCAATTATTTGGGGCCAAAGCGAAATTGGCACGATTCAACCCATCGCCCAACTTGCTGAAATTGCCCGATCGCATAATATTCTGTTCCACACCGATGCCGTCCAAGTCGCAGGCCGTTTGCCCATTGATGTAGGGGCACTGCCGATCGATTTATTATCCCTTTCCAGCCACAAACTCTATGGGCCTCAAGGCTGCGGGGCGCTTTACATCCGATCGGGGGTGAAGGTCTTGCCAATATTGCTGGGCGGCGGTCAGGAATCGGGGGAGCGATCGGGAACCCAAGCGGTACCAACGATCGCAGGGTTTGGATTAGCGGCAGAATTGATTGCAGCGGAAATGGCGACGGAAACTATACGGCTGACGGAATTGCGCGATCGATTATTTGAGCAACTCCTCGGCACCGCTTTAAAACCCACGGGTAGCTCCACCAATCGACTACCGCACCACGCTAGTTTTTGTCTTCCTGATGCCGATGATTTACAGCAAAATGGCAAGACCTTAGTGCGGCAAATGAATCTCGCGGGCATCGGCATTAGTGCGGGGGCGGCTTGTAGTAGCGGAAAGCTAGAGCCAAGTTTAATTTTGCGGGCGATCGGTCATGACGATAGAATTGCGAAGACTGGCATTCGGCTAACCTTTGGCCGCGAAACTACAACAGCAGACGTAGAGTGGACAGCAATTGTATTAAGACAAATTTTGCATCGGATGGGCCTTTAAAATCGAGGAACCGTCGATCGGATAAAAGAAAAAAAAGGGTTATTCACGAAGCCTGGAACAAGTCATCAGGATTGGTGAATAACCACAGCATGAGCAAAGAGAATTTGGCTTTAACCCATTCATCTATGGAACTGATCTAACACCATATCTAGCGTTTGATCAACCCCCCTAACCAACTTATTTAGCGGTTTTTTACATTTCCTAGCTAGGACAGGCGATCGGATACAGGCGAGCTGCTCACTAAAGGTCTCAAATCCGATACAATTCGTGGGTTCATGGGGGATGGAATAGTGAATGTGCAGATTGAGAAGGGTGAATTGATGAATGCTTTGGTGATGGGAAGTATGACCGGGAATGTCACGAAAGTTGGGGTTGTGGGCGGCGGACAGTTGGCTTGGATGATGGCAGCAGCGGCAAAAAAACTGGGATTAGAGCTGCGAGTGCAGACCCCAAATTCAGCGGATCCGGCGGTAGCGATCGCAAATGAGGCTATTTTTGCGGCAGTGACGGATCCCGGCGGCACTGAAAAATTGGCAGCAAAGAGCGATGTAATTACCTTTGAAAATGAATTCTTAGATTTGGATGCGCTGTCTAAGTTGGCAGAACAGGGCGCTTGTTTTCGACCGTCACTAGCCTCTCTTTCACCCTTAATTAGTAAATATGATCAGCGGTGTTTCTTACGCGATCGAAATTTGCCAACCCCAAAATTTTGTCGTCTTTCAGAGGCAACTGAAATCCCCTTTCCCTGTGTTTTAAAAACATGCCGAAATGGTTACGATGGTTACGGTACATTCATCGTGAAATCACAATTAGAGTTAGATCAAGTGCTGTCCAAAGTGCCTGCAATAGACTTACTTCTAGAAGCATTTGTACCCTTTAAACGAGAGCTAGCAGTGATGGTGGCCCGATCGTTAGACGGGGAAGTTTCGCTCTATCCAATTGTAGAAACTCAACAAGTAAATGCGGTATGTCATAGGGTGATTGTCCCCATAGAATTGCCCGCTGGGCTAGAAGAAACGATCGGGGCGATCGCACGAACAATTGTAGAAACTTTGCAAGTAGTGGGGATTTTTGGGATTGAACTTTTTGAGACGTTGGATGGCCAAATATTAGTTAATGAGATTGCACCCCGCACCCACAATTCTGGTCATTACACCTTAGATGCATCCGTAACTTCGCAATTTGAACAACAGCTCCGGGCCATATCAGGAATGCCTTTGGGAAGTTCGGCGTTGAATTGCGGCGGAGCGGTCATGGTGAATTTGTTGGGGTTTGAATCTGCGACCTCAGATTATGTTGAAGTCCGATCGCGTTTGGCAAAAATTCCCGGTGCGACAGTCCATTGGTATGGAAAATCAGAGGCACGATCGGGGCGAAAACTAGGACATGTTACGGTCTGTTTTGATGAGGCCAATGAGGCAAAAGCACGATTGGTGGCGAATACTATTGAACATATCTGGTATGGAGGCGATTAAATCCGATCGGCATTGCCTCTCAACCCCACCTCAGAAAATCACTTATCCACTTCCCATTCGTCGATCGGACGTTGTAAAATACGAAAGAGTCCACGGAGGTGTTGGTGACTGCCAATAATGTTTTTTGATCTATGTCTTATTGAATAAGGGAATCTACGTAGTGTGTCGCGGTAAACTGAGCTTGTACTCAGAAACTTCAGACATGCTTCATACGGTACCCACCTGGTTTTGACCAGGTCTCAAACTGAGGTAAGACGGCACTGCGGTGGACTTTCAAAGAATTTAAAAACACCCTTGATTGCATAGCGTAATCAAGGGTGTTTTTCGTGGAGCCTAAAGACAAAACGTCCGACGCGATCGATTTGGAGTGCAGTAGATGATGAAGGCTACAAAAAAAGGAAGGCAAGTTACCTTCCTTTAAAATTTAGTTTCTAGAAGTAATGACTAGTACGTTTCAACGTGCCAGCGTCCTTCTTTTTTCATCGATCGGACATAATCCTTCCAAACGATGCCTTCCTTAGTTGCCTCAGCACCCAGCGCCTCCTCAATTCCTGGCTCCATCCCGCGCAGCCCACAGATATAGGTGTGAGTTTTAGGATTTTTAATCATGTTCCACAACTCAACAGAATTCTCTGCGACCCGGTTTTGGATATACATCCGTCCACCTTCGCTGTTTTTCTGTTCCCGGCTGATGGCATAGGTCAAGTGAAAATTATCAGGATACTTGGTCTGCATCTCTTCTAATTCTTCCTTGTACAGGATGTTCGCCGTCTGAGGAACGCCAAAGACCAGCCATGCCTTACCTTTGTAGCTGTTGTAATCAGGATTAGCGGCCCGCTCATTATCCTTAAACATGCGCCAGAGATATGCCCGCATCGGTGCAATGCCAGTTCCTGTCGCGAACATAATCACATTGGTGTCTTCTTCAGCAGGTAAGAGCATTTCCTTACCCGATGGTCCCGTGATTTGGACCGGATCGCCCGGTTTCAACGCACAAAGGTAGGCGGAACAGACCCCTTTGATGGTCTCGCCCGCATCATTTTTGTATTCCAACTCGCGAACACAAAGAGACACCGTCTTATCATCTACATCATCACCATGACGCGTGGATGCGATCGAATAAAGTCTCAACTTATTAGGTTTGCCTTTCGCATCATTTCCCGGTGGAATAATCCCAATACTCTGACCTTCGATATACTCCAGCTCACTGCCGGAAATATCAAATTTCAGGTGCTGCACAATGCCAACCCCGCCGTTTGAAACCAACGCTTCATTGGAAATCAACTTCCCCGTCAGCGGACTGTTAGGACGATAGATATTAACCTTGACGTCTGCATGAGCTTTCTTCTTGGCCGCAGGCACAGCCTCTGTAGTTGGCACAGGGAGTTCTTCTGTAGTTGGCATAGGAGATTCAGAAGAAGCCATTAGGGGAGCGTCACCACCAAGCGGTGACACGTTGAGAATTTTTCCACCTTGGCTCAGGATTTGGCGGGTGAACTGGCTCATCCGATCGTAAGCTACATTAAAAAAAGTGGAGCCACTGGTTCGTCTGCCACGTAACCCAACCACTTCGTACCGATAAAAACGATTGCCCGAAGACTGAGAACTACTTGCGCTGGAATTGAACATTTCGATAAATCTCTCCGAAAACCTATGAATCCTGTCATCATTTGTTAAGTATTTATTCTCCCCTATCCTGAGACATCAAGCTACTTTCTCTAAATTCAAAACTAGGAGTTGACCCGTGCAACTTGTGCAGGAAAACCCATGTTTGGTGCGATTGAGGCTCAATAAAGTACCTTACGCGTTGCCATAGCACTAGGCTCCACTACTCGCGCAGGACTAATTCATGACCTAGGGTTACGGATTAGAGCAATCAAAGACCTATCAAATGAGTCAGCTTGTGATGTAGTGTATTGAGGGCAACTGAAGAGTAGTTTAATGGATCTATCACGGGGTTAAGTTATCCTGTGATACCAAATTAAGATTTACTCCGATAAAATTGAGTTGACCATTCTTGTTCTTTGAGGGGACCTATGACTAAGCCAGACCGTGTGGTACTCATTGGCGTTGCTGGAGATTCTGGCAGCGGTAAGTCCACATTTTTACGCCGGATCTCCGATCTGTTCGGCGAAACTTTTGTGACGGTGATTTGCCTTGACGACTATCACAGTCTGGATCGCAAACAGCGCAAAGAGACGGGAATTACCGCTCTTGACCCCCGCGCCAACAATTTCGACCTGATGTATGAACAGATCCGCGACATCAAAGCGGGCAAAAGCATCATGAAGCCGATCTACAACCACGAAACTGGGGAACTTGATCCGCCGGAAAATGTTGACCCGAATCATATTGTGGTGATTGAAGGATTACATCCTTTATTCGACGAACGGGTCCGATCGTTAATCGACTTCAGCGTCTATTTAGACATTGAAAACGATGTGAAGGCAGCTTGGAAGATTCAGCGTGATATGTCCGAACGTGGCCATACGCTTGATGATGTCATGCAAGCAATCAATTCCCGTAAGCCAGACTTTGATGCATTCATCGATCCTCAGAAGGCTCATGCGGATGTCGTAATTCGAGTGTTGTCCACCAACTTAATCAAAGACGACAAAGACCGTAAGGTGTTGCGCGTTCAGATGATTCAGCGTGACGGAATTGAAGGATTCGATCCTGTTTATCTGTTTGATGAAGGATCCACGATCGACTGGATTCCCTGTGGACGTAAGCTGACGTGTTCTTATCCTGGAATTCGGATGCACTACGGACCGGATGGATATTACGGTCATGAAGTCTCGATTCTGGAGGTGGATGGTCAGTTTGACAACCTTGAAGAAGTCATCTACATCGAGAAGCACCTCAGCCAAACGTCAGGTCGTCATCCCGGCGAAATCACTGAACTCTTGCTTCAGCATAAAGAGTATCCTGGCTCCAACAACGGGACAGGATTGTTCCAAGTGTTGACAGGCGTGAAAATGCGGGCGACTTACGAGCGTTTGACGAAGGGTTCTAAAAGGGTCGCTGCCGTCGTCTAAGAGAACGTAATCTCCTGCGGGTGTTTTCATCATTTGCGGGAGATTATTCAACTTCATAAATAGCGATAATAGCGGTTCAATAAATTCAATTTTACGGTGGGTGCAGGGCTGAGAGCAGGCATCCGGTTTGAGTTTTAGATTAATCACGTTAGGTGGGTGGAGTTGCGCTATGGTTGTAAATCGCAAAAATCGAGCGGCCTCGACTCGCAACAAATTAGCGCCCGGTGCGGCCCGAACGGCTAACCAAGCGCCATTGCCTGTGGATGAAAGTCAAACTGCTCAATCCGCTGAGTCTAAAGTTGAGGAGGGCGATGATGTAAGTACGGATGCGATCGTAAGCACTGAACTTGTTGTTAATCCAGCAGATGAGCCAGCCGATAATCCAGCCATAGCGACGTCAAGCATTGAGCTACCGATCTCCGTCACACTAGATGGGATAGATGAGCCGAAGCTCGTGCTTGCTGGTGAGACTTCTGATGTTGAGAAGATAGTTGACCCGATCGAGGCAACTATCGAACCTGCGGATAAGCTTCCAGAGAGTCCATCCATCCCACGGAATAAATCAAAAGTTTCCACCAACAAATCTGTTCAACATACTAAAGGAGACAAAATTATGACCCAAGATGCTGCCAAATCTTCACCCGTCGTAGCTAAAAAAGAAAACGCGATCGCAGTTACAGGATCTGCCCTACCCGTCCGTCCTGTAACACCCAATGCAGTTAAATTCGTTGGAATGTTTTCGTCTGCTGGCGATCGGCCCATTGGCGCAAGCGGTTTGGTTGTCTTCGGGACCTACATGAATGGTCGCCCCATAGAAGCCTCTAGTCTAAAATTATTTGAAATGCTACCCGGCGATCGGCCCGTGTTTGCTGATGAAGTACACTATGTTCCGGGAACGGCAGATGGTGGTCGTCCAGTTATGATCAGTCCAGATGGATTGATGAATGCGGGAGAAATGATGGGTAGCCGTCCAACGTTTAGCAACGATACTGTGGATCCAAACTCTGCTACGTTGATGGGCTATTTAGATTAGTCTCAAAATTTAACCTGATAAAAAAGCGCTGGAATAGTTCGGCGCTTTTTTATATCTATTGTTTCGCACTTATTTATCACCTATTGGTAGCAACTATGAAAAAGTACATCTTGTTTGGGTCTTACTGTGAAAATGTCCTAGAACGTCGTACATCTTATCGTGATGCGCATCTAGCCGGACTCAAACAGCAACAAGAAGCAGGGATTTTAATTACCCTAGGTCCAACTCAAGATCTGACCAAAGTCTTTGGTATTTATGAAGCGGACGATGAGGCGACTATCCGATCGTTAATTGAGAATGATCCCTATTGGCAAAATGGGATTTGGACAGAATATGAGATTAAAGAGTGGATTCAAGCGATCGGATAGTTGTTCAGAATAAACTCACGAGCTTTGAATAAAGAATCGTCCCCGAGGCAAACGAACGATTTGGCCATCGCGTTCAAAATTTCCTAAACACCGCGTCACTGTCACCCGTGTCGTCCCGGTCAAATCTGCCAAATGTTGATGGGTCATTTTCATATCAATCAATCGTCCAGGAATCATTCGATCGCAGTGTGGAACTCCAAAATGTCTGGCTAGCCAATACAACATTCGTAACAACCGATCGCCCACATTGCGGCAACGGGACAGGGCTAAGAGTTCTTCCATTTTCAGGCATTGTTTTAGCAGCAATTCAGGTAATGCTTGAGGATCATTAAGCAACAACAAAACAACTGGTGTTAAACATTCAGATTGATAGGGATCAATATTTCGAGTCATTGAACTGATTAAGTCTCCCGTACCCCACATCCCTAACACCGAAACTACGCCTTCTTCGTCCCAAGTCATTGTACGAATGGCTCCAGTTTGAATGACCCAATTTCCGAGTATTTCAGGTACGACATCACCTTGATTAAACGATCGTAAAATAGGCAGATTAACGATATCGCGAATTGTATGATCGCGAATTGTATTTAGACCAATCAGTTGAGTATTGACAGTCGTTTTTTGAATTGAATGAATCATCTTGAATATACCAGAGTTGGAAGAGCTGTTTTCTGAGATAAAAATTGAGTCATTTCGATCGCAACTTGATCTGGGAAATGATAGTGAAAAAAGTGTCGTCCATCAGGTACTGAAACAATCCGATCGCCCGCTTTCATAAAGGCTGTCCAAGCCTGCATAGTTTTGGGAGAAACAATAAAATCTGATGCTCCACCAAACAGCAACAAGGGCAACTGCAACCTAACCGAATCTAAGCTTGCAATCTTGAATAAAGAATGGGGCGAAGGCGATGAAGCAAGGTCATTTTGTAGTAGGTTAACCAACGTCTTAATTGAATGGGATGAAGGTCCAAACAGTTCCCGAGCAAATCGGGCTAACACTCGCAATTGACTACAAGGCGTGGTCAATCGTTGTAAATAATAATGGGCATGCCAAATCAATTCGGGCTGCGGCCCAACCCCTAAAAGCGTCAATGTTTTGACAAATTCGGGCACGCGCTCTGCTGCGTACATCGCGATCACACCACTAATGCCATGTCCTGCCAAATGAATGGGCCGATCGGATTGTTTGAGATAATCCACCAATAGATTGATAGCTTCGACCAAAGAACTCGCTTCGTCGTTACTTTGCTGGTATTCCCATCGAGCAACGGCATAATTTTTATTTAAAATTTTTAATAATGGCAAATCAAAATGTTTGAGACTCGGCCCCGCACTCACCCAAAGCAATGTGTCTTGCGAAGGAATAGCATTACCATAATTAGTCGGATGAAATGCTCTAAAGGAAGGGGAGATAGACGACATGAACAGAACCCTCGTTAATTGCTAGCCATACCAATGAATTGTCATACCGCGCAAACTAGCCCAGCCAACAACCATTCAAAATTCAAATAAAGAAGCCTACGATCGTATACCTGTAGAAATGAGAATTCATTAGACCACTCATTTTACGACAACGATCGTAGACCCTATTCCTAGAGAGAACGAAACACCTACAACCGCACTCATGCCACCAAACGGCACAATCTCCTAGGTCTGTATTAGGAACGATTGTAGGCAAAAGCATCATGTTGAGAGCAACCAGACTTAATTGAGATTTAATATCAACTAAGACGTTAAAAGTAGTATGGCACTTGTTGATAGTTCATGTCAATAAGTTCCTGGCTGTGTGGATAAATGGCAGGTGATGATAGGCTTTATGGGTTTTGTGAACGATTTTAGGGAATTGAGATGAAAAGTTCTCAACGAGATTAGACTTAAAAAAATGACTTAGATAGTCAATAAATTCTATGAATTAGCCGATCGTCTAGAGACATCCAGGCACTATTTTGATTCATCGAATCCGATAGCGCCACTAATACTGCTACCAAATCAGCTCCTAACCAGCCTGATGAAATTTTTGATAATTCATTGGTTTGTACACAATGGACGAAATGTTCACAGAGTGATTTCAACGGTTCTTGAGACTCAATCGGGAGAGCCTTTCGGGTTTGACGATCGGGACTAAAGCTTTGCTCTGTTTTAACGAGTTCTCCATACTGAATGATCAATTGTTCGGGGGCTAATTCATCAAAAATCATAGTGCCCCGATCGCCCACAATTGCTATGCGTCGCTGTTTATCGCAATTGAGCCAAGAGAAATGTAAATCTGCACAAAATCCATTGGAATATTCCAGGGTCGCCCAAATAGTATCGGCTAATCCATGGGGAGACAAGTCAGTTTGAATATCTCGTTGCAGCCAGCTTTTTCCCCGCGCACTGACTCGGACAGGCCGATCGTCCAGCCAATAGTTCAAAATTGCAATGTCATGTATGGCCAAATCCCACAACGCATCTACATCTTGACGCACTGGAGCAAGATGGGTTCGAGTCGCATAGGCATAGCGCAAGTTACCCAAGTTTTCAATAGATCGGCGGGCATGAGCGATCGCTGGATTGAACAAATAAGTATGATCAACTACGAGTTGAACGTTATTTTTTTGAGCCAGTTCACAAAGTTCAATTGATTCGGCGACCGTCAAGGTCAATGGTTTCTCCGCTAATACATGCAGCCCTTTCATCAAAGCCGCCCGAATGACTGGGTAATGGGTTTCCGCTGGAGTCGCGACCACGATCGCATCGAGTTCAAGGGTATCGAGAGCCACTTGCCAATCGGTGAGCCATTGAGTATCGGTTGGGGCGATCGGGGCAAATAGATCTTGCGATCGTTTTAAATTTGGTGCCCAAGGATCAATCACCGCCGCTATGGTTACATTGGGATTTTGTAATAGATTCCTCAGCAAATGACAACCCCAACGCCCAACGCCTAACACAGCAATACGAATAGTAGTCTGGTAAGTCGAAAAAATATCTACCATTGCTTTAAACCCTTGACCTAAATCACTATTGCGACGAGTTATTCGATGAATTATCGGCAGCGGCTAATGTTTGATAGGCAATTTGGGCCACGGCTTGTTCTGCGGCCTTCATCGATCGCCCGACCGCTTCCCCAAACAACTTATCCCGAATCCAAACCTCCGACACAAAGCGCCCCGGATCATCATGAATAGAATTGACTTCTCGGGTGCGATATTGGGGCAATGTTTTCCAAATGCCTTGAGTCCAATTTTGTAATGCAGCTTTATAATTCTGCCTTGCTGGATCTGCCAAAATTGCTTCAGATTGTTTCAAAAACAATGGATCAAGCCACGAATGAATCCAAGATAAATCTTGAGTACTCAAATACAGGGCCGCCAAGACCGCCTCTAAACTGTCCGCCAACCTAGACGATCGCCCCGCCCGATCGGAGGCCGCACTACCGCCCACCAGTAAGTACCGATCGAAGCCTAAATCATCCGCAATCACCGCCAGCGATCGATCGCTGACCAGTTGCGATCGGAGCGCTGTGAAATCGCCCACTTTAAGTTGAGGAAATTGTTGCAACAAAAATGCAGCCGAAGCTAACTTAACAACCGCATCCCCGACAAATTCGAGTTGTTCATAATTTTTCTCAGCCGAAATTGTCGAATGGGTCAAGGCTAAATCCATCAGATCCCAGCGTAATTGAGGAGCCTCCGGATCCAACCCTAGTCGGGAGATGAGTCTGATGAGTTGTTTGTGACGGAGAGGATATTGAATGGACATAAATATTCTAATTGTGACAATTAAAACTCGATCCCCTAAATCTCCCTTTTTAAGGGGGACTATGAATTGAATTCTAATCCTCCCTTTTTAAGGAGGCTAGGGGGATCGGGTCTTTGATACTAACGAACAGACTTTTCCAACGTCCGCCAAACTAGGCCGCTTGCAACGCCGCCGTCAATTCTGGTAAAGCAACATGCAATACCCGAGGCGTGAACCCAAGCCATTGGCGGGAAATTTGGACAAATGGCTTCGGATCACCACTGACATAAAACTGAGTGGGTAAGGCTTGACGCAAATTCCGCAATCCCAACAAGTCCAATTCCTGAGCCGCCGCGATCGCAGTCTGTACCGCTGGATTCACAAAAATCACGTCGGGCGGGAGAATCGATCGTAGCACCGGAGCCAGATGGGGATAGTGGGTACAGCCGTAAACTAAGGTGTCAATTTGATTTTCGATTAAGGATTCCAGATAGCCTTCTGCCACTTGACGCGTGTAGGGATCTTGAATGCGATCGCCCTCAATCAGCGGCACAAACTCTGGGCACCCCACTTGCCACACTAGAGTATCCGGATTCACTTCTTGGATGGCATCGCGGTAGGCATTACTTTTTGCGGTGGCCGGAGTCGAAATCACGCCAATCCGTTTACCCACTTCAACCGCACCCTTGGCTCCTGGCAAAATTACGCCCAAAATAGGGATGTCGAATTCCGATCGGACCACTTCAAGGGCCAGTGCGGAGCTAGTATTACAGGCCATAATCACCAGCTTCACCCCGCGTCCGACCATCCAGTGCAAAATTTCGCGCACAAACTGAATAATCTCATCCTGCGATCGGGTTCCGTAGGGCAAGCGTGCAGTGTCACCAAAATACAAAATCGACTCATTGGGCAATTGTCGATAAATCTCCTGCAACACCGTCAGCCCACCAACCCCACTATCAAACACTCCGATCGGCAAGCGAATTTTATTCATATCACTCACAGTTTCAATCCTCACACGCAGGGATAAGTCACGAGAAAATAGAATCAACCACCGCCTCGGATGTACTGGAGAATACCACGGGCGATGCCTTCTGCCATTCGTTGACGATGAGCAGAATTAGCTAAATTCGCCGCATCCTCCGCCCCAGTGACAAATCCAGTTTCCACCAAGACTGATGGCATTGAACTTTTTCTCAACACATAAAATCGAGCACTCCGAACCCCCCGATCGCGGATCTGTGCCGTCTGTAGCACACTTGCATGAATCATCCGAGCCAAATCATAACCGCTGTCATAGTAATAAGTCTCCAGACCATTGACATCGGGACGAGCCATCGAAATTGAATTTGCATGAATACTAACAAACACCGTCGCCCGCACCCGATCGGCCAGTTCCACCCGAGGCGCTAAATCCAAATCGATATCAGCGGTGCGAGTCAATACTGTAGATACGCCCTGCTGCTCCAAAATGGCCGAAATCCTGTTGCTAATATCCAACACAATTTCCTTCTCCTGAATCCCACCAATCCCCACCGCACCTGGATCAGGACCACCATGACCGGGATCAATAATCACAACTTGACGACCATTAGGCGCACGGGGGAACGTCGGACGAGGCGTAGGCGTGGGAATTGTTTGGAAACCACTTCGCCGCAGTTGCAGAATCAGGCTCTGGAGGCTCGGTTGGCTAAGTTCGCCGAGCTGAACCCCGGAAGCCGGGAAGGCAACAATAGACACAGTTTGCGGATCGTCTTGACGCAGCTTGACTTGCAAGAGTGGGCTAGTGGAAGTTAGGACCGGGCCGCGAAAGTTAGGGGCAAGTTTACTGAACGGCAGCACGATTCGGAATCCGCCAGAAGCACGATCCCAAGTGCCACTAAAGCGCAACCGATCGCTACCTCGTACCACTAACTGCCGATCGCCCTCAATTTCCACCGACTGAATCGTATTCAATCGTCCAGTAGGCATCACGGGTGACGGCGCATCCGGTGATGTAGGACTAGCACTGCCTAGACTGGGAATCACAATCACGCCACTTCCATCGGGTGTGCTACTTGCTTGCCATTCACTACTGAGCGAGACATTCAGCGTTAAGCGAACCGTGGGCGGATTGGGCCGAGACTGCGACAGAATTGCTCGACTGACCCCACGTTGATTTACCAGGGTATCGATCGGGCGGGCATTGGGGGCAAGTTTTGCGCCTTCAAGTTCAACATAGACTTGGCGACCATCGGAACTTTTCGTCACCTGAATCTGAGGTGCATCTCCACTGATCCGAATAAAAAAGCCATCCCCCGTCACTTGAAACCCTTGCACCTGAGTCCGGGCGGACAACGCAGGCGCACTAGGCTGGGGACGGAACACGGGGCTGCTTGGAGTCGGAACTGAAACGCCTGTGGTGCTGTCGCCTTGCACTTCTGACTGCTGAATGGGAGTCGGCAACGTAATCCGCCAACGCTTGGGCGACACGCCTTCAAACTTCACTTGATTCGGGTCAATCACATAGCCCGGAGACATCTCCACCACCAGCCGCGCCGTCTGCGGGTCAAACTGTCCCACTCGCAACGACTGAACACCGGGTGCATTAACGATCGGCTCAATCTGCTGCTTGCGTCCATATGTGGTTCCCGGCAAGTCAATCACCAGCCTTGTGGGATTCGTGACCAACTGTGCGCGGGGCTGAACCCCTGCATCTGTCGTGAATTCCAGTTGATTTTGTCGCGTATCAAAGTTCCATTGGAGCAACTTTCCCGCTTGGGCTGGCAATCCCAAAAGCACGATGTAAATCGCTAAACAAAAGGCAAAGAGTGACGTTTTTTTAGAGTTCCATTTGAGCAATTTTCCGGCTCTGGCGGACAACGCCAGAAGTACGGCATACACCGCTGAGCAAAAACCAAAGAGTAACGTTTTTTTAGGAAGCATGGGCCGGGGGAGTAAAGGCATCATCAATGAACTAGGCCCAAAAGCTCTAGCACACAGGTTCTAAACATTACGGTCTAAACATTACAGGGAGACGAAGTGAGGAGACGCACCAATACAGAGTCAGTGAAGAACAGAGCTAGTGAAGATAGACCGATCGAACCATTAAAAAGTTTATTATCCATTGTTAAAGTTTTACAAGCCGAACACAAGACTAATACAAATTCTTGAAATTGGGCAGAGTAAATTCACACATCTCCCTCAACAATTAACCTGCATTATTTCCTCATATTTGTACCCAAATCCATCTGTTTAAACGAATTTAACTCAACTCAAACAAAAACTCGATGCTGCAACGATGGCATTTGGCGACGGACTTGTTTTAAACGGTTTGGCGAGATTTCTGCGATCGCAAATCCTGGCTCTGTTCCCGCATCCGACAATACTGTTCCCCAAGGGTCAATGATCAACGCATGACCGTGGGACTGGCGAATACTGTTGTGCCAGCCTGTCTGAGCCGGGGCAATCATGTAACAGGTATTTTCAATGGCGCGGGCTTGTAGCAAGACTTGCCAATGGTCTTTCCCGGTGTAGGCCGTAAATGCTGCCGGAACAAAAAGCACTTCGGTATTCTGCTGAGCTAAATGGCGGTAGAGTTCGGGGAAACGTACGTCATAACAAATCGACAGACCCAATACGCCCAGATCGTTTGAGGTGTAGATGGCTGGAAACTCGCTCCCCGGAACAACAGTTGCCGATTCTAGATAGGTGTTGCCATCGGGCACATCTACATCAAACAGATGAACTTTTTCATACCGAGCGGCTTCGTTACCGTCTTTGTCTACTAAGAGCGCCGTGTTGTAGACCTTGCCATTGCCCGCTGGCACCGGATAACCACCGCCTAAGATAGTGACTTGGTAACGTTGGGCCATAGTTTTGAGAAATTTCTCGCTTTCTAAGGCGATCGCTTCGGCTTGAGCGATTTTGGCCAATTCATCTCCCAAAAACGAAAAGTTTTCTGGTAACCCAATAAGTTCTGCACCCCGCCGGACCGCGAGATCAATCAGCTCTTCGGCTTGGGTCAGATTTTTCCTCAAATCCGGAAGGCTGGTCATCTGAATGGCAGCCGCTAGGTAAGATTTCATAGATTTCTGTCTTCTATTTAAGGCGCGATCGGCTCAAGGGTTGTGCGTAACCAGTATCACCTCAAAGGTCACGTAAAGAGCGATCGAAGGTAAAAAAGGCAGATTATTCTGTGGGCTAGAGGTGCGATCGCCACGTTCCATGAAATCCCAAGGGAATAATTTCCGGTAATGCAAGACGACATACAGGCTCACTTAGATCACTCTCTGCATCATGAATCCATACTTCGCTCCGATCGGCCTCGGCATCAAAAACTACCGATAATAACCAGCCCCGATCGTTGGGACTAGAGCCACGATCGGCTTCTCCAGGGGCATAGACGGTTTCTGAACAATAGTGATGGGCGCCGCAGTCTGAAAGGGTTACCTCACCACTTTGCCGATCGAGCCGACCGAACGCTTCATATAGTTCACCAGACTTAGGATCCGTGTCGGGGCGATGAGTTGAAAAATAGGTATAGCGCCAGGGTTTGCCCACAGCTTGGGGATTGATGGTGGGGAATTCACAAGACTTATCCCACAACGTTTCCCAACACACCACAGCATCACTGTTGGGCGAAATATGAAGCTGCATCAAACGCGATGGAGCATAAGTCTGAGGGTTCCCCATCGGAATGTCTCGAACATAAGCATTGGTTTCAAAATCTTCATAGCGAATCAATTCCAGCAGCACCGTTCCATCCGCCAGCTCCTCGCCATTGCCAAAATGCCACTGAAACCATGGATCTGTCGTGATGCTTCGGACAAGTTCTAAGGTGTTGCGATCGAATATCACGATCTGAGTGCCTTGTTCCGGTTTCCAAGTCAGCGCCTCAGAAAAAGTCTTAGTTTTGACAATCAACGGCAGTAAATCCAGCGGTAGCGGGGGGATGCAGAAAATAAGATAGCGGCCTACCATCGCAAAATCATGGAGCAGGGTCGCGCTACTTAGTTCGTGGGTGCGGGTCTGAATTATGGTGCCTTGGGGATTGCAGCGGTAGAGATGAAGTTTATTTTTTTGGCCAAAACTCACGCCGAAATTGAAGATCTCATGGGTCTTCGGATCTACTTTTGGATGGGCGGAAAATGGAGTGGTTGAGGTCAATTGTGATAGCGAATTCAGCCCTACCGTTTCCAAGGTTTCGAGATTCAATTCGTGGGGCCATCCGCCTTCCCAGAGAGCCAAAAGCTTATCCGTGGTGGCTAAAACATTGGTATTGGCGGCATTTTTCAACCCCTTCCAGCGGCCCAGCCAAGACTCGGACCCATGACTGCCATAACCGCCAAACAAATACCGATCGGCCTTTTCTTCTGCTTTATACCCCTCGGTCTGAACATATTTATAAATGCCCGTCGCGCCTGAGTCGGTAAGTGTCACGCCTAAGACTGCACCATCACCATCAAACCAATGCCCCACCGATCGAGTTCCTCTAACCAGTCGTGCGGGGCCGTTGCGATATAGAGTTCCGCGTAAATCCAGGGGAATTGAGCCAGATAAAACCTGTAGATTTGTCCGATCGAATCCGATCGCTGTATGCTGAACGCACTTAGCCCACGGGTAGTTTGATTGATTGGTTAGTAGATGGAGATGGTTTGGCTCAAGGGTGGAACTTGCCGAAATAGCCATGATTTCTGGGATGAGGATTATATTCATCATCGCGCAATATCATGAGTTCTAGCAGAACAGTTCTCGAATCGAGGGGATTCTGATAGAATGCCGAAGTTGTTTGAACCGCATTCATGAGCCAGTCGCTTGAACTACCCAAGGTAGATGATTTTTTACAAGAGCTTGCTTCGATTCAGCAGACTGGGTCGAAACGGATTGCAATTTTGGGGTCTCGCCACGTCCCCATTACCCATCAAAAGCTCATTGAGATGATGATTTTCGCCCTCGTCACTGAAGGCAATCGTGTCTTAACCTCTGGATCTACCGGAACAAATTTTGCGGTAATTCGAGGTGCATTGCGTGCTGATCCAAGTTTGTTGACTGTGATTTTGCCTCAAAGTCTCGATCGTCAACCCCGCGAATCTCGTGAGCAGTTGGAGACGGTTATGCATCTAGTGGAGCATCCTGAGAACAATGAGCTAGCGCTGGGTGAGGCGAGTTCGATGTGCAACCAGGAAATTATTTCACGGTGTCAGCAGTTGATTTGCTTTGCATTCCACGATAGTCGAACCCTGCTTCAGACTTGCCGAGATGCGGAAGAAGAACGGAAGTTGGTAACTATTTTCTATCTGGATTAATGAGATCCCCTAGCCTCCCTAGTAAAAAGGGACTAGAGATGAGGAGAGGGGGATGGAAAGTTTGGAGCTATTTATTTACAGGATAGGGCGATGTTGTTTTCTGATTTATCGATGAAGACGCTCTTGCTGGGAGCGATCGCGGTTGAGGCCGTTTTGGTCTATTTACCCTTTGTCGCTGTGGCCTACGCACGGGTGACGAATGATTACGATGTCTCAGCGCCTCGGGCCATGCTTGATAAGTTGCCGGACTGGGCAAAGCGGGCTAATTGGGCACATCAGAACGCTTGGGAAGCCTTTGCAATTTTTACAGCAGCAGCACTAATGGCTTATGTTTCAGGGTTAGACAATGACACGGCTCGGCTTCAGGTGATGGCTCATGTGGCGGCGAGGGTGCTGTTCCCGGTATTTTATATTGCAAACATTCCATTGCTCCGATCGATGATGTTTGCGGTGGGTACGATTTGTGCATTTTCGTTGATGTTTGCCAGTGTGACCCAGAGCATGGGAACCTAAGGGTCAAGTACACACAGTTCTAAGGACGGTTTTAGGCGTATGGCTGCTAGTTTTTCGTTTGACATCGTGAGTGATTTCGATCGCCAAGAGCTGGTGAATACCATTGACCAAGTGAGTCGAGATGTGAACAGTCGCTATGACCTTAAGGATACGGCGACGACGTTGGATCTCAAAGACGATATGTTGGTGATTAATACGTCGAGCGATATGACCTTGCAGGCGATCGTTGATATTCTCGCGCAGAAGGCATCTAAACGCGGATTGTCACTGAAGATTTTTGAATACGGTACGCCGGAGTCGGCGAGTGGTAATCGGATTCGGCAAGAAGTGACGTTGAAAAAAGGGATTAGCCAAGAAATTGCCAAACAAATCACGAAGCTAATCCGGGATGAATATAAGAAAGTGCAAGGTTCAATTCAAGGGGATGCGGTACGGGTTTCAGCCAAATCAAAGGATGATCTGCAAGCCATCATGGTCCGCATGAAGCAAGAAGAATATCCCGTGGCACTTCAGTTTACTAATTACCGCTAATATCCTTAACGGATTTGAGGAGAAAATTCGATCGTTCTATTCCTAAGTCATCGGCCTTTTGAGGAAGAACGATCGTTTTGACACTTCAATCCCAAAGCCTCAAGATTTAGCCTGATTATTATTAAGATGCAGTAAATATCTTGAGATTATTGCTTTGTAGCCATTGGAACAAATCACTTGGCTGAGTAAAATCTAACAATGCTTCTCCTAGGGTTTCTGCTTGAAGCAGAGATAAATTTCTAACTTGCGCTTCTACCTCAACCGATAAACCACCAATTTTCTTTTTCAAAAGACGTAAAACCAATTCGTGGTAGCCTTTGAGTTCGCCACGTTGTTCGCTAGCGGCAATTCGTTCCAGTAGTAAGGGAGATAATTGCATAATTAATGCCTGCTCTTCTGGCTCAATGTTTTGTTTGGCTTCTAGCTCTACTCTATAGGATAGCAACAGATCTAAGGCGTTGTTGCGATAGGGATGATTGGGTGGTAGGGCAGAGATTTCGGACATGGCAGTCTGTTGGACTTTCCCTTTGCCCATTAATCGGAACCACAATGTTTCTACGATCGCAGGGAGTTGGTGAACAACAATGATGCCTGTTTGTAAGCCTTCGGGTAAAAGGTAGAGTCCTGAACCCCAAGTGATTTCATTACTCACAGCATGAAATTTTTCGAGTTTGTGGGCGGCGATCGTAGGGGTGATAATCCACATGAGGGCGGCACCTCAGATTGTTCTTTGTCGCGGTTAAGTTCTCTGTTGCACTTCTAAGATTTTGCGCCCTTACCATACAAAACCGATCGCCCCTCAACTGAAGAACGATCGGTTTTACAAATTCAATTCAATTCCAAAGCCTTAACGATTTTGTTGTAAGAATTGTTGGGCTTCTTTGCCGGGATTGTAGCCATAACCAAAAGTAGACCGATCGGTATCATCCAAGATCTTAGGCGTTACCATAACAATCACTTCACGACGTTGCTTATCACGGCTTGTATTACGGAAGAGAGCACCTAGGATGGGTAAATCTCCCAAGATAGGTACCTTTGTAACAGTTGCCCGATCGGTTTCCTGAATCACACCTGTAAGGATCAAAGTTTGACCATCCCGAATACGGACTAGGCCAGAACTTGTATCACGCTTTTGAAGCAATGTAATAAAGTTTCCGCCTGTAATTCCTGCAATACCAACAGTCTGTTGATTTTTTGGTGCAGAGATCTTTGACGCAATTTCCATAGAAATAAAGCCATTATCATCAATACGACGAAGATCTAAGTTCAGAATAAGTCCGGCATCTTGCTTTTCAACGGTAACAGTCGTATTAGAAGTATTACCCGTCGTTGTAGTCGTGGAAGTAAAATTTGTGACAACTTCCTCAACTACTCTAACCCCAGAACTTTGGCCTTCCTGAATAATCAAAGTCGGGTCAGTCAGAACTTTTGCATTATTGTTTTCGATCGCAGCAGAAACTATAGCTAACCAATTAAAGCCTTTAGGGAAATTAGTTTGCCCTCCAGAACCAAAGGTAGCGACAGCAGCGCCGCCTGTGATACCAGCGCCCACACCATCGAAGTTAAAATTTAAACTTGTGTTTGCTCGATCGACACCATTCAAGTCAATATCAATAACTTTGACAGTCACAGCAGCTTGACGTTTCCGCACATCAAGCTGAGTCAAGAACCCAGTTGCCAATTCAATTTTGCGAGGATTACCTGTCAACGTAATCGCATTCGTCCGAGCATCTGCCGAAACCGACAACCCACGAAGCAACAGCGGACCCACACCACCACTTGCACGCAAGGCCAAAATAGTTGGAGTCCGAGTTTCAACGCTCCGAGCTGCTGCCCCTTCACCGACCGTCTGAACCGTGACTTGAGTAATCGGAAGTTGGGTTTCAGCTCCTTGAGTCGTCAGGAAATTAGAGGCTGCTTCCGTCGTGGTTTGGTTCAACCGAATGGTCCGAGAAATCACGTTCCGCGCGTCATCAGGAAGACTGGTACCAACGAAGATTGTCCGACCCACCCGGTTAGCTTCCATGCTTGCACAGGCTGGCGCACCCGCCCCACCGCCGCCGCCAGAAGGAACACAAGCAATCCGAAGAACGTAATTAAAGACGTCTTGAACCGATTCATTCTCAATATCTAAAGAAATAGTCGGACCACCAGAGCTACTTGCACCAGGAGCCGCAGGAGTACCACCTGAAGCGCCACTACTCGGGCCTTCGCTATAAGCCAAGTTCATGCCAGCCGCACGAGCCAACAGTGACAACACTTCACGTACAGGCGCATCACGTAACACCAACCGAGGAATCCGCTCATTGGTACCCAAGTCGATCGAGGCGGGACTCGTATCCAATTGAGAAATCGCCATATCTCCCACAGGTGGAGCCGAAGCACGCGGCATCAACGGTGGCGCGATATTATTAGGCGCTTGGGGAGCAGTGCGGGGTGCGCTAGGGCTTGGGATAAATGGGACAATTGGAGTTCCCGTCGGTGGTTGAGGAGTCGCTTGAGTCGCTTGAGCGATCGTTTCGACTGGAGGCATATTGACCGCTTGGGCCAAACGACCCGTTTCACCCGCCTTACCCACGACATTTAACACAACGCCATCGCCATTCTTGCTGACTAATTGACCAATTGGAGCCGTTTTACCATCCCCCACAACCGTCACTTGAACCCCGTCCTTACCCGCTGGAATCACCGCGATCGAGGCAATACCAGGAGCAGGATTATTTTGCCGATAAGGCTGATTGTTAGCCAACTTAGTATTGAAAACATAGGCATTCCAAGTATTACCGCGATTAGTATTAAATACTTGGGGTGGTTTGCTGCCTGCCTTGGTTTGCAGCACAATATCCATCCCGTTTGCAGCAGGATTCAATTGAACATTAGTGACTTGTGTAATGTCAGCGGCGATCGCTGGAAGAACCGTTGCAACCAACATTGTTGTGGCGACAAAAGTTCCGCTCATGCTAAAAAGATCTTTCACGGGGACGCTCCTAAGAAATCAAAAAACTCAAACTCAAAAAACTCAGACTAAATAGATGAATGAACGCGAACCTTATTTCTTAGGTGGCGTAGACGGGCTTGGGCTTGCACCCGGACTTGGACTCGCTGTCGCAACTGGAACTAGCAACTTCGCTTCTTCCGGGCTAACAGGAATCAAGGCATCCATCTTGAAAGACGTTTTCAAAACAGTGTCCGGCTGACAGTTCCGCAACGCTTCTGGAACGGGCGAATTTGAATTGATTTCATACAAAATCGGCGCTCCACCTTGACGGCCCACCGCAATATTCATATCGCGTAATAACAACAATGGCTGCAAACGCTCAATAGTGCGGAAAATTTGTTGCGTTTGATTGAAGTTCCCCTCAAATGCAACATCAATTGTATCCCGCTTCAATTTATTATTGAGTTCTGCCCCCAACGAGCCATCTGTCAACAAATTAGGCACAGTTGAGGTTGCTGCCGCTGCCGCCCCTGTCGCCGCCGAACCCGCTGGTTTATAACTGGTTAACTTCGCATCTGCCACCAATGGTCCGATCGCCTCTTCAAACCGCTGTCCATCGGGAATCGTAGTGAATTGCTCCTTGACCCAATCGGGGCAGCTCGCTAATTTCGCACGTTTTGCATCCAAGATGCCGCTGTTATTCCGCTTGATCAATTGGTTCAGATCCAAAAGGAGCGTATCCATGTTTTTCTGTTGAGCAAACAACGATAAAACCTTCTCCCGCTGTTGCTGAACCTCAGCTAAACGAACTTTGGCCTTTTTCAGATCCGCCTCAATCTTCTGAGAATCACCAAGTTGGGCCTCTTTTTCCTTAACCTTGGCATCCAAAGCTTCAGTTTCTAGACGTAATGGCTCAACAAAATTTAGCCAGCCAAAAGCCGCCAACCCAATCCCCAATACTCCCAGGCAAATGCCGCTAATAATGGGCGTAAAGGTAATGCCAAAAGCACTGGGGTAATTCGGTTCATTATTAAAATCCGCATCAGGCGGAATGAAATCTCCACTCATGCTCATGGTTTTACTCCCTTACTCTTGAGGGCTTCAACACGGGTAACTAAACCCACTGCGCCTTTACGATCGAGTTCACGCAACAGTTCTGATGTAGGAACTTCCGACATCTTACTTTGCACCGTGAATGTAACCCGTCCAGGCAGTTTGATGGCCTGATTATTGGTATCTTTTGGTTTTTCTTGTCCCGGCTTCACAGGTAGCTCAACCGCTTTCGGAAGCGAAATTGCAGGCAAAGGTTTAGAGTCCAACCGTGCGGTCTCAACAATTTTAGTGTCGTCTGGCTTGAGGAAGTTTGACTTCTTCAAAATGACCAACAAATCATTTACCTGGTCAAAATCATTGGCTTCACCCTTAATAGTGACATCCAGCGAATAGACCGGATTCTTACCCGCAACAGGTGCGCCCGCTGCGATCGGAGTCTGAACAATAGAGGTGATTTGAACCCCAGGTGGAAGCCGTTCCCTTAAATCTTGCGACATCGCGGACCAAGGCTTAATTTGGTTAAATACGGTCGCGAGGGCTTTAATTTCACCTTCTGCGGCCACCACCTTTTTGTTCGCTACATCTAACTCCTTTTGCTTAGAGGCAATCGCCCCAAGCTTGGAGTCTAGTTCAGTTTCCTGGGTGGTCAACTCACCTTTTTGCCAGTTGTAATAAGCGAGTGCGCCGCCTGTCAATGCCAGCAAAGTCAAGGCGGTCGCAATTCCGGCATAGAGCGGAACTGGACTTTCAGATCCCCCCGTCGGTTGTCGTGCTATCCCGCCCCGCGAAGATGCCGCACCGGGTTTCTGGTCCGGACGATCGTTTAGAAAATTAATATCGAGATTAAACATTATGCCTTAAGCCTCCCGTAAACCCAACCCTAAAACCACGCCCAGCCCCGATCGGAGGCTTGCGGGGAGGTCTGCTGTCGTCTCTAATGAGAGTGTTTCTACCGGGTCAACGAGGCTACAAGGTAAGCTCAATCGTTGGGTAAAGAACTCATCAATTTGACCAATAGCGGCCCCTGGACCTGCCAGTAATAGCTGCGCAACTTCGAGATTCTCACCTTGATTGGTATAGAAATCGATCGATCGTCGCAGTTCATCTGACAGCTCTCCCAAAATCCGCAACATGGCGGCAGTTCCAGGATTCCCGCCGCTGGGCCGACCGGACGCATCCACATTCAGCGGAATTGTCATGCCCTGCAACAAATCAATGCTGCGCGATGCGGGGAGATTCATGGCTCTCGATAGTGCGCTTTGAATTTGGAATGTCCCAATGGGTACAGTCCGAGAGAATTGAGGCACGCCGTCTACCGTGATGGAGATTTCCGTACTTTCAAATTCAATGTCTACAATAGCCACGGCTTCTTGAGATCCAAACTGCCGAAGCTGTTCGCGAATCGTCCGAATCAGGGCAAAACTACTAATTTCCAAAACATCCAATGTCAAGCCCGCTTGCTGGAAAGTTTGGATATAGGAATCAGTCACCTCACGGCGAGTTGCGACGAGAAGAACTTGCACTTTTTCAATGCCATCTTCGTCAACAAATAACCCAAGTTTCTGATAATCCACATCCGCTTCTTCGCGAGGAAAAGGCAAATAGAGACCCGCTTCTTGGTTTAAAACCATGTCGCGAAGTTCCCGATCGTCCAACTCAGCCGGAACTGGAATGATGCGAGTAACAGTATCTCGACCACCATGAATTGCCGTCGCTGCTTGCTTTGCCTTGATTTTATTCTCAGCAAGTGCAGTTTGAATAAGCTCCGCCATCGCAGCTTGATCAACAATCTTCCCTTCTTGGAAAACGCCTTCAGGAACGGGAACGGTTGCATAATTAACAAGCCGTTTTTTTCCACCCTTCGAGCTAAGTTGGGCGATGTTAATCCGATCGGGGGATAGCTCAATGCCAATCCCCTTAGATCCTTTTGAAAATAAACCTTTTAAACTAACCACAGCACTGATAATCCAAGATGAATTAGGTTAAAACCAGCAAAACAAGCGAATGTCGGCTATCACTAACTAGGAGAATCTTCTCCAGTTCAGAGCTAACTTTTTCGATAAATCGAGAGTAACGCTACTGAATAGTACATAACGGATTCAAAAATGGATAAATGTTTTTATTCAAAACAGTCAATTCACGATAAAAGCCCTAAACCTTTCCTAATTTTTGCTTCTAAGTTTTAGATCTCAAACTTAATAATTTGAGTTGACATATAAGACAAAGATACTAACCCATAAGCGATAGTACATAAGATTTTCAAAAACGCACGACTTTTTTTAATTTAATTTAAAATTTAAATCTAATTTTAAAGCTAGTTTTAGAGTTGATTTAAGCAGTCATTTCCGATGACCCCAACCCTAGCCCCATAGAACCTACCCCCACACCATGAGTGGCCAAGTGTTCCAGAGAAATATACCCACAGCACCGATCGCTAGCACCATTTCAATCAAATTCCCAACCACCGAACCCAATCCGATCGCAAGACAAACCTTTCCGGCCATCTTGAGTCGAGGAACCATAGGCAAATCCCGCCGATACAAAAACTCTCCCGCAAACCCACCAAACAATCCGCCCGCCAAAATTCCAAAAATCGGGCCACCGATCGGGAGCGCTGGCAAAAAGCCAAAGAACCCCATGGCCATTCCACCCATCATGCCCCACTGACTCCAAGCACTTGCCCCGACTTGCTTTGCGCCTAAATAACCTCCGAGCCATTCCACCCCTGCACTCAGAATCAATGCTAAAAAAATCAAAGAAAGCGGCAGTAATGCGATCGCGAACTTAGTGGCAAAACACCACACCAAAATCGCCACCAAAATTAAACTCGGCCCCGGCAATCCTGGCACTACTGCCCCCACAACCCCAACCAACATCACCGCGACCAAAATCCCATAAAGCCCTAACATTGCCATGAGCAAGCCTCCTAAGAAACTAAAAACTAAACGTCCTTTCGCGGGTATCAAAAGATCCGATCCCCTAATTTTTCAACCCTCCTCTTAGGATCTTGACCGTGCATACTGGCCAAATCGATCGCGCCCCTCATCTAAGATCTTGGGTACACCGTTGGGATACGTCTTAGCAATCAAGGTGTTCAACGTCTCAAAGCGATTACCAGGATCGGGATGGCTCTTGAAAAATTCAGGTTGCCGACTGCCACCGCCTGCCGCTGCCAAAATTTTCATTACCTGCAAAATGCCGATCGGACTATAGCCCGCCTGCGTCATGAACTGTAACCCTAACCGATCGCTTTCCGATTCATCCTTGCGACCATAACGTAAATCGACAAGATGGTTGACCGCCCCCGCGATCGCAGCAGCCCCCTGTCCTCCATCATTTCCACCACTAGAAATAATTCCCACGGCATTGACTATCGACGCTCCTAGATTTTGTTTTGCTAAATGCTCGGCTCCATGTCGGCCCACCACATGACCAATCTCATGGC
>JANXWB010000001.1 GCA_025351345.1 Synechococcales cyanobacterium GL140_1_metabat_312
TTGGGACCGATCGCACCGATCGGATTCATTGTGATTTATAACTTGGCAACTGTTTTATTTGTGCCAGGATTGATTTTGACCTTGGGCGGGGGTGTTTTGTTTGGCTTAGGATTTGGGACAGTGTATGTATTTATTGCAGCAACCTTAGGGGCTACGATCGCATTTTTAATTGCCCGAAATTTTGCCCGAGATTGGGTGACCGACAAGATGGCGAGCTATCCAAAGTTTGGGGCGATCGATGCGGCTGTGGCGAAAAATGGATTCAAAATTGTATTGCTAACCCGTCTTTCCCCTTTGTTTCCCTTTAATATATTGAACTATGCCTTTGGGATTACGAAAGTTTCTCTTAAGGATTATGTCCTCGGTTCGATCGGCATGATTCCAGGGACGATTTTGTATGTTTACATTGGATCATTAATAGGCAATATTGCATTAATTGGAACGCAGAATACACTTATAAATCCTGAAACAGAACGATTACAGTGGATTGCTAAAATTATTGGATTTATTGTTACGATCGGCGTGACTATCTACATCACACGTATTGCCCAAAAAGCGCTTGACCAAACTATTGAGGAATAACAATATGAATCCTATAAATATAAACCCTATAGATAAATACGATCGGCAATTGCTCCACCGTGTCCATCCGAGTGATTGGATCAATCCAACGCCTCAATCTGAGTATGATTTGGTGGTAATCGGAGCAGGGACGGCTGGTTTGGTTGTGGCTGCGGGTAGTGCGGGACTTGGGATTGGATTGAAGATTGCACTGATTGAAAAAGAATCGATGGGTGGCGATTGTTTGAATGTGGGATGTGTGCCGTCCAAGTGTTTGATTCGATCGTCTCGGGTTGTGGGTGAAATTCAGAACGCATCAAGCTTAGGAGTATCGACACAAGGCGTATCGGTAGATTTTGCCGTGGTAATGGAACGAATGCGAAAGGTCCGATCGGAAATTAGTCACAATGATTCTGCACAGCGATTTCGGGATCTGGGAATTGATGTATTTTTTGGGACAGCACAGTTTGAAGATCCCCATCACATCACGGTTGCAGGCGCATTGCTCAAATTCAAAAAAGCGGTGATTGCTACAGGTGCGCGGGCGAAATGTCCTGATGTGATGGGATTAAATGAAGCCGGATTTTTGACTAATGAATCAGTCTTTTCCTTAACTGAATGTCCAAAACGATTGGCCGTGATTGGCGGTGGTCCGATCGGGTGTGAATTGGCTCAGGCGTTTCAGCGATTGGGTTCTGAGGTGACATTAATTCATAAGAATGCTCAATTACTCGATAAAGAAGATCCAGATGCTGCTGATATTATACAAACTCAATTGCAGAAAGATGGCGTGAATATTTTAATTAACGCTCAATGTCAACGTGTGACGACCAACGATCGGGGTAAATGTTTAACTATTCAATTACCAAACAATCAAACCACTGAAATCATAGTTGATGAAATTCTGATTGGCGCGGGACGACAGCCCAATGTCGAGAACTTGAATTTAGGGGCGATCGGAATTGAGTTTGATAATAATAGAGGTGTTCTTGTGAATGACTATCTTCAAACCAGTCAGCCTCATATCTTCGCAGCAGGCGATATCTGTATGGATTGGAAGTTTACCCATGCGGCGGATTTTGCAGCCCGAATTGTGATTAAAAACGCATTCTTTTCACCTTTTGGATTAGGTAAATCAAAGCTGAGTAATTTAATTATGCCTTGGGTGACTTATACTCAGCCAGAAATTGCCCATGTTGGACTCTATGTGAATCAAGATGTGAATCAAGCAAAAGTTCCGACCACCACAATTACAATCCCAATGAATACGGTCGATCGGGCCATTACCGATGGTGAGGAAAATGGATTTGTCAAAGTTCTACTCCGGGAGGGCAGTGACGAAATTCTTGGGGCGACCATTGTGGCGAATCATGCAGGTGAAATGATTAGTGAAATCACAACAGCAATGGTTAATAAAATTGGTTTGGGTAAACTTGCCGCTGTCATTCATCCCTATCCGACCCAAGCCGACAGCATTCGTAAAGCCGCAGATATGTACCGCAAAACATTGTTGAACGATCGGAGTCGGAGTCTTTTAAAATTGTTGTCAAAGTTACCCTAGCGCTATCCCAAAAACTATTTTAAAAATAATGCATAGGCTGGATTGTGAGTCTCTTCCCACCATTGATAGCCCAAACTATCTAGAAATGCTTGCCATTCATTCATTTCCTGCGGTGGCACCTGCATTCCCACGAGAATCCGGCCATAGTCCGCCCCATGGTTGCGGTAATGAAACAAACTAATATTCCAATTCGGACTCATTGATTGCAGGAACAGAATCATTGCACCGGGACGTTCGGGAAATTCAAACCGATAGAGTAATTCATTGTTTGCTAACGGCGATCGTCCACCGACCATATATCGCAAATGCAACTTAGCAAACTCATCATCGGTTAGATCAATCGCTTTAAATCCGCCTTCTTCTATGGCTTCACGAATTACAACCGCATCCTGGCGGCTCGAAATTTGGACTCCGACAAAGACATGCGCTTCCGATTCACCCGCAACTCGGTAATTGAATTCAGTAATATTGCGTTTCCCCAAACACTCACAAAACCGTCTAAAACTACCGCGTTCTTCCGGAACCGTTACGGCAAAAATGGCTTCTCGGCGTTCTCCCAGTTCGGCCCGTTCGGCCACAAACCGCAACCGATCGAAATTCATATTCGCCCCGCACGCGATCGCAATCAAATTCTCCCCGGTAATTCCAGTTTGTTCAACGTAGGCTTTGGCTCCAGCAATTGCTAAAGCGCCCGCAGGTTCAAGAATCGATCGCGTATCTTCAAAAACATCTTTAATCGCCGCACAAATCGCATCTGTATCCGCCAGAATGATGTCATCCACATATTCTTGACAAAGCCGAAAGGTTTCCACGCCCACTTCTTTAACCGCCACACCATCCGCAAATAAACCCACTTGATTGAGTTTCACGCGATGTCCAGCTTTCAACGATTGTTGCATGGCATTGGAATCAACAGGTTCAACTCCAATGATTTTGATTTCAGGACGCAGACGTTTAATGTATGCCGCAACGCCAGAAATAAGACCGCCGCCGCCGATCGCAATAAAAATCGCATGAATGGGTTGCCGCGATTGACGCAGTATTTCCATCCCAATTGTCCCCTGCCCCGCAATCACATCCGGATCATCAAACGGATGAATAAACGTCAAGCCTTTTTCAATTTCCAATTCCTTTGCATAGGCACAAGCATCATCATAGGAATCGCCATGCAATATAACTTTCGCACCCCGCGCCATCACGGCATCCACTTTCATTTGCGGAGTGGTAATGGGCATAACGATCGTTGCGGTCGTCCCCAATCGCTGCGCACCTAACGCCACCCCTTGCGCATGATTTCCGGCTGAGGCGGCAATGACACCCGTTGCGAGTTGTTCATCATTCAGTTGCGCCATTTTGTTGTAGGCACCGCGCAATTTAAACGAAAACACCGATTGCATATCTTCGCGTTTCAAAAACAGCGTATTGTTCAGACGCTTGGATAGATTGGGCGCAACGTCAAGCGGAGTTTCTTGGGCCACGTCATACACGCGAGCCGTCAAAATCCGTTCTAAATAATCTGTAACCATGCAAAGATGTGGCGTAGGACATTTCTACTTTACCGCTCCCAGGTTCGAGCATGTAAATGAAATGTGATGAAGTCCCTAGGGCGAATTTTAAATCGCTACGATAGGTTCATCTATAGTAAGGGCAACTTGATTAAAAGAAAATTTAGGTCCGATCGTTCTAATTTCTCTGAGATTCCCCGTATGTTCGTCATTTTATAAGACACGGTACTTGATACATGAAAACCCGATCGATCGTTCAAATCCTAGCTGGTGCTTTTGTGGGCATGACCTTAACCGCTTGTGGACCCAGCAAAGTTACTCAGTGCAACACCTTATCCACCGAAATCAACAAAGCCTCTGGACTCGGCAAAAAGTTTGAGGCCGTGGGGAAAGAAATGAGTCCTGCAAGTGGCATTAAAAACATCGAAGACTTCCACCGGGTCTCCAAAGAAGCCTCAGCTAAAGTGAAAACCCTCGTAGGAGAACTCGATAGCTTCATCACCAACGTTAAGGCTGCTGATTTGAAAGATGAAAAATTGGTGGGCTACCGCGATCGTGCCGTCACGACCTACTCTACAGCATCCAAATCGTTGACCGATGTTGCTGATATTTTGGTTAAGTTTACGAAAGTCGAGGCTAATGAAGCGGGTCAAAAACAAATCAAAGACTCTCTCAAGGATTTACAAAAAGCTTCAACAGTTCTGGAAACCGTCGATAAAGACGAGAAGGCTATCTCCAGTGAATTTAATGCCTATTGCGGTGCAGACAAAAAGTAGAACCCTGACCTTCTGAATTTTTAGCCTCCCTTGAGGAAGATTTAGTGGGATCGGGATCTATAATGAAACCGCCCTTTTCAGAATTTCCCATGAAGCCGATCGATCGTATTATCGTCCCGCTCGATGTACCCACAGAAGCCGCTGCCCTGGAATTAATCGATCGGCTCCCCGATGTTACTTTTTGGAAAGTGGGCCTTGAACTCTTCGTCGCCACCGGAGAACGTCTACTTCACACCCTCAAAAGTAAAGACAAAAAAATCTTTCTCGATCTGAAATTACACGACATCCCCAACACCGTTGCTGGAGCCTGCGCTTCTGCCGCTCGTTATGGGGTTGATTTGCTAACAGTTCATGCGGTCAATGGATCCGTCGGATTACGCCTTGCTCAAGATGCCGCCCAAGATGCTGCTGCGATCGCTGGACTCATGCCCCCCAACATCATTGCCGTCACCTTGCTCACCAGCATCAGCGAAACCACTCTGACCCAAGAACTCCACAGCACTCTAAACGTCGCAGACTATACCATCGCTATGGCTAAACTTGCTCAACAAAGTGGCTTATCGGGAATTGTTTGTTCTCCCCAAGAAGCCAAAAAATTACGATCGGTCTGCGGCGAGGATTTTCTACTCGTCTGTCCCGGCGTACGTCCTATCGGTTCAGACCAAGGCGATCAACAGCGCACCATGACCCCAAAGGACGCGATCGAAGCCGGAGCCAATTATCTTGTCATTGGTCGTCCCATCACCGCCGCTCCTGATCCCACCGCTGCCTTCGAGAAAATTGTGAATGATTTAAGCTAGATAGGAGTACATGATATGAGAACCTTGCTTTCCCGGTTCAAAATAACTCAACGACTGATCTCCTTCCTGCGTCCTTAACCCCATGATTTTTACGGCTGTATACCCGATCGTCCCCATCATCATCCCAAATAAACAAGCCTGCCCCACCACGATCGAACCCCTGGCTAAACTCTTAGTCCGTGATTTACCTAGCTATGCAAATCGCACAGCCCTAAAAAATGGCACTCGCTTTCAAGTTCCAGAAATGAGCCAAGTCATTATCGCTAGTCAAGCCAACCTAGAACCCCTACAATTACCCGGCGTCCAACACCCCTCAGATCCTAACCTCCATCAGCTCTTTATTACTACCTTAGAACGCCAAACCTTCAATCAAAAAACCAGTAAATTTCAGCAATACCATTGGCTCTTTCTCGTCCAAACCCGCGAGGGCTGGAAACTATCCCAAAGCTTCAGCCGCATTAGTCCCTACCCACTGGTCAGCCGAATCACTCCACCTCACGAAAGCAGCCAAGGGATAACAGCCCAAGCTATCAAAATCTGGTTACGGGATTGTCAAGCTGGAGTGATTCGGTCATAAATTTGTCCACCAATATTTATTCATCAACAAATGTGTTAAACATAGGATTCCTGAAGTACGATCGCACCTGACTACCGCTGGGCATGAACCATGGCACGACTGAACGATCGGCATCTCAAAATATTACGGGTTATCGATGAAGGCAACATCACGGGTGAAGACATCGTTAAAGCCCTTGATTCCTCAGTGCAAATGACGAGTTACTACCTCAACACGCTGGCCGATGATGGCTATCTGAAAGTTGCCCGAGTTTACGATAACGAAACCCGAGAATTCCTAGTGGTGCGCGCTTATCTGACGGATCAAGGTAAAGCCTCCCTCGAAAGTGCAGGAATAAAAACCAGTGATACGATCGTTAACAGTCCGATCGTATCACCTTCTACTCCCCCTCAAATTCAGGCTATAGACTATGCCCGCATCGCCCAATCGATCGCCCAGATCAATACCCAAATCAATCTAATTCCTGAAAATCGTCGAGAACTAATCGAAGTTTATCTGGAAGATTTGCAAAACGAATGTAATATTGCTTATCGTCGAAAACTAATTCGTTTAAAAGCTTATTTTCTGGCCATCATAAACATACTGTCACCCATTCTTAAACAAGGCGGAGAACCCTTTCGTCAACCGCTTGAAACGATCGCTTCCCAACTCCAAATCTCCCTTCAACTTCCCCTTCAGCTTGCCGAAGAAATGCCCGAAAAAACGCTTTAAGCAAACACCTTAAGCCCACCCTTTTAAGCGATAAACCAAAATCCCCAGGTATTCTTTAATCGCTCGATTAGTGTCGCGTAAATTTTCAGCATCGGGGAATATGCTAAGCAAAAAGTCCTGTGGCCCATTAATCTGAGATTCAATATCAGTACGGGTATAGTCCGTTGGAGCGGCTGTCGGCTGCATTCCCAGCTTCCGAAAAATCATCATCGATCGGGGCATATGGGCAGCAGATGTCACCAAGAAAAAACGCTCAATCTTACGATCGCTTAAAATTGTTTGCACATTAATCGCATTCTCATAGGTATTCAGCGCTTTAGGTTCAAGCACGATTGCAGATTCTGGTACTCCCATCGTTTGCAACAGTTGCGACATATCCGACGCTTCTGAATCTCCCGGACCCCGCCAAGCAATCCGGCCCCCGGTAGGGATAATCAGCGGCGCTCTACCTTCTCTATAAAGTTTCGCGGAATGCAGCACCCGATCGCCTTCATCAGTAATATCAATCCAAGGACGCGGAGCAAGCTGAGAGCCAGTCGCACCACCTAAAAGCACGATCGCGGGTAAAGGTTCAGCATTGATCGGAAAAACAGGCGGAAGATATTGTTGCTCCAACGATCGAACTAATCCTGTACTGAAGCAACCACTACTACTAACGAGTAAAATCACCACCGCTAATCCCATAGGAATCAACGCCCGCCTCGATCGTCGTTTAAGAATCAGGACGATCGAGATCAGGATTAGAATACAAGATAGGCCGATCGGGTAAATGAACAGGGGCAAAAGTTTGGAAAGAAATAATCCCATACCATTAAACTAATAAATTAACCTACGCTCTAAGTCCCTTCGACCATTTCGCGATACGTCATAGCACTCATTACCGCATCAAATTCGACCGCATCCGGGACTTCAACTTTCATTAGCCAGCCTTCAATATAAGGATCATTCACGAGATTTTCAGGAGCATCAACCATAGCCGAATTAATTTCTACAATCTTTCCCGTTACTGGAGATTTCAAATCTTCAACGGCCTTCACTGATTCAATGGTTCCAAACTTATCGCCTTTAACGACATCCGACCCGACCTCTGGCAATTCTAGAAAAACAATATCGCCCAATTGATCGATCGCAAATGCTGTGATACCAACGATCGCGGTATTTCCTTCCAAACCGACATATTCATGGGTATCGGTATATCGTAAAGTATCAGGATAATCAAAAGCCATAACCAAGCCTCGTAAAACAATTCGCCTACTAGTCTAGCCCAATCATGAAAATTCTCTTACTCGCCCTAGTAAAAGGCTACCGACTCTTTATTTCGCCCCTCACGCCACCGTCCTGCCGCTTTACTCCAACCTGTTCCCAATATGCCTTGGATGCGATCGATATTCATGGTCCACTTAAAGGCACATGGCTCAGCACAAAACGTATTTGTCGGTGTCATCCCTTCTGCGAAGGCGGTTACGATCCGGTGCCTAAGTTGCTGGAGTAATTTTAATTACTGAAATAAGAGTAGCTAAAGACGCGTAGCTAAATAGGTTTATAAGTGTCGTGCCACGATTGGGCCAGCTCTCTAATCTGTTCTAATTCACCCTCTGCCATCTTATCGAGATTCTTTAGAATAAAACTCATCCGGCCTTGGGTTGATAACTTTTCGCGGTGACGATCGAGGAAATCCCAATAAAAATAATTAAACGGACAGGCTTTTTCACCAATCCGCGATTTGAAATCATACTGACAACCTTTGCAGTAATCACTCATTTTATTGACGTAGTTTGCAGAAGAGGCATAGGGTTTTGAAGCGAGTAATCCGCCATCGGCATACTGTCCCATTCCAATTACATTCGTTTGCATTACCCAATCATAGGCATCAATATAAGCTGAATGAAACCAGTTTTCGATTTCTTGGGGATTGTAGCCTGCGATTAAAGCGAAATTGTTTAAAATCATTAAGCGCTGAATGTGGTGATTGTAGCTGGTGCGCTCGACTTGGCTGAGGCATTGCTTTAAACAGTTCATGGTCGCTTTATTTGAATCCCAAAAGAAACCTGGCAATGGTTGTTGATGATTAAACCAATTGGATTCAGCGTAGGGAATTTCACGATCGTCATCGCTAGTCAATGCATAAATCCCCCGCGTATATTCTCGCCACCCAATCACCTGCCGAATGAATCCTTCAACACTATTAATTTCTAGATCATCGCGAGAATTATATTCAGATTCGACCCGTTTTATAATTTCGATCGGAGTCAATAAACCCAAATTCAAATAGGGCGATAACATTGAATGCCATAACGTATCTTGACCCGTTACCATCGCATCTTCGTAGGGTCCAAAGGTGGAAAGTCGGGTTTCGATGAAGGTGTCGAGGACTTGTAGGGCTTGCGATCGGTTGACGGCCCAACCAAATTCTTCCGCACTTCCATGGGTTTCAATTTGGTTTGACTGCGACAGAGTTTTTACTTTTTTCAGTACGGTTTGAACAATTTTATCGGGTGTAAACCATTTCGCGATCGGAGGCTTAAATGTAGGATCGTTTTTCTTTGGAGGTTTACGGTTTTCCTTATCAAAATTCCATGCGCCGCCGACGGGTTTTCCGTTCTCATCCATTAACAGATTAAAGCGTTTACGACTTTCTCGATAAAAGTCTTCCATTAACAATCGTTTTCGAGATCCAGCCCAGGTTTTGAACTCGTCTTCAGTCCACATGAATTGATTATTTGGAACTAGAACAATCTCACAAGAAAGCTCAAGATCTGCAATCAACTTTGCAAAAGGTTTATCGACTGGAACCATCACTCGTAATTCTGTAATTCCCTGAGTTTTAACCCATTCTTGCAAGCCTTCAGAAAACCGATCGCACTCACAGTAGGTCACGTCAAACCCACGACCCTCCAATGTTTCGGCAAAGTGACGCATAGCGGACCAGACGAGGACCAGTTTTTGTTGGTGGTAAGGCCGGACGCGAATATGATCGATTGATTCAATTAGAATGACAGGCGTAGATTGTTTAATATTTCTTTGTCTAATATTTTGCAGTGCAGCTTGCTCTAACCAAAGCTGATCGCCCAATACCCAAACGCCTACTGTCATTCAGCTTCTTCCTGTTGCGGTTTGGTTAAAATCAATTGAATTGCTAATCCAGTTAATCCAACGGCAGCCAACGCAAAGATTCCAGTTCCGAGAGAACTCATCCCAACCACCAAGGTTCTGACAGCAGTGGACATCCGAACAACAATCATATTCGGCGAATCAATGGGGGTACTTGCAAAACTAAGGGCGATCGAATTGGTCAATTTCCACATTAAAGACCCAATAAACCCAGCCACGATCGCCCCTAATATGCAGCGCAGAGGAGTGGGTGGTTGGCGCGTTGAATCGTCATCAATGGTTTCTTTCGGTGGTAGAGTCGGCATAGGTGAGAAATGACTTCAAATAAATCATTACAAAAATCATATTCTCATCCTACACCAGCAATGTTTTTACTCTGCTAATTCCTTGAGACGAAGATAGAGCTTCATATTGTAGTTTGTAACAAATGGGGAAACAGCTAGCCCCACAATTAACCCCACCCATCCGCCAAGGGTAGCAGCCTCAGAACCCAAGACAGCCCATACAATAAATCCCAGAACGGACATCATTGCAGCAGATGCTAAAAAGCAACATAGACCCACTAACAACTCTGCACCAAAGACCGACCACCAACGACCTTCAACTAAATTCCAGCTTGACTTCAGCGCTGACATTGCATCTAAGTCATCAACGACCACTCCATACAGTACAAACCCTAGCCGAATTGATACATAGATTCCTGGCACGATCAACAAACAAAGACCAAGAACAACGGCAACCAAGTAAAGAATAAATCCCAGGAATAGATCCGGAAGTTTTTCAAGAGCTTTTCCGAACGCGCCCCCTAAGTCAGATGTTTGAGTTGAAACATAGCGATAGACAAAATATATGCCTGCACCAGAGAGAAAAGGGGGTAGGAACAATACCTCGATTAAGTTGAGCGGAGTTTCTAAGATGGGGATGGCGACTTGTAGGATTTGAAGCACTAGGGACGGACTAGACAGAATCAAGAGCGGCAAGTAGATAGAAGTTGTTTGCGAAAATGAAGATTGAAGAAGTTCAAAAGGCTTTATTTCCCCAGAGTTCGATCGATCGGGTGTGAGAGACATAACGTTCAGCGATTATTTAGGGATTGAATGATATTTTAAGCGTAAACTTCATTCTGGACCGATCGTCCTAGAAAAAATTAGATTGGGGATCGATCAGAGTCCAGTTTGGTGGGAGAATGAAAACCATTGCTTAACCGCAAGATGTTCCATTATTAAATATCGCACCTCGTAAAATTATGGCCACCATGCAGTTTTACCCCGGCGTTGACGAACCCGTCGTGCCGACCATTAAGCTCACCCGCAGCAAAGACGGAGCAAAGGGCACCGCGTCATTTGTTTTTGAAAATCCGAAGGCACTGACGGGCGAAAACGTTGACGGCATCAGCGGGCTGTACATGGTGGATGAAGAAGGTGAAATGTCTACCAAAGACGTGAATGCACGGTTCGTAAATGGTCAACCGTTTGCCTTAGAAGCACTTTATATTATTCGATCGCCCGAAGGTTGGGATCGGTTCATCCGGTTTATGGATCGCTACTCTGAGAAAAATGGCTTAGGTCTAACGAAAAAAGAAGACTCGTAATCCCTTATGACTCAGCCCCATCCCGATCGCAGTCTTCCCGTCATCACCTGCGCTGTCATCACCGTGAGTGATACTCGGACCAAGGAAACCGATCGCAGCGGCCAACTGATTCAACAGCTCTTATTAGAGTCCGGCCATCGGGTTGGATTCTATAAAGTGTTGAAAGATGAACCAGACGATTTGCGGACTGCGATCGCCTTTCTTCAGCAACGATCGGATATTGAGGTGTTGTTATTCAATGGCGGAACCGGAATTTCCCCTCGTGATACCACTTACGACGCGATCGTATCCTTGCTCGATAAAACATTACCGGGATTCGGCGAACTGTTTCGGATGTTGAGTTATGCCGAAATTGGTTCCCGCTCGATCGCATCTCGGGCAGTTTCAGGGACGATCGGCAATCAAATTTTATTTTCAATGCCGGGTTCATCGGGAGCCGTAAAATTGGCAATGGAAAAGCTGATTTTGCCGGAAATGGCGCATTTAATCGGACAACTGAGAGGATAGGGAATTATGGCTATAACCGTTCAAGTTCCCGCAACGACGGCAAACATTGGGCCGGGATTTGATTGTTTGGGTGCAGCATTGACGTTGTATAACCAATTTATATTTTCAGAATTACCTGTCGAATCTAGTCAGGAATTAGAAATTACGGTTAGGGGCATTAATGCCGATCGGGTGAGCCGTACTGCTGACAACATGGTGGTTCAAGCCATGGAAACATTTTATAGAAAACTCAATCAACCGATTCCAAAGATCAAAATCGACATTGAAATGAATGTGCCGCTAGCGCGGGGATTGGGAAGCTCTGCCACAGCGATCGTCGGTGGATTAGTGGGTGCGAATGAGTTAGCAGGTCAGCCGTTTTCAATGCAACAAATTGCTGACTTGGCCACCGAAATTGAAGGTCATCCGGATAATGTCGTTCCCGCATTGCTCGGCGGTTGTCGGTTGTCGGCCAGTGGAATTGATCGCGACTGGGAAGTCAGTCAATTAAGTTGGCACGCCTCTATTATTCCGATCGTGGCCATTCCCGCCTTTGAACTCTCCACCGCCGCCGCCCGCCAAGTCTTACCCGCTGGCTACAGCCGATCGGACGTAGTATTTAATATGGCTCATTTAGGATTATTGATGCAGGGACTATCGACCGGAAACCCGGACTGGCTCAAGGCTGCACTACAGGACAAAGTGCATCAGCCTTACCGCAAAGCATTAATTCCTAATTTTGACTCTGTAGAAGCAGCGGCGATCGCGGCAGGTGCCCATGGAGTTGTTATTAGTGGCGCGGGTCCAACGATATTGGCCTTAAGCAATCTTCCTTCAGCCCAGAATGTCGCTCAGGCCATGAAACAAAGCTGGGAATCTGTTGGTATCGAAACTCTGGCGATCGTCCTACAATTGGATACTGACGGCGTGAAGATTAGTTCTTAGTCTAGTTGTACTTAATTCTGTTTTTGTTATGCAGTTTCTATTTCGTGGTTTCGTTTCAATCGCAGTCTCATTACTTTTGCTCTGGTTCACCATCACTCCGGCTGAGGCATTCATGTTTAAATTTTCAGGGACCCGTCCCGACAATCTCGGCGTTCGTAATGGCACCCTAGCCGCCTGTCCAAGTTCCCCCAATTGTGTCAGCACCAATTCAACAGACCCCGAACACCAGATTGAGCCGCTAAAATTTCTCGGCGGAAACACGATCGCGACCCTGAAAGCCGCTGTCTTAGCACAACCTGGCGCTGTGGTGATTTCTGAAACGGAAAATTATCTCTATGCTGAATTCACCTCTTCATTGATGGGATTTGTGGATGATGTGGAATTTTATGTCGATGAAACGGCGGGAACCGTGCAGGTCCGATCGGCCTCTCGTCTGGGCCAATCTGACTTAGGAGTGAATCGTAAACGCATCGAGACCATTCGATCGTTGATGTAAATTCCTCTTTCTCGACTAACTTTCTCAACTATTTACTCACTAGATCAGGGCGATTCATGACGCTGAAACGGATTTTTCTTATCGGACTAACGGCGATCGCGCTTCTCATCATGGGCACCGATCTAGTTGAAAGTTTTAGCAAACCTCAATTCAATAGCCGTCTTGCGCTTTATGAATCTGACCTGCGATTGCACTTGGCCGAACTACGCACTGATGGCACCGATAGCACCAGTGTACAGTTCAAAAAAATGGTGGAAGACTCCACTTCGCCTATCACCTCGGCGGCAACTGTATATCAAGAGTCTCGTGAACAAGTGCAATCGAGTCTAAAAACGATCGCCACCCAGCTGGAAACCGCTAAAAAGGCGAATGCGATCGCCCTCGCTAAAACGGAACAAATCAAACAACAAACCAACCTCGAAGATCTAACCCTGCGGCTTGGATTATTGGAAACTCGCAATGGCAAACTGGAACGCGCTCAAAAACTCTGGACCGAGCTAGCCACCAATTCCAAAACATCTACCAGCGCCCAACAACTGGCCACAATTTTAACGGGCCTATGGAACGATCCGCCTCAAGTGTCCGCTGATGCTACCGATCGGTTAAACAATCTGGAAGGGTGGTATCGCTATGTGGCCTTCGATCGGCTTTACACGGTGAATAAACAACCGGACCAACGCGCTGCACTCAAAACCAAAGAACAAATCACGGCTCAATCCGTTCTCGTTAAGCTCAGCATCACAGGCATCATGGCAACAGCATCGATCGGCACGGGAGTTTTGCTATTCCTCGGTGTAATCGGTCAGCGATTAGTCAAAGGCAAGGACGGTTGGATTGCGGGTTTGAATGAAACCAAATGGACGGTGCCTTGGGATTGGGAAGATACCTGGCTCGTCATGGTGGCCGGGTTTTTCTTAGTGGGACAATTGATTGTTGGATTTTTGATTGCACCTTTGATCCGATCGGGTCTGCAAGTTTTGAAAATTCAGTTTGATATTAGCCCCGATATATTACAAGGCTTGGGAGTACTCGGAACCTACGGGGCACTGGCTGGCGGTGCGTTGACGGTGTTGTATTTAACCATCAAGCCCCATTTGCCTCTAGAAGACAATTGGTTTCGCTTTAATCTAAAAGGCAATTGGTTGCCCTGGGGTTTGGGCGGCTATCTCGTGGCTTTCCCCTTAGTGCTGGGGGTGAGCATTCTTAATAGTCAGATTTGGCAAGGTCAAGGCGGCAGTAATCCATTGCTTCCGTTATTGTTGGGCAGCAAAGATCCGATCGCCTTAGGCTTATTTTTTATTACAACCGCGATCGCCGCCCCAATTTTTGAAGAACTCCTATTTCGCGGATTTTTGTTGCCATCATTAACCCGATATTTCAGCACAACAACAGCCATTGTGTTGAGTGGTTTTATTTTTGCATTGGTTCATCTGAGCCTATCGGAAGTCTTACCCTTGACGGTTCTCGGGATTATTCTCGGATTTGTCTACGCCCGCACCCAAAATTTACTTACCTCCATGATGCTCCATAGTCTTTGGAATAGTGGGACGCTGATTAGCCTATTTGTTTTGGGCAGTGCCGGACGATAGTTAAGCCCCTGAGTTAAGGAAATTAAAACTATGGTCGAACCCAAACTACCCAACGTAAATCGGAAGCAAATCGGTAATTTTATGATTTGTTTTTGTATTGGCATGGCCTATTTCAATACATTCTCTACACTGAATATAGATCCTGCGTTGAGTGGCCCGATCGCTGCCGGACCGATCGCCTTTTTTGCCGCATGGAAATTAGGATTATTTAAACCAAAAGATCGATCGACGACAGATCCAGACGACTAATCAGCTCGTAAGACACCCTTCCCCTAAGTTGTTCCCCCCTATCAAGTCACTATGATTGCCACCGCTGAACGATCGCTCCCCACCATTCCCACCGAAACCATCACCTTGGATGTCGGCGGCATGATGTGTGCAGGATGTGTCAGCGCCGTCACTCGTAAACTTAAACAGCAGGTTGGCGTTCAGGATGCGGTCGTTAATCTAATCACCGAAGTCGCCACCGTCACCGCTCTTCCCACCACCGCCCCCGAAGTCCTCACCGCTGCTCTCACCCAAGCCGGATTTCCCACCACCGCCCGATCGAATCAAGCTGGTCAAGGTCGCACCGACCAACTCGCCGCCCTGACCCAACGGCGCACGGAACAAGCCTCAAAACAACGTAAACGCCTCGCGATCGCCCTCGCCTTAGTTCTAGTCTCCAGCGCGGGACATATAGGCCATGCTGTCGGTCGTCCGTTGCCGGGACTGGGGAACGATGGATTTCACGCGGTGCTGGCGGGATTGGCGCTATTTATTCCGGGACGAGAAATTCTGTACGATGGCCTAAAGGGGTTGGGTAAAAATTCGCCCAATATGAATACATTGATCGCCCTAGGATCCCTCCTCGCCTTTGGAACTAGCTTGGTGGCCTTAATCTATCCCGCGATCGGTTGGGAGTGCTTTTTTGATGAACCCGTCATGTTAATTGGGTTCATTTTACTTGGACGATCGTTAGAATCCTGGGCCAGACGTGAGGCTCTGTCCTCATTTCAAGCCTTGATTGCCCTCCAGCCCCAAAGGGCACGCCTCGTTAACAACAACACAATCGCGAGTGAGGCTCCCAGTGATCTGAATCCCAATGAGGCGATCGTAATTCCGGTAGAACATTTACGACTGGGAGAATGGGTGCAGGTTTTGCCCGGAGAACAGATTCCGGTGGATGGCGTTTTAGTCTCGGGCAGCAGCACTATTGACGAATCGATGTTGACCGGAGAAGCGATTCCCGTTGAAAAAGCCATCGGCGACAAACTAAGTGCCGGAACCTTAAATCGATCGGGCCTCATTACCCTAGAAGTCACCCAACTGAGCAGTAACACTCAGCTTGCGAAAATTATTCAATGGGTCGAAGAAGCCCAGACTCGCCGTGCACCTGTCCAACAACTGGCCGATCGAATTGCCGGATATTTCACCTACATCGTTCTAACCCTATCGGTTTTGACGTTTTTAGGTTGGTATTGTTTTGGTCAATCCATATTGCTAGACAGCCAAAATGCAATGTCGGGAATGGAGCACATGGCCGGAATGTCGGGAATGCCTAGAATCGATCGCCTACCCCCGTCACCGCTATTAATGAGTCTAAAACTCGCCATTTCCCTAATGGTCGTCGCCTGTCCCTGTGCCCTCGGTCTCGCAACTCCAACGGCCTTAATCGTCGGGTCTAGCTTGGGCGCACAGAGAGGATTACTGATTCGGGGCGGCGATGTCTTGCAGCAGGTCGGTCGGCTCGATACAGTAGTTTTCGATAAGACAGGCACGCTGACCTTAGGCTGCTCGGAAGTTCAAGACATTTTCCCGATCGCCCCAACCCTCAGCCCCGATCGTCTTCTCCAACTCGCCGCTACCCTGGAATCCGGCACCCAACATCCCCTCGCCCTTGCCATTCTCACCGCCGCCCGATCGGCCCAACTGGATCTACTCTCAATGCACGATAGCCAAACTATTGCAGGTTGTGGTGTCCAGGCCACAGTAGAAAATCAGCCCTACAGTTTAGGCACAAGTGCTTGGTTGATGGCAGCGGGCGTAACGATCGAATCCTCAGTTCTTCAACAAGCCGAGGAATTTGGAAAAGACGGCAAAACCGTAATTTTTATCGCCCATGACCTTCAACTTCTCGGCCTAATTACCGTCACCGATACCCTACGTCCCGAAGCCGCTGACACCATTCAAGCGCTCCAAAATCAAGGACTGCGGGTTATGCTGCTCACAGGCGATCGGCTCTCGGTCGCCAACTCGATCGCCACTCAAGTCGGCATTCCCCAAGACCAAATCATCGCCGAAGTCCTGCCCCAAGGAAAAGCATCCGCGATCGCTAAATTGCAGCAAAACGGTCACTGTGTCGCCATGGTCGGAGACGGGATTAACGACGCGCCTGCCTTGGCCCAAGCAGATGTAGGAATTGCACTGCAAGGCGGAACAGATGTTGCAGCCGAAACCGCTGGGATTGTTTTGTTACGCGATCGTCTTTCTGACGTGTTGGCCGCACTGACCCTAAGCCGGATGACCTTGAGAACTATTTATGTAAATCTCGGCTGGGCAATGATTTACAACATTATGGCCATTCCAATTGCTGCTGGATTGTTGTTACCGATCTGGAAGATTGTTCTGACCCCTGGCCAAGCGGGAATCTTAATGGCAGTGAGTTCGATCACAGTCGTCGGAAATTCGATTCTTTTGCGATATTGGGCTAGAGAGTCAACAACACTCGTTTAGCATTGCTTAATCATAAAACGATATTTTAAAATTATCTAAACGTCTCAAATCGTAGTCTAATTGGAATATCTTCTACCTAACCTTGGATAGTTCAGTCGTCATGCCTTCAGAACAGCAAAATAACCACATGCTCATCATTGAAGATGATAAGGGTCGCCGTGAATTCAACCTTGATGGTCCGGTTTATTCGATCGGTCGCGATCCGAGATGTGATGTTCGTTTGGTGTCCCAATTTGTCTCCCGCCGCCATGCCACCTTAGTTCAACTTCCCAAAGAAGATGGCTCTTATTATTATCGCATTGTGGATGGCAATCTTCGGGGACAAGGCAGCGCCAATGGTCTGTTGGTCAATGGCCGCAAGCTTCAGTCCCATGATTTACAAAATTCTGACGAAGTTATTTTTGGTCCCGACGTTCGGGCTATCTATTATCTTCTGAAGCGTGAACAAATTCAGACCGTCCCGCCCGATGAGTTCGATATTACTTTGATTAGTCCCGGCATGATTGACAATCGGGAGGACGATGATCATCTTTTAGATGATGACGACGACGATGGGGGCGATACGGCCAGTAGTTAATCGCTATCATCAGGTTTCAACTCCATAACCTGCCCGAATTCATTGATCTTATGATTCGCGCAGGTTTTTTATTGTTGATCTCCACTGACAGATCCTCGTCTATTGCTATTCTTCCTGGCTGGTGAAGCTCTCCAACACCGTCCAGTCCTCCCCGGCCTTAAGCGCCCCAGTAATCATCTCAAACATCACCGCACAATGATTTCCCGATTGAAGTGGTAGCTCTTCGTTTTTCACCACCAGTTTGAGCTGTACCGCATCTGGCGTGGCTGTGGTCCGATCGATCAACACTTCCACAGTCACCAGCTTTGGAAAGGGCACCTTCCCCGGCATTTCTCGCGCCATGACATATTCCGGTGTGCCATAAATCATATTGAGATTGCAACTCTCAAACACCTTTTTCAGGCTTGCATGGAGATCTTCAATTTTGATTCCCAATGTAAATAAAGCGGGATACCGAGCCATACCGAACCTCCAACCTGCCAGACAAGTCGTAACGAATACCGTCTACACGATACGGCAAAGCCTCCATCGGGTTCAAGTCAAATTCAGGACTTAAGACAAGGTAAACTTCTGAGATTTGTTCCGGATTCGGGAGATTGGCAGCATGAAGGGAAAATTCATCGTACTGGAAGGCGGAGAAGGGAGCGGAAAAACAACCCAAATCAAATACCTTGAAGCCTGGTTGCGACAACGAGCGGACCTTGGCTTTACTGAAATAGAACTCACCCGAGAACCGGGGGGCAGTCCACTATGTCAAAAAATTCGTCAAGTCCTCCTCGTGCCCGATGCGAATGAAGAGATGCAAAATCGCACGGAGCTGCTGCTATATGCTGCCGATCGTGCCCAACATGTGGAAGCTTGGTTGCGACCTTGGCTGAATAAAGGAGCCTTAGTTCTGTGCGATCGTTACACAGCCTCAACGGTGGCGTATCAGGGCTATGGACGTGGCCTAGACCAAACTCTGATACGCGAAATCAATCACATTGCAACGGGTGGCTTAGAGCCAGATTTGACGCTGTGGTTAGATTTGGATCCAGAGGTTGGGTTAGCACGAGCACAGATTAGGGGAAGCCGCGATCGGATTGAGCAAGCGGATTTGCAATTTCACCAAAACGTCCGATCGGGATTCGCGGCTCTGCACCAACAACAGCAGCTAACAAATCCCAAGGATCTACGCCCCAATCCCGAGGGTCTACGACCGACCGAAGGTCAGCGGTTTATTCGGATTGATGCAGACCAGCCAATTCAAAGGGTGACGCAAGATATTCAATCCGTCTGCGATCGAGTATTGAAGGTTTGGGCGCAGTCTTAAAGTGGCTTTGGCTTCATGTAAACTAAGGCCGATCGCCAAATCACCGTAGGTTGGTCGTAGTGGTCTAGCAAGCAAATACAGTATGGGTCTTGCCAACGCACTTTTCCCGTTAGCAAATCACCCGTCACCATCTTGAGTTCGACCTCGTTGCCGTCTTTAATTAAATTTTGGACTTGGCGAACACTGGGCAGTGAGGTTTCTAGTTCAGTACTCATAGTAAATTTTTAGCGTGTAAACTTTGTCTCTAGTTTACCCATCAGTAGGAATTTCAGCCCACGCCCCGTTACAATTCGCTCTAGCCCAATCCCAAAAAACTCAACACACCGCCATGACGACATTATCTTTTGTGAAATATCACGGCCTCGGTAACGATTTTATCTTGGTAGACAATCGCCATAGCCCTGAACCGATCGTCACGCCTGAACAAGCCGAAAAACTCTGCGATCGTCACTTTGGGATCGGAGCCGATGGCGTAATTTTTGCGTTACCCGGTCAGAATGGAACGGACTACACTATGCGCATTTATAACTCCGATGGATCCGAGCCGGAGATGTGTGGCAATGGCATTCGCTGTATGGCTAGATTTTTAGGCGATCTCGAAGGCGCGCAAGCTAAGTCCAGCTATACCGTTCATACCTTAGCCGGACTGATTACGCCCAAACTCGAATCCAACGGTCAAATCACCGTAGACATGGGCCGCCCTCGTCTTGCACCTGCACAAATTCCCACCACACTCGGCAATGACACTGACACTAGTGAAACTGTTGTGGCTCAGGCGTTAGACGTGGATGGCCAGGTTTGGACCGTCACTTGTGTCAGCATGGGTAACCCGCATTGCATGACCTTTGTTGAGGATGTGGCGACGATCGATCTGGAAAAAATCGGCCCACTGTTTGAACATCATGTCGCGTTCCCCCAGAGAACCAATACTGAATTTGTTGAAGTCGTTAGCCGAAACTATCTAAGAATGCGGGTTTGGGAACGCGGTGCGGGCATTACATTAGCGTGCGGAACGGGGGCTTGTGCAACGCTTGTGGCGGCGGTTTTGAATGACAAAGCCGATCGGATTTGTACTATTGAACTGCCGGGTGGGCCGTTGAAAATTGAGTGGACCAGCGACGATCGGATTTTTATGACGGGACCAGCAGAACGAGTTTTTGCAGGCCAAGTTGAGATTTAATCTGTTCAGATTTAAAGTCTTCTCACCGTTGTACCCTCTCCTAGCTGCTGCATGATAGGGCCGGACAACCCTGGCCACAACGGGGTGGTCACATCTGCTGCATTGAGTGCGCCTGCCGCCCAGTTATTGCAAGTTTGGGCAATAGAATAAAACCCAGTGGCCTCATAAAATCCCGCTGCATCAACAAAGCCATCCTGAATCCGATCGATTTTTTCGTCCCGGAACGATCGTCTTACATAGTTTACAAGTTTTAAATATTGCGGCTGAGTTAAGCCCACACATTTAGTCTGATGTCCTGGTTCGATCGGGATATCTTGGTACCCATTAATATGGAGGGCAGTGGGATTACCGGGAATAAAAAGCGTCCGAATTAATCGAGGCAATTGAATTTTGTCTAGGCTCGGCGTGTTCATATAAAAATCCCGATCGCCCCAGCCAAACTTGAGATAGTGATAGTTATTGCGTTTTTCCCGGCCTATAGTTTCTAGTTTGATCACCGATCGCCAATCAAATGCGGGATTTTTCACGGGAAGCACTAAATCTACATGCATCGCATCCGCCACCAGATACACTGAATAGGATAAATTTGTACAGGAATTTACCTGCGTTCCAGTTCGACGGGGAAGGTTCGCTGCGATCATTAAAGCCAGCACGGTCATTGTGCAACTTATGGCGGTCCATTTCAGCCATTGCTTTAAACTACGATCCATCAGTGTTTTGATAGATTGTTTTTTTAATTTCATTCTGGCCATTCGAGTATTCATTCATTTTAACCCTATCCTGCTTGAGGTCTAAGTTATGCTTTTCTCTAGTAAAAAAAACGTCATTGCTGAAAAACGAATTTTACTTAAAAAAGTAACTTGGCTAAAATTTACTGAGATTTTGAATGAATTAGGGAACGATCGGACAGTGAATTTAACCTACGATCGGGGCCGATTAGAACTAATGACCCCGCAGACTATTCACGATCGGGCACAGCGATTATTGGATTCACTACTAGTTGTCATAGCGGATGAATCGGACGAAACCTTACATGGATTAGGTTCAATTTTGCTAGTGAATCCTCAAGATGGACAAGCGATTCAACCCTTTGCAGCCTACTATTTGGACTATCCACCCATGCCTATTACGGGATTAGAGCTAGATGTGACAACTATTGCACCTCCCGATTTGGTTGTAGATGTGCTGTTAGGTGAGGGGACAATAGCACGGTTGCCAATGTTTGAATCCATGGGAGTTTCGGAGGTGTGGCGTTACCGATCGCAAGTGACGGAAGGTACGGTGCAGGGCGAGTTGGAGATTTGGCAACTAACCTCAGCGGGGTACAGACTAAGTGAAATGAGTTTGGCATTTCCTGAATTGAGTGTGATGCGAATTCAGGCATTTATTGCGGAAAGTGATACGTTGGGGCTATCGAAAACATTGACTTTGTTGCGAAGTGAATTTATACGGTAGATCAATACAGCAGATGAATTCGGATTAGGGATTGAAATTAGCCCAGTCCACCGGAAGAAGACAATAATGAAAAAATAGTCGCGATTTGCTAATACATAACGCTTGAGGAACGATATCAAAACAGGTTGCTTTAAACTAACAGATACGATTATTGATACCACTTTTAATGCAAGTGTTAATGCAACCAATCGTATCTTCGATCGAATTGCAGATATTCAAGCGTGCGTAATTCGGGTTAGATAATTCGGGTTAGACATCGAAGTAGACTTCACTTTGGATGTTGGATTTCGAGCAAGACAGTATGTTTTGGTTAGATCTAAAGAGCCTAATGTCGATTCTTACAAAACCTCATGGCTCACTCGTCCTCCCAACCTTTACAATAGGACACGGCAACCAGCCCGATCATCACCTGTTTGGAGAGAAACCCCCGTGGAGTCCCGTTATAACCCCGCTGACATAGAGGAGAAATGGCAGAAGGATTGGGCAGCGCAGAAGCTGTCTGAAACTCCCACCGATGGTCTTCGACCGACCGAAGGTCATCGTAGTAAACCCAAATTCTACGCACTCTCCATGTTTCCCTATCCGTCCGGGAACCTCCACATGGGGCATGTCCGCGTCTACACAATCGTCGATGTCATTGCCCGATTGAAACGAATGCAGGGCTTCCGGGTGCTGAATCCGATGGGATGGGATGCTTTTGGATTGCCAGCGGAAAATGCAGCGATCGAACGTAATATTCATCCGGCTAAATGGACCTACTCGAATATTGCTCAAATGAAGGTGCAACTGGATGCCCTGGGAATCTCCTTTGATTGGAATAAAGAAATTGCGACCTGTTCACCAAACTATTACAAATGGACCCAGTGGATGTTCTTGCAGTTTGTTAGTGCAGGACTAGCGTATCAAAAAGAAGCGATCGTAAACTGGGATCCCATTGATCAAACTGTATTGGCCAATGAACAGGTTGATGCGGAAGGTCGGTCTTGGCGATCGGGTGCGAAAGTTGAACGGAAACAATTACGGCAATGGTTTTTCAAAATTACTAATTACGCTGAACAATTGCTTCAGGATTTGGACCAATTAGATGGATGGCCGGAACGGGTTCGCACGATGCAAGCCAATTGGATTGGGAAGTCCACAGGCGCGCAGGTTACATTTAAAACCGAAATTGGCGAAGATTTGACTATTTATACCACTCGCCCTGATACCTTGTGGGGCGCCAGTTTTATGGTGATTTCACCCGAACATCCATTGGTAGAAAAACTCACCAAACCTGAACAATCTGCTGCAATCAAGACGTATCAAGACGCCTCAGCTAGCAAAAGCGAAATCGATCGGACTGCGGAAGGTAAAGAGAAAACTGGAGTCTGGACCGGAAGCTATGCGACCAATCCCGTGAATGATTTGCAAATTCCAATTTGGATTGCAGATTACGTCATGATGGACTATGGCACAGGAGCAATTATGGCAGTTCCGGCGCATGATCAACGGGACTTTGAATTTGCGAAGAAATTTGGTTTAGAAATCAAGGTTGTAGTTCAACCAAATGGCGAAAGTTTAGATGGGAAAACTATTACAAAAGCATTCACGGATTCTGGTGTAATGGCAAACTCTGGTCCATTAGATGGGATCACAGCAGGCAAAGGCAAAGATCAAAGCGTCGATGTCGCAGTGCAATGGTTAGAGTCTCAAACTAAAGGCAAAGGTACCGTTAACTATCGCTTACGGGATTGGTTAGTATCACGGCAACGCTATTGGGGCAGCCCAATTCCAATTATTCATTGTCCTAACTGCGGTGCGGTTCCAGTTCCTGAGGATCAGCTTCCGGTCGAACTGCCCGAAGATGTGGAATTCTCTGGGAAAGGCTCACCCCTCGCCAAATTAGAATCTTGGGTGAATGTTCCTTGTCCTAGTTGTGGAACTCCCGCTAAACGTGAAACCGATACGATGGATACATTCATGTGTTCGTCTTGGTATTTCATGCGTTATCCCGATGCCCAGAATGACAAGGCCGCGTTTGATCCCGCGATCGGAAACGATTGGATGCAAGTCGATCAATATGTTGGTGGGATTGAACATGCAATTCTGCACTTGTTATATTCGCGATTCTTTACAAAAGTGGTGCGCGATCGGGGTCTGCTTAATTGCGATGAACCCTTTAAACGCTTACTAACCCAAGGAATGGTCCAAAGCAAAGCCTACAAAAACTCAAAAACAGGCCAATACATTACCCCTGAAACCATCTCTGATATTACAAATCCTGTCGATCCTGAAACGGGGGATGGGTTGGATGTGGTGTATGAAAAAATGTCTAAATCTAAATACAATGGCGTGGCTCCAAGCGATGTAATTGATAAATATGGTGCGGATACAGCCCGAATGTTTATTCTATTCAAAGCCCCACCAGAAAAGGATTTAGAATGGGATGATGCGGATGTGGAAGGGCAATTTCGGTTTATGAATCGGATTTGGAGAGTCGTGACAGAATCAGGGATAAAAGCAAATGCAACCACGATCGCATCCGACAACTTCTCAAAACCTGAAAAAGATCTCCGTCGTGCGATTCACATTGCAATTAAAGAAATTACGGAGGATTTGACCGATGACTATCAATTCAATACCGCTATTTCTGAATTGATGAAACTCAACAATGCTTTAAACGATTTCACTCAAAAGGATTCTCCTGTATTTGCTGAAGGAATTCAAACCTTACTCCGACTACTAGCCCCCTTTGCTCCGCATATTGCCGATGAGCTTTGGCATTCGATCGGAAACTCTGAATCCGTTCATACCCAAGCGTTCCCGGTTCTGGATTCCACTGCATTAGTCGTCGATGAAATTACGATCGTTATCCAAATTCTTGGCAAGACACGGGGCAGCATCACCGTTTCCTCAAGTTGCACCAAAGACGAAATCGAAGCTCTCGCAACGGCATCTGAAGTAGCGCAGAGGTATATTGCGGGGAAAGAGATCAAGAAAACGATCGTTGTTCCGGGTAAATTGGTAAATTTCGTAATTGCGTAGATTCCAGGGCGATCGGACAAGTTTAAATGGACGATCGCTCACTCCTGCAAAAATCAAGGTCTACCTACTATGACGGGAAATACGATCGATACTACTTTCAACAATCGATCGCCCCTATCCTAAGTTCTCAGGCTCATTTACAACTCAAATTCTTATCGCATGGCCTGCCGCATATAATCCCCCCAGAGTTGAGCTGCTTCTGCGCTACTATTGCCCGTCGGGTCATTATTATCATTACCAAGCCACACCCCGGTTACAATTTTTCGACTAGGAACATAGCCAACAAACCAAAGATCAACGCCACTATTCGTCGTACCTGTTTTCCCCGCCTCACCAAGACCGATCGCCGCCGCTCGACCTGTCCCACTACGAATGACATTTTGCAGCATCGTTGTCATTTGATTCGCGATTTCAGGTTTTAAAACTTCCGTCGCCTCCTCAGGACGCTGACTCGGATAGATTACACGACAAGTTTCTAGTAATTTGGGTTGTTTACAATCGCCACTATCAATAATTTTTTGTATGGTGCGCGATCGGGTTTGAACCCCAGAATTTGCCAAAACACTAAACGCCGAAGTCATCTCTAAAACCGTCACTTCACTTTGCCCTAAAACAAGTCCCGGCACCGCATTCAAATTCGATTTAATCCCCATCCGTTTAGCCATATCCACCACCCGATCGAGACCCACGTCCTTCGCCACCCGCAACGCAACCGGATTATAAGAATTCGTCACCGCCGTTTGCATATCCACCATACCGCCCCCACAACTGCCATAGTCCTGACCATCCCAACTAAACGGGGCACAGGAGTAAGTAGAAAACGGAGATGCACCCTGCTCAAGCGCTGCGGTATAGGTAAAAATTTTAAACGTAGAACCCGGTTGGCGGAGAGCTTGGGTCGCCCGGTTAAATTGACTTTCTTTGTAATCGTAGCCACCGACCAACGCCAATATTTCGCCCGTCTCAGCATTCAGGGTCACGATCGCACCTTGACTATAACCACCTGCCCCACCCCGAGATTCAATGGCATTCTGAAGAGACTTTTCAGCTTGACGCTGCATTTTAGGATCCATGGCTGTCGTCACAATAAAATTGCCCTCCTCCGCCACATTCTTTCCCAGGCGTTCACTAATTTCATCTAGAACTCGGCTGTAGTAGTAGGGCGCGATCGTACTAGAAATCGCTTTTTGGGCAGCGGGACTAATATCAATCCGAGACCTACGGGCACGACTCGCTTCTTCGGGTGTAACCATGCCATGCTCGGCCATCCGCTCCAACACTCGGTTCCGGTATTCAACGGCAGTATCGTAATCTTTGACCGGATTGAATGCATTGGGAGCGGGGAGAATTCCGGCTAAGGTGGCGGATTCGTTGAGATCTAAATCCTTAACGGACTTGCCAAAATAAAACTGCGCCGCATCCTCAAAGCCAAAATTACCAAACCCCAAATACACTCGACTCAAATAAAGCCGCATCAACTCATCTTTGCTGTAGGTGGCCTCAAGTTTCAGCGCTACCATGGCTTCCTTGAATTTACGCCCAGCAGAATCTTCAGTCCCCACATACTCACGCATGATATTTCGGGCGAGCTGTTGGGTGATGGTGCTGGCTCCTTCCTTAATGCCACCGCTACGGAAATTAGTGACGATCGCCCGTGTCGTACCCAATGGATCCACACCCAGATGCCAATAAAATCGAATATCCTCCGACGCCATCACCGCTTTGGGGAGAAACTTAGACACCGTAGTCAACGATTTGATATCCACATGACTGCGATTAACCGGGACTGGCGTAAGCGGCGTTTGCCCATCGTTAGCATAGACAATGGTTGGGCCTTGGACCGTATTATGAATGGGATAAACTGAAAATTGGGTCCAAGCGAGGGCCATACTTGCCGCCATTAAGGTCGAAATGCCAGCCAATCCATAAACGCCCATCCGGAGAACGCGCATATACCAAATCGGCGGATCGTAATACTCAACTTGCACCGAGCCTTCGAGATCAGTCGGCGCCAGATTAAGAATATCGCCATGGTAGAGAACACTCGATCGGAGTCGCTTTTTACCCTTATAAATGCCGTTAGTTGAATTTTCGTCCCGTATAACAAAACGTTGCCGACCGGGAATAATGCCGAGAATTTTGCGGGGTTTTCGATCGCGGCTAACCACGGCATGAGTTGTGCTGACAACCGGATTGGCAATGACAATATCAGACGTTTTGGAGCTGCGTCCTAGGGTAAGTTTTTCGCCCAACAGGGGGTAAACCTGAGGCTCTGCGTCATCCGGTCCCTGGATTCGGAGTTCAGGAACACGGGCATTCTCTTTGAGCTTAATTTTGGCGAACTGAATCCGATCGACCCCATTCTGTATCAACCGAGTGAGGATAGTTTTAGGACGTTGAGGAGGTTGGTTCATGGAGATGGAGCGATCAGGTGTGTTCTATTTTAAATCAGTATTCCAGGCTAGGAACCTAAAAAATCGATTGGAATCCGATTTGAGGCAGATAAAAATTGATAAGAATCCCATAAACCTTAAATAATTATGAAAAAATTCATCACGCATGTAACGAAATAATGAGACGATGAGAGCAAGTAGAAAAACTCATTGCTTTAATCAGGAGAATAAATCTGTGGCTAAGAAGACAATCGCAACTCTAACGGAAGCCGACTTAAATGGTAAGCGCGTATTTGTCCGTTGTGACTTCAATGTTCCCGTCGATGCCGATCGCAACATCACCGACGACACCCGCATCCGGGCTGCATTACCCACCATCCAAACCCTCACTTCCAAGGGTGCAAAAGTTATCTTAGCCAGTCACTTTGGTCGTCCAAAGGGAGTAGACGAAACCCTTCGCCTCACTCCTGTCGCTAAGCGTCTTTCTGAGCTATTGGGCCAAACTGTTGTCAAGACTGACGATTGCATCGGCGACGAAGCAGCAACCAAAGTCGCGGCGATGAACAATGGCGATGTGGTGCTGTTGGAAAATGTTCGTTTCTATCCTGAAGAAGAAAAGAATGATCCAGACTTTGCTAAAAAACTAGCCTCCGTCGCAGATCTCTACGTCAACGATGCGTTTGGCACAGCCCACCGCGCCCATGCGTCCACCGAAGGCGTGACCAAATATCTGTCGCCTTGCGTGGCAGGTCTTTTGGTTGAAAAAGAATTGAAGTTCTTGCAGGACGCTATCGAAAATCCAAAACGTCCGTTGGCTGCGATCGTTGGTGGATCCAAAGTCTCCAGCAAAATCGGCGTAATTGAAACCTTGATTGACAAAGTTGACAAGATCTTCCTTGGCGGCGGCATGATTTTCACCTTCTATAAAGCACGCGGCATGTCCGTTGGTAGCTCCTTAGTAGAAGATGACAAACTAGAACTCGCTCGGACCTTAGAAGCAAAAGCAAAGGCAAAGGGCGTACAGTTCTTGTTGCCAACCGATGTCTTAGTGGCCGATAAGTTCTCTGCTGAAGCCAACACCCAAATCGTCTCTGTTGATGCAATTCCCGAGGGTTGGATGGGTCTAGACATTGGTCCTGACTCTATCAAAACATTCCAAGCGGCTTTGGCGGATGTCAAGTCTGTCATCTGGAATGGACCGATGGGTGTATTTGAAATCGACAAGTTTGCTAAAGGCACCGAAGCGATCGCTCATACGCTGGCTGAACTCACTCCAAAGGGCACTACCACGATTATCGGCGGCGGCGACTCGGTAGCAGCAGTGGAAAAAGTGGGCCTTGCCGACCAAATGAGCCATATCTCGACGGGCGGCGGCGCAAGTCTTGAATTATTGGAAGGTAAAGTTCTTCCTGGCATTGCGGCCTTAGACGAAGCGTAAAAATTCGCTGGGCATAATTCTGTAATCTAGTTCAAAATAAAAAACGATCGGGCATCTAAATGAGTAATGTTCGATCGTTTTTCATTTTTAGTAGTTAACTTTAAGTTGAGATTTAAGTTAAAAGTCTTCAAGCTGGTCAACCCGTAGCCAAATATTCGGGGTGGGCACTTTGCCAAATTTCACAAACGCATAATCACCCTTAATGTCCATCACCTCGCCCGCACTCTCAAATAAGTAAGACGGGAATCGGGAATCACTGGCTTGGGCTTCTAGGCTGCCTTCAAGCTTTTCACGAATGGCCTTCACCATTCCACCTTTTTTAATTGCCATAGCATTCTTCCCTCTAAACAACTCAGCGAGATTCAATCAGTAATGACAGACGATCGCCATCAAACCCATTCAAAGTGGATGGAAGATATAAATCCTCCACCCATTCTATTGTCTAATCAAATCCGATGATGAAACTTGTCAAAACTACTCAACCGCTTGAGCATTCAATTGTTCCTTGAGTTGCTCAAGCACCGAAGCCCAACGAGGGTCTGGCTGGAATGCACCATTGTCAGTGCTAGCACCGCCGCCACCTTTGTTGCCACTGCCACCGCTCCGATTCCCGCCACCTTTATTGCCGCCGCCAGTAGCAGCAGCCGTTTTGGTGCGATTTGCAGCAGAAATTGGAGCCGGAATATTATTAGAAACAGGGGCAGCTGGAGCATCTCCCTCACCTTCTTTGGCGCGCGGGAGTGCCTTTTCAATTTTCAAAACTGTTTCTTTGACGGTAACGCCATTGAACTTTTCAATAAATTGATCAGCTTCTTCATCGGTCTTAACCGTGACGAATCCAAACCCACGACATTTTCCAGTTTTACGATCGGTAATCAACTTAGCGGAAGCCGATTCATCCCCACCTTCAGAGAACACAGTCTCCAAATCTTGGCGAGTAATATCTTCGGGCAAATTGCCAATATATAGACGGACGGACATAATTAACTCTCCAGACTTTGATGGTGGAAACCTGATATCAACGAAACCTTGATCTATACCTTGCGCTTCTCCCATGCCCTAAGCCGTCATATGCCGTCCAAGGTTAGAAATTTAAGGTTAGAAATTTCATGGTCCTAACGCTACAGAATAAGGTACCACGCTCCTTGCCGTAGTAATAGATTCCAAGTCGAACAGATTTATAAAATTCTGTTCAATCCCTAAATTTTCTTTAGATCTACAGAGAAAATAATCACAATCAACCCAATTCATAAAAAACCAGCCGACATAACTGTGACTGGCCGAGCTTGCTGTGTTGGGAGGAGAATGATTTACAAAACTCCCTTGTAAAGAAATGTAACATACTACTTTACAACAATGCAATCATACAGAGGAGAAATATAGATACTACGATCGTATCCATCTTAGTAAATCGCTAGAAAGCAATAGAAGCCAATTACATAGAGTGAAAGCTATTAAAAGTAAAGTGAGATGCTTTGAATCTATTTTCCTCGGGGTAAGACTGAGGCCCTAAACCAACTACACTAGACAATAGTAAACTCTCCCGTAATTTACGTTTAGACTTAATTCTATGGCACTTATCACAACGGGCGGTCAGATCTCACGAGATCTAGAAACTCATGGCGCATTAGGCGTGTATGTCCCCTTGGAAGGCGGCTTCGAGGGACGCTATCGACGACGACTACGATCGCGTGGATACGTGTCTCTGATGATGAGTGCGCGGGGCATGGGCGATGTATGTATGTATTTGACGGGTGTCCATGGCGTTCGACCCCCACATTTAGGTAAAAAGAGTGCTACGGCTGATCCCGCTGTGGGCGATCGGGTGTTTGTGCCGCCGATTATTGATACTCAGTTGACCAACTTGCCACCGAAGTCCAAGGGGCTGCTGCTTTGGATTGTAGAGGGGCACATTCTATCAAACACGGAACTGGCATATTTGGTTAGTTTGCCAAAAGTGAATCCGAAAGTCAAAATCGTGGTTGAAATGGGCGGCGATCGGATATTCCGTTGGCAACCCTTACAAACGTCTTTGGCTGCCTAGGCTAATCGGTCGAGACCCAAGAGTATCTAAACAGTATCTGGACCGAATATTACGCTTAGACATAAGCCGTTACGTCTTCTTTGCAAACATCCACTAAGTAGGAGAGCGATCGGAAACGCAGGCCCACGAGTTGATCGTATAGCGGATTGATTTTGCACATGGGCGGGATGTGGACGAGTTTTTTCCCAAAAACAACGATATCCCGCTCAAAGGGACATTGAGAGGGAATCAATTTGCATAGAAATCGAGCCACTTTGGGGTCATTAATCTCTATGCCATCCAGCCAAACACGGACTGATTTAAGAGGATCGGACTTAGAAGCACTAGGTTTTTGAAATCCGATCGATTCTGAGGAGTTTTCGCTAACCAATGGACTAACCGTTTTAGCCTCAAGATCGCACAAGGTAAGACGTAACGTTTCCAAAATCTCGTGACTGGTTCCCAGCGCATCACAGAATCCATTTAGAATGTCATCCTCAGCGCTGCTATACACG
>JANXWB010000015.1 GCA_025351345.1 Synechococcales cyanobacterium GL140_1_metabat_312
CGATCGCCAAAATTCCCAAACTATTACTCAATGCCGCGTCGATTGCCGTCATATCTGAACAATGTCCTATTTTTTTAATAAAAGCATGTTCCTTAATTGTCGCCAGATTATCCGTCATCACCACCGAATCCATCATTAATCCCATGGCTCGACCTAAATCACTATCACACTCGATCGGCACTCTCGTCACACCCGTACGTTTTAGATTTGATGTGATTAAGGCCACTAATTTTTGATCGCCGCCCCGCTCAACATGATCGGATTGAACAATTAAAACTGGACATTTTTTGTAACTTGTCATATCTGAATTCGGGAACAAAGACAGTACAACATCTCCCCGGCTATACATCATGGCATACCTCAATTCCTTCAGCCTTTTCCCCATCTACTAGTGATTTTAAATCACCCGGTTTCATAATCTCATATTTCTCAAAGGGCTGATGAATCCATGGGTTGTGATCTAAGTAATTAACATAGTAGTCAGGTTTGATAATGGAACAAGATTTGTACCACAACACCGCGCTGCGAACTTCTTCAATATAAAAACCATATTTACGATCGAGCCAAGGAATTGTCTTTTGCAACGTAATCCCAGAATCAACTAAGTCATCCACTAATAATATATGACTGCCTAAATGCTGCGTTGTTTTCGTCAAATCATCTGAAAAAACAAGCGTGCCCCGATGGTCTTTAACCGATCGTTCCTCATCCCGATCGTCACTGCCGAAGCCATAAGAAGCTGTCGAAAGGATTGCCAAGGGAACATCATAAATCCGAGCCAAGACATCACCTACCCGCAATCCACCCTTTGCCAGACATACAATTTGGTTAAACTTCCAGCCAGATCGATATATTTGTAAGGCGAGTTGCTCGATTTTATGGTGATACTCGTCCCAGGAAACATATAAATCATTTAAAGTATTGTCTGTCATCTTGCGCCCTACTCTAGCCCATCTCTTTGTGTTACTAAAATGATACAACGCTCTTGAGGTCTGCGGGAATCGGTCAACCTGAAGTATCCTGTTAAAGCAGATTTCGAGGCAGATTGCTGACTTGCACCATGACATCCCCAGTTCTCCCGTCCAAACTCACGTTCGCTGAAAAACTTGCCTACGGTGCAGGTGATGTTGGACCTGCCATGACTGCTAATTTGTTGACCTTTTATCAACTTATTTTCTTCACCGATGTTGCCGGGATTGCACCAGGATTAGCAGGTAGTGTCTTGATGATTGGCAAGATCTGGGATGCAATTAATGACCCGATCGTTGGCGTAATGAGCGATCGGACCCAATCAAAAAAATGGGGTCGGCGTTATCCTTGGATGTTGGGTGGAGCAATTCCCTTTGCCATTACTTTCATGTTGCAATGGGTAAAACCAGACCTCAATGGCATGGGTTTGTTTTGGTTCTATGTGGTGATGGGAATTTTGTTTAACACGGCCTATACCGCTGTGAACTTACCCTACACGGCACTAACACCGGAAATGACACAGGATTACAATGAACGCACCAGTTTGAATAGTTTTCGATTTACATTCTCCATAGGGGGGAGTTTGCTATCGATCATTTTAATGATTTTGGTAACATTGGCGCTTCCGGGGAAAGAGAACCAAGCGAATCAATATCTAATTGCTAGTGGAATTATTAGTGTGATCTCGATCGTCACCATAATCTGGTGTGTTTTTGGGACTAAAGCAAGAACCCTAAATCATCGCGATCAAAATTTAGAAAATGAAGAAGAACATTTACCGATCGTAGAACAATTTAAATTAGCGTTTAAAAATCGTGCCTTTTTGTATGTAGTTGGTATTTACCTTTGCTCGTGGTTGGCCCTTCAGATTATGGCGACCGTGATTCAATTCTTTGTACTCAAATACATGCAATTGTCGCCGTCGGTGGCTAATAACTTAGTGCTGGCAGTTCAGGGAACAGCATTGATTGCGCTTTCATTTTGGAGTTGGTTTAGTGGACGTTATGGGAAAAAAGCGGCGTATTTCGCTGGAATGGGAATTTGGTTAGTGGCGCAGATCGGATTATTTACATTGCAACCCGGTCAAGTCAATTTGATGTATTTTCTGGGCATATTAGCGGGCTTTGGTGTTTCGACTGCCTATTTGATTCCTTGGTCAATGTTACCGGATGTGATTGATTTGGATGAATTGAATACTGGAAAACGACGGGAAGGGTTTTTCTATGCCTTTATGGTGTTATTACAAAAAGTCGGATTGGCCGCTGGTCTGTTTGCCGTCGGTCAGGCATTAGAACACTCTGGCTACAACGGAGCATTAACAATACAACCCCCTGCCGCGATCGAAGCCATTCGGTGGTCCATTGGTCCATTACCAACCGTATTTTTAATTTTGGGTGTGATATTAGCTTATTTCTACCCTATTACTCAGTCATACCATGAAGAAATTCTGTTGAAATTGGCAGAACGAAAACGGGAGGCTTAGATGAGTAAAATACTTAAAGAGAATCTGAATATAAATCAAATGCGGTAGATTTTAATCTTGACCAATCTTCGATCGAATGGACGATCGGCTCCAATTGTTCCATTCACTTGCACTCCGAATCGCTAACCACAACAGCATCAGGGCAATAATTCCACCTTGCTGCGGCGCATTCACGGCAAAAATAATCAAGGTCACACAAAGAAAGTCTTGAGCAAAAACCGCCCATAGCGGCAATCCTCGCAATCTATAAAACCAACCGACTTGAACCAATTGCAAGACAAGTGCCAGTAGGCCACTAATAATGCCAAGCAAGATAATGATTCCATCACTTAGCTCTGTAGTTCGGGCGATCGCAATCCCTAAAAGCCCGCCGACGAGTGGGCTGAGAACTAATTCTACAAGTTGTGAAATACGAATTCCGACTTGATTTTTGGACGCCAACAATTCAATTAATGATCCACTTACGAGAACACCCAGCAAAATTTGGGGCGAAATATGCTCTAGAATTGGCATCTTTGACCACAGATCCGATCCCGCCATGCAACCGATCGTCAACAACGGCAACACCGATCGTATTCCTGCGGCGGCAGATACGGCCAAAACTGCTAAGATTACCTCTATCATTAACTTAATTTGTGCAAATATTTTAGGCTATTGTAGCGTTCATTGATTGGGCGTGCCGAGATACACAATAAATAAAATTAGCAAATAAATTGGCTGAGGTGACTGTGATGGATCTAGCGCTTCAAACTCGCTATCAATCAGCGATCGATGACCTTATCACCGAAACATTGAAAGGGAAAATTCGCGGCACATTTCAGATTTACGATCGGATTGTTCAGGAATTTGAAACAGGAACCGATGAACTCTTTGATCAGTGCCTAAGCGATCGTCGTGAAATCATTGCCCAAAACCTAGACTCTGACGACGATCTCAAACAAGCCAAAGCTATTCGTCAACAGCGCGCCCTAAAAACAATCCAAGCCGAATGGCAACGGTATCAAACCGAACAACAGAGAACAGGTGCGATCGCAGCGGCCATTAGCGAGATTTTGGGTGCAAAACCAGAGGATCAACTCGCGGCATGGCTGCACACCATTGATCCCAACCATCCCAGCCGACTAACGCTCGATCAGCAGCAGCAACTGGCCATTCGTCTAACCAGTATGGCAGCGGGAAGTGAGACATTAAAAGCCATCGCCCAAGGAATTCCCCGTGGACTGGCATCGTGGAAGAATTTAGAACTCAGTTTAGTTCAATGGATGTTTGAGAAATCATCTAATTTAGGGTTTGAGAATCAATCTGAATCGATCGGACCTTGGGGATTATGGTCCAAGACAGTTAAAAGTGACACACCTGCTTCTTTGTTTGCTTTATTGAATAATACTGAATTGACTATAAGTGATTGGAAAAGTGATATCAGTGATAGTGATTGGGTTGAATTAGCAATTGTTTTATTGACGAGTCAGCGCGGATTAGTCGCTTGGGCGGAAACCCAACCTTATAATTCAAAAGGTGGACGGCAACTCTGTATTTCGACCTTTTTGACATTTACGGTATTGTGGAGTCAACTTTCTAGTCATTTTGCCACGTTGCGTCCGAGTTTACAGACTGTCAGTTTTCAAATAGTCTTACAATTACTACGAAGTTTCTCACAAAAGACTTATTTCCCACTTTATGGTGGAATGGTTTCATTGCTGTCTCAAGGTAGTTTGAATGATTTATTGACCTATTTAGATGAGCCACTTCGGCAAGTCGATAAAACCCAAGAAAAAGCCCGAATTTTAACGTTAATTGGGTATTCGCAGCAGGTCGCAAAGTATACTGACAGTGCTGTTGCTTTTCATAAACAAGCCCTAGAGATTGCCCAAGCTGCTGAAGACTATCCCTGTGCCATTGCAAATCTCAATCATCTCAGCCGTACATTCGCCCTCGCAAAGGACTATGATGAAGCGCTTCGATATGCACAGCAGGCATTGATTTTAGCAAGGCAAATGGGTGATGCCTTGGGTCAAGCGAATGCGTTGGCGAATACGGGCTACAGTGAAATTTTGCGGGCTAGACAATTCGATTGCCTTGATGAGGATAGTGCTGAGATTCCGATTTCTCAATTGACGCAAGGCTTAAAATTGGCGGCTAGTCAGGACGATCGGGCCAGCCAAGCACTCTGCAATAATAGTTTGGGTATTGCGTATGTGATGATCAATCAACCAGATGATGCATTGCCCTATTTGATTGCAGGATTGCAAGCGGCCCAGGAATCAGGCGATCGATATTTGCAGGGAATGAATTTAACATACTTTTCGGCAGCGCAGGCCTTGCTCGGAAAAAGTAATGAAGCATTGTTATCCGCGATTTTAGCCATGTATACTTTAGAACAAATCCAGGCATCCGAATGGCAACAGTCCCGTAATGATTTATTGATCTTGCGAGGTCGATTGGGTGTTAAAGAGTTTGATTTACAAGTACAAGCTTTACGACCTATGGTGATTCGATCGATCGGAGTTGATGGTTATGATCATGTATTGACTTTATTAGTTTAGCTAATTAATTTACAGTCACTCGATCGCCCAGAATATATGTGGCCTCGACAGAGCGATCG
>JANXWB010000030.1 GCA_025351345.1 Synechococcales cyanobacterium GL140_1_metabat_312
ACGTTGTAACTCTTCCGCCGCCGTAATCGCAGCCCCATCGATCGCCGTAATCACATCCCCGCGACGAATTCCCGACTTTGCCGCAGGCGTTCCGGGCAGGACTTTCACCACAATTACACCCGTCACTTCCGGCACAATAAATACTGCATTGGGGTCATCATTATTCAGTTTTGCAAGCTCTGGCGTGAGATTGGTCATTTGAACCCCTAAATAGGGATGACGAATTTTTTCACCGCGCGCCAATTGATCTTTTAATTCTTTCGCTTTATCGATCGGAATTGCAAACCCAATGCCCATCGCATCTGCCCGAATGGCTGTATTAATTCCAATCACTTCACCATTATCATTCAACAATGGGCCACCCGAATTCCCCGGATTGATCGCCGCATCCGTTTGAATGAAATCAAGCCGCTTGTCAGGAATACCGATCGAAACACTCGATCGTTTTAAAGTACTCACAATGCCCAACGTGACCGTGTTATCCAGACCCAAAGGATTGCCCACTGCGATCGCCCAATCCCCAACTTGCACATCAGTCGAAACACCCAAAGTCGCCACAGGCAGATCGTTACCTTCGATTTTAACAACAGCCAAATCCGTTACCTCATCCACGCCGCGCACTTTGCCTTCAAATTTGCGGCCATCTTTCAACGTCACCGTCACCTTATCCGCACCATTCACCACATGGGAATTGGTCAACAGCACACCACTCTTATCAATCAGAAAGCCAGAACCCTGACCCCGCATCATTTCCTCGCGAGGAGCCAACAGTTCATCCCCAAAGAACCGACGGAAAAATGGATCTTCCATCATTGGATCGGTTGCTGCACGGCGCGTAATCGTTTTTTCAGTATCAATTCTCACAACAGCATTACCAACTTTCTTCACCGCTTCCGTCACAAAACTACCCCGCTCGATCGGTTTCGGTGCACTAAGTTCACTCTTGGGCTGTAGTGCTGTATCAATCGCAACTTTAGAGGCCGCTGAAGTCTTAGGAGCAACAGTTGAGATCTGGGTTTGTGCTGGAGTTAGGTCTGACGGGGAGGATTTGACGATCGGCTGAACAATCGGATTTATTTCACCACTCGCAGTAATTGCAATATCAGGATGCGATCGCCATACCGCCATCCAATCCGCCGCCTCAGCATCTGTCGCGTCACAGAACAATGAAAGAAACCCCAAAAGTCCCGCGAAAAGGACCGATCGGATAGTTCGTACCAGTTTAAATTGGCGAACGTGTTCAAAGAAGCGGCAAAGCGAAGAAAACGACATAGCAATAAAATCCCGAATTCCAGTAACCTAACCCATTCTGACAGATTAACCGACTTGTAGGCTAGTTCGGATTTCGCACCCTCGCACCCTCTACGATCAGTCATCCGCATAGAACTCGTTAAAAGAACTATCTAAATAGTTTTTTATCTAAATAGTTTTTTTATAGTGTGTCGCGACCCAAATATCGTTTCAACACTTCGGGGACTGCGATCGTGCCATCTTCTCGTTGGTAGTTTTCTAGGACAGCGGCCATTGTGCGACCGACGGCCAATCCCGACCCGTTCAATGTATGAACAAAGTGGGTTCCTTTTTGTCCTGATTCTTTAAAACGAATATTGCCGCGACGTGCTTGGAAATCATAGAAATTTGAACAACTCGAAATCTCGCGATAGGTATCAGCCGATGGAAGCCACACTTCAATATCAAAACATTTACCCGCACCAAATCCAATGTCTCCCGTACAGAGTTCAATAGTCCGATAAGGTAATTGTAATGCTTCTAAAATGGCCTCAGCATTCCGCAGAAGTTTTAGATGTTCTTCTTCTGATGTTTCGGGGCGCACCAGCTTCACCAATTCCACTTTATTGAATTGATGTAAACGAATTAATCCCCGCGTATCTCGGCCATAACTTCCTGCTTCTCGGCGAAAACAAGGCGTATAGGCACAATGTTGAATCGGCAATTCTGCCCCATCAATAATGTCATCCCGATAAAGATTCGTCACCGGGACTTCCGCCGTTGGAATCAACCAAAGATCATCATCACTACATTTAAAACTTTCCTCCGCAAACTTAGGCAACTGTCCCGTCGCTGTCATTGAGTCTGTATTGGCCAGCAGGGGCGGCATCACTTCTACATAGCCCGCCTCAATCTGGGTGTCTAGCATAAATTGAATTAATGCACGCTCCAACGCCGCACCCGCGCCCAGAAGAGCCACAAAACGCGTCTGGGCAATCTTGGTGGCCTTGTCAGTTGTAATAATTCCTAACTTCTCTGCAATTTCGTAGTGAGGTAAGACCGCGTGCTTGGGTTTATATTCTTGTCCCCAGGTTCTAATTTCGACATTCTCGTCTTCGCTTTTGCCATCGGGAGTCGTTGCGCTTGGCAAGTTTGGGAGTTGTAACAGTAAGGTTTCGATCGCAGCCTTGAGGTCTTTCTCGCGAGGTTCGAGTTTGCTGAGATCGGCTTTAAGTTGATTCCCTTCAGCCTTAAACGCCAGAATTTCATCATCATCTGGTTTAGTCCCAGACTTCATTTTTTGGCCCACTAGCTTGCCGATTTCGTTACTGCGGGTTTGCAATTGCGATCGCATTTGTTCTAGTTCACGGCATTGACGGTCCAAACTCAGGATTGCTTGGATGTCGTAACTGCCGTTGCGGCGGTTGAGTTGGGTTTGGATACGATCGGGATTTTCCCGCAGTAGCTTTAGGTCAAGCACGGCTAATTCTCATGATTTTTAGTCACTCAATAGGATACAAGATGTCGGGGCACTGAGCTTGAAATCTAAGGCTCATAGCTCAAGTTCTACTGGGTCAATCCGCTATATCTAGGGTCACTGTCAACTACTAAAATAATTTTTGGATTTCACAGATCCAACCAATGCGATCGATCGTATACCTTGTCAAACCCAGCACTTTAGCGCTGATTTGTTGGGCGATCAACGTAGTTGCCTTCAGAGAAATACATGAATAAGAAAATTTGGTTTGGGTTAGGGTTTTCCGCTATTGCAATCGCAACTGTGATGAGTGTGCCGAAAAACGTGGTCGCATCCGATCACGATGATGGCGAAACTAGTACAAAAGGGCGAAATGTTAATTTGACGGATCTTTATGTATTCCGTGAAAAAGACCAAAATTCAGGCGCGAAAGACGATGATTTGGTTTTTATAATGAACACCAACCCCCGATCGGTCGCCAGACAACAATATTATTTTAGTAATAATGCAAAGTACGAATTTCACGTTTCACGGGTAGCTAATAAAGACAATATTCCGACGGGGAAAGAAAATGTAGCGTTGGAGTTTGAATTTAGCAAGCCTGAAGCCAATGGACAACAAGAATTTAGACTGACCGTTGAAGCTAATGAACATAAAATTGGGTTTGCAAAGGGAATTACAACGCCTTTAAGCAAAGATCCAAGGTCAGCTCCAAAAGTGAATGATCTAAAAATTGGAAATAGCAAAATTTCAGTCTTTGCCGGATTGCGTGAAGATCCATTCTTTTTTGATGTAGAACAATTTTTCCGAGTTCGGGCAGGCGCGGCGGGAATTGGTCCGGCGGTCGGCTTCCGTCCTGCTAATCAAGCGATCGACTTTACGAAGGGCTACAACGTAAATGCGATTGTGGTTCGTATTCCTCGAAGCTTCCTTCAGCAGGGTAATAGTAAAGCGACTGTCTTTGATGTGTGGGAAACCATCTCAACTCGTAATCCACGGACAGGCGAATATAATCAAGTCGAACGCTTAGCCCGTCCAGCTATCAATGAAGGGTTGATTGTTACTAATAGTTTCTTAAATGCATTCAATAGCATTCCTCCAAATAAAGATTTGAGCGATGCTGCTGCTCCGGTTCGTGCTGAAGCAAAGAATACGTTACTGGCCTTAGGTAATAGTAGCGAACGCGCGGACATATTGCTGGGTGCATTTTTGCCCGATGTCATGCGCATTGATACGACTATTCCTAGTGGTTATGTGAATGCAGTAAATGGGAAAGGTTCACCCATTGCAGGTCGAATGCTTAAAGATGATGTCATTGATCAAACATTATCGGTATTAACCAATGGTGCAGTGAAATCTGACAATGTTTCTTACGATGGCAACGGTCCATCCCAAGGCCATCAGCCATTAGTGCCCCAATTTCCCTATTTAGCATTCCCCAATTAATCCTATTCCCCGATCCCCTTAATCAGGGGATCGAAATCTATGAAAATAGCACAATCTCATTATTCACTCTGGCTTATTGCCCCAATCGTACTAATCATTACAACGATCGCTATTCTTTCTGAAAAAGCTACCTTACCAATCAAACCTAATTTAGATGCCTATTCATTTGAGTTGAATTTACCAGGAACGACCGATCGTAAACAATTGATTCAACGAGAAATTGAACTTTATCAAACTAAATTACTACAAGATCCAAATAGTGGTATGAATCTTGCCGCTCTAGGGAATGCCTACTGGCAACTTGGGAAAGCAACTGGAGAAGTAAGTTGGTTTTTACTGGCAGAACAGACCGCGAACCGATCGATCGCGACCTTACCCTTTGAGAATGCAAGTGCAAGGCTAACCTTGGCACAAGTAGCGCAGGCAAGACATGATTTTAAAACAGCTCAAAATATTGCGCTGGATATTATCAAAGCTAAACCGAAAAATGATGAGGCGCGATCAATTTTAGTCACTTGTGCATTAGCAACAGGAGATTTATTGTCTGCTGAAACTCAGGCAAACATCATTGTTAATCAATCACCTAATTTAAATAGCCTTACCCTGCAAGCATTAGTTGAAGAAGCTCAAGGAAAACCAAGTTCGATTGGGACGTTTAGACTTGCGATTCAAGCTGAAGAAGTCGGTGAAGTTGGCCCATCCGCACTAGTACGCGTTCTGTTAGGTCGGCATTTCTATAATCAAGGCAATCTAGATCAAGCGGAATTTTTGTATCAAGAAGCTTTGCGAATATTACCGCGCTATCCTTTAGCATTGATCAATTTAGCTACACTTCAAACTCGTCGTGGACAATATGCAGAAGCCGATCGGACCTATGATCAAATAATTTCCTATTCACAACAATCAACAAATATCTACGATCATACTGTTTTGCGAGGTAAAGCTAGACTAAAACAATTACAAAATCAACCTTACGATGACCTATTACAAAAAGCAGAAACCCTTCTTCGCCAAAGTACCAATGCAGGCCATGCCAATGGAGCCTTTGGTCATCGGCGAGAACTAGCACAATTGCTTCTCGATCGTCGCCAAAACAATGACTCAGCGGAAGCTCTAGCATTGATACAAGAAGAAATAAAAGTACGTCATGATTCTCAAACCTATGCCGTTTTAGCTAGAGCTTTTATGGTGAACAATCGGATTTCTGAGGCCAGAGAAGCCATACAGATGGCGCTTAATTCCGGTATTAAAAGTGCTGGAATATTCAAACAAGCTTCAGACATTGAACAACGATTAGGCAATATTGAACAGTCGAAGATTTACAGCACCAATTCCCAAAATATCGATCCAGACTTTGAAAAAAGTCTACAGGCTTTACAAATCAATCTTTAATTTAGGAGAATATTATGCGACATTCGATATTAGGATTCATCAGTTTAGTTAGTTCATGTTTCCTATTCCCCGTAATAGCTAAGGCTGAGATTGGCAACCGTTTTCCCACGATTATTCCTAATAGTATTGAAGACTCTGCCTGCTATTTCAAATCTAGTGATGGCCGCACGATCGCCCTCAATTCGATTTGTGGTTATAAAGAACCCAAGGAGAAGAACACCACCGATCGTTCCCAAGCGTCCAATAGTACTAGCTCAAATGTGATGGCGCCGCCTATCCCTAGTCCGGAATTTCGTCCGACCGCAGGCGCAAATCCGGGTAATCCATTTGGTAATAATTCTGGCAATAGGTCTAATCAATGCTACATCGTTGATTCTGAAGGAAACGCTTGTAATTCTAATCCATAGTAAACCTCAATCGTAAACTCTGTGTCATCATGAAAAAGCTGTTTTTCCGATCGTGCCTTCTACTGCTCTCATTCATCACCTTTCTCGGTATTCACTTACTAACAGCAAGCTCTAGCCAAGCACACTGGGCAGATCTCGCATCGGCTGATATTAAAATCAATCCGACTTCAGCCCAAATGCTCTTAACCATTCCCACCGGATTAGTTGCAAAAGCCGATACCGATCGTAATGGCAAACTATCTACTACAGAAATTGATTCAAATCAGGTTTTACTACAAGATTTACTAGGTGAAAAGATTCAAATCATTAACGATCGGAATCAACGTGGAGCATTACAAATTTCCTCAGCTACAGCTTTGCCTAATTCACTTGCTAGCAGTTCTAACGATCGCAGTACCATTCAACTTACCTATTCATGGCCCACTGAAACAAGCGGTGTAAAAATTCATTATGGACTCTTTGAACCCGGCATTCAAACGGCCCGTTGTATCACCACAATATCTCATAATAAAACAGTAAAAAATATAATCTTTAGTCCTGAAAATCAAGATGCCACATCATTTCCTAATTCACCTTTAAATTCATCTAGTATATGGGTTACGATCGTCGGCGCATTTCTTTGGGGTGGTGCTCATGCAATGTCTCCAGGTCATGGCAAAACCTTAGTAGGAGCCTATTTAATGGGCGAAAAGGCAACGGTACGTCATGCATTCTTTTTAGGCTTGACTACGACAGTGACTCATACATTGGGTGTATTTATATTAGGTGGCGTAACGCTCTTGGCCTCTCGTGCATTTTTACCAGAACAGCTTTTTCCATGGTTGAGTTTGATCTCAGGGCTGTTGGTCGTCACGATCGGCGGCAATCTCCTACGCGATCGTCTAAACAAACAAACTGATTTAAAACTCCATTCAAATCCCCACTCAGAATCACATCACCACCACTCACATGATCATTCACATGCGCATTCCCACAGCCATGATTCAACGCATCACCACCATTCCCACTCCGGTGGCCACACTCACTCTCATATTCCACCAGAAGGCAATGTTAATCTAAAGAGCTTACTTGCCTTAGGTATATCCGGTGGATTAATTCCTTGTCCATCAGCATTGTTATTATTATTGAGTTCGATCGCATTAGGTCAAGTTGGCTACGGATTAATTTTAGTCCTTTCGTTTAGTCTAGGACTAGCAAGCGTTTTAACTGGATTAGGCTTATTACTAATCTATTCAAAACATCTATTTAAGCGACTTCCGATCGAAAAATGGACCGATCAAAAATCATTCCAACTAAAACGGGTTATGAATGTTATTCCGATCGTAACCGCAGCCGCAATAACATTTATTGGATTAATCATTTCAATACAAGCCCTGTGGCAAATCGGAATGATTAAAATGTCCTAATATACAGATATTTTTTCACCCTTAACCGCGAGATCACCATGCCTCAATTCTTAATTCTCAATTCCGCATTTCTCGCCATGCATATCCCCGACGGGTTTCTGAGTTTACCCATCTTGGGCGTGACGTGGATTAGTACGATCGGCCTTATTACAATCTCGCTAAAGCAAGTTGAATCCGACTATCAAGACCGCACTGTACCACTGATGGGGGTTTGTGCCGCATTCATCTTTGCTGCTCAAATGATCAATTTCCCCATTCCCGGTGGAACATCAGGTCATTTACTCGGGGGAACATTAGCGGGAGTCTTACTCGGGCCGTGGGCGGGTTCTTTGGTCATGTCGGTTGTCTTTATGGTACAGGGATTCGTATTTCAAGATGGTGGCATTACCGCAATGGGAGCAAACATCTTCAATATGGGATTGATTGGAACCTTCGGCGGATACTACTTATTTCGTACTGTTCGGAATCTAGTGGGTCAAGGACTCAGAGGAATTGTCGTTGGGACTGCGATCGCATCCTGGTTCAGCGTGGTTACTGCTTCTGCGATTGCGGCCATTCAGCTAGCAATTTCTGGCACGGTACCCTTGCTTATTGGAATGACGGCAATGGTGGGATGGCATGTAATGATTGGCGTTGGGGAAGCATTAGTGACAGTTGCCACGGTGACATTCATTTGGCGATCGCGACCTGATTTACTTTATACCTCATCTAAGAAAATGAATTCCGAGCTATTGCGTTAAATTTATCACATTAAACCTTTACGCTCAAACCAATGGAGATTTTATGCATCGTTATTCCAGCACTCAAAACAATCGAATCTTTATCCTCACCGGACTTTCGATAGCACTCATAGTTGCCGTATTACTATCGCCCTTTGCCAGCAAGAATCCCGATGGACTCGATCGGGTCGCCCAAGATCTAAAGTTTGAATCAAAATCAGAAAAAGATTCTATCGCTAAAAAATTGCCATTCTTTTCAATCTTTGAAGAATACACAATGCGAGGCGTTCCAGAATCCGTGGCAACACCACTCGCAGGACTAGTGGGTACGATCGCAACTTTTGGGCTATCTATGGCATTAGGTAAACTCACAACTCGTCAACGGCATATATCTCAAGATGATTCGACATTAAAATAGACTATCAAAATAGGTCATCATGCCCCATTCCCACAGCCATAGTTTTCATTCTCATACTGACCATCATGATAACCATCATAGTCATTCCCATAATACGATCGCCCCCACGACTCGCATTGTTTGCACTTTAATCATGGTAGTTGCGATCGTTGCCACTCCTGATGCCCATTGGCTAACATGGCTTATCTATGGCTGTGGGATTATTGTATTGTTAGGGATGAGTCAAGTTGATTTGTTCAAGCTCTATCAACGCTTTGCCGTAGAATCAATATTTGTGAGTGTTTCGGTATTAGGAATTTTATTTCGTGATGGCGAAGGAATTTTTTGGCAGTGGGGATTTTTAAAGATTACCCTAACAGGGCTTTTAGTCTTCGGGAGTGTCTTGTGTAAACTCGGATTAACATTAGTATTAATGAATTTACTCACATTGACTATTCCAATTCCAGTTTTACTTCAAAGTTTAAGTATTCTACGAGTGCCTCCATTGTTGATCGCAATTTTGGGTTCAATGTATCGCTATTTAGATTTGCTGGTTGAAGAATTTACCACCATGCGACGAGCGGCGATTGCCCGTAACCTTTTGGCTGGAAAACGCTGGCAACGATTGGTGATTGGAAATATGATTGGATCATTGTTTATTCGGACCTACGATCGGGGCAACCGCATTCATCAATCTATGGTGTCACGCGGTTATCAAGGCGCATTACCATTGCCAAAATCACTAAAAATCTCTTGGCGCGATCGATTAGCTTTTGGATTCACTATTTTATTTGCAATAGTTGGACAAGTAGCATTTTATAGTTAGGATTATGCATCACAACTCAATTTCAATTCAAAATCTAAATTATAATTATCCAGATAAAACCCAAGCCCTAAAGGGAATTTCTTTAGATATTCATGCGGGCGATCGGGTTGCACTGATTGGCGCAAACGGCTCTGGTAAATCGACATTACTACAGCATTTGAATGGGATCTTATTGCCTCAAACTGGGACTATTACGATCGGGCATTATCCGATGGAATCCAAGTATCTCCGGGAAATTCGTAATTTTGTCGGCCTAGTTTTCCAAAATCCTGATGATCAATTATTTATGTCAACAGTTTGGGAAGATATTAGTTTTGGACCCCTTAATCAAGGTATTCCACAGGAAAATTTAATTGATCGCTGTGAACAAGCAATTAATGCAGTGGGTCTAGATCTTAAAGACTATGCTCATCGTAATCCTGGCAATCTGTCAGGTGGCGAGAAAAAACGGGTTGCGATCGCGGGAATCCTGGCTATGCAGCCACAAATCATTGCTTTCGATGAACCGTCGGCCCAACTTGATCCCCGATCGCGTCGTCAATTCATTCATTTGTTGCAATCATTGCCCATTACTCAATTGATTGCGACCCATGATCTAGATTTAGCATTAGAACTTTGTAGTCGAACGATTATTTTGAGCCAAGGTGAGATTGTTTACGATGGTCAGACGGAAGATGTAATGTATGATTCGGGCTTTTTACATCAACATTCGTTGGAGCCGCCTTTGAGTTATTCTCGGCCCTATTGCGATCGGAAAATTGACAAAGATTTAGATTAGATTGGGTAAACTAAGTTTAGCATTTGAATATTATTTCATAACCTCGACATACTTTTATAGCTTTCGGATTTTTCCATCACTCGGATGAACCTGCACTATTTCACTTCTACGATCGCTATGTCCCAATCATTTACTCGATCGCTTACCGAAGTCTAGGTTCTTGACAAGGATATAGACTATATTGAATAATGTATAAATTATAAATACATATTATTCAATAATCTTGACATACTTTTATGGCTTCCGGATCCTTCCATCGCTCGGATGAACCGCAATGGATGACCCAGATCGCCCAGCAAAATCAAACTGCATTGTCTCAACTCTACGATCGTTATGCCCAGCTCATTTACTCCATCGCTTACCGCAGTTTAGGCTCTGTGGAAGAGAGCGAGGAACTACTTATGGACGTCTTTGCTCAGGTGTGGCGGACTGCCGATCGTTATGATCAAACTAAAGCCAGAGTAGATACTTGGTTAGTCATGATCACTCGTAGTCGAGTTTGCGATCGGCTCCGGAGTAGTCAGCGGCGAGGAAAAGTGACCGATGCATTAATTGCTTTTAATACCGTTGATCAAATTCTTGAGAATGAAGACATTGAAATTTCTGAACGTAGAGCGATTGTCTCGACCGCGATGGGAACACTACATATAGAACAGCGTCAAGTGCTAGAACTGTCATATTATGGCGGCTTTAGTCATCGAGAAATTTCCGATCAAACTGGACTTGCTCTCGGTACGGTCAAAACTCGAATTCGATTGGGCTTAGAAAAACTCCGATCGTCTTTACAACCTTGGTTTATGGATTCAGTGTAAAGCTTAAAAATTGAGTTTAAAATAGTAATCAAGCATAGTGAGTCATAATGAAGGACCTCGATCAACCCGAATCCAATTCCGAAAATGCTATAGTGATGTCTTGCCCAGAAGAAACTTCAGATTCAGATCGGGTTTTCCCTCTTCCAGCCGATCAGTACTCTTGCATGGAACTTACACTAAATGGGAAATCGATGGATTCAGCCTCTGAAATTTTTGACTCTAAAATTGCTGCTTACTCAGTACCTCTAGTTCCCTTACCAGCCAGTCTAAAATCCAGACTGATGGCACGGTTAGGATTGCCTGACTTCAACACCTCAGTAGAATTTCAACGATTACTATCAGAACCTATAGAATCCTTAATTACGATCGCGAATACAATTAAAACCTGGCAACCGTTCTCCCAACCACCCGGTTCTACCTATGCCCCATGGAAAGTGGATGCTAGTAATCGTCAAGTTGCATTCTTTTTACTTGTTCCAACCGCTGGCACATTACCCTTGCATCGCCATGCTACAGGAGAAGCCGTATTAGTATTAGAGGGCGATTTTGTATCTAATGGCATTACCTATCGAGCGGGCGAGCGGGCGATTTCTGGGGCTAGAACCATTCATCAACCGACGACACAGGGCTGTTTAATATTAGCGGTTTCTTCATTAGATGATCAGGAATGCAGCTAATGATTAGGTAGAAGTTTATTGATAAATCACCAACTCAGTATCGGTGAACTTCTTGAAATCAGTAGTTATGATGAGTTTTAGTTTATGGGAAAAAAGTCCTGATTGTCTCATTTTTAAATCAGGACGATCGCCCCATGCACAAGCTGGAAGGGGCACATAAGATAGGGACATGCAGAAAACAACTGCACCTCACACACTCAATCACAACTCAATTTTTGGAGCCTACCCGATATGAAACGTCAACTGTTCGCCCTTGCTGCTGGTGCAATTCTTTTAGTCTCGCCTGCTTTATCGAAAATGGTAACAGCTCAAAATTCCCCTACACCTGCTAAAACTGAGCGATCGGCTAAATGGAAGCAATTTCAACAATCACTCAACATTACTGATGCTCAAAAGGCAACTCTTAAGCAAATCAGCGAGGCTACCCATGCGAAAATAGATGCAGTCTTAACCACAGATCAGAAGGCTCAAGTCCAAGCAGAACGTGCCGCGAACCAAGCTAGCGGTAAGAAAGGTGAACATCATATGGGCGGTCAAAACTCCCTCAACTTAACAGCTGATCAGAAAGCGAGTATTACACAAATTCGTAAAGATGCAAAAGCTCAAATGGAAGCGGTCTATACGCCTGAACAAAAAACAATTATGCAACAATTCCGAGCTAACAATCCCCGCCCAGCGAAAAATGATGCTTGGAAATCTATGAATCCTGCAACTCCTTAATAACAAACCTGATACCCGGTAAGACATTTAGCTTCTAGAAGAGGGTGTTCACAAAATAATGTGGACACCCTCTTTATACGAAAAATCGTATCAACCTTTACTAGCCGATCGCACTATTGTTTGCAGTTTAGATTTTAAGGAGTCGATCGTAATCTCGTTAATTACTTCTGTTGCAAACGCATAGGTTAATAACTTCCGGGCTGATTCTGAATCAATCCCACGACTTTGAAGATAAAATACTGCATCATCTTCAAGCTGACTCACCGTTGCTCCATGGGCACATTTCACATTGTCCGCCACGATTTCGAGCTGCGGTTTAGTATCAATGCGGGCTTTAGGTGATAGCAATAAACTTCGACTCAATTGAGCTGCATCAGTTTGCTGAGCGAGTTTGGGAACACAAATCCGACCGTTAAAAATTCCATGGGATCTATCATCGGCAATACATTTGTTGATTTGTTTGGCCGTGCAGTGAGGTTTACTAAAGGCAATCAAGCTATGGGTATCGCTGGTACGATCGCCCGTTATCCAGCTTAAGCCTAGCAATTGTGAATGCGTTTGTTCACCATTAGTATAGATTTCCCAATTGTGCCGTGCGATCGCCCCACCAAAGTTCACGGCAATACCGCAATATTGACTATCTCTCGCTTGTGATACGGCTGTTTTACCAATATGAAAAGCAGAGTCGCTATCACGTTGAATGCGAACATGATTAACTTTGGCATTACAATCAACTTGAATTTCGGCAACGCTATTAATAAAGTAATTGCGATCGTTTAAGATAACGTAATCTTCAACTAAAGTCACTTCACTGCCGGAACCCGCAACAATCAATATGCGCGGTTGAACTAAAAATTTTGCTGTTCCAGTCGCAACAAACAATAAATGAATGGGAGTCTTAACAATCTGATCCTTAGGAATCCAGACGATCGCACCATCCACAATGCTAGCCGTATTCAACGCAGTGAAGACTTCTTCGCCGCCCGGTTGTTTCGCAAAATAATCACTAACTTGGGGCAAAAATTCCTGAACCTGTGCCAAACTACCCACGATCGTCTCTTCGGGAAGATCATCAACAGCAGACAAATCCGCTGCATAAATCCCGTCGACAAACACCAAACGGCTATTGACGCATTCAGGCAGCATATAGGACTGAATCTGTTCAAATCCCAAGGCCGAGGGTTCCGTTACCGATTTGAATTGCGTTGCCAACAAGGCTGATAAGTCGGTGAATCTCCAATCTTCATCGCGTGATGAAGGGATGGCGAGTTCTTGTACGATCGCGCTGGCATGGTCCCGCGTCTGTTGCATCCAATCGGGAATCTCAGGATTTCGCAGTTTAACTAAATCGGTGAGATAGGCGGTCCGATCGACTTTGACCTTGGCTTTGCTGGCAGCGATCGTCGGATTCACTTCCGCATCCGTGAGTTCATGACCTTGCAATTTCACTTCAATGCTCATACTGTCGCACCTTCCAAAATCCAGTCATAGCCTTTTGCTTCTAATTCCAATGCCAATTCCTTTGTTCCGGTTTGCAGAATTCGACCTTCTGCCATTACATGAATGTAGTCGGGGGTGATGTAGTCTAGCAAACGCTGGTAGTGAGTCACGAGCAACATGGCATTATTTTCATTTGACAATGCATTCACACCACTAGACACAACCCGCAGAGCATCAATATCTAATCCTGAATCAATCTCGTCGAGAACGCCTAATTTTGGCTCTAGTAGTGCCATTTGAAGAATTTCATTACGCTTTTTCTCACCACCGGAAAAGCCTTCGTTCACACCACGATCGAGAAACTCTGAATCCATTTTCAGTAATTCTAATTTCTCATACACCAAGTCATCAAAATCCATGGGATCGAGTTCTTCCAAGCTTTCATGTTTGCGCTTGGCATTACAGGACACGCGAAGAAAGTCACGATTGCTGACACCAGGAATTTCTAAGGGATATTGGAATGCGAGGAAAATTCCACTGCGCGATCGATCTTCGGGATCAAGTTTGAGTAAGTTTTGTCCCATGAAACTAATCTCACCGCCCGTAACTTCATAGGCGGGATGCCCTGCGAGAATTTTCGAGAATGTACTTTTCCCAGACCCGTTCGGCCCCATGATGGCATGAATTTCACCCGATTTAATTTCCAGGTTGAGGCCCTTAATAATTTGGGTTCCGTCTACGTTGGCGGTGAGGTTTTTCACCGATAAGATCACTTCACTATTATCTCGAATCACAATTCTTCTCCTAGCTAATGGTATTGAAATCAGTCTCTAGATTGATCACTCATCTAAACTGCAAGCTACGTCGCAAGCAATTCAGTTGTTGTCTGAGGATTCTTCTGCAAAGCTGTCAGGGAAACATAGCGCTGCCCCATAGTAAAGGCGTAAGGTCTATTATTACTATTTCTCAAATCATTTTTAATATCTTGCTTGAGGTGTATCGTGTGCGTATCTTCTAGAGAGGCGGCGGATAAAAAGAATACTTTCATGCAATCTCCATAACGTTCGGTGTTATCTTTACCCTCCTCCTTCTCCTTCTTTAAGTGTGCGACTAAATTATTTAAGCGATTTATTGTCAACTCATCTATTGTTTCTTGTACAGCTCTAATACCATCCTCCGTTAGAGTGATTTCCTCAATGGGCGGTAGAAGAATTTTAGCTATTCGCCGATCGATCGAACCTCCGTGATAGAAGCCGAGATATTCAACTCGTTGAAATGAACGATTCGGTTGGCAAAGATAGACTGAATATTTTAAGTAGTCCTTAATAGCATCTCTAGCTGGAACGATCAGGACAGAATCAGATGGACCACTGTTGAGAAGCCCCTCTGCCAAGAACATCTGAACTAACTCTTTCAATAAGAAGCGATCCTGTTCACTCACCAATGAAAAACTAGAGGTAAGCCAAGCTTCATCCATAGTGAGAATGTCAGCGATCGCATTATGTAAGGTATTGAAATTAGCCCATATGACCAAATCAGGTGGTAGCAGATTAATAACTCCTGGCTTCTCGTAGTCAGGAGTTAATACAATGAGTTTCTTCTGTATAACATGAGGAATTGCCTCAAGACACTTAAGATGACTTTGTAATTGAACTAAGTCAACTTTTCCAGCAACAACCTTGGTTTCAAGTAAATATGAGAATGATGCCTGAATGACTCCATCAGGTATTGATTCAGCATCTATTCCTAGTTTAACTTGGTTTTTAATAGTCAGAAGTGACTGCTCAGGAGTCTCACAAAGAATTTGTAGAATTCGTTCAACTAAAGCAAAAGATATTCGTTCAAAAACAGCTAATATACTTGCCGTGACTCGGTTCTCGCCTTGGCTATATCTTGAAAATAATGGATTTGGCATGATTTTGATATGTTGGTGAGAAGATTGCTCAACAATTAACTATTCAGGGATAAGCTAAACGTTTGAGTATGCGGAAGACTTGGTATAAGTCGCCCGATCGCCTCATCTCAAATTGATCAGAGATCGAATATTTCGGACCTGCTTCATCCTGAGTTAGTTTAACAAAAATGAAGTCACTTCCTGAAGCAATTAATTCACAGTAAGAGCCATTGGTGTGGGGTAGCTAACATTTGCGCTAATTTGAGTCCTATTCTCCAACCTATTTAGAGGTTTTACAAGCTAGCAATCTTTTTCAAAACTTGAAGGACTTCATACAAATCATTTCCAGGATTATGAATCTCATAGATCTTAGAAAGTCCAATCATTTGTTTGACCTTTAAGCAATTTTACAAAAATAAATTGGATGTGAAACGGTGGCTCGTAAAAACCTGCCAGCAATAAGAGTGGCCCTAAAACTGAGATCTGAATAAGCTTCTCAGAAAAAGGAGGATATTCAACTGAATTCCAAAAGCCAGCCTGAACCCGATCGAGAACCCCACGATCGCCCTCGCTAATTTCCGGCAGATTCTCGCGCCATTCAGGAAAGAAACTCGTCTCCCGAGTCACCTTTAAACTAAATTGACGAATCAATTGCTGAAAATCAACTTTACTAGAGGCGATCGTTGGGGTCATGACACCTTATCCCACACTCCCTTCAAGTTTCAAGGCCAACAGCTTATCTGCTTCTACAGCAAATTCCATGGGCAATTGATTAAACACATCTTTGCAGAAACCGCTAATCATCATCGACACTGCATCTTCCGCCGAAATTCCACGCTGGGCAAAGTAAAACAATTGATCTTCGCCAATTTTTGACGTAGACGCTTCATGCTCGACTTTCACGCCGTTGTTTTGCACTTGAATATAAGGAAACGTATTGGCTTCAGCATTGTCACCAATTAGCATCGAATCACATTGCGAATAGTTCCGCGCACCTGTTGCCTTTGGTCCAATTTTCACCAAACCACGATAGCTATTTTTTGAATGCCCTGCGGAGATGCCTTTGGAGACGATCGTACTGCGAGTATTCTTACCAATATGAACCATTTTGCTGCCTGTATCGGCTTGCTGATAGTTATTAGTAAGTGCAACAGAATAGAATTCACCGATCGAATTGTCACCAACAAGAACACAACTCGGATATTTCCAAGTAATGGCCGATCCCGTTTCCACTTGGGTCCAAGAAATTTTAGATTTTTTGCCCTTACAAAGCCCACGCTTAGTTACAAAGTTATAAATTCCACCAATCCCATCTTTATCGCCTGCATACCAATTTTGCACCGTGGAATATTTCACATCGGCATCATCCATCGCCACAATTTCCACAACCGCTGCGTGCAATTGATTGGAGTCATACATTGGCGCTGTACAACCTTCCAGATAGCTGACCTTTGAGCCTGCTTCAGCCACAATTAATGTGCGCTCGAATTGACCTGAATCCCCATTGTTAATACGGAAATAAGTAGACAATTCCATTGGGCAATTCACACCCTCAGGAATATAAACAAATGAACCATCGCTAAAAACAGCTGCATTCAACGCCGTGTAGTAGTTGTCCGCGATCGGCACCACACTAGCCAAATACTTTTTGATCAAGTCAGGGTGTTCTTTGACAGCTTCAGAAATAGAGCAAAAAATCACGCCATCCTTTGCCAATTTCTCGCGAAAGGTCGTCGCCACGGAAACACTGTCAAAAATCGCATCTACGGCCACATTCACATTCGTTAAGCGCTTCTGTTCAGACAGCGAAATCCCTAATTTCTCAAAGGTCGCCAACAATTCGGGATCGACTTCATCAAGACTATTCTTCTTGGCTTGAACCTTGGGAGCCGAGTAATAGATGATGTTTTGGTAGTCGATCGCGGGATAGTCCACATGTGCCCACTCCGGCGTTTCCATCGTCAACCAAAGACGATAGGCCCGGAGCCGAAACTCTAGCATCCAGTCTGGCTCTTCCTTTTTCGCCGAAATCAGCCGTACGATGTCTTCGCTTAAACCACGAGGAATAGTGTCGGATTCGATATCGGTGACGAAGCCGTACTTATAAGGTTGGTTGACAAGGGTTTGAACCGTAGAAGTCATGGTGGGTTTGCTGGGTTGGGATGACACAAATGGACGATCGGATTAGCCTTTAGACAATTAACTTAGAGAGATAATTAACCTTGGGCCGTCAGCGTGCGAATCTCTTCAGTGGTAATACTTTGCAGGTCTCCCGCGAAGTCATTATCCGGGGTCAAGAAGAGCATACAGTGGCATTCTTTGCGCTCTCGCATAGGAACGCATGGACAGTTCCAGTAGGTTGCCTTAACTTCGGCTTCCTTATCTTCGTAGTGGCGACAAGGACAAAGTGCAGCCCCCAAGTCTTCTTTATGTTTGGCAAGTCCCTCTAGAACGACTGCCGTAACACCCGGATCCACGCAAAAATAGGTTCCGGTGCGCTTTGCATAACTTTCGGCAAAGCTTTTCATGAGGTCGAGGTTTTTCTCGGAGGCTTGATTCATGACCTTATCGCAACACTTGAGGATAAATAACAGCAGATGTTGATCTTATAATTAAAGCAACACGGATGTTGTCTAAATTCCAGATAGATTTTAGTGTACTTTAGCAACATAGATGTTGTCAAAGTCAAGATCGGTTTTATTCCGGTTTCCTTCTGTTGCTGTGAGCCTGGACTTTTTTCCCATGACCCAAACCCAACAGCTTTCAACAAAACAGGATATTTTGCAGATGTTGCTGAAGCAGGGCGAGGTATCGGCTTCGGATTTGGCGCAGCAGTTACAGGTGAGCGCTCAGGGCATTCGGCGACATTTGAAGGATTTGGAGACGGATGGATTAATCGAGCATCGGGTACTCCATGGAGGCACGGGACGACCGAATCATCTGTATGCACTGAGTCGTAAGGGCCGATCGCAGTTGCCCGATCGTTCGGATGAGTTTGCGGTGTCGTTGCTGGGATCGATCGCTGATCAAGTGAGTCCTGAGCAGATGGATTCGATTTTGCGACATCAGTGGGAACGTAAGGCGTTGGCCTATCGCGATCGGATTGGGGATGGAAATTTGAACGATCGGGTGCAGGCATTGGTTAAACTCAGGCTGCAAGAGGGCTATATGGCCGAGAGTCATCGGGTGGATGAAAGTGGTATTTATAAGTATGTTTTGACTGAATATAATTGCGCGATTTCTCACATTGCGGAGACGTTTCCTAATGTGTGCGGTCATGAATTGGAAATGTTTTCGATCGCCCTTTCCGGTTGCCAAGTGGAACGCACGCATTGGTTAGTGGATGGTGAACATCGGTGTGGCTATTTAATTCAAGAAAAGGGGTGAGGTTATTCTATGACAATATTTATTTTGATTACAGGCTAACTGTAATTTTGTAAAAGCGAAAGAAAATAGGACTCAATCAGCTATTCACATCCGTCATACTCTGATTTAATTAAACTTAAAATATATCTAGAACCTTCAGATGTTATGGAATAGCATTTTCCAATACGAGTAAAATATATTTCGATATGAGATTTCCCCTTGAACTCACGAAATGCACGCGCAACATTCGTGTCTGGGACATCCATTCCTCCTTCGTTTATAAGAATTCTAGAAATACGCGCGGCACTTATTGTCCCAATATGATTAATTTTTGCGTATTCTAAGGCCCACAGAATCCTAGGAATCCAAACTGATGATGATTGTGATTTAAGGTTTTTAGGTAGCCGAGATAATGTTTTTACCTCTAATGGCATATTAAGAGGCAACTGTTTACTAGATTTATTATCTTTAAAATCGCTCTGAACAGGTTCATTCTTAGGTATGGACTGAATATATAGGCGAAAGTATTCTAGAACTCGATTGATCTACTCGTAAACGACATCAGCAACCTACAACCCGTCAAACGATCGCTGATTGCATTCAAAAATTTCATAATAAAGTCGATCATACTCTTTTCCAAGAATTCAAGGTT
>JANXWB010000045.1 GCA_025351345.1 Synechococcales cyanobacterium GL140_1_metabat_312
GTTCTATACTCCCTTCAATACTCCAATGTCATTAATACTTGGTCTTCAATGCTTAATTTACTCGGTCTGCCGCTCTTTTTTGCCAGCATTTTTTCTGCTGCCACGACCTTTACCATTTGCTCAAATGTTGCTGGAGTCACGCCGTACAATCGTTTGAACTCTACAGGCTCTAAATTCTTAGCTTGGTTATAACTCATTTTCAATTAGCTCAATTTATATCTATCTTACAACTTTATTCGACTTTCGCAGGAGGTCTAATGTCGCTATCGGGTCGATCGTCTCCTCGTGCAACAGACCCGAAGATTCGGACATTGACGGCATCATATTTGGCGGCAAGGCTGATAATTTCTTCCCGCTTTTGAGTGAGGAGGTTTTGAAGTGGCATGAGAGTTGGGGGTCGATTTTAAACACCATTATAGCTAAAGGCTGCCCAGTGGAAGGGATGAGTAAGGATACGATCGTTGGGTTTGTAGGAGAGTTCGTCATGGAGGAGACGAGAGGTGGTTTCGGAAAGTTGGCGGGTGTTGAATTCTGGAAGAGCGGCTTCAAGGGCTTGAATCATCTCTTCTGTTGAGGTGTCGCGGAGCAAGATTTGGGCTTGGCGGAGGGCTTGATCGGGAGGTAGTTTTTGTTCTCTCCACAGTTCATAGAATTTCGTAAGGAGGAGCATGGTGCTGAGGTCGCTGACAGACCAAAGTGAGCTGATGACTCCGGCTTGGAGAAGACCGATCGGTAAGCTAACGACTTCATCGATGTTATCGAGTCCGGGAAGTCCGGTTTCGCAGGCAGAGAGGATGGCGAGTCGGATGCCGCAGTCTTGGGCGAGGTTGAGGGCGAGGAGGTCTTTTAGGGTGAGGAGTCCGTCGCTCATAAGGAGTCCGCTGTTGAGGGGTTCGGTGAAGTTGGCAGTTCCGTGACAGGAGAAATGGACGATCGCAGCCTTAGCTAATCCTGATTTCACTGCGTCGATCGTAGCGTTGTCATGTCTGAGGACGGTCCGATCGCTGAAGCTACTGACTGCATGAGTAGTTTCTTGCTGCGAGCTTTTCAGATCCTTATCGGCAGTGGGATTGTCGATCGCGAGGATGGAATCGGTGAAGGGGCGATCGGCGATCGTTCTGGCTTCGGTGAGGCTGCGGGCGTTGGGGGTGTAGGTGAAGTGGATGTCGTCGAGGGCGTAGCGTTTGCCTGTGGGACGATCGTCATCTTTGGTCCAGGCGGCGTGGAGAGGGAGAAGGCTGAGGTATCCGGTGGGGATTAGGGTGGCCACACGGCGGGTTAAACACTGCGATTGCAAACGTGTCCGCTATTAAAGGATGGATGGGTCTTTCGTTAAATTGACCTACAATGACAGAAAAATATTCTGGTTTAGATAGGCTGTGTTGCGATGCTGAAGAGACCGATCGTCATTCTTTTGGGATTCATCGGTTTGCTGGTAGCGTTGATTTGTACGAATATCAATGGCTATTTGATTAATCAGCTTGCGCCGATTGATAAATTTCCGGCAGTCTATCAGTTTCTTGATGGTCGGAGTGATCTGGAGAAGCTCGGATTGATGGCGGGGTCAATCGTGGTTCTGGCGCTGGTGGCGGCGTTAGTGAGTTGGCTGGTAGGGAAGTTACCGGAATGGTCTGCACCAAAAGAGTTGCCGATCGCAACGCTGGAGTCTGGGCGGCGGATGCAGTTGATTAAGAGTCAGCTTAAAGAGGTTAAGAAACGCTTGAAGGATGCGTTGGAGCGATCGGCGATGATTTCGCTGGAGTTTGAGGATGCGTCGCTTCAGGTGGATAAGCCTGCATTGGATGACTTGAAGAAAGCGGCTCCAATCGTGGCTCCGATGAGGGGAATTTTCGATCGGGCGAAGAAGTTTTTGACCTTTGGGAAAGGGGCGGATGCTGAATTGCCGCAGCAGATGAAGATGATCGAGGTGTTTCGGCGGCGGGATGTGAGTGGGCGACTGTTGATTTTGGGGCATCCGGGGGCGGGAAAAACGACGACGTTGTTGGAGTTGGCGCAGGAGCTTTTGGAGGAGGCACAGAAGGCGGGAACTACGTGGATTCCCCATGTGTTTGAGATGTCGCGGTGGGAGGAAGGGCTGTCAATCGTTGAGTATTTGGCTTTGGAGTTGAAGCGCGCACCATACAACTTGCCTGTAGAAGTAGGACGAGGAATAGCAAAGTCGGGTAAGCTTTTGCCGCTGTTGGATGGGTTGGATGAGTTGCGCCACTCATGGACAATTCGGTCTGCGATGAACGCAATCAATACATATTTATCTGAAGATTCAAATCGAGATGCTGTGGTCTGTTGCCGAAGAGAAGATTATGAGCTTGCACGAAAAAAACTTTCAGAATTGAATGGTGCGATTGAGCTGGAACCATTAAGCGATGAGCTAATTAAACTCTATTTAGAAAAATCAGGAAAGAACGAATTGTGGAAATCAATTGAGCGTAATCCTCGGTATGAATTACTCCGAACACCATTATTTCTGAATTTATTTCTCGAAATAGATTCTCCAGAAGACATACCAGAAATAAGTCATTTGTGGGAGGTTTATTTCAATAAGAAGTTGGCGACTCCACTGAGAGAACTATCAGGCAATGGCTATAAGAGATATAGTTTGAGAAAAGAACCAACCCAAAAACAAACACGATATTACTTAATGTTTTTAGCAAAACATATGAAGGAAGTGAATATATCTGAATTTAATCCATATGATATCAAGATAAATATTCTTAGAGATTCTAGAGAGCGATGGGGTTATTTCATTATCTGGGGGTTAACTTACGGATTATTGTCCGGATTAACATTATTTCTGCCAGTATTTTTAGTTTTTCCAGGTCAAGACATATATCTAATTTATTCTTTTTATTGTGTATTCTGGGGAATATTCTGGGGAGTTCTACTTGGGTTATTAGGCTACTCAAGTAAAATGGTTATTGTAGAAGAAGAAGAAGTTGAGACAGAATCACAACTAAAGCAAGTAATTCTAGATGCAAAATTTCTGATTGGGAGTATGGTTGCTCTAATTATCATCATAATTGTATGGCAGACATCTCCAGAGTATTTAAGAAATGAAATTACAGTGCTAATTTGTGTGCCTTTATTGGTATCAATATTAGATTTGCGTCTTGATATTTTCAATATTATTCTTTATTTCAACTTCCAAAAGCCCAACGACACCCAAACCCGTTGTATCCCTTGGAACTACGACCGCTTCCTCTCCTACGCCGCCGATCGAAAGCTCCTTCAGCAGACCGGAGGCGCTTATCGGTTTATTCATCGATCGCTTTTGGAACACTTTGCGGGGATGGAGAATTGAGAATATTGAATGCAGAATTGAGAAGGGTTATTGGGAAGTGTTCGATCGGCCTTCACGAGCCTTTTATACTCATCAGCGAGACTGCGATCGTTCTTCACTACACCCGAAACACCGATCGGCCTGCCATTGAAAAAATGCGATCGGCTCACCGTTTAAGTTGGGCGATCCTCTCGACCGTAATAAATTCGGACAATCACGATCGTCTCGTTCTCGATCAAATAATGCATCACATAACCGACCCTCCCACAGGGAATCCTCAGCTTGCGACGATCGCTCCCATCATTCAAAGCCACCCCGCGATAAGGAAAATTCACCAACCCAAATCCCGCTTCTCGGATCGCTTGAGCCACTTGTCCCGCCGCCTTAGGATTTACAGGTTTCAAATAATCAAAATGATGCATCAAATCCGCCAATGCTTCCGGCATCCAAACTATTGAGGGCATGGCAATTCAGTCTCAGTTCCAATACTGTCTAGCCACTCAGCTACCCGATCGTGCGAAATTCCATAACCCGTTGCACGATAGTTAGCAATGCGTTGCTCATCTTCCTGTCGCATTTGCTCAGTCGTCAACCCATCCAATAAACCACTAGTCTCATCCTGAAGCTGCGCCACAATTTTTTGCCATAGGTCCGCGTGAACCACCGCCATCGGTTGTCCATCGATCGTCATAAACTGAACAGCTTCAAGTGCCTCTGCGACTGTCATAGGGATTTTGCGAGTCCATGAAAGTTACTCTATTCTAGCGGAAAAGCCAATCGGCGGTGAATGCAGAATTGTGAATGGAGAAAGGGGAAGAAGAACGGAAGCACGATCGGCCCGCCATTAGAGAAATGCGATCGGATTTTGAATTGGCGCGATCGGTCGAGACCGTTACCATTGGGCGTGAGCTACAATTTTAGAACTTCACATCTATTTTTGCTATGGCGCTTACCTTAACCCGTTTGCCCAATTATTGGTCAGATAGCCGTTTAAATTCGCGTTAAATTGTTTGTCTTATTGCTCAATTTCTGTTGAAAAATGACTCTTCCACATTGGCTCCACGAACTAGAAACCTGCCCTAGTACGAATCGTTGGGCGATGGAGCATCTGCATGTTTTAAATCATGGTGACGTTGCTTTTACGCGTCGTCAAACCGCTGGGCGTGGTCAGTATGGCCGATCGTGGCAATCTCCCCCAGGTGTACTGACAGCGACTTTTGTGTTGCAAGATTTTCCACTGGCCCGAATCCATTTGCTGAGTTTGGTCGCGGCATTAATAGTAATTGACAGCTTGGAGATGCTGATGCCAAATTTGGACGGGATCCCAAAGCTCAAGTGGACCAATGATATTTTGATTCAGGGTCGTAAGGTTGCGGGGATTTTGTGCGAAACCCGATCGCCCTCCTCTAACCATCCTCTTTTAACAACCGCGATCGTGGGGATTGGCCTGAACCGATCGGTTGATTTTGTAAAGGCCGGGATTGAGACCGTGCAGATTGGTAACCCTATTAGCTTGCATCAGGTTTCGGAGGAAATCCCGACGGAGTTTCAACTGTTATCGGTGTTGCGCGATCGGTTGATACAGTCCTCCCCGATGAAGTCCCTGATGCAGCTTGAATATGATCGGAATTCTGAGAATTGGCTGAATCAGGTGCGATCGAGAGATGCACTACTGGGTAAAAAGATTCAATTTGAAACCCCAAATGGCTTGATTGTAGGGATTTCTGAGGGGATTAACGATCGGGGTGAACTGTTGATCAAAAATGATAATGGTGTTTTAAAAGCCTTCAATTCTGGTCGAATCTTGGCGTTTTTTTAGTTGGGTCAGGGTTTGCGTTGTACGATCGCCTTCAATTTATGACGCAATGGTCCCATATCGTATACGACCCAACGAATAACTGAAATTATCAATTTTTCAAGTGAATGTAGAACTTTATAAAAAGGCGATCGGTAGCTGAGTTGAAATCCGGCACCAGTAATTTTAAAGCTTTCAATCTGATTGCACCATTGAATTGGAAATGGTTGGAAAAGACGTTTTTTGCCGTCATAGAAGTGATAGAAAAGATAGTCTTGATTATTTTCGAGGGCAGTAAGTTTTCCCGATCGCCATTCACCCGCACCAAATTCAAATTTCTTACCCAATGAACGATCGTTTGGATATGCCTTTTGGACTTGAGAAATCCACCAACTCGAATCACTATCTTGAAGATAAAACTGCCGATCGCGATAGACGGAAATTTTACCTTGAGACTCAGCTTGTCGGACCGTCGTCTCGAATCCTTGATGATCAAAATTAATCCCAATCTCATCAAAATCCACATTATCTTCGCGCTGAAAGGCTTCTTTGTGGCGATCGTTTTTTTGATAGAGTAAATTGATTTCTGAGCAATTTCGATATAGACAAAATGGTCCACCGACATGATTGGGTTCACCGCAAATAATATCCGGTTGGGTCATCAGTGCTGGCCTAAGAACGATCGCCATATCGCCCCAAAAAGTATCAAGATCAACATGTCCCCAGTAATCATATCCCTTCAATTCAGATTCAAAAATATGTCCAAATGCTGGCCGAAAATCACAGATTTTGTATCCACGTTTCACTTGAACTAAAAATCCTAATTGCTGAGATGCCAAGGTGCTGAATTCGGCCAATGAAGATTTGATGACTTGAATGTTGCCGCGTGAATAAGTCCGATCGATGGGTTGATCCGTCACTAACAACAAATTAAATGCAGTATTGCGAGAAAACGTCTCAAGTGTCAGATTAATCCAACTCGGCAGCATCCCAAAATGGACTGCGATTAGACAGGCGGTAGAGGTAGCAGGCGAGGTTGAAGAACGCATAAAGGCATCACAAAGGCGAAGATTTCGTATAGCTTACAATGCTCACAGTTCCCCATTAAATGCGTAAAACTACGATCGAGATCACGATCGGAAGCTCAGTGTTTTCAGATGTTGAATTTCTGTAGAATCTGTCGATACTAAGTATAAGGAAAGATCTCCTAATGCTTCATCCTTGCTTTTCGCCCCCGAACCCACGTCTTGATTTTATGAAACCCAACCAACTTGTCCTTCAATTTGCGTCGCGCTACCCAAAACTCATTGGGCTGACAATGGTTCTTGGGTTTTCTGGAGCCATATTTAATGGAGTCAGCACAGCACTAATTATTCCAGTAATTTTTGGGTTTTTAGGTCAAGAAATCGGCATGAAAGGAATGCCACCCGTTCTGCAACAAATCTTGTCCGGCTCGACAAATAGCCTTCCTCCTAATCATCGCTATTTAATAATGATGGGATGGGTACTGGGTGCGATCGTCCTGAAAAACCTTGCCAGCTATGCCAGTTCTATTGTCTCTAGCCGTCTTTCCCAGACTCTAACGCGCCAAATTCGCCAAGATGGAATGCGATTGTTACTAGATGTGGACTTACAATTCTTTAGTAGAAATAAGCTGGGCGACATAATGAGTCAGCTTGGCGGAGAGACTTCACGGGCTGCCGAAGCCATTCGGATTACAACAAGTCTTTTTACAACTTGCATCACAATTTTTGTTTTTACTGCCTTTCTATTAGCCATTTCTTGGCAACTAACAATAGCTACAACAGTTCTATTAGGATTGGCATCATTAAGTAATCAGTTTTTGGTTAAACGAGCTAGACGGAATGGAGAAATACTTTCCGAGCAATCCCGTGCCTATTCGGTGATGCAGCAGGAGATTCTCTCGGGAATTCGGCTGGTTAAGGCAACCGGAAATGAAGATATTGAATATAAAAATCTGAGTCAACTCATTGAGGCGAGAGAAAATGCTGAACTTCAATCTCAGGCGACCTTTGCAATGGTTCCACCGTTGAATGAGATTGCGGGAATTGTGACGGTGTTGACGATCGTTATTCTTGGTAAAGCTTGGTTTGAAACTCAACCCGGTTCTCTTTCAACAATTCTACTCACCTATTTATTAGTATTATTTAGACTATTGCCCTTTGTTAGTCAATTAAATTCCCAACGCAGTAGCTTTGCCAATGCGGCACCGAGTGTTCAAGTGGTTGAAGACTTTTTGCGCCGCGACAACAAACCCTTCATGGCACGAGGACAAACTCACTATTCAGGCATCAAAGACGCAATTCGGTTTACAGATCTCGCATTTCGCTATCCCGGCAATGAAGACTGGACATTACAAGATATCAATTTAACCTTACCTAAAGGTAAAACTCTGGCACTAGTCGGATCTTCTGGCGCTGGGAAATCGACGTTAGCGGATTTATTGCCTCGATTTTACGATTGCGATATGGGCGGAATTTCCATTGACGATCGTGACATTCGAGAGTTTGATTTACGATCGTTGCGGCAATCTATGGGAATTGTTAGCCAAGATACATTTTTGTTTAATGATACTGTTGCAAATAACATTGCCTATGGAGTCGAAAGTTCCACCAGAGACCGCATCATTGAAGCGGCAAAGCGAGCCAATGCCTATCAATTTATTAGTGAACTTCCTCAAGGGTTTGATACAACGATCGGCGATCGAGGCGTATTACTTTCCGGTGGTCAACGTCAACGTCTTGCGATCGCTCGTGCGTTGTTGAAGAATCCAGAGATTTTGATTCTAGATGAAGCCACTAGTGCCCTAGATACTGTATCGGAGCGAATTGTGCAGCAGGCGATCGATGAATTGAGCCGCGATCGGACAGTTTTGGTAATTGCTCACCGTTTATCGACGATTCAAAATGCAGATCAAATAGCAGTCTTTGATAAAGGTCGCGTTGTTGAGGTCGGCACTCACGGTGAATTGCTTTCAAAATGTGGTGTATATGCCAATCTGTATCGAATGCAGTTTGGCGATAATCTAGTAAAAACAGCACGGTAGATTTTCAGTTAATTAGATTCATGTCGTTAGATTCATTAAGTATGTGAGCCTCTATATGCAAGTTAAACCTGCCATTCTCTCCAATTCATTGCCAACATCCCTTGACTCAATTGAGCTTCCTAGAACACTGCCCCCGATCGTCCTGATTGCATTTACCCGTCCAGAATTTGTCGTTCAAGTTCTAGATGCACTAGGGAATCAAACCTTAAAACCCGATCGGATTATTGCCTATTTGGATGGGGCACGCAGTGATCGAGATGAGCCAAAGATTCAGGCTTGTGTTGATTTATTGAATAATTTTTCAGGGCAGATTCCAGTAGAAATTCGGCGTAGAAGTCATAATTATGGGTGCGATCGAAATAGTATTGAAGCATTAACAGAGGTTTCAACCCAGTACGAGTCATTCATTCATCTTGAAGATGATATCATTCCAAACCGTAACTTTTACGACCGGATGGTTCGACTGCTGACAGCCTATAAGCCATACCCACAGGTCTTTTCCATCTCTGCTTATGCCAACTTCCCCGATGAATTAGACGCACAGATTCAGTCGGACTTTATGGCTTCAAATCGAGTATTCTCTTGGGGGTTTGCGGTTTGGTCCGATCGATGGCAGTCCCTAGACTTGATTCATGCAGCAGAAAACCATAATCCCTTTTTATCCTTCGCAAGCATTCCGGCCAATCTTCAAACAAAATATACTATTATCAATCAATTCTTTATTGAAAAGAATCACAAAACTGATTGGGTCATCACCATGACTGTCGCGACACTAGCCCGCAACTATGTTCATATCATTCCTAAACGATCGTTCATTAACAATATTGGCTGCGGTCATCCCGATTCAAAAACTTACCGTGATGGTGTTCCACATTGGGTTAATCCACGCTATTCCCCAAATACTCAACCCAACAGTCTTCCTACGACTCTTGAACCCTTGTACGGCGCACAACGATCGCTCACAGGTATTGAACTAATTCAGCATTTTCGTAAATCCGGTGGCATGTGGCTGAATTGGCAAGAGGCAACCATGTTATGGAAATGTCATCGCAATTGGTGCGATCGAGTGGCGATCGGGGCATTTTTAATTGAGCGGTTGCCGACATTGTTGCGGCGCTGGCGATCGGGATTACCGATTTAATGCTTTTAGTAAACCAATTAGTTTTTAACCTGGATTTTTAAAATTGATTTCCGAATTATTGATAGGATTTTATGACTTATACCATTGGAATGATTAGTAGCTACGTGGGATTAAACCCCTGCCCAATAGATTGGCTATGGCAACAGGCAAAACAACCCTTTGGACATTGGGATAATATTCGTATTCAAGCCAATGCGAAAAACCCAGACTTTCTATTGATGTATAACTTCCATGATTTTCCAGAGTTACCCGAAAAGCATTGGAACCCATTAAAAAACAAACGCCGGACCGATCGTTATCTTCAACAACAAATCAATCTCAAAGATCGCCTACAAAACGTATCTCCCGATCGCACTATTTTCCTGTCGCGTGAACCGCCACTGCCCGAAGTGATTCAACAAAATATCACCCATTACAATCAAGCAAAATCTTACGCAACCTACATCTCTGGGCCTGATGATGCCGCACCACAGCCGGAATATATGCCAGCCATTTGGTATTTAACCAATTCATTTGAAGAACTTAACCAACTTCCACCGCCCACCAAACAAAAATCGTGCAGTTGGATTACCTCCGGCATCGATCGCACCGCCAACCATCGCGATCGGCTTAGCTTTCTTAAGTTAATTCACGAGAGTAAGGTTGAATGTGATTTTTATGGGCGTGGTCTTCCAGCTTGGGCACAGGCAGGGTCCCTTAATAATAAATGGTATGGCATGGCTCCCTATTATTACAATCTTGCTATTGAGAATTATGCAGACAATGATTGGTATGTGAGCGAAAAACTTTGGGATTCACTTTTAAGCTGGTGTTTACCCATTTACTATGGTGGCAGTGCAGCAGATAAATTGTTGCCCCCTGGAAGCTTTTTACGATTGCCGAGTATGGACGAAAAAGGATTGCAATATATCCGAGAGATGACGGCCAATCCCGATGCCTGGTATGAAGCTAAAGATGCGATCGCTGAAGCCAGACAAATCATTCTTCATAAGTTGAACTTGATGAATTGGATGTCTGAATATGTTCAAAAAGTAAGTTAAAGCCAATTCATTAATTTAGGAGAATTTCATGAGTGATATGAAGGTCGGAATTTGTACATTGGCGAACGATCGGGTTTTAGATCAGGCGATTGCTTTAATCAATAGTATCGGAGAGGTAATGGGGCCAGAGTTTCCCATTTGCATTTTTCCCTATGACGATCAATGCACTAGGCTAAGAGCGGCAATTCAGGGTCGCCCCAATGTTCAAATCTTCCAGGATCAAAGCGTTTTGGACTATTGGGAAAATGAATCAAAACGCCTTTGGGATGCCTGTCCTAATGCAAAAAAACGGTGGTCAACGTTAACGTCTGAACCCTACTATCGCCTCGGAATGCATCGTCGATTTGGAGCATTCTCTGGCCCATTCGATCGCTTCTTGTATATGGATGCAGATACATTGTTGCTTCAGGACATTTCGCCCATTTTTAAGCAACTAGATTCCCATGACTGGATTACCTATGACTTTCAACATCGCGATGTGACTCATGTTTACAATTGTGCGAGTGAGAAGCTTTTACAAGTCTTTACCGCTGAGAAAATCGATCGTGAAATTTTTTGTGCTGGGTTTTATGCAGCAAAACGGGGAACCTTTAGTCAAGCACAATTAGATACCTGTTTAAATGCGCTCCAAAGTGGAGAACACGAAATTCTCTACGAAATGGCCCCAGATCAAACGATTCTTAACTATTGGGCAATGCGATCGAACTTAGCTATTTATAACTATGCGTTGGAGTTACCCAGTTCTAAAAGTACGGGTTGTTGTGTCACATCCGATCATTTTGAACGGCGTGGCCATCAGCTTTTCGATCGGGGAAATCCGTTGACTTATCTCCATTACATTGGATTATCATCGAGTTTATTTACAGATTTATGTGGAGGCGAAAATATCGACTTCCCCTATCGAGATCTATTCTTACATTATCGCTATTTGCATGATCCGAGTCGTCAGCCGTCTTTCTCCGGCAAGCCTCGCCCGTACAATAGTCGATCGTTGACAGAGCGCATTTTGAGTAAGTTACGTCGTTAATCCTGTTTCTTAAATTTTATGGAGTTTTTCTTATGAGTCGTGGAATTTATATCACTGCAAATGACAAAGTAGCCGATCATGCGATCGCTCTTCTTAACAGTATTCGTGCCTATGATCAAGAAACGCCTGTGGTTCTGATTCCCTATGATGAAAACTACCACGAAGTTGCAGGCATTCTAAAATCACGCTTTAATGTGACCGTCTATAAGGATTTAGAGTTCATCGACAGGCTTTCTAAACGACTGCACAGCACCTTTGGCGACGAGTTTTTTGCACGGCCCAATCAATTTAGAAAACAGGCTTGTTGGTTTGGAGAATTTGATGAATTTCTCTACATTGACACCGATATTGTTGTATTTGAACAAATAATTGATAACCTGAATCATTTCGATAAATATGATTTCCTATCCTGCGATTATCAGCATCGTGGCGGTATTAAAAATGTATTTTCTCAAACTGTCATCAACGAGAACGTATTTACCCTTGATGAATTAAAAGATATATTTAATGGCGGCTGGTGGGCTTCCAAGAAAGGTCTGATTAGCGAACAGGATATTTATGCAACCTTCGCTGAATGTGCGGCTCATCCACAATATTTTGATTTCACCCAAAAGACTTCGGACCAGCCAATCATCAACTATATGATTTTAAAGCGCATTCAAAAACGGTTTAACTTAGTCAACCTAGATGATAAAGTCCCCGGAAGCTGGGCAGGCAGTACGCACTTCATTCGTGAAGGCAATGTCTTGTTTGATCCATCCTCCGATCGCCCTCTCCAATATCTTCACTGGGCAGGCATAAGAATTGAACCCGGCTGTGCCTACTGGGACATCTGGGCACACTACCGTTACTTCGGTGAAACTATGCCCACTTTTGAACCAGCTGAACCAAAGAAAACGGACAGTAAAATCAAACAATTGATGAACTTAATTAAGAACTAGTACTAGAGTGAATAGTGAGTAAGTTACACCCAAATAACTTACTCTTTTAAATAACTTACTCTTTTAAATATAGAGGCCGATCGCGCTGTGTTTCCACCAAACGTGCTTCTAAAGCATTCCATTCACCTGCCTCCACCTGATTAATAATTTGATCAATCTGCGATCGGTATTGATACAGCGATGCCAGGAGAGCATCCGTATTAAACTCCGCCATCAAACGCCCCAATTCAGGATTACCGCCGCCCACCCGACTCGTATCACGAAACCCCGAACTCGCAAGCTGAATTGCTAACTCCCGCACCAATGTATCCCGTTCTGCCTGACATACTTGAATCAAACTCGCACTGACCATCACCGGAAGATGGGAAATTAAGGCGACCGCCCGATCGTGGGTACTCGGATCACACTTATACACCTTAGCCCCGAGCGATCGGACCAAATCTTCGACCACCCTCACCGCCTTATCAGATGTTGTTTCAGTCGGAGTTAGAACATAGGGATTACCTCGAAAAAGATTAGGAATCGCCGCCTCAATCCCAACATTCGCTGTCCCGGCCATCGGGTGTCCACCAACAAATGGATTTTCAGCATTGGCCTGGATCAACAACTCTTGCATCTGAGACACGATCGGCGCTTTTACAGAACCCACATCGGTCAAAATACTTGTTTTTGGTAGAAAAGGTAGAATATTCTTAGTTATGGCGAGAATATCCGACAAAGGCGTACACAATACCACCACGTCCACAGTGCTCAAAATGCTAACATCCACACTCGCATCATCCACGGCCCCGCGATCGATCGCCCGTTGGCAAGTACTAGGTTTGCGGCTCACCCCAACAACAATATGCCCCAGCGCCCGTGCATCTAGTCCCAGCGATCCACCAATCAACCCCAATCCCACAATTCCTAGCTTCATCGATCGCCCCGTCTAAACTTGTCTAAGTATGGAACTTGAATGTACTAGTGAGCAACTGAGTTGAGCGATCGAATGGATGTCATGGAGATGAAGGGTCAAGATTTGATTGCCCGATATAAAACAGGGATGCGGAACTTTGCTGGAGTGAGTCTCACGGAAGAAAATCTTCGCGGCGCAGATCTTCGGGATATCAATCTCAAAGACTCAGTTTTCAAAGTCGTTAATTTAAGTAATACCAATCTTTCAGGGGCCAATCTTTCGGGCGCAAGACTCAACGTCACAAAACTAACCAGCTCACGCCTTAATCATGCAAATCTGACCCGAGCAAACCTCAGTGTCACGGACCTCGTTCAGGCTGATTTGAGTCATGCCGATCTGAGCTTTGCCACAATGATTAAGGCTGAACTTAAATTTGCTATTCTTTCCCATGCCAATCTCACGGGCGCCAATCTCACTAATGCGGATTTAAAAGATACTATTCTGCGCCAAGCGAATCTCAGCCATGCCAATCTCAGCCGGGCGGACTTGCGTCAAGCAATTTTAACGACCGCAAACCTAGAACAAGCAAATCTCCACAGCAGTGATTTGACGGGGGCAGATTTGACGGGCGTGAATCTTAGTCGGGCAGAACTTCGTCAGACTAATTTGAGCCGTGCGACGCTTCAGGGGGCGAACCTCCAAGGTGCGAATTTACGCTGGGCCGATTTGAGTGGGGCCGACTTACGCTGGGCCGATTTGAGTGGGGCGGTGCTGAGCGGAGCTAATTTGACGGGGGCAGATTTGAGTAATGCCACTCTTTTGGGTACGACGTTAGTGCATGTAGAGCTTAGCAATGCCAATTTGTCTGGAGTGGACTGGACTAATGCAGATCTGACGGGTGCAACGATCGATGGCATTAAGCTCCATGGGACGAATCGGTATGGGGCAATTATGGATGACGTGATTTGCCGATGGATTGACTTGAGTATGAATGCCGATCGGGGCCAGACCTATCGGTTTACCTCGAATGATCCCTACGAATTCTTTTACCGATCGGCTCCAAAAGTGGAGGTGACCTTGGATGCGAGCATTGCGCTTGATGCGGCAAGTTTAATGTCTAATACTTACCGTAAGCTGACCCGGATCACGCCATTACCGACTCCAAACCTAGCCACCTCACGCCACCGAACAACCTTGAGTTTTGAATTAGGACACGATCGGGATTTGTTTTTAACAGCGGCAGCAGCGATTTTTCCCTTTGCAGATGCAGAACAGACCCAGGGGTTTTTGACAACAATGTTGAAATCGGTCCCGTCCGGCCTACGTCAAACTGAGGCATTACAGGAGTCTTTGGAGAAGCTACAGAGTTTGATGCCGATATTGCACCAAATGCGATCGCACTTAGATCATCGTTTTTTCCAAGTGCCGACGCAGATGCAGTTGGTGAATTCTGAAGGACAATCCCTGACGGTTTACCGGAATCCTTGGTTTGGAAAACGATCGGTGCCCTTGTTTCAGACTCTGAATGATTTGCAGACTAATGAATTACTGGATTTTTCGCCGCCAACTCAGGAGCAGGTGGCGGCATTTGTCGAAGCCTTTCGGAGTTAATTTCTGCTTAAGTTAGTAGCTTAAATTAGTAAAAGTCTGAATTAGTAAAGACAAATCGCCTTAGTAAAGATAGACCGCGCCCGTTTCATTAATATTCAAAGCTCGACTATCTTCGCCATCCGTCCGTATAACCATCACTATCAGCGTATTAGTCTTTTTATCGACGCTGACGGAATATTTCACAGAATAATTACTTTCCTGAGAGTTGATATTTAAAAAGAGCGGCGTATCGATATCGGAAAGCGTTGCAGATTTACCCGCGTCCAAGGTGCGGAAGTTAGTATGGGTGGTGATTAAATACTCCAGTATGATGTCCGTTTTGTTGACGATCGTAATGCGTTGTGGCTTGGAGGGATCTAAGCGCGCAGCAGGAACCCAAAATTCGGATGGATTAGACGGATTATTGGAGACGGATGGAGCGGGTTGGGCATGGCTGGGAAGGACGATCGTATTCAACACACCCATCGTCGTGAGCAGGGCAGCCAGAGTGGATCGGGTAGAAAACGTAATCAATGCCCTAGACAATACGGCTTTCATGGGTAAATCCTGATAAAACTAAAATAGACCTTTTCTATTATGCCTACTGAATGAATAAGTCGTCCTCATCTTTTTATGAGATCATAGAGACTCGATAAGAAGCTGAATGCTATCTGTCGTAGATGCCCTGTCGTAGATGCCATGCTGTTTGACTCGAATCATTATTGGTTACGAAATGCCCACGTTCCGCTCTCCTTGATGGTGGGTGGCTCGAAATGGACCCCTCGAAAACCACCAACGGATCATTTGTTGTGTGTTGATCTAGAGATTCTAGATGGGAAAATTGCAACATTAGCAGCGGCGGGAACATTTATTAGTTCATCGGTGCCGTCGATCGATTTGGAAAAGGGTATGGTGTTATCGTGTTTTTCAGAGTTGCATACGCACCTCGATAAGGGACACATTTGGGAACGGTCGCCTAATCCTGATGGAAGCTTTGACGCGGCACTGTTAGCGGTGAGTCGAGATTCTCGGAAATATTGGAATACAGAAGATGTTTACCGTCGTATGGAGTTTGGGCTGAAATGTAGCTATGCCCACGGAACCAAAGCAATTCGTACTCATATTGATTCATTCGGTAAGCAAGCCACTATTAGTTGGAATGTTTTTAATGAATTACGATCGCAATGGGCCGATCGAATCACATTACAAGCCGTCGCATTGGTATCGTTGGATTATTATATGACTCCAGCGGGGGAGAAGCTTGCGGATTTAGTGGCTGAGATGGGCGGGATTTTGGGGGGTGTGGCGTTTACAAATCCAGGTTTAGAGGAGCAGATTGAACGAGTTTTTCAATTAGCAAAGGCCCGAAAATTAAATTTAGATTTCCATGTAGATGAAAATAGCGAGGTAGATTCAATCTGTTTGAAGTTAATTGCGGAAGCAACGATTCGGCACAAATACAAGGGGAAAGTAGTGTGCGGTCACTGTTGTAGTTTGTCAGTACAGCCAGAAGACGAGGTGCAGGCAACGATCGCATTGGTGAAAAAAGCAGGAATAGCTGTTGTTAGTTTGCCGATGTGTAATTTATATTTACAGGATCGTGAGTCCTCTAAAACACCGTCATGGCGAGGAGTAACGCAACTTCATGAGTTGAAAAAAGCAGGAGTTCCAGTAACACTTTCAAGCGATAATTGTCGGGATTCATTCCATTCATTTGGCGATCATGATGGTTTGGAAGTATTTAATATGTCAGTTCGGATTGCCCATCTCGATCGGCCTTATGGGGATTGGATCAATTCAGTTACGTTGACTCCGGCTGAAATTATGGGATTGGAGTATTGGGGGCAAATTGGGGCAGAAATGCCAGCTGATTTGATTATTTTTAAAGCCCGTACTTATAGTGAATTACTGTCGCGAAGTCAACACGATCGGATTGTATTACGATCGGGTAAATCGATCGATCAGACATTGCCGAAGTATTCTGAACTAGATGATTTAGTGATGAGTTGAGGAGAACTTTATATGACATTTTCTAATGGTTCTAAAGCAGTTGTACTTCTTTCGGGTGGGTTAGACTCAGCCACTGTTGCAGCCCAAGCGCAGGCGGATGGTTGTGAGGTTGTGGCGTTATCATTGTTTTATGGTCAACGTCACGATCGGGAATTGGATGCGGCTAGAGCTATTGTGGCAGCGCTCAAGATCAAAACGCATCAAATTTTAGATGTGAATCTTTCTCAATGGGGCGGTTCATCTTTGACAGATTCGAGTCAATCAATTCCTACCCAAGAAACAGAAGATGGCGTCATTCCCTCAACCTATGTTCCGGGGCGCAATACTGTGTTCATTTCGATCGCGTTGTCATTGGCTGAGGCGATCGGGGCTAGTAGTATTTATCTTGGGATTAATGCAGTGGATTATTCGGGTTATCCCGATTGTCGTCCTGACTATCTTGAAGCATTTCAAAAATTGGCTGCACTTTCATCAAAAGCAGGAATTGAAGGATTTGCACCTAAACTGATTGCGCCGTTAGTTCTGGATTCTAAAGTTGATATTGTTCACCGGGCCTTACGTCTTGGGGTTCCGATCGAACTCACTTGGTCTTGCTATCAGGGGGGGACGGTGCCGTGCGGTGTGTGTGATTCTTGCCGGATTCGCGATCGGGCTTTGGTTGAGGCGGGCCGATCGGACTTGGCGACATCGTTTATAGTGTGAGTGTAGTTGTTAGAAATACAACGTTTAAGTTTTCCTAGTTCATCATTCTCAATCCGATCGGTTCATCTCCTAAATTCTTGCTTATAGAAACATAATTAGAGGCTATTTCCATGGCTCAAGTACTTGAAAATCCGATCGTAACCTTCATCCCAAACCAATGGCAAACAGCAGACTGGGATACCTTTGTCGCGATCGCCGATGATCCCGCTCATGCCAAATCGAAATGCTATTACTTTGAATCTCAGATGCAGGTAGAAACCATGGGTGTCGGTCCAAATCATGCTATTTACAATGGACTAATCTATGCGGCGATCGTTCTTTACTGTGCCTTAAAACAAATTAAAAGTCGCGGGCTTATCAATGCCAGTTATCGTAAACCCGATCGGACTGAAGCCCAGCCAGATATCTCGTATTATTTCAATGAATCTGCAATCAATATTCCAGATAGCAACACGATTATTGATTTAGAAACTTATCCTGCTCCGGGTCTGGCGATCGAAATTGCGGCAACATCTTTGAACGAAGATCTTGGAACCAAGCGATTACTTTATGAATCTTTGGGTGTTAAAGAATATTGGGTAATTAATGTAGAGTTAAACGAGATTTTAGCATTTCAAATCTTGGGCATTAACGGTAGTCAACGTATTTACGAATCAATTGTTCTACCTGGATTAGATCTGAGTGTTTTAGAAGAAGCATTACGATCGCGTAAAACCTGTGATGATAGTCAAATTATGTTGCAATTGCTGACTCACTTTCAAGGATAGAAGTATTAGTATTAGTTCAACATGTGAGTATACTCGCGATTCTTAATAATGAGTTTGGCTTGATATTTATTGAGCATTCGCTTCTTCATTATTTGAATTTCAGGACCATCTAACGGACATCGCGTAGAAATAATAAAACAGAATTTAGGCTGCTTGTAAGCATCATCTGAAAGCTTCTGGATACTAGTCTCCAACTGAGAAAAAGCATGTCTCACATCGCGTCCCTTGAGTTCGATATAGATTTCCTCTTCATTTTCGGTAGCCGTTAAGGCATAGTCACATTTCACCCCTTCTTGAATTGCACAACCATCAACTTCCAGTAGGCAAACCTCCCGCCGTTTATGGTTTTTGAAGATCATCTTACTTCGTTCCTCCTCGCAGGTGATAATGGGATTCTTACTAATAGTTTCGCATTTAGGAAATCTTTTCATTTTAGTTAACCAAATCTAGCAATTCACCAAATATTATTGATAAGTTATTTGAAACTTCATCAATAATATTTGTGTCAATCAATCCGAGTTCTTCAGACAAAATGTTTTCAACGCCTTCCGATGTAATCGAATAAACCACCAAATCTTCGGCATCCAGTGCGATCGTCTTTGGTACCAGTTTTTCCAACTTTCTCAAATTCTCTCCTTCCAGCCCATGCTTATAAGCCTCGCCCGCCTGCAAAAGATTATTAATGGCAGTGAGTACGTAAGGGCTATGAGTTGTAATGAAGAATTGCGTTTTTCCAGGATGAAGATTAAATGCAGCAGCAATAAGCTCAATTAATTTCTTTTGAGCGCTTGGGAAAATATGAGCTTCTGGTTCTTCAATGTAAACTGTTTTGTGATCATTAAGTCCTGTTAATTTTGGTAACGCCATAAGGATCATTGTCAGTGGTAAGGTTTCCTGCTGACCAGAAGAAGAAGAAGCGAGGTTAACAATACGCCCATCTGTCATTTCAATAAAATCTTCATTTCTCATCTCTCTGTATTCTCCACATACAATTTCTTTTGCCAAATTCCCCATATGCTTTGTCGATTCATTGAGTGAAGGAGAGGAATGGACTCGCTTAATAAATTGATATAAGGAACCAAATGAGGTTAAAAAAGGGTCTAACTCATCTTTCTGAGCAAGAAAAGAGAATATACTCCGTTGAACGATCGCAAAAATTGATCGTCCTGCTGGAATAAAAATTTGTGACTTTAATTTAGATTGTCCGATGAGATCTTCAACACATCTCAATACTTTGATGCGCCATGCCTTGATATCTTTTTCAAAAGTTGGAGCCAATACTTCTTCAGGATCGACAACAATACGCATTTTCTTTAAAGCATTAACTAGCTTCTTATAGTTCTCAGAATAGTCAAGCTTAATCCCACGATTCTTGTTTTTTAACGGAGTGATTTCGATAAAAGAATCTGAGTTTTCATATCGAATTAAGAATATTTGATCTCCCCATGAAATTGATGGGAAATATTGCTCAAAGCGTAATTTCTGTTTTGCATCTATCTGTTTTTTACCATAATCAGCTTCATCTAAAGAATCTAAGACTTCGGGAATAAAGTTTTTAAAATAATATAAAAGCTTTGCACAAACACTTTTACCGCTAGCCTGCGGCCCAATCAAAATATTAAACCGCTTGATTTCAATATCAATATGCTGAATTCCAGCAAAGTTTTTGATGATTAAGCGTTCAGTCATAGTAGCAGCCCAAAAGTGGTGGGGACAATTCCCAAGACATAGATACATAATGCCAGAAAAAAGGGTGGAGAATCTTCTCCACCCAACAATCAGTGACCTAAAATTAGAATCTACTCAACGCCTTCGATGCGGTCTTCAACTTGCTGATACAGTTCGCGGAGCCGATCGAGATTCTCGTCACTGGTTTCCCAATACCCACGACCATTCGCTTCAAGCAACGTTGTCACCATCTTGCGGAAAGAATTGGGATTCAAGTTCAGCAAACGCTCTTGCATTTCCTTATCTTTCATAAAGGTGCTGTTGGCATCTTCATAAACCCAGTTATCCACCGCATCCGCCGTCGCCGACCAGCCCATCGTGTTGACCAACCGCTTCGACAATTCGCGCACACCTTCATAGCCATGGGACAACATTCCCTCATACCATTTAGGATTCAGGAGCTTGGTGCGAGAGTCGAGGCGAACAGTTTCAGATAGGGTCCGAATCTGGGCATTTGCTGTGGTCGTGTCGGCCATGTAAGACGTGGGCGCTTTGCCATCATCTCGCAGTCTAGATACGATTTTAGTGGGGTCAGAATCATAGTAGTGGGAGACATCCGTGAGGGAAATCTCCGACGAATCTAGGTTCTGGAAGGTGACATCGGCAGTCTTCAATGAAGCCCGGAAAATGTCTTCCTTTTGTTCCATCACACCAGGATTGTCCGACGAGAAGGCAAAGCCTTTACGGGCTAAATACATGTCCTGTAGTTCTTTTTCATTCTCCCAAGTTCCATTCTCAACCGCCAAATTAATGTTGGATGAATAAGAACCGGATGCATTTGAGAAGACACGAGTAGCGGCTTGACGAACACTCACTCCCAGTTCAGCGGCTTGAGCGATCGCATGTTTTCTAACGTAGTTCATCTCCAAAGGTTCATCGGCTTCAGCGGCCATTTTCACAGCTTGATCCAAGAGCGCCATTTGGTTCATGAATAAGTCACGGAATACACCCGAACAGTTAACAACGACATCAATCCGAGGACGACCGAGTTCATTTAATGGAATCAATTCCAATTTGTTCACCCGACCAAAGGCATCGGCCACAGGCTTAGTTCCGACCATCCAAAGGATTTGGGCCAGAGATTCGCCATAAGTTTTGATGTTGTCAGTTCCCCAAAGAACGCAAGCGATCGTCTCTGGATAAGCGCCCTCATTTTCCAAGCGTTGACGATCGATCAACCGATCGACCACCACCTTCGCGGCATTGACGGCTGCGGTTGTGGGAATCGATTGTGGATCCAGTGCATGGATATTCTTACCCGTCGGAAGAACGTCAGGATTACGAATCGGGTCACCGCCGGGACCAGGAGCCAAGTATTGACCATTAAGCGCAGTGAGCAAGCCGCCGAGCTCATTATCTGCAACGACTTGTTTTAAGCAGAATTGCAAGAATTCAAACAATGGCTTAATCGCATCACCATCGACATTGCCGTAACCCAATTTATGCAGCGCTTCAACCCATGGTTCTTGTTTGCCACCCAATCCATTGAATAGATTGCCAAACATAGAAGTCTTGGAGACTCGACCCTCTTTATCTTGCTGAGCGCGCACCATGGCCGTCACAGCCTCACGACTCGCCGCATTAATGTCATTCAACAACTGAACATCTTTCAAGACACCAAGATCACTATTCTTGAAAATCTCATCAATGTTGCGATAGACACTATTCGCAATCACGCGGGTCAAGCTGAGAATGCCTTCTTCTTCACGATCGAGGCTCGCAATATTCACCAAAGTGGCGATCGCTTCGTCAGCCGTCGGCGGTTTACCAATGGTGTGCAATCCGCAAGGCAGCAAACGAGATTCAATCTCCATGATCTTGATATAGATCTTGCCGACGATCGTATCGCGCTCGTCTTGATTCAATTCAGCAGAACTGGTGTCTGGTAACTTGACATCCCGATCGAGGTTACAAATTCTCGCTTGATCCATTATGGAATCGACAATTTGAACGCCACGTCCGCCGTCCTTCAAAGTTTGGTACGAGGCAATCAATTCGCCCAATGCTTTCAAACCTTTGTACAAACCCGCATTTTCAGCAGGTGGAGTCAGATAGGAAATGGTCTCAGCGTAAGAACGACGTTTTGCGATCGTGGCTTCAGATGGATTGTTCGCTGCGTAGTAGTAAAGATTCGGAATAGAACCAATTAGACTATCGGGGAAACAAGTATCCGACATTCCCATTTGCTTACCGGGCATGAATTCTAGCGATCCATGAGTCCCAAAATGCAATACGGCATCCGCGTCAAATACACGCTCAAGATAGGTGTAATAGGCCGCAAACCCATGGTGTGGGCTAGCCGATCGGCTGAACAATAACCTCATTGGATCGCCTTCATATCCAAATGTCGGTTGTACACCGATGAATACGTTCCCAAACTGTTTTCCGAAGATCAGCAGGTTCTGCCCATCCGTGTTGAGATTACCGGGCGCTGGTCCCCAAGAATCATGCAAACGGGTATGGTACGGCGTTAAGCGTTCATACTCTTCCACGGACATGCGATAAGCAACGTTCAAATCAGGGCTGCTGTACTGGGCTTCGGCATCGTGAAGAATTTCTAGCATCAAAGCTTTGGAATCTTCTGGTAGTTCGCCAATGCTGTAGCCATCTTCTTTTAAGCCTTCGAGAACTTTGTAGATGGAGCCAAATACATCAAGATAGGCTGCCGTTCCGACGTTTCCTTTGTCGGGTGGGAAACTGAAAACAGTAATTGCAACTTTTTTCTCAGCTTGCTTTTTACGACGAAGATTTGCCCATTTCAGCGCTCGTTTTGCAATAGTCTCAACCCGATCCTGCAAGGTAATCGATTTACCCGTGGATCCGTCGCGACCTGACATGACGATCGGTTCGATCGCCCCATCCAGCTCAGGCAGGGCGATTTGTAAGGCGACTTGAATCGGATGCAGACCTAGATCGCTGTCTAACCATTCTTCAGTCGTTTGAAAGACTAAGGGCAACGCAACCATGTAAGGACGATTCAGCTTTTTAAGGGCATCGATCGCCTTGGGATGGTCTTGTTTTGCAGGGCCGCCAACCAGCGCAAACCCTGTGAGCGAAACGACTGCATCAACGATCGCTTCTTCTTTATTAATCGGCTCGTAGAAATATTCCGCTACAGGCTTCGAGAAGTCCAAACCGCCTGCAAAGACGGAAATAACCCGCGCTCCCATGGCTTCAAATTCCGACACCATCGACACGTAATGAGCATCGTCGCCCGTCACAATATGGGTCCGCTGCATGACCAGTCCGATCGTTGGACAATCTCCTCGACGCTGGGCTTCGGGCAAGTCCTTCCGGGAAGCGTACCAGTTCAGATACTCCTTCGCATCGTCGTACATGGTCGGCGCTAATGGATGCCAGATGCCCGTGTCGAGATAGGTGATGGGTTCGGCATAGCTGAATGCGGCGGTTTCGTTATTGTCCGATCGCTTGGTATCCTTGCCATTGAAGACATATTTGTCAGCCAGCATCAAGAAGAAGCTTTCCAGATTCTCCTCGTTACCCCCCAGCCAATACTGAAAACTGAGCATGAAGTTCCGGGCATCTTGTGCTTTCTCTATAGGAAGGAACTTCAGCACAGTAGGCAAGGTCCGCAGCAGCTTCAACATGGCATCTTGGAAACCCGCGCCGGATTTCTCTTTGCGCTTCTTCATGAAGCTGCCGATGACGCTCTTGGATTGACCAATTTGTGCCAGGGAGAAGCTGCCCATCTTGTTCAGGCGCATGACCTGAGGCATGGATGGGAAAACTACCGATACATCAAGCTTGTCTTTGATGGGTTCGACAGCAGCGACAATTTTATCGGCTAAGTCTTCTAGGAAAATTAAGGAGGCGATGAAAATGTTGGCTTCACCCACATCGCGCTTAAAGTCCTCGTAATTGCCATTGTCCCGAAGCTCTTCGATCAGGTAGCCACTTATCTCGATCGCAATGTCGGGGTGTTTAGCGTTGATGGATCTTACAGCCGCAGAAATGGCGCTCTGGTATTGCGGCTCCAGCACTACGTACACCACTTTTACAAGGGAACGCCCGTTGAGGTCGTCTGGCTTAATATGGCGAACGGTCGGCTTAGTGTAAGTGAACATGCGATTAAGACTCCTTCGGGGCTTGTTCTCTTTGATAAAATCAGCGACTATGCGCTTCCTAGCTAGGGCTTCAGGGCAACAAGTCCCTCAAAGCTCAATTTTACCGATGTGTAACGAGACGATCCATAACAACACTCAATCCGGAGTCAGCACTCAGTGCGATGGCCAAGGAGCAAAACCCGAAATTTTGAGAATGGATAGCATTCCGAAAACGGCGTAAAACCTAACTCTCGCAACGTTTATTAAACCATGAAGCTCTGGATGAAGGGCAGATTATGGCGGTAAACCGAAACAAGTTGATATAGAAATAATTTATTTTGTAATGGAATTGCAACAATTTAATTCCAAATTATTACCAAACCGTTACGATCGTTCAACTTCACGAGAAAATTTTAATCACCTTCTATCTTTAACGCGTATCAAACCTTTATAAATACCATACGCGTTAAAGAACATGACAAAGGTTATCGGGTTCCGATTATCTCCGAGCCACAATTCACGGAAGCCCGGTCGTACAAAGCCTCAAACATGGTGGGTATCAGAGCGGTGAATCAATTACTCTTGGCTGGCTGGTGTTGTGGAATGTCAATAGTTGCTGTCACATTAGGCACAAGGGTATAGACCGCAAGGCCGACCAGAACAACTACGACGGATTGAACGGTTGGAACAAGGCTGTCGCGGACGAGGCGGGTGAGGGGATGGCTCTGATAGCGTAACGATCGGGTAGATAAATTTTTGACTAATGGCCCAGCGTAACTGTTACTCGTGGAAAACATAAGCGGTGGGTTAAGAAAGAGAAGGGGAACTAACCGATGGAACTTTTACTGTGTCCATAGTGGACAGTTTTCTAAAGTTTCAAACGTATTTGCATAACATTTAGCACCATGTCTCTAAGTGTAGAGCTGCTCGAACCCGATCGCCTAGGGACTTTTCATTAAGAATGAATATGAAATAAGCCTCAACCATAAAATATAGTTAAGGCTTATTTGAGACAAAAAAAGGAGGATAGATACAAGAGAGACTGTATCCACCCTCAAGGATTAGGACATTGATTGAATAATAAAATCAAAGTAAGGAGCTGTTTTGTCAGCATCCCCTTCGCTAAGCAAACCTAAAGACGCATCTTTGAGGCATCGGATAGCATCAACCATACCGGGAACCGGGACGCCGAGAGAATTGTACATTTCTCGTACACCCACTAGACCAATACTCTCGATCGGGTCTTTGTCGCCCGCTAGAACGCCATAGGTTACAAGGCGAAGGTACCACCCATAATCACGAACACAAAGCGCACGTTCTCGTCCTCCAAATGCATTTCCGCCGGGGGAGATGTATTCAGGATGAGCTTTCCAGAGATTTTTAACCGATTCGTCAACAATTTTTTTCTCATTCTCGGAGAGAGTGGCAACGATGCGGGTTCGCTGTGCCCCGGTTTGGAAATACTCTTGCACGCTCTTGAGTTCACCGCTGGTGGGATACCGCAGTTCATCGTCGGCTGTGAGAATAACTTGGCTGACTACGCTCATAGGAGATGTTCTTTTAAAGGGCTGTCTTAACTGAATTGTATCTGTAGTTTATCTACTTTCGGGCGTTTTCAGAAGAGATTTATGGGAAATCCGTTACGTAACGTTGTAAAGCCATGACGCAAAGACGCCCATAAACATATAAAAAATAAAACGGAGAGGGTGGGATTCGAACCCACGGTACGTTTCCGTACATCCGATTTCAAGTCGGACGCATTCGACCACTCTGCCACCTCTCCAAAGACTCGAATCTAAACTAACTAGATTGCCTTATCTATAGTACCGACATTGATCACACTTTTCAAATCATTTGAAGATTTTTGAGAATTTTCTATGGGTTTTAAGGCTGGCTTTCAAGGCAACCCGATCGTGTCAGACCTTTCAGAGAGTGCCTAAGAGACCCATAATTCGTCCCGATCGCAGATCTGATGTCGCGCATCCAGCCGCACAATGACCGCACTCGTAATCATCTGACCTTGTAATGTCACCAGGGAAAATAGGCGCTGAATCCCAGTCTCTGTCTTGAAAACACGGGGAACGCAGGCTGCATTCAAATAAGCAGTTTCTGGGGTGACAGACCACCGCTTACGATCGCCAAGACGGTTACGTAAGCGGTGATGCATGTGACCAAAGGTAACGAGAGAGAGAGGTTTACCGATGGAGAAGGTTTGTCCGATCGCAGCTTGTAAGTCTGGATCGCCGTGATCGCCGCCGATCGGTTCCCAGTCTTTGCCACAGAGATCGTGGGGATTGGGACCTAATCCGGCAGGTCCATTATGGGAAATTAGAATTCGTCGATTGCAAGTGGCACTTTCGATCGACTCGACAATTTTTGCAGTAGATTCAGCACTGTTGTGAATGCCGTAACGATCGCGATAAAAGCGTCTATTACTCCATTCGGGTCCGCCGGAGCTAAACGGTCGCCCGCCCACAATCGAAAGATCTAACTCAGGAAAATCCAGTTTGCCGTAGCCCACATGAGTCTCGCCTAGAAGGTCAAGCTGCTGTTGAAGCCGATCTTCTAAGGTTCGATCGTAGGGAGAATTTTCTCGGCCTTTGCGAGTGGAACTGTACCAAGCATCGTGGTTACCGAGAATTATGGCTTTGGGAATATCGATCGCCGCAACTTGACGAACAATATTTACCGATTCATTGCCGAAGTCTCCGACAAATAGAACTAGATCTACATTCAGCGCATGGAGAGCATCCCGATCGTTCTCGTCCCATTGATCATGGACATCTCCCACGATCGCAATCTTTAGATCCGGTGGATTAAGCTGAGATTGGGAGTTAGATTGATTCAGCTCAGCGTTGGTCCGGTTGTGTTCTGATTCAAACATCATTCAACCAGGTCGATCGCCATGCGACTTGGGCTTCCGCAACCGATCGTTTACGTTGATATTTTCGATATTCTCGGGTGAGCGATTGCAGTTCTTGGGTGTGTTCCCGTAGATTTCGTCGCCAACGCATCAACAGCGGATCATGAAATTCAACTTCAGCGAGACGAATTTGCAACGCCGTCACATGGGTCAAGGTCGGAATTCGCTGCCTAGATGCTCGCTGTTTTCGATCGGTAGGGATGTCCGTCGATGAGTCGGTTGATCGACTGTTTTTGGATTCCCCCGCAGAATCGTCGTCATCATCAGATGCATTGTCCGACTTGGACTCAACCCGGCCCAGTTCTACCAACATCTGGATCACATGAGGAATATCGGTGGCCCCGTCGCCATCCGCTCGGGATGCAGCTTCTAAGGCACGATCGGGAACTTTTGTGGGAATTAGTTGGGCATTTTTTAAGGCTTGGTTAATTTGATAGGCTGCTTGGCAAAGTTTGTCCTGAATGGTTCGTTCAATGCCATCTTGCCAAGACAAAACACGATCGACCGGAGTTTTAGGTTCTTTGGACGTAATGGCCGCCGCAACTTGGGCCAAAATGGCTTGCAGTTCACTAGCATCGGCTTCGGTCATCGATCGTCGGCCAGTCGGCTCCTCATCAGATTCATCGTCATCCGAATCATCTATTTCGTGAGAATCGTCATCAGATTCATCGTCAATTTCATCATCCTCATCTTCAAAAATTTCGCCGATCGCCTCCACCCGCGAAATAGAAAATCCTGCGGAAAATTGTGACAATACACTCGGATCAAGACCCATCGTGAAAGTCTCTCCATCCGATGCATCGTCATCTGCCATAAACCTGTCGGGAGTCATGGAAAAAAAGCTGGACGGTTGAACGGGCGAGGACGGCGGATCGGTTAAAAGTGTTGTGAGAGCAGAACCGCTATCCTTAGCGATCGTTTTGATGTGCTTTTGAAGGTCATAGCGCTGAGTCATGGAGAGTTTAACAAAATCTTCGGGATAGCCTTCCGTACAAATGTGGTAGCAAGCCAACAGCACTTGTTGACGCAGAACTCGCTCTAGTACATGGAGGTAGCTATCATAAGTCAGGTCGAGCTTCGCCTTCAGTTCGTCAGTTTGACGATCGAGGGAGGCGAGTTTTTGAGTCAGTTGCTCAACCAATCCGGTCATGGGAACGTCCACGAAATTGTCTAATTCATCACTTATTAGAATATCCCGATCTTACGCCATCCTTGACATGCGGATAACCAACGCTTAGGAAGTTCCGGAGTGGATCCCCAATGAAGATGCAAATAGGATGCCTGAAAACTGTCCCGTCCCCAACCTTCTGAAATAGCAGCCTCGCGGTTAGATTGCTCTAAACGTCTTAGATGGTAGATCGGCCTGATTGGACAGGTAGTGATTTCCGATCGGTGAAACTCGTGCCCCGTAAGCCGATCGCCAATTCGCAATATTGGAGTATTGATGTTAGCGACAGCATTTCGATAGCCGAGGGTGAGAGATTTGCCCATGGTAGCTTGGGTCGGCAATGCGCCCACCATGGGATAGTCTTGGCCCTGAAAATCTCGGATGCTGTTGCCGAGATACATGAGTCCGCCGCATTCCGCATAGGTCGGCAGTTCAGCCGCGATCGCATGGCGCACCGATCGGGCAACTTTTGCATTATCCGCAAGTTGTTCGGCAAACATTTCAGGAAATCCGCCACCTAAGTAAAGCCCTTGCACTCCATCCGGCAGTTGGGTATCCCGCAGCGGACTCCACTCGACGAGTTCGGCTCCGAGGGTCTGTAGGAGTTCCAAATTATCCGCGTAGTAAAAATTAAAGGCGGCATCCCGAGCAACTGCAATCCGGACGGGCGTGGCGACTGGGGTAAGGTCTTGATTCAAGTTAACGACGGGGGTGGGGGTCGTGGTCAACAGCGGCAGCAGTCGATCCCAATCAAAACATCGCAATCCCAATTCAGCCAGTTGATCAAAGATCTGAGTAAGCTGGGGCAACTCATCGGTGGGGATCAGTCCTAGGTGCCGATCGGGTAACTTAATTTCATCTTCTCGACGCAACACGCCAAAAATCGGAATATTCAGCGGTTCGATCGCAGCTTTGAGTAAAGTGAGATGCCGATCGCTGGCTACCTTATTTAAAACTACACCCATGACGTTTACTTCTAGGTCAAAGCTACGGTAACCATGGATTAGGGCTGCGATCGATTGAAACGTGCTTTGGCAATTAACGACCAACAGGACCGGAATCTTCAATGATTTCGCCATAAAAGCCGTACTGCCAAAGCCCATGGGCATCGCGGCACCATCAAACAGACCCATCACGCCTTCAATGAGCGCATGAGTTCGGCCTTGGGTGTGGGCCTGAAAGGTGTGCTGAACGTAATCTTCAGACGTGAGAACGGGATCTAGGTTATAACAAGGTCGTCCGGTGATGCGAGCGTGGAACATGGGATCGATGTAATCCGGTCCAACCTTAAACGATTGCACCTCAATTTGCTTCTGACGAAGCGCCGCTAAGATGGCAAGAGTAATAGTGGTTTTTCCGCTACCGGACCGATCGCCTGCAATAATCAGCGTCATAAAACTTTCTTCAGCGCTTGCTGGGCGGCAAGTTTCTCTGCAATTTGTTTACTTTGGCCCCTGCCTCTGCCTAGCGGTTGACCAGCGACCGACACGTCTACCGTGAATGTTTTGGAGTGGTCAGGTCCGCTGCTGGCGACTATTTTGTATTCGGGGATTTCATGGTGCTGGATCTGTGCCCAGTTTTGGAGTTGGCTTTTGGGATTGATTTGGGTGACGATGTTTTCTAAGGCTGGAACAACGGACTCGAAAACGGGTTCTAGATAGATGCGAATCGATTCAATGTCTCCGTCGCAGTCCAAGTAATACGCACCAATTAACGCTTCAAAGGTACTGCTCAAAACGCTGGCCCGATCGCGGGATCGATCCCGTTCGGCTCCAACTCCTAGTTTCAAATATTGCCCCAGTTCGATCGCATTAGCAAAGGCCGCCACCTGAGCTTCATTAACCAAGGCCGCTCGTAAGGTGGTGAGTTCGCCCTCGGCTTTGTATGGGAAATGCTCATATAAGAAATCACCTGTGACAAAATTCAGTACGCAATCCCCTAAAAATTCTAGGCGCTCGTTGTCGCTGCCCGGTTGAATACCCGATTTTGCTTTTTCGTGGGCATAGGAACGATGGGTCATGGCTTGCTCAAAGAGGGCCGAATTTTTAAAGCTCGGAATCTTGAATTGAGACGATCGGGGCGTTGGGTTTGACATGGAGACTAAATTAAGTGACGTTCTGAGGCAGGGACTAGACTGAAACGACGGCTAAACTGAAGCTACCACTCAACTTGCGATCGTTCATGAATGACACAGGCATAGACCTGTTCAGTTTGACGAGCAAGTTGGGGCCAAGAAAACCGAAGATCAAGATCTTCGTACGCATTTTTTACCAGCATTTGAGCGTATTCAGGATTTCTGAGAATTTCTAAGATTCCCCATGCGATCGAATCAGGATTATTCACTTTCGTAACAATGCCCGTTTTGCCATGCTGCACTACTTCCGGCATTCCGCCCGTATCTGAGACGACGACCGGGACTTTGGCGGCAAAGCTTTCGAGCGCCACGATGCCAAAGGGTTCGTACAGGCTAGGGAATACTGCACAGTCAGCGATCGTTTGGAATTGGTCCAGTTCAATGTCAGGCATAAATCCAGTAAATAGACAGTAGTTTTGGATGCCGAGTTCTGCCGATCGATGCCGTAGGGAGTCAGTGTTGCCGCCGCCAATCACAACAAATTTTACGTTGCCCTGTAAGCCTTGAATAACTTGCGGAGCCGCATCCAAGAGTTGACGAATGCCTTTTTCGTAGGTAATTCGTCCGACGTAGTAAACAATTTGCTCGTGATCTTGGGCAAAACGACGACGAAATGAGATGCGATCGATCGTGGGATCAATCCGTTTTTTGGCAGAGTAAATGCCGTTGAAAATCACATCTAACTTATTCGCAGGAGTCTGGAAAGCCTGCTGGAGTTCCCGCTTCATGTATTCTGTACAGACAATGATGCGCCATGATTCATAGATTAATGTGGTTTCTTTATGATTGACATAGCGCTGGAGATCATTGTGGATCCCGTTGTTACGGCCATATTCGGTGGCGTGGATGGTAGACACCAGTGGGACTTTAAAGCGATTTTTAAGCGCGATCGCCGCATCTCCCACCAGCCAATCGTGGGCATGAATCACATCAAAACTCGACGCATTCAATAACGGCACAGGAGCCATTAGATCGCCGCCATAGACTCCGAGTGCCTCATTCATCCGGCCAATCCACTGGAGGAAGTTTTGACTTTCGCCCACGGAAATGCGATGGATATGGATTCCATCGACGGTCTCTTGAGGCAATGACTCACCAAATTGGACCGTGAGTAAATGAATTTCGTGATGGTGGAGTTCTGGATATAACTCTGCAACGTGACGAGCGATACCACCAACTATCCGGGGTGGAAATTCCCAGGTCAAAACCAAAATCTTCATACGTCAGATTTTCGCTCAATTTCACTCAATGTGATGGATTTAGTTAATCACTGTAACGGATGATTGCTTTAGTAAGTGAAAAATTAAAGAAATGCAACTTAATAATTTAAATCAAATCAAAACTGAACCCAGAAACCGAGCCTCTACGATCGGCAATTCTAAGGGTTAATGTTAATATTTTTCACGACATTGAATACTTTTCAACAAATCTTGGGCAAGCGATTCGGCATTGGTTCCAGTTGCCAAAATACGAATAGTTTGATCATAACCATCGATCGTTGTGTCAATGCTGTACTCAATAGCCGGACGAGGTTCTTCCTTACCCGTATCAGACCAACGGCCTCGACTGGTCTCTAGGCTAACCATTTGATGACAATATAGAAAGGGCTGCGTTTCTTCTTGGACGATTTCCCAATTGCCACGCCAACCCGCACCCAAGGCATATTCGCGAACTAAAAGAGACGATCGTTCCACACCATCAACAGGAGATGCCTGAACAAATAGGCGTAGGTTTGGATTGTTGGTCCGATCGGCAATTACCGCAAAGGATTCAGCCCCAATACTAAGGCCAATAAGACCTTGGGCAGAGTGAGGAAATTGATAGGTAATTAGGCTGTGGGCGATATTTTCTACCCGTTTGGCTTGGTGCATATTGGTTTGGAGTTTGTGACCAAGCCCAACAATGGCCGCTCCGAGTAACCCAATGCTGCCGAGACTAATGGCGACGATTTCAAGCCAATGGACAGAGATAGTGGGAAGAGTAGATGAAGTCGGAACGGTAGAGGAAGATTGAGTCATGATTTCATGAAAATAGTAATGGATTAAGAGTTAGCATTAACGCAAATCGACACCCAAGAAATTGTCGAAAAACCGACTCCGCCAAAGTGCCCGTTGAATGAAAGCCCATTCTAATGCCACTGTAATTAAGAACAAAATATCCATACTGCTTAAGGTCGCCAATTCAAAAAAGTCTCGTAACATTGGCACCATTAAGGTTAGTAATGTTACTCCCGCCATGATTAATGCAATACCCGAGTAACGCAGATCTCCGCTCAAGGGTTCTCCGCCCACCCAATGTCGGGTAGGCGGTTTGAGAAATGGTAAGAGTAACAAATGGCAAAAAATTAATACGGCTACAAGTGCAGTTCGCGGTAGGGCATAGTCTGCATCGGTGAGCAGAAGTCCGGGTTGTAAATCCAGAATGGCACGCATCAAAAACAATAGGTATACAAACAAGGCCACGATCGTCATGGTAATGGTGGCCGGGACAATGAAATGGAGAAGCGATCGGAGTACTTTTTGACGTTTTTTCGTGGCTCCCGGTTGCGCCCAAATTGGAAACATCGCGGTGGGTAAACCTGTGCCATATAAGGCTAGTAATGCACTTTGTTTGTTAAACATTGGGAAACTATCGGTCACCATTGCAATGGAAAAGATCAATATTGTGACAGAAGCAATCCGAATTAGGAAAATCGCTAGAGAATCACGAATCCCATTTTGAATGCGTTGGCCTTCAATTAAGGCATGGGGCAAAGACGCGAAGGAATCTTTCAGCAATACAATATCCGCCACCGATCGGGTCGCTTTACTACCACTTTCCATCGCAATGCCAAGATTAGCTTGTTTCAACGACAACACATCATTCACCCCATCTCCAATCATTGCAACATAGCGCTGTTGAGTGCGCAGGGACTTTACAATGGCAGCTTTTTGTTCTGGGGTAATGCGACCAAAAACCGTTGCCGTTTTCGTGACTTGATCAAACTCCGCCGAACTTAATTTGGCCAGGTCCAGACCCGAGACTACCTTGAGATCTCCGTCTACCGTCAATCCCGCTTGTCGGGCTAGAGCAGCGACAGTTTCAGGATTATCGCCGGAAATCACCTTAAGCTCGACTCCGGCGGTGCGGAATTGGTGTAAGGTTTCGGCGACATTGGTTCGTAATTGATCGCTAAAGTATAGAACAGCCAAAGGTTTCAACAGCGGCAACACTGTCTCGGCGCTAGTCATCCAGTCGGTTCCAGCCGCCATGGCAAATATCAATACCCTTAGCCCTTGAGAGGTGCCCGCTTGCAACAGCGATCGGATTTCATCTGTGAAGGTAAGCGTTTCTTCTAGCATTTCAGGTGCGCCCAAAACATAGGCTTGTGCCTCATCAGTGGTGAGAGAGGCGAGGGCAATAGCGCTCCATTTTCGGGCACTGGAAAAAGCGATTTCAGCCACAACCCTCTGGGCTTTGCCTTCGCAGCCAGCAGCGAGTGCTTCAGAGGTGCGGTTTGGTGCGGTGGTGTTATGAGCGTAGTCACCCAGGATTTGACGCAGGGCGGCTTCAGGATAGTCTATTCCATGAATAGATTGCAGATTGATGTGGTTTGCCGTTAGGGTTCCGGTTTTATCAAGACACAGAACATCTACATGGCTCAAGGATTCCACCGCATTGGCCTGCTGAATCAGCACATCTTCCCCCAACATCCGCAGCGCCCCAGTCCCATAGGCCACTGTAATGGCAATCAATAGCCCTGCCGGAACCAACCCCGCGACCACCGCCGCATGTTGTACGATGTCCGCAAAACTATAGGTTCGGCTGAAAAAACTAATCATGACCAACAGCCACAGGAAGCAGGCCACAAGGAGTAAGGCTCGAATGATTAAATTGATTTCACGTTGAAGTGGAGTGAGAATTTTACGGAACGATCGTGCCCCAGAAATCAACTTGTAAGCAACAGTATTCGCGCCCACTTGAGTGGCTTCAAAATAAGCACTGCCGCTAACACAAATGGTTCCAGAGAACACCGCATCGCCGCTAGTCTTTAAAATTAAATCCGACTCGCCTGTCAACAGTGATTCATCAATTTCGACCTTGCCATCTCCAAAAATCATGCCATCGACTAGAATCTGGTCCCCGGCTTTCACCACTAAAATATCGCCCAACACTAACTGATCGGGCGTAATTTCAAACTCGTCCCCTTCTCGAATGACTATGGCCGTCGGGCGTTGCAATAGGGCAATTTCGTCTAGTTTTCGCTTAGCCCAAATCTCTTGGACAATGCCAATCACCACCCCCATCAGAATAATCACAACCACCAAAATCGCATCGCTATATCGCCTTAGGGCAATCATGACGCCGCTAATGGAGAAAAACACCATATTGATGAAGGTGAGGAAATTCTCCTGGAAAATTTCGAGATACGATCGGCTAGTTTGGACTTTTACATTATTTCCTTGTCCTGCGGCGCGACGGCGAAGAACATCCTCATGAGTTAGTCCGGTGGGGTAGGGCATAGGGTGACGGAAAAATGATTCGGGCAGACAGGTCTTTTAATTTTAAGATGAATTGTGACATTGGGGTAGGAGAACAACGGAATACTCTAAGGTCTATTTTTCTATTTCTCCTAATTCATAATTTAAGGTTTGTCTATGTCTCGCGGTACTGGATATACGCTCCCGGTTTTTGCTGTGGCAGCCGCAAAGGCAGCGCTTTGTCACCTACAATTACGTGTTCAAGATGTCCCCAGAACTTCATCGGTGCAAGTCATTAATTTGGCAGAGGCTGATTCAGTGCAGCTTGATTTGTTAGATGGTGTGGGTATGGCGGAGATTCCGATCCAGAGTGTTGCCAAATTGGGGGACGATCGTACCCTAGCGATTACGGTGAGCGATCCGGGAGATAACCTTGATCTAACCCGTCATACACCCATTTGGGCCGAGGTTCAGCTTGTCTCACGACAAAACGAGAGTCTTATTTTAGTCGGAGGCGAGGGCTTGGGAATTTCGGTCACATCGGGAGAACCTGCCATTTATCAGTATGCCCGTCGATTGTTTAGAGCAAATCTTCAATCCTTAATTCCCCCAGAAAAATCTGCAATAGTGCGGATAATTTTGCCCGAAGGCCGATCGTTAGCGATGCGAACTTCAAATGCAGCCTTTGGAATCGTGGAAGGACTGTCACTTCTCGGCACCAGTGGTCTTTCAAAACCATTGTCAGCAGAAGTTCATTTTGAAGAGTTTCAACACAGTCTTCGGGATAAAGCCCAGCATTCAAACCATTTAGTATTTTGTATCGGTAGCAATGGAATACAGGTGGCATCACGGCTGGGAATTTCGTCAGAAACTATTGTGCAAACGGGCAATTGGATTGGAGCATTACTAGTTGAAGCTGGATTACAAGGAGTCCGATCGGTACATCTGCTGGGCTATCAAGGGAAATTGATTAAGTTGGCAGGCGGCATTTTTAATACCTCAAGTCATTTAGCCGACGCAAAACTGGAAATCATAAGTGCGGCGGTGATTCGATGTGGTGGCAGTGCGGCGATCGCGGCCTTGGTTTTAGACTGTAAAACTGCCGATGAAGCTTATCGCTTTTTAATTTCGTCGGGGATTTCAGAATTAATATTCAATTATTTGGTGACATTAATTAATTATAAGGCTCAGAGTTATGTAAAAAAATATGCAAATGTTGATCTAATTATTAAGACGACACTGTTCGATCGGTTAGGAAATTTGATCACGGAGTTTGAAGGATCATAGTAGTTCAATTTAGTAAAACCAATAGGGCTTGAATCTAGTCTAAATTAACTATAGTTTAGTCCCAATCACCTAAGGTCTCGGCAGCTTTTGGCACCCTGGGCCGAGCATTGGGGTAGGTCGATCGCCCTGGCTTCGGCTTTTGTTTTTCGTCTGAGTTCTTCGCCCCATCTAAAACTGTCAATTGCGTTGGTTCAACCGCTCGATCGCCACCACGCCGTCTAGAAACCCCTTCCTCACTCGTTTCCTCCGCAATCACTTCGTACAATTTTGCTACTTTTCCCGGAACTGATCCCCTCCGTAAAATTCGACCCAATCGCTGAATATGTTCCCGCATTGATCCCGTTCCTGAAAGCACTATCGCAACACTCGCTTCCGGGACATCAACCCCTTCATTCAAAACCCGCGATGCCACAACAGTTCCATATTCACCCGATCGGAACTTCGCCAAAATTTCATGACGCTCTTTTACAGGCGTTTGGTGAGTGATGGCAGGAATTAGTAAATCTTGGGAAATTCGATACACCATGGCGTTGTCATCTGTGAAAATCAACGACCTGTCGCCATAATGATTGGCCAGCAATGTCTCCAGAACCCTCAATTTCCCTTCCGTCCCAAAGGCAATTCCTCGCGCTTCTCGGTGGGCCAACATCGCCCGTCGTCCAGCCTTCGATCGGGCACTAGAACGAACAAATTGTTGCCAACCTTTCAACGTTCCCAAGAAAATTTTGGATTGCTGAAGAAACTCATTTCGTATTTTAACTAATTCATCATAGCGATCGCGTTCCGAATCGGATAAGGTCACTCGAATTTGTAATAGCTCATACTCCGCTAGGGTATTGCCCGCTAATTCTTCTGCCGTTTTGCGATAGACTTCTGGACCAATTAAAAGATTTAAATCCTCATGTTTCCCATCACTGCGCTCAGGGGTGGCAGAAAGCCCTAATCGAAAGGGTGCTATGGAAAATTCAGCAATCACTCGGCTAAAGTCCGTTGGCAAATGATGACATTCATCAAACACCAGTAATCCATACAAATTTCCCAATGTTTCCGCATGAATCGCCGCGCTATCATAGGTTGAGACCAAAATGCGGGTACGATCGCGAGACCCACCGCCCAGTAGACCAATGTCGCCCTCTGGAAATGCTGCCAACAACGTCGCATACCATTGATGCATTAAGTCTAACGTCGGCACCAAAATCAAAGTACTGCACCCCGTTGCCTGCATTGCCAATTGGGCCAAATAGGTTTTACCTGCCGCCGTTGGTAACACCACTACGCCTGTTTTTTCCGCTAATTTCCATGCCACTAATGCCTCAGATTGGTGCGGATAGGGCTGACGTTCGATGACGGGAATCAGCTCAAAGTCTTGATAGTTTCGAGCTTTATCAACAATTTCTGTGCCCGATCGGTTCAGCGTCACCATTAATTCTCGATACCGCATCGCCGGAATTCTGAATTTTTCAATCCGATCGTCCCACGTCGCAAATTCTACCCAAGCATTACCTTTGGGCGGTGGATGTAGGATCAACGTGCCGCGATCGTAAGTTAAAGTGGGAATTCTAGCCATGGAATCTAACTCTAATATCTGGCTCTAGTCTCTAAGTCTAGTTGTATTCTGGATTATACCGGACACTCACCCCCGCACCGTCCTTATTGAGATGCATCTAAATCTTCAACTTAACGCGATTGCCTGTCATATTGTGGCGCTATTGTGGATTCCGATCGCCTCTGGTCTTGCGCTGGGCGTTGGGAATTCGCACCTAGGCCACATCATGTTTATGGGAAGCTTGGCGATCGCTGCCGACTGGGACCATTCTGCAAATTTTACAGGTATGGCATGGCTTATAGCCATTGTTTTGGTCTCAATTTTGCTGATTATTTGGATGCCACTAACAATAGTCCTCATCAACCTCAACCCCGCTGTCAACGAGGTACGTTATCCCGACAGACTTATTTATCGTAGCGGCATCAATGCCTTTAATTGGTTGATCTCCTGCATCATTTGGTTGACTATCGCCGTTATTTTAGTCGAATGGCTCGATCGCTTAATTCCCCCACCCGATAACCCCGTTTGGATTACTTGGAGCTTAGGAGTATTGATATTAATGCTTGCGATCGGACAGATCATTATGGCCATTCGCGCGTGTTGGGGAATTCTAGAGGGCAAATCTAATCGTTATTTTTTTGCATTCCCAATCTTACGTTAAAGCAGATCTTTCAAGGGTTCAATATTAAATTCCATTAAATTCCCAAGCCCGTTTGACCAAGTAGAAATCAATAGAATCCGATCGTCAATCACCGCCGCCGCCGTCGGGTTTTCGGGTAATGCGACCTGAGCTATGGCTTCTCCATCATTAGTCAATAGAATTCCCCTGCCTAATTGGTCTATTACCAAATAGCCCTTCGCCATCACCGCAATTACTTTAGGTTCAAAGGGCAGTTCCACACGGCGCACTTGTAAGGGTTGAAGCGAAATGAATAGCAATGACTGGGACCCATGTTGTTCCGTTACAATCAAATGCCGGGGGCGGGACGTTGGCCAAAAACGTTGAACCAAAATCTGAAGAGACATCTGTCCGAGAGCAGCGCCGCGACGATTCCAGACTTGAAAACAAAGACTAGGAGGCGCATCTAAAAATGAATCCTGAGAATCGACTTGAGAAATCACGACAAAATGCCGAGAATCGATCGCCTGGATTTTTCGGATTTTTTGTCCCACAGGTAAAGTGAGCGATCGGGTCCAGTGGGGTTGACGTTGCTCAGGAAAAAACAATTGAAGTTGGAATTCAGTCTGCGATTCAGTCTGCGATTTAGGAATCGAACTCAATTCAACAAACCAACGCCCCATCGGATCAATCGACATAAAATCGCTATTAATAGCCTCGATCAAACAAGGTCTTAACCATTCTTCATCGCAGTAATACAAATGAGAAGCTGTGGCAACATAACACCCCCGTGAACTTCCCCAAGCTTGATGAATTTCATCTGAAAATTGATGTGATTTCAACGGATCACCACCGTCGATCGCTAGTGAATTTACTCGGCCAAAATGAACTTTCGTTGATTCAACTTGATATAAAATTGTATCAATAGGATGGGAATCACCCTTCGATCGTTGTTGGATTAACAATTGCTTAAGAGGACGGGGTATTGATTGAGTCGTGGAAGATTTCAACCTTAAAATCGGTAATGTTTTAGGAATAGTAGTTGAAATGACACCCTGAAGTGTTGTAGATTTTCTAATCTCTTCAGCCGCATCTATCACCGCCTTTCGCATTTCGGTTGCATTACGATAGCGTTGACCTGGTAATTTTGCGAGCGATCGTAGCAGTATCACCTTCAAGGATTCGGGGAGTGATTCTGGGAGCCAAACAATATTCTTAAGATGAGCCTGCATCAGCGCTCCGGGAGTTCCTGAAAAAGGCCGATCGCCCATAATCAATTCATACATCAATACCCCCGTTGCATACAAATCAGCACTCACTGAATGCTGCCCATAGAATCGCTCCGGAGCCATATAAGCTGGAGATCCGCTCATTCCAGTACCAGAGGGTTTCGAGGATTGAGTTAGGTCTTGAGCAAGTCGTGCAATGCCAAAATCAGCAATCCGTGGCACCATATTCTGCGATCGAACATCAAGTAAAATATTTTCTGGTTTAATATCGCAATGAATAATATTTTGATCGTGAGCATGGGTTAATCCAGACAAAATGCCTTCAATCAGCGACAATGCCGTGAGTAAATGATGCGGCGAGTAATTAACTTGACCCAAATTCAGACTGGCACGACTCTCCATTAACTGCCGTAAGGTACCACCCGCACAATAGTCCGTCACCAAATAGCGGTGATTCATCCAATAATCACAAGCCCAACAGATCACAATATTTGGGTGCTGCAATGTTAACAAAAATCGTAATTCCCGCAGGAATTGATTGGTGGGGAACCTATCTTGATCTAATTCTTTTAAAGCAAAAAGTGATCCTGTAGCCCGATGAACCCCAAGAAACACTCTTCCATACTGGCCTCGTCCCACTAATCCTAACAAACGATATTGCGATCGGCGGACCACCGTGAGACGAGACAGTTTCAAGTTCTGATAAGCATTCACAGCAATTCTCTCAGCACAACGCTCTCTAAGCTCTCTAATTGCATTTTTTAAGAACACCATTATCTAAGCGAAAGATCTAAGCGAAAGAGATCTAAACAAGATACCTAAGCGCAAAGCACTGCCATAATAGAATCATGGGACTCGCGCTTTTCAATCATCGACTCTACAGCATCAAGGCGACTACGGGTACCTATAATAAATGTATTACAGGTATCACCTAAGGATTCACAAGTCGTTTGAATAGTGTGTAAATCGCGTCCGACTAATTGGCTAAAGAATGCCGACAACACCCCCGCCTCAAGAGAGCAGGCTGGAACCTGGTAATCCGCTGGAGCGCTATTTGCAAAGGCTGAATTGGTGGTGCGGATAAGGATAAAACCCCGTTGATGGTGCAGTTGATCAAACTCTAGCTTGCCCCAACCATAAGTTGCCCAACAGTCTTTGAGGCAATGTAGGAAGTCAGCCATGCTCATGTCAACAAGTGGCTTTTCATAATAATCGGTCACTTCATCCCGGAAGCGAATGTAAAAATTCTTACCCCACCAGCGTCCACAGTTAAACAATACCAGCCCAGCCGCTTGACCTGTTTCCCGCAGCAGACCTGAATAAATCGCCTCAATTAATGGAGATGGAATAGCCAATAGCCGATCGCCGCGACGATTTTCCAATAGTCCCATTTCCAGATCGCCTTGAACATAGGCTTGACTAGAATAGTAATGGCCAGGTAGACGAGGCTGGACGAGTAAATCAGCAATGGAAATCATGATGTGCTCCTAAGGGAAATTGAGACTTGAAGTAGTTTTAAAACAGGCCAGCAACGGTGAGAAGGGAGTCATCATTGATTATGGCTTCGGGTTTGAACCTAGATTCGACTTCATAGAGGAACGGGCTAATTAACCTCATTTGGGAAGTATTTAAGGCTTGGGAAAGCTGTTGGCGTAGGGCACTGTGGATGTGGCTGTCGAGGTCAAAGGTGTCATGAATTTCTATGGATTCTTGAAACCAAGTTAGAAAATGAACTTCTAAGTAGGCTAGGTCATCCATCAACATGGCCATGGCACAATGACGAAGCGATAGCATTGCATTACGCAAGCTGTTTTCAAGGCGATCGATCTGTTCGGTGGGAAAGCATTGTTCTAAATCGTCAGCAATCGGTTGCATCCAGGTAATTTCTTGGTCGCGAATGGTGCGATAAAGGCGGGTGCGTTCTTTCAATGACGACATGTATTGGCTGACTTCTACGGTCGCATCAGGCTTTAAATAATGAGTCGCAGCGTCGTGAAAAAGCGATTCAATAACAGGCTTCATAATGCATCTCCTGGGAATTTATTATTCCAGTTTGTTATTCAAAAAAATCAGAGAAATCACTCAGCGTAAATTCCGGTTCTTGAACCTTAGAACTAACGGTAGGCTGAGATGGGACTTCTATCATGGCGACTCCATCCCAGTTGACCGCTGTCATAAATTGGCCGATCATTAATGATAATGACAGGGGCGCATTTGGATCAGGACGTTGAAGCTCAGGACTATCAAAATTGATCGTTTTAGTGGACTGAGAATTTGGCTTTTGGGCAATGCCCTCCCAATTTACACTGCCCAAAAATTGCTGGACAGAAGTCTGAACCCATAGGGACCGATCGGAACGCATGGTGATTAATTCTGAATTCATTTCAATTCTCCTGAACGAAGACGTTTCTCGATGTCTTTAGCGGTCGCCCCTTCATTTAACCAAAAGGACGCGGCATCAATTCGCTCTTGACCCCCTAGCAAAAATTTACAGTAGGTTTCGCCCATGGAATAGCATTGAATTTCAATACAACCCAACTGCTTTTTAACCATTTCAGTAAAGAATCCAGAAAACAACCCAGCATATAAATGACAAACAGGCTTGCCGACATCACCCAGGGTTCGCGCTAAAGCAGAATCAAATAAATTAATGAACATGAAACCCTGACGACGATCGCCCATGTCTACTTCCCAACGGCCCCAACCTTGCGCGGTAAAAGGCCACCACCACGTTTCAAGCAAAAACATTAAGTTGGTTTGACGGACAGGACGATCGAATTCTTTTTCAAACCATTTTTCAAAAAAGAACGCATCCTTCTGGCCCCATTCACACCCAATGGTATACATAATGGCCGCAGAGGCTTCCCCAACTTCTTCTTCAAGTCCTTCAACTAACCCAATGATAAAGTCTTCTGTGGCAAAAATATTTTGAGCATCATTCCAATCAACAATAGTGCCCTTATCAGCATCAAATTGGAAATAATCTTTGAAACTATAGTGATGATGATTTTTAGGATTATGAATCTTGGCGGGGGTTTGATGGTCGAGAATGAGTTTCATAGGATGTTGGATCCAGAGTAATTGGGGCACATGCAGCATTCATGATAAATAGAATGCCTTCCTAAATCTGCTGCGCTAGGCTATTAGTCATTGCCGAGCAAGCGACGATTCAGGTCGAGAATGGGAAGAAATAAACTGGATTGTTGCGGCGTTAAGTACTGTTTTACAACATCTTGCATGGCGGTATAGGTTGCATAACAGACCTTTTGACGGTTGATTGCACGGACAATGGTCTGAAACCACAACAAGCAACGTTCTCTCAGGGTATCGGGATCATCCATGAGAAGTGCTGCAACGGAGTAGCGCCAAATCATAGTTACATCGCGTTTGCAATTGGCGGAGACATCTATTGTGTCGGTGCGTATAGTGTTAGGAGCTTGAGCCAGTACTTTGTCTAAGACTTGTTGGATGACAATTCCCTCGATTTCTTGAAGCTTCTGATAGGTCTGAAGTCTCAATTCGTAGGTCTTGAGGTATTCAGGAATGAACCGCAATTCCTCATCAGTCGCATATCGACCTTCTACGTTGAAACTCAGTCGCTGCATTTGACTCAACATGACGCCCATTCCTCATTTCGCACAGTAACATTCTTCTTCTATGCAGAATGCCCCATGAAGATGAGTCGCTAACTGCTAGAGCCGACAGTTTTGTTAACTTTCTTCAATGGAGCATCATTTTAAATGATGGTTGAAATCAATTCTTACCGAAATCATTGGATTCAGGCTCCTAAGACACGTCTAGCAATGTCGAGGTAGTAAAGCCGATCTTCGTAACCGTTGTCGCCACCATTAATCCGATAGGTAATGGTATCAAAATCATCCCGATCGGCAAAAGCACTGAGGTTGCGGGTATTCCAGAACCATCCAGCACTGCGACAGGCCAGATCCGGGGCACTCAAGCGCTCAGGATTTGCAATTAGGTCCGCCCCCAACGCATCCCCGCAGTCTCCATAATTTGTGCGTCCCGTAATTTGGATTAAGCCCCGGCCTTTAAATCGAACGCCATCGCCTTCTTCGACATTACCCAGATCATCGCGCCCTTCGTAGTCTTCGCCGGATGCAAGTTCTTCGAGGTAGTTGAATGATCCGGACTCATGGCAAAGCTGGGCAAGAAAATGTGCTTGACGTAAGGGCGTGGTGAGGTCAAATTCAGCTAGGGTTTCGACAACGTAAGGATAAAGCAATGTCACCTTATCGGGTTCTGCGCTAGTCACAATGTCGAAAAGCTGATTGATGGTGAAGTTAATGCCACTGCTATCGACTTTGGGAGTTTCGGCATTGGCTTTTTTAGCGTTGGATTCAAATAAATCTGCATAGGGCGGGGCATCCTTACTACGATCGCTTTTCCCCAAGGCAACCCGCAACACTTCATCTAGCCAGCCGTCTTCCGGACGAACGGTAGCAGGCAGTGCTGTGATTTTTTGTTGAATTAATCGCGCTGCTTTTTTTCGGGCTTCACCTAGGGCAATTCCCGGATATAGGGACGCATAGGGTGCTTTATCCCCCGGACGAGGAGGTTGGCCATTAAGTTTACGAACGACTTCATCGGTTTTATAGTCAGTCGTTTCTAGCGCCCGATCGCCCCAACCCGTAAGGAGTTGAAGCAAACGATCGCTGCCTTCTTTGCGCCAAATTTGGAGTTGATCAGGAACGAAAGATGCCATTGTTTTACCTCTAGGGTCTGCCCATAAATATTTAGGCGTGCGCTAAGTCTGCATTAGCTAAATATTCTCTAAAGTGGCCTAAGTTGCCAGAAGATCAACACAAAAATTAGGGATTCTAAGGTTAGGGATCAAACTTTTCGCTCATTTTCAAGAAGCTGACATACACTAATGAAGCAGGATGCAAATTAGCAATTGGAACTAGATATAGCGTTTTTAGATGTATCCTCTTGTTGGATCTTATAGCGCTGGAGTCCGGTCACGGTTGTCAGGTTGCGTCTCTGCACCTTATTGCATCGAGGTTCTTCTAAAAATTTCCTGTTCGTTGCCCGTCAACACCCTCAAACCGATCATGTATCAAGTTTCTAGTCAAAAGACAATCGTCTCTGCCATGCTCCATCCTAAGGTGAAGTTAGCGCTAGCTTATTTGGATTGTCATTTGGAGGATGAGTTGTTGCGGTACCGTCGTGCGCGATCGGGTTTTCAGGTGGCGCCATCGTCAGTCGGGACCATGCGATCGTCAGGCAAAGCAAAAACTCCCGCACAGGTTGAGTTAACACAATTTATTGCGATCGATGCGTTGCCCAAGAAAGCGATCGATTTGGATCTATCCGAGCCAACAAATACTATTCCGGCCCAAGAGATGCTGTCGAGTTTGGCAGTAAGTCCGGATAATAGTGCGGAATATTCAGAACGCAGCTTTTCTTCAGAAGAGGGGTACTCACTAGATGAATTGATGGCGAACTCGGATGTGGAGATTTCAGGCGATGGGACTTTATATATTCCAGACCATTTGCCGAATGACTATCTGGAATCATCAGAAGAATTATTGCGGAGTCTGGCTCAAGAAGAAGCGGGCGCAGAACAAGAGCGAAGTAGCATTGAAAGTCTACTTACGCCTTTAGGCATTGGATCGATGCTCCTGATGCTGATCGGAAGCGGAATGTTTGGCTATTTGATTATGAATCCATCGACCTTGACTGCTTTAGGATCGGCGGCATCAGGGCTTGTGAGTGGTATTAAGTTGCCCCAAAGTGCGCCGCCAGCTCCGGTTGCGGTGACTGTTAACGGAGAAGTGCCAACAGATAGTAATGAGTTTGCTGATTTAAGCTTAAATAACCTAGTCGTGATGGGGACTCAAGGAGAAGGGTTGGGATTGTTGAAAATACCTGCTCCGATTGCACCTAAAACCGTGAGCAATCCCTCAGGTCTGATGACGGTGATTGTGGGGAATAAAGCTGGCGCACCGATCGTAATTCCGGGAAGTCTTAATCAACCCACTGGTCAAAAGGGATCTGCGGCAAACCCAGCTCAGCAAGCGGCTCCTCAACAACGCACGACTCCACCGATCGCGGTCCAAACTCCGGCGCGTCCCTCTTTATATCGCCCGGTTCAACCCCAGAAATCTGCTCCGGCATACCGTACACCTGTCAAGACAATCCAGTTGCCCAAAACAACGCAACTGCCTCCCGCCCCATCCAATCCTACAGCAATTCCTTCAGCCGCATCTGAGGCTCCGATCGCACCAGCACCAAACCAATATCGTGTAGAAATTCCCTATACGGGCGACACGGCGTTGGAAAAAGCACAGAAGTCTGATCCGGGGGCATATTTTAAAAACGGTGAGAATGGCGCGGTAATTCAAATGGGCGAGAGCTACTCAAGCCGTGAAGCCGCAGATGCAAAAGCTCAACAACTAAAACAACAGGGATTTGAGGGCGTTGAGGTTCAAAAATAATAAAGAATATGAAGCTTCGGCAACTTGGACAGAACCTAATAGAACCTAGACGAGTTATAACGCAACATTCAAAACTATCCTCTACTGTAGAGTTAGCAGTTTAATAGGCGTTTCGTATGGCTTTTTTCGATCGTGTGTCTCGTTTAGTCAAAGCGACAGTCAACGACCAAATTACTAAGCGCCAGGATCCAGAGCAGCAATTAGAACAGATTGTGGCTAAGTTGCAGGTGGATTTAGTAAATTTACGACAGGCGGTTGCGGAATCGATTGCATTACAAAAAAGGACCGATCGGCAACGGCATCAAGCTACCTTACAAGCGGAAAGCTGGTATAAAAAAGCGCAACTTTCCGTTTCTAAAGGAAATGAAGACGTAGGACACGATGCTCTAACCCGCCGTCGCGCATACCAATTGACGGCTACCGCTATGGGTGAACAGCAGAAAGAACAATTACAATTAGTGGCAAATCTGAAGCAAAATATGCGTCAGTTAGAAAGTAAAGTCATTGATCTAAAAAACAAAAAAGATATTTACATTGCCCGTGCTAGATCAGCTCAAGCAACATTAAAATTGAGCGATTTATTAGATAGCAGCGGGACGAGTGAAGTATTACAAGCCTTTGAACGCATGGAAGATAAAGTATTGAATCTAGAAGCTCAGGCAGAATTGGCCCAAGATATGAGTGACAATCAATTGGAAAAACGCTTTGAGGCATTGGGTGAGGCGGAGGAGATTGATGCGGAATTGGCCGAACTAAAACGATCGCTTCAAAAATAAATTTAACGAGATTCCCAAGCTCCGTGGCAAGGTAAAATCAATGTCGCGACGTGCCGAATAGAGTAGCCATGACTGAGTATATTGCTCCCGAGACCCAAGCCATACCGCCCCAAACCATTGTCGTCAAAGTCGGGACATCCAGTTTAACGAATCCCGCAACTGGAAATCTAGCCCTATCAACGATCGCAACTTTAGTCGAAGTTTTGAGTGATTTAAGGCGATCGGGACATCGAGTCGTATTAGTTTCGTCGGGTGCGATCGGCGTAGGGTGTGCGCGGTTAGGCATGACTGAGCGGCCCAAAACGATTGCCACAAAACAAGCCGTAGCCGCCGTTGGACAGGGACGATTGATGCGGGTTTATGATGATTTATTTACGGAAATGAAGCAACCGATCGCTCAGGTTTTGTTGACTCGGGGCGATTTGATAGAACGCAATCGATATGTAAACGTATATCGAACCTTTGACGAATTATTGAATCTGAATGTGATTCCGATCGTGAATGAGAATGATACGGTTGCTGTAGATGAATTGAAATTTGGAGATAATGATACCCTTTCGGCGCTGGTGGCGAGTTTAGTCGATGCGGATTGGTTGTTTTTAATGACAGATGTCGATCGGCTTTACACGGCTAATCCTAGAACTAATCCTGAGGCAAAACCGATCGATGTAGTACGAAATCTAGATGAACTGAATGTTGATACGGCAACCGGGGGCACCCAATGGGGTACAGGGGGAATGGAAACAAAAATTACGGCGGCGCGGATTGCCATGGGAGCAGGAGTGCGGACGGTGATTATGAAGAGTGATACTCCCGGAAATATCCTGAAAATTCTAGCTGGAGAATCTATTGGCACCAGGTTTGAACCCCAAGAAAATCCAATTACAGCGCGGCAACGGTGGATTGCTCATGGAATGGTTCCAGCGGGACAATTGTATTTGGATGATGGGGCGGTGGATGCGGTGAAAAATAGGGGCCGATCGTTGTTAGCGGCGGGGTTGATTGGATTAGATGGTGAATTTCAGCGTGAGGATACTGTGCGACTTTGCAATATTCATGGTCAAGAGATTGCACGGGGTCTGGTGAACTATACCCATACAGAATTACAAAAGATTCGGGGTCGCCGATCGGATAAGATTAGTCAAATTTTGGGATATGACGGAGATGAAACGGTCGTTCACCGGGATAATTTAGTATTAGTGCGGAAAGGATTGCGGGGAATTTAGGAGGTGAAATTCGGGATATGATAGGAACAACTTTGCAATGAATTTGCCCCAAATCTCCTATGCGATCTTTGACTTTGACGGCTCCAGCGAAGATTAACTTACTTCTGCATATTGCGGGCGATCGGCCTGATGGTTTCCATGAATTAGTTATGGTGATGCAGAGTATTGATTTAGCGGATACGGTGACGGTGAAAGAACGCCGAGAACCCGGAATTGGACTGACTTGCGATCGGCTCAATGTGCCCACGGATAGCAGCAATCTCGCTTGGAAAGCTGCTGATCTGATGCAACGACGATTCCCAGATGTGGCAAAAAAACAGGGTGGAATTGCGATTGATTTAGTCAAACGAATTCCCATGGGGGCTGGGTTGGCCGGGGGTTCGGCGGACTGTGCAGCGGTATTAGTCGGGATTGATTTACTCTGGGAATTAGGATTGACGCAATTAGATTTACAAACGTTAGCGGCTGAATTGGGATCCGATATTTCCTTTTGTGTGGCAGGCGGGACGGCGCTTTGTACTGGACGCGGGGAAATCATTGATCCATTGCCAAACTTAAATAATCTCTACGCTGTTCTGGCGAAATATAAAGATCTCCCGGTTCCGACTCCCTGGGCTTACAAAACCTATCGCGCAGAATTTGGGTCTACTTATCCAGCAACCCCAACTGAACTCGATCGACGCACAGAACAATTGAAAACGGGTTCAATGATAAATGCGATCGTTCAGCGGGATGGAACAGCGATCGCAAAGAGCTTGCATAATGATTTAGAAATGGTGGTATTACCCTATTATCCTAAGATTCAGAATTT
>JANXWB010000071.1 GCA_025351345.1 Synechococcales cyanobacterium GL140_1_metabat_312
GCCTGTAAATATCCTAACAGGGTGTTAATGCCTAGCAATTCTCTCATTAGTTAGTCCCAACTCCTCCGTCCCACACATTATCCCTAAATTTTCTCCCCGATCTCTGAACTGCTTGTCAATTCGTAAATTTAGAATTGCTGGCCATTAATCCTCAATACGTTAAGCCTTACTACAATCGGGGTATTGTTAAATTAGCTCTGGGCGATAACCAGGGGGCAATTGCCGATTACAATCGGGCAATTTTCCTACAAGAACGCTCCGCGAACGCGATTAATCCTCAATTTGCTGATGCTTACTATAATCGGGGTAGTGTCAAATCAGCTCTGGGCAATAAGCAGGGGGCAATTGCCGATTACAATCGATCGATCGCGATTAATCCTCAATTGGCTGATGTTTACTATAATCGGGGTAATGCTAAATTAGCTCTAGGCAATAACCAGGGGGCAATTAGCGATTACAATCTGGCGATTAAAATTAATCCCAACTATGCTGAGGCTTACCATAACCGAGGTGTAGTTAAATCAGAGCTAGGAAATAAACAGGGGGCGATTAGCGATTACGATCGGGCACTGGCGATCGATCCTAAAGATGCTGATGCCTACAATAATCGAGGTATTGCTAAATCAGATCTGGGAAATAAACAGGAGGCAATTAGCGATTTCGATCGGGCACTGGCGATTAATCCTCAATATGCTGATGCTTACTATAATCGAGGTACTACTAAATTAGATATGGGAAATAAACAGGAGGCAATTAGCGATTACGATCGGGCACTAGCGATTAATTCTCAATTGGGTAAGGCTTACCTTAATCGGGGTCTAGTTAAATCAGACCTGGGAAATAAACAGGAGGCAATTAGCGATTACGATCGGGCACTGGCGATTAATCCTGAATTTGCAATGGCTTACTATAATCGGGGTAATGCTAAATCAGATCTGGGAAATAAACAGGAGGCAATTAGCGATTACGATCGGGCACTGGCGATTAATCCTCAATTGGGTAAGGCTTACCTTAATCGGGGTAATGCTAAATTAGCTATGGGAAATAAACAGGAGGCAATTGGCGATTACGATCGGGCACTGGCGATCGACCCTAAAGATGCTGATGCTTACTATAATCGAGGTAATGCTAAATTAGCTATGGGGAATAAACAGGAGGCAATTAGAGATTTCGATCGGGCACTAGCGATTAATCCTCAATTGGCTGATGTTTACTATAATCGGGGTAATGCTAAATTAGCTCTAGGCAATAACCAGGGGGCGATCGCCGATTACAATCTGGCGATTAAAATTAATCCCAACTATGCAGATGTTTACTATAACCGAGGTCTAGTTAAATCAGAGCTAGGAGACAAACAGGGGGCGATAGCCGATCTGAGTAAGGGGGCTGAGTTATTTCGCCAACAGGGGCGGATGGATAATTATCAGAAGGCGATGAGTATAATTGCTCAGTTGAAGGGACGTTAGGCGGTGGAGAATCGAGCAATTTTGATGTTTTAGGATGATGGGCGATGGAGATCGTTTTTCTCGATCCAACTACCTCGATCGATTCTGAGGTGAGTAATTCGATCGCAGATTAACAATATGTGTCGATCGAATTCGATGATAGGATGCGATCGAGGGTTGGATTCGATCGCCTCCGGCACGCTACAAAGGACGCTAATATTGACTAAACCAAACTTCTAAATCTGCCAAACTGGTAAAATCCAACAACGCCTCACCCAACTCCTCCAATCGAGCGATATCTAACTGTTGAATGCGATCTGTAAATCGATCGGACGCTTCACCAAACCGCCGATTTAGTTGCCGTATCAGCATTCTAGCTTCGCCTCTAGCTTCGCCTCTAGCTTCGCCCATGCGTTCGATCGTAGAAAGGTATGGCATATTTTTTCCTCGTTCGTAAGTTTCTAGGTCTTGTCTGAAGGCTTCTTCTAGTTCCGGCGGCAGGGTTAGCACCCAGTCAATAAAGCGGTACAGGTCGATGATTTCCTGTTCGCTCCAGCCTCGATCGTACATCTGAGTAGTGAGGCTGTACTTTCGGGTGCGGCGCTGTTGCTGACTCGCTTTACCTTTGGTGGACTGGGCGGCTAAGTGGGCTTGGACGACGATAGCAAAAGGGTTATTGCTGGTTTCTAGTTCTGTCTGTTGATAGTCTAGCAATTTTACAATCGGGAATGAGAAGTCGTGCTGGGATCCAAGGGCTGATTGATGGAAGCTTTGAGGTCGCCAATGACGATCGGTGTCTCCAAGGACGGCAAAGCTAGCGACCGATCGGCGGAATTTGTCGAATAGCCGGGTGGAGTAGATGTAGACTCGCTCGCTAAATTCTGAGTCCTTTTGATTTTGGATTTCGATGTGAATTAGGAGCCAATTTTCTTGGCCGTTTCGCAGGTAGACTTTGACTAATTTATCAACAATCCATTTACCTGTTTCGGCTTCTCGGGTGATCTGTTGGAGTTCGCTATCGAGAAAGTCAAATCCTTTAGTCCAATCGATCGCGCTGTAGGCTTCGGGGAAAAAGAAGGCTATGAACTGGGGAAAGTAACATTCGAGGATTTGTTTCCATGGGGTGTCGAGGGGAGTGGTCATGGCTTTTCCGGATGCTTTTTATGGTTGAAGTCAGCGCGCTAAGCGATCGGTGTGGCCCTTAAAAAATTTTGGGTGGAGATTCGCTCGATTTGTTCAAGCAGCTTTGTTAGGCAATAGTTCTAGGATTAATAGTTTTGTGAACAATAGACAGCTAAGGTAAGTTTTGTCATGGTTGAGCTGCTGGGGTGTGATGTCTTGATTATGGCTTATTACGCTTCGTAGTTTTCTTCAAGGGCACCTGCCGATCGGTCATCTTTGTATACAATTCAAACAATTTTTCCAGCCGATCGGTGTCGTTTTTGAAGCGGCGACCAATGTAGATTCGTTCCAGGATTTCGTCATTTCGATCGTGTGCTTCCCTAACCAAAGGAAATTCGGTATCTATACGTTTTGGTCGTACATATCGGCGATCGGCGAGCTACCCATTAAAGTCAGCATCGTACATGACAGCCAGCGCCAACTTCAACTTGAGTTCTTCACTGAAATCTTCCTCAAAGATAAGAGACTTAATTAGTTCACCCAAAAGCTCTTTGGAAATTTTTCCTTCTGCGAGCCATACGGCAATATTTTCCATTTCTAGTACAAACTTTGCGACTAAAAAACCATATCCATTAAGCTCTAGAAAATAAGCTCCCAATACAATACTAGAGCGTTTATTTCCATCATTAAAAGCATGAAACTTGTTGACAGCAAAAGCTAGGTGAGTCAACTTATGGTGAATGTCAGGGTAATAGAGATCGTTTTGGATATGTTCTAGTGCGCTCTCCAATAAACTTAGCTTATTAGCACCCGGAAAGCCTCCTGAGTTTTCGATAATCCAATCATGCCGCTCGATCGCATAGTGAATGTCAAAGTAAAAAAACTTCGCAGCCATGGATTATCGATCCTTCAAACGTTTGAATACAGCCAAAAGAGCCGGATCGGAAAGTTGCTCTTCTAAAGAACGGCTGGTTTCTCCTAAAAATTTCTCAAAGTCGCTTTCTGGAACACTTTGAATGTATGTTTCTAGTTTTTGATGCAGAGCATCCCGAAAGCCTAAATCACGACTGGCCATTTTGATGCGAGCATCTTCAATAATGGGTTTTAGGTAGGGGTTTTCCTCTGCTGATTCAAATAATGCATCAGCCTCTACCTGTTTCAGTTTTCGTCCTAGTCTTTCTGACTCGGTTTTCAGGTCTGCTGCTAGACCATTCTCTAAACTGGCAATTGCGTTGAGAACTTCGGCATACATGGTGTCGCGGGGGCTATCGTTTTTATTGAGGCTTAGGATCTGTTTATATTCTTCTGCTTTCTCCCGGAAAACGATTTGATACACTTTGTTGGTGTAAACGCCATACTTAAACTTGCCTATGTCCAGGTAGTTATCAAGGGCATCGGTAAAGGTTTTACGATAGCTAAATTCCTGATACACCGCAGGTAAGTAATTATTATCTCTCTGGTTAATGTACTTAGTGTGGCCGCCTGCCCGTTCTGCCATTACGTCAATGACGATATCTAAGATGCGCGATCGTATTGCACGAGCTAGATCGCTTTCTACCAGCACCATTGCGAGGTTGAGAGTGGCTCGAAAGGTGAACACACCTAATGTCGGGGTTTTGTTACCGTAATCAGTTACGGAGACATCCAGCAAAGCCTTGAAATCTCGAAGTTTCTGGCCTCGTAGCACTCTATAGCCATTAGTCTTCAGCTCATCGTTATGACTGGATAGATACTTTTCGATCGTGCTTTCGCTGACCCCAAAAATTTCAACAAGTTGTTGTTTGGTAAAGAGTAATTCTTCTTCGTAATAGGTGCCGCCTAGTCCTAAATGTTCTTCTATTTTTTCGATCGCATAACGGTTATTGAGAATATTTTGCCGATCGCGTGGTGATGAGGTTAAATCTTTGGCCATAGTCATTTTTCTCCTTTAGTTTTACGTTTGGCAGACTTGTTTATGAGCGCTGGCTGACTGGTCATTTTTGTATACAATTCAAACAGTTTTTCGAGACGTTCCGTGTCGTTTTTGAAGCGGCGACCAATGTAGATTCGTTCCAGGATTTCGTCATTTCGATCGTGTGCTTCCCTAACCAAAGGAAATTCAGTATCCATACGTTTTGGGTCGTACATATCGGCGCTGTTGTTTTGGAAGTTAGTAACTAGAGCTGGTTTAAGAGTTCTGTGGGGGAGTAAATGGGGAGGTTGCTACCAATGAAGTCTTTCCGATCGCGGGTGACAATCCCATTGAGTTGACTGAGGGTAGCGCAGGCGAGCTGAATACTATCTTCAAAGTCTTTCAGACCAAGACTGAGAGCAGTTTCGACGGTTTGGCGATCGACAGCGCAAAATCGGAGGCCCGTTAGTAATCGATGAATGGCAGCAATGGCGACTTCACGACCTTCGGTTTTGCGGATGATGTAGAAAATATTGGTGATGGTGGTTGCGGCGATATAGCCTTCTAGCTTGCCCCGTTCAATTTGCTCGAAGAGGAGAATCGCGTTTTTGACAAAGGGTTCCCGTTCCAGAATTAGGTCTAGGACGATGTTAGTATCAATGAGAATTTTCATAGGAAGGCTTACTGATATTTTTGAGTCAGATAGTCGGTGTATTCTGCTTGTAGGTCATCATCGTTTGGGGCTGCTCCAGACTGTTTCGCGATGCCCCGAAGTCCGGTGAGAGTGCCGGGGGGGATAGCTTGAGGGGCGGTGAGTTGTTTTTGGTGAAGAAACTCGGCGAAGTTCAGGATTTCGTTGATTTGGTTTTCCGGGAGGGCTTGGATTAGCTGGTAAAGTTTTTCGGCGGCTGTCATGATTTTGCGGGGGTGAGTGGGTTTGTATTTGTATTATGACTGAATGGGCTATGGCTTAGTTTTACGTTTGGCAGACTTGTTTATGAGCGCTGGCTGACTGGTCATTTTTGTATACAATTCAAACAGTTTTTCGAGACGTTCCGTATCGTTTTTGAAGCGGCGACCAATGTAGATTCGTTCCAGGATTTCGTCATTTCGATCGTGTGCTTCCCTAACCAAAGGAAATTCGGTATCCATACGTTTTGGGTCGTACATATCGGCGATCGTGGCGGGGAAATAGTGCTCTCGCGCTAACAAAATATCTTCGGCGCAGCGGGTGAGGTCGAGTTTGTTTTGGTCGGTGAGGGTGGGGACGGGGAAGGTGTTCCAGCCGAGGGTGTTGGAGTAGGAGAAGTCGGTTCTCATGCGGACGCAAACTGTACCGATCCAGACCCAGTGAAGGCGCGAGGCAATTAGTGCCATGTTCCAGAGTGGGGCATCGTAGAGGGCGAAGTTGCGATCGCCAATGATTGTGTTTTTGTTTTCAAGCCCAATTGGAAGAAATTCCCGCTGTTCCGAACTTACACGAGCAACAACCAAAGTGCTTTTTTGGGCAACAGATTGAATTTGGCGAAAGCGATGAGGAAAAGCAGCAGCAGGTCTTGTCTCAGCCGCTTTGCTCTCAGACCGCATTTTGGCAACTTCTCTGATCCGCCGTCCAATCTCAGGGATAGTTTCCGCTTCTTCGCGATCTTGGTCTTCAATCCAAAGGCAATAACGCTCCTGACCTCTAATAAATTCTTGTGCCCCTAAAAACCTTTTAATGAACTTCTGAGCTTTGGGAAATTCTGGCAGCAATGCTGCTCGCTGATCCATGTTCATGAAGAAATTTCCGCCGTCTGTCGGCTTGTTTCCCCATTCCATGAGTCCACGCTCGTCTTTCGCTTTTGTTTGAGGTGCGACGATGATATTGGAACCTGCTACTAAATAAGCATTTATATTTGTTGCCTCTTTCGCAATAGCTGCTCCATTAACATCAATCGAGAATAACTGTCTCACTTGATCAGCATGATTGGAAATTCCAACGATTACCACAGTCACCCCAGCATTATGACTCGCTAAATTAGCCCATTTAAATGAAATATGAGCAAAAGCAATCTCATGTCGAGTTTCAAAAATCAGCGGCCACAGAATCGGAACTTGTTGCCCCTGACAAATGGAATTAGTAGATACAAAAGCAGCAGCAGATGTCGTTTGCGTTCCATAATCTGCCGCCTTCATAAACCAGCCCGAAACATAATCAAGCGACTTCCACAACTTAGTGCGTCCATCGAAAATGAGTTTTAAATCATCCTTTTGCTCCTTCGTTTGCCAAGTCGATCCAAGATAAGGCGGATTTCCACAAATATAAGTTTCCCCACCCTCATTCTCAAACTCAATCTCCGCCACTTCCCCCATCTCGCCAAACAAATCCAAATCCTCGCGCTGCACCTTCACCCCCGTTCCCGTAGCTGGACAAATACACAACCAATCCAGCCGCAACGCATTCCCACAAGTAACCCAGTTATCATTTTTGAGTGGCAAAAACTCCGCCAGCGCCAACTTCGGCCCCCGATACAACACATCACATTGATACTCCGCAATAATCAACGCCAACCGCGAAATCTCACAGGAAAAGTGACGCAATTCAATTCCCCGAAAATTCGTCAGCGGAATCTCAGATTTGCGATCGGGTTCCCCTCGAAGACAATTAACCTCCCACTCAATTTCCCTCATTTTCTTATAAGCAATCACCAAAAAATTCCCCGATCCACAAGCCGGATCAAACACCCGAATTCGCGCCAACCTCGATCGTAAATTCAACAACTTACGGGCATTATTTTCAGCCATCATTAGCTGCGATCGTAAATCATCCAAAAACAGCGGATTCAGCACCTTCAAAATATTCGGCACACTCGTATAGTGCATCCCCAAAGCACCACGCTCCTCCTCATCCGCCACCGCCTGAATCATCGAGCCGAAAATATCGGGGTTAATTTTTTTCCAATCCAGATTACCGACGTGGAGAAGGTACGATCGGGCCACCTTACTGAAACGCGGAACCTCCACACCACCCGAAAACAGCCCCCCATTGACATAGGGAAACACATCCGCCCAATTGCGAATCTTGGCTGCTTCTCGCGCTTTAGGGTTAGGGGGAGTACACATCGATCGAAAAATCTCCGCCAACACCTCATGCGTATTCGACCCATCACTCATCTGCGTCACAGTCTGAGTAAACAACCCATCACTGTGGAAAATATTCGTATCCTCCGCAAAAAAGCAGAAAATCAACCGCGCCATAAAATGATTCAAATCCTCCCGCCGCTCTGCCTGATCCCAGCCCGGATTATCCTTCAAAAGCTCAACATAAAGCCGATTCAGCCGCGCCGTCGCCTTAATATCAAACGCATTCTCCCGAATCTGCCTAACCGTCGTAATCCCCGCCAACGCCAAGAAAAACCCAAAATGATCGTGGAAATCAGGATAAGCACAGGCGATCGTCTCCCCATCCACCAAATTCTCCGCCTCAAAATCCAGCCCATCCGTCGCGAGAATAAACTTTACCTTCTGTCGCCCCGTCGCCCCACTCTTCCGCAAAGCCGTCAACGTCGCCGTCACCTCACCCTCAGCACAAACCTTCAGATGGATATTATTGCGCTGCAACACCCCACCCAGATCCGATTGATTTGAACTACCGCTTTTCAGCTTCTTAAGGGTCACCGCCTTATTGCCAAAAGCCTCCAAAAAATCAAAAGCAAACGTCTCCGGCTCAAAAGGCGCACCCGCCAGATTAGAAACCGCCGCCTCAATTTCAACAGCATTCATACGCCAACCATCAGAAACCAACTATCAAAAACATAGAGGGCCATCGATCGGAGACCCGATTATGCCCCCTAACATCCCTAACATCGACCTGAATCTTACCCTGATTTTCCTCAACCATCCTTAATGGCCCCAGAATTCACTGAGCTAAGCCCCCTACTCAATTTCGCAAACCTCTCAAATAGCTTGCCTCCGAACTAATCCGTTCCACCCCAGCGCCAAGAAGGATTCCCCGCTTCAATTTTCTGCTGAAGAATCGACATTGTATATCCATTGATATCCGATATCCCCGTCGTATCGAGAATAAAATAAGCATTCCCATTCACAAATCGCATCCGCAACAGAGAACTCGACATCGGGGTATCCTTACTTTCAACTAGCCCCGCCGTTCCCACACAACTACGATACTCAGGCTTCAAACGGGCACGCCAAGTCACACTAAACCGATCGCTTCCCTCAAACTCCACCGCCTCCGCAATCGGCTGGAACTGAGCCTTTCCAGAACTATCATAGCTACCCTCCCGATAAGGACTCGGCTGAATCATCACCTTCACCTCCTTCGGGCATTTTCCCTGCTGAGACGTTCTCTCCAGCATCGGATAAACGCGCAGGGTCTGGACTTGGGATTTTGGCATCTTCGAGCTTGGCATCTTAGGGTTTGCCACCTCGGCTTGAGCGGCTGGACCTAGTAGGCAGAGGAGTCCTAGACTACAAGCGATCGCCGTAATAGATTGATGGAGCATAACACAGCCTTTCTTACTAGTAATATTAGTCTGATCTAAATCTAAATAAATCTGTCCCTAAATTCAATGTATTTTTAATACAAAATTTTAGGGTTTAAGTCTTTCGAGTGAGTGCAAGAAACACATCCGTCAAAGTTGCCTTATCGCGAGTCAAACTTTCGATCGTTCGCGGATTGAGAATATCCAAGACCGCATAAAGTTGATTTGGATCTTCAATAGTGATGCGTTGATTATCAGGCTGAGGGGCGATCGTAATGCCCAAGTAATTCAGTTTTGTAATGCAATCTAGATCGTTCTTTAAATCATCCAAAGGTTCAGCTAATTGAATGTGATAGGCGGTACCCGAAAATTCTTTAATCAGTTCGGCAGTGGCTTTTTCAGCAACGATTTCACCTTGATTAATAATGGCCGTCCGATCGCTTAGGTCTTCCGCCACATCCAGTTGATGGGTTGTCAAGAGAATTCCCTTCCCTTCCGCCACCACTTCCCGAATCAGGCGCTTCACCGTTTCCGTCGCCTCCACATCCAGCCCAAGGGTCGGTTCATCCAGCAACAACAACGCAGGATCGTGAACTAAAGCCACCGCGATCGCCACTTTTTGCTGCATTCCTCGCGAGAGCTGCTGAACCACGGATTTTCTTTTGTGACTCAGCTCAAAGCGATCGAGTAACTCCCGACCTCGTTGCCTTGCCACCTTGGGCGACAACCCCCGAAGCACTCCAAAATAGGACAGATTTTCCTCAGGAGTCAGCCGCCAATAGAGATTGCGATTGCCCTCAAGCACCGCTCCAATGCTGGCAAATGCGCGAGTGTCGGCATGAGGATTGTAGCCATTGACCAGGACGGAGCCGTTATCCGGCTGAATCAATCCCGCAATCATTTTAATAGTGGTGGTTTTTCCCGCACCATTTGGACCAAGAAACGCCAAGACTTCGCCCCGATCGATCGAAAGCGATACATCCTTAACCGCCGTCAGAACTGTATCAGGCGTTCGGTAAGTTTTCTGAAGATGGGTAGCGGTAAGGACGGAAGACATGGGGTTCTGGGGTGGCTAGGGGGAAACGGACTGGAAAGAATTTAGATCAGTAATCAGATCAGCAATTTGAGGTTGCACGTTTTTCGATCGCACTTTATATTAAGAATAGTAACAACTAAGCACCGTTTACTTGACACAAGTTTTGCGGCTGTAATCACAAACATAGCTGTAAGCACAGACCTAAACAGTCGTTATTCTCTCAATCTTCTTGATGCAGGTGCCCATGACTCTCTCTCTACAACGCCTGACGGCAGAACCGGGACTCGATCGGTTAATTTCGGATTTCTTCCAACGATCCGTCGGGCAATGGCACTCAGAACGGCGATACTTCACATTGCCAGACGGGAAAGTGCAGGAAGTGGAAAGCTTGATCACGATTCAATATTTAGCTCAGGGCTGCGACGAATTACGATCGTTGGCGGCATTGCATGGTCTTGAAAATGAGACGCTGATGACGTGTGGGGCAGCGGTAGCATGGGACAGCAAAAATTCAATTTTGGGCAAGGAAATGTCCAAGGGTTCGACCCTGTTTGGAATTGGTGGCGAGGTGATGTATCGCGATCGGGGATTTGCAACCTCCAAGCCCGTTACCGCAACATTTTCGTTTAGTAACCCAGAAACCTTAGCCCTACGGACGGAGTATCAAGGCTCTATATTTGAGGAAGAAATAAAGTTAATCGGGAACAAATATCGAACGCGGCAGACCATTATTTCTCGATTCGGTGAGCAACAAATGATCGGTCAATACCTCGAAAAACGGCTCTCCTAAATTTGCCTAAATCCCAACATCTGCGATAAGTTTTAAGGCGATAAGTTCTAAGGCGTAACGATTCGCTGACCTCCAATGACGACATCGCCTAACTTCACCCCCAAGCTCCGATCGTCCTATTTCTACCTTTGGATGATCGGAATTTTCGTTTTTTCCTTGGCGATTCGCTTTTGGGGATTAGAGCGTTTTAATACGTTTGTATTTGATGAAATTTACTATGCCAAATTTGCCAATAATTACCTAACCAAAACCCCGTTTTTCAATGCCCATCCCCCGCTGAGTCAATATTTGATTGCGATCGGAATTGCAATCGGTGAAAAGCTACCCTTTGGCTCCGGCGTAGTCAATGACTTAACAGGTTCAGTGCTGAAAAGCTGTAGCTATCGCTGGTTGAATGCATTGACGGGTTCCTTTGTGCCTTTGGTGGTGGCAGGGTTGGCGTGGCAATTGACGCAGCGATCGCGTTTCGCTATCTTGGCGGGCGTACTGTCAGCCTTGGATGGATTATTTTTAGTCGAGTCGCGCTACGCCTTGAACAATATCTATTTAGTGTTGTTTGGATTATTGGGACAGGTTTGTTTTTTAATTGCCGCTCGACAATTGAATAATAGTGAATTGAATAATAATAAATTCTGGAAAACGTCATTAACGCATCGGTCTAGGTCGTGGCTGTGGATGATATTGTCGGGTTTTTTCTTAGGATGTTCTGCCTCCATTAAATGGAATGGACTTTGGTTTTTGATTACGATCGTAGGGATTTATATCTTAGCTTGGGCCTTTCGTTGGTTTGATCCAATATCTAAAGATAACGAGTCAAATGACGCACCGACACTCCCCCGACAAATTACAAATATTCCAGCAATTCCGATCATCCTTGGAATAGCGATCGTCCCCGCTCTCACCTATTACGTCCTTTGGATTCCTCACATTGCCCAAAACCCAGATCTTCAATTTTGGATACTTCAACAAAAAATCTATCTCTACCATAAAGGCAGTTCAGTCATTGGCAATGTCCATCCCTATTGTTCAACCTGGCAAACCTGGCTCACTATGCTAGTTCCAGTCGCTTATTTTTATAAATTAGGCATTAATCCAACTGAACCGATCGCGTTGAATGCTCCCAATACTCCACTGTTACCGGGTGCTTCAATTTATGCCGTTCATGCCATGGGAAATCCATTCCTGTGGTGGATGTCAACAGTCGCGATCGTAGCCGTCGGGATTACGTTGTTATTTCGATTTTGGAATGGATTATTGGGGCGTGGATTTAGGGATTCATTTGTATTAGGGACAATGATGATCAGTTACGGTGCAAACCTTATTCCTTGGATGGGCATTAGTCGATGCGCTTTTATCTATCACTACATGGGTTCATCCGTGTTTGCAACGTTAGCATTAGCCTGGTGGGGCGATCGGGCCTTAAGCCAAGAAAACCCGCCCCTAACACGCGTAGTCTGGATTGCGATCGGACTGTGTGTGGTGGGGTTCATTTTCTGGATGCCCGTATTTTTAGGGTTGCCCTTAGATGAAACAGGCTATCGATTGCGGATGTGGTTTCCCTCTTGGATCGAAGGAGCCAGTGCGCTAAAACGGAAGTGATAGACTAAAGTTACTTAATAAATCAAAATCACTCAATAAATCAAAGTCACCTGGCCCATTAAAATTGAGGTTAAGTCATTCCTTAAATCCGCTTGAATAACGCCCGATAAACGGGATTTCCTGCTTCCAAAACACCAATTTCCCGCTCAGTTGGAATAGGCATAATGTTTTCTTGAGACCAATCTGGATTTTGTAACTCAAAGTTAGGGCTTTCTTTAAACCGATCGCGCATCTCTTCAGCCACATCGAGAATGTCAGACTGAAGGAATACGACTCCGCCCACTGGCAAAAAATCAGCTAAATCCTTCACCAGTCCAGGTTGTACCACTCGACGTTTTTGATGACGCTTTTTGAACCACGGATCGGGAAATTGAATGGTCACTCGCTGGAGTACGCCGGATGGCAATGATTTTAAAATGGGTTGTAATGAATTATTGGCATTGCAATAGAGATAATGAAGATTCGATACGTTTTCTTCGTCTCGCAATTGGTTGGCCTGAGTCACTAGCGGTTCGCGAATCTCTAAGCCTAGAATATTCCAATTAGGTTCAAGCTGGGCCAGTTGAAATGCAAATTTTCCTCGGGCACAGCCAATATCTAAATGCAAGGGTTGATTAGGATTTGTGTAGATCTGTTGCCAATCTGGGGCGATCGCGGGAACTTGATACTTGGCGGACAGAGGATTGACATGTTCACGAACACGAGCGAGAGGCATAGGAAGAATTTTTAGATTTTATTGAGGGTTTTACAGGGGTTTCGATGATTCAAAACGGGTACACAAGATATACAACAAGTGAGGATTCCTGAGGCTCCTAGGAAGCTCCACAAATGTAATAAATTCCCTAAATAGATAAGCGGACCGATCGGTAGTTTACGACGTTCTTTGATTTTCTAACGACTTTTCACTTTTCACCACGACCTTTGCGCTTCAAGTGTTCTCTTAAATCTTGCCTTTACGATGCCCGACATGAACAAACCCCTGAACTTTCGTTTTGCTGTTTTAAGTGATCTCCACATCGCTCTAGCGGACACCGTGTGGCAAAATCCCGCTCGAATTCATCTGGTCGAAGTCGGAATTCCAGCCTTAGAGGTAGCTCTCGATCGGATTGCCCAAGAGGATATTGATTTTCTATTGGTGCCCGGTGATTTGACACAACACGGCGAAGCAGCAAACCACGCTTGGATTTCGGAACGTTTTGCGCGGCTTCCCTACCCGGTGTATGTGATTCCCGGAAATCATGACATTCCAGTCCTAGAGGCAAATGAGCAATCGATCGCCGCCGATGAATTCCCTGGCTTTTATCGCAGGTTTGGCTACGAAGATACTAGTCATCACTATTACACTCACAAAATATTACCCGGTGTACGGTTGATTGGCTTGAATTCCAACACCTTTGATGGGAATGGAGGGCAAATCGGGAGAATGGACGAGGCTCAGTTGGACTGGCTGCGTCTAACGTTGTCTAAGGCTCAGGCTGCGGAGGATGATCTGGTGATGGTCATGATTCATCATAATGTTCTCGAACATCTGCCCCACCAATCGACTCAAGGGATAGGTCAGCGTTACATGCTGGAAAATGCCTCCGAGCTATTGGGCATTCTGCGGGCCTACAACGTCAATATGGTGTTCACGGGGCATCTTCACATTCAAGATGTGGCTTACCAAGACGGCATCTACGACATCACGACGGGTTCGTTAATTAGCTATCCTCATCCCTTCCGCGTGTTCGAGTACCAAACCGATCGATACAACCGTCGTTGGTTGCAAATGGAATCTCACCATGTGGAATCAGTACCAGGCTGGGAAAATCTCCAACAGCAAACCCGTGAACTTATGGGCGATCGGGGCGAGTCCTACATTCTGCAATTATTGACGCAAGCACCCTTGAATTTATCCGAAGCCAAAGCAAAAGAATTAGTGCCGAGTTTACGTTACTTCTGGGCGGCGGTAGCGGAAGGGGATGCGGTGTTTAACTTCTCAGAGTTTCCAGAAAGGGCCAGAGAATACTTTGAATCCTTCGGGACGACCAGTGCTATTGATAACCGAGCTTTGTTTCCCATGGGTGAAGACCGATCGGGTTTTCGAGAATGCCTGGTAAGTACTGCGAGATAGAAAAATTGAGAATGAAAAATATAAAGTTCCTCATTCTCAATTCTTAATTTCTACCCTTTCAGCGCTTCCAACATCGCCTTATAAATGTGAGATTGATCAACGGCTGTAGGAACACCGGGAATCTTGTAGGATTTGCTGACACCACCAGGAGGATTGTCCACAAATTCTACGGGTTTGCCGATGTACTTCGATAGCTTGAATTTATCACCTTGATAGTAGACAGGAACCATGCGGTTTGTGTGGCTTCCCCAACCGTACTTCACGTCAGGTTCAGACCCGAAGAAGTGTCCTGCCTCTTTGGGAGTGTGTTTTGCGTAGGTCAGCGCTTCTGCACCGTTGGCCTTCAGCAATTTACGGAAATTGCTATTGAGGGTCAGATAGTGATCGTGATCTGCCGTGACAATCAATACATTCTTTTTCCAGCCGCCATTGTTCTCAATCCAGTCGATCGTGGTTTGGACTGCATCATCGAAGGAGAACATCGTCCCGATCAAGTTATCCATGTTGTCATCATGGAGGGACCAATCCACATCACCGCCCTCAACCATCAGCCAGAACCCATCTTTGTCCTTGCCTAGAACATTAAGCGCAGCTTGAGTCATTTCTGACAGCGTTGGATTCGCTTTAACTTCTTTAGCAATAAACTGCGCTGGGGTTTCATCTTGACCGTTTTCGATGCCCTTGACCAAAGGACGAATCGTATCTGGTTTGGGGACTTGGGGACCATTGCTGGTTGCGCTACTTCCGGCTGCTGCGGTGGCATAGAGATTGAAGGCATCTAAGCCTGTGGCACTGTAGTCACGATTTGCGGTCAAGAAGGGCAGGTTTCCGTTTTGTCCCCGTGCGCCATACAAGCCCAGCAGACGATCGCCTTTATTTGGATTTAAAGTGAGGGATTTGGCGAGTAACTCGTCTCCCCCATCTTTGATCTTACTCAAATCATTGGTAGAGGTGACGTTGCCATCGCGCTCTAGGAAGGTATATCCGTAGGGATTGTTGGGGTTGGACTTCAGTCTATTGTAAGTAGACTTCTTGATATACGTATAACCACTATCCGCAGGTTGAACTGTACTTTGACTAGTCGTATTTTGGAAATCCAAAGGATGGCCGCCGCCGAGAAGCACAGTGGGCAAGAATCTTCTAACGTCTGGACGATCGGGACTATTGCGATCGGGCAAATCAGCGCGAATCGCCTGTTGTAAGACGCTATCGAGCAACGGTAAATCGCTATCGTACTTACTGCGACGGTTAACGCTAGAAACCGCAGCACCAGGAGTTGCATGAGTCAGGGGCACTGATGAAATAACGCCCGTAGACTTTCCCAATCTGCTAGCGGTCTGCAAGATAGTCTCTACGGAGGCTTTCTCGTAGATATCAACGCTCATGGCATTGTTATAGCTTTTTACACCTGTATAGAGCGCAGATGCTGTGTTGGCAGAGTCGGGATAGCTACATTTGATGTATTCCTTATCGTAGTTACCTGCGGTTGCAGGGGATAGAGGTGTCCAAGGATCTGGACCTCCTTTTGCAGGTTCATAACCAACGATGTTGCCGCCATTCCCGATCGTTCCTGCACCGTTTTGGCAAGGAGTGCTTGCGGTACCTTGGGGATTAGATTTCGCAGAACCAGGGTTCAGTGTAGGGTTAAAGGTAAATCCTGGGCGAACCGGGCTTTTGCCAGTGATAGGATCTGAGCCAGTGAGAGCAGAGTTCCCAGTCCCGTAAGTCAACGCAGGATTCGTGGTGCTGACTGGAGCGGGAACGGTTGTCCCGTATGTAGTTGCGTAGGTATAGCCGCTTAGGGTTTGCATACTCAAACCACTGCCTTCTCCCTCGGTGTAGGGGCGACCTCCTTTTGCGATGGCTGCCGCCCGTGCAGCCTGCCATCCCATGCCGTCACCGATCATTAAAATGACATTAACGCCCTTGTCTTTGCCTGCTGCATCAGCCGAGGACATTCCGATCGGGGAGAGTAGAAAAGCAAACGTGTAAAACATACCCAGCAGTCCAGATAAGACTCTTCTGCTGATGTTTGAAAATAGTTGAATCATAATTTTAATGTGAATGAATCAATGAGCTAAGGGTGTAGTTTACTGATAGAAATTCGGTTCTTGGTGCGTTAACGAAGGGGATGAATTCATCGCCATTGTCGTCAACTCTGTGATGTCACCCTGCTGGAGTTGAAAGCTAGAAGCATCGGGGGAAGATATTGCACTTTGGGCCACTAATGGCAGTGCAATTACACTCAAAAGTCCGATCGTAAACATTAAGAAGGCTTGAACCCAAGCTCTCTGCAAAAATATGGGTAGGTCCGATCGTTGCAAAAGGTGAAACATAAGAATTCCTCAATGTAAAGTGATTATCTGAGAAGCAAGGGAATGAAAAGTAGGCGTTTAGATCTTCCAGACCAACTGTTTCACTTAACGATAGAAGTTAGGTTCTCGGTCGGTGAGCCTGTCTCGAATAGGTATAGAAGGTGTAGCAATGATAGTGGGTTGTACATAGCGTTTTGGAATTGATCGATCGAATCCGAGTAGTGTTTTAGCACCTCCTGGTTGTTTGGCCCAAACCGTAACACTTGGCTGGCGCGTCCAGTTCTCTCTTGTAACGCTGAGAAATAGGACCGGGATAATTTGCCCTTGTTGTTCGCCAGAAATATTGATTTTGACCTCACTAATTTGCGGGTCACTAAAAGATTGATTAGCACTGTTCTGTGCGATCGATTCTGCTTTTTGTTGCAAGCTTTCAAAGGTCATTAATCCCTCACTAATGACATCAAATTGATAGGCCACTAGACGCATTTTAGCCTCAACCCGAGGTACGATCGTGGCCCCCAGAACTGAAGTTATAAGCAAGGGAAATAGGCTTTTCATAGCTATACCAAAATTAGGGACTATATAGAACCTGATCAATCAAACTCTGCTTAAAAATTGGATGAACCTCACGTGATATTGGAAGTAAAAAGCTTGAGATTTCAATCATTACTTCTTGAATCTGAAAGTTTTGGCTGAGTTTAGATTTAAGATGTCTTAATAAATGGTCCCGATCGGAACTATCTAAGTCTGATTTGACCTGGATTTTGAGACAGAGAACAGTCGTCTCTTGAGTAAGAGACCAAATCTGCAACGTCTCTATCTTTTCCACATTCGGAAAGTCTGCAATGAATTGATGAATCTCCTGTAAATTTAATGATTTCGGGGCATATTGCAGGAGAACATCAAGGCTTTCCTTGATTAGAGGAATCGCGCTCAGAAGTGTTAAACCTGCCACCATGAATCCGATACAGGTATCAATCCAAAAACAGTGCCAGAGATGAATACTAATTCCTGCAATCAGCGCACCAATAGAACCGACAAAATCAGAAGCAACATGTAAAACTACTGCTCTCAGACTTAGGTTGTCTCGACCACTTTTGCTGAGTGTAATCAGGGTAAAGCCGTTGACAAGTAAACCCACGATCGATCCACAAAGCATAGGAATGCTCAAAATATCCTGAGGCATCTGCCAGCGGGAGAGGCTTTCATGAATAATCCAAACAGAAATTCCAAGCAGACTTAGACCGTTTAAGAATGCAGCCATAATCTCTAGTCGATGATGACCAAACGTTGCCCGATCGTCAGCAGGGTTTCGCGTTAAAGTTAATGCCAATAACGTTATTCCCAATGCAAAAACATCCGAGAACAAATGACCAGCATCAGCTTGGAGAGTCAAGCTTCCACTCCAATGTCCAACCATCCACTGACTTAAACAGAAAATTGTAACGACTACTAGAGAGGTTCTAACAGCTTGCAATTTTTGATCGGGATTACTGTCAGGATTACTATTAATAGAATGCCGTACACCACAAAAACAGGATGGCATCAAGAATGTATTAAAGCTCATCCATGAGTTTTGACTCATAACTGTCATCGCATTACCACAACAACTTTAGACTACTAATTATGCTGAGTGAACTAATCCTAAAAATTCAATTCTTAGCCTCTCAAGAATTTTTACAACAGTATCAAACCAAACCTAGAGTTTGCGTTAAGAGAAGATTAATTATAAGTAAATTAAAAGAGACATAAAGTATTAATTTTTTTAATTAATATAATGATAATCGTTACCATAAAGCTAGAAGTAGGAAGCATGATTTTACGGCTATTTAAATTAGTTATGTGGTAAGCATTCAGTATTGAAAACATTTTAATTTTATGTTTGGTAAATTTATTAAAATGATTTAGGCGTTTTATTTAGTTTTAAACTACTGTTTTTAGCAATTTATTAACATTGAATTAGTTTATATTTAACATCTTCATGAGATGTTAAGCAGTACGAGTAAAAGCCGAATTAATTTCTTGTAAAAATGTCGATTAACTATTTCTAGAAACACTTCTAACCCATTTTGCTATTTCTTGTTTAACACGCTAAAGAGAACCGAAATGTTGTGAACGGTTCTTCGGTAAACGCTTATCGGAGACAACCGATCGGTTGCAGATTACATTAGTTCAAACATTATCTTAAGAATCTCTAAATTGTACTTTTCATCTTCTCTTTCATTGATTGGCCCAACGTTCATAGCAATGTTCACTGAAGCATTCACCAGAAGAGAGCCTTATTTACTATGACAACTTTAAAATAATTTACATCATTACCCGCTGACACATTCGCAGAAGGCTCCGCCTCTGGAAGCGTCGTTCATGCCGATGACACGTCGTTTTGGTTCATGCCTGACAATGGCTTTGAATCATTCAACAAAAAAGCGATCGTAGAATTCTACGATCGCCTTTGCTTTTAATTTACTTAGATAACCGTCATCTTATTTAATGAACAGCATTTCTTGATACTTAGGCAACGGCCACAGGTCATCTGCCACTTCATATTCAAGACTATCACCACATTCACGGACGGCATCCATCAAGGGACGAATGACCTTCGCCGAATGCTGCATGTGAATCTCGGTGCTATCAAAGTCATCTTTCGCTGCCGCCGATTCAAGTTCGCCGATTTTATCCGTCATCTTCTTAGTCCAAGATGCGACATTCTCAGCGGTGTCTTTATCCAAGCTTAGTCCGATAGATTTAGCCGCCGCGATCGAATTCGACAACTCAGCCAAATACCGAACAGCAGCAGGATAAATCGAGGTCTTCGCCATACTGATAACGAGATTTGCTTCCATCTCGATTACCTTGATGTACTGTTCCGAATACACCTCAAAACGGCTTTCAAGTTCGGCTGGAGACAGCACGCCATTTTTCTCAAACAACTCAACAACCGTTTTGTCCTTTAAGTATGGAAGAGCATCGGCTGTCGTAGGCAAGTTGAGCAACCCGCGAGACTCAACCGCTTCTTTGTGCCATTCTTCCGAATAACCATTTCCGCCAAAAATGACCGCGCTATGCTTATCCATAACGGTTTTCAGAACCGCAATACAAGCTTTTTCTAGATCGGTTTCCTGAGTCATTTCTGCCGTCAATGCATCAGACATCCAGTTCAAGGAATCCGCCAAAATTGTATTCAGCGCAACCAATGGACCCGAAACCGACTGGCTCGAACCGACTGCTCGGAATTCAAAACGATTTCCAGTAAACGCAAACGGAGAGGTCCGGTTACGATCGCCCGCATCCTTATCAAAGTCAGGCAATGTCTCCACGCCCAGCTTCATCAAACCGCCGTCAGGCACGCCCGTTAGGTTTCCAGCCTTGATCTGGTTGAATACCGCTTCAATTTGGGATCCCAAATACATTGAGATAATTGCTGGAGGTGCTTCGTTGGCACCCAGACGATGATCATTACTTGCCGTTGCAATAACAGCCCGCATCAACGGCCCAAATTTATGCACCCCGCGAATCACTGCACCACAAAACATCAAGAACTGAATATTTTCATGGGGACTGTTACCCGGATCCAACAAGTTGCCCTGAGTGGAGTTTCCGACCGACCAGTTAACATGTTTACCGGATCCATTGATACCCGCGAAAGGCTTTTCATGGAGCAAACAGATAAAACCATGCTTCTTGGCAACGAGACGCAGCAAGGTCATGATCATTTGCTGGTGATCACTCGCGACGTTAGCCGCTTCATAGACCGGGGCAATCTCAAACTGGCCCGGAGCCACTTCGTTGTGACGAGTTTTAGCCGGGATTCCGAGACGATAGAGGCGCTCCTCAACATCCTGCATAAAGACTTGAACCCGCTCTGGAATTGCACCAAAGTAGTGATCTTCAAACTGCTGTCCCTTCGCCGACGATAGACCAAACAACGTCCGACCCGTCATTAACAAATCAGGCCGCGCATGGGCAAAGTGAGAATCAACTAAGAAATATTCTTGCTCAGCACCACAACTGGAATTCAACGGCGCAACATCACTGTTACCCAATAACTTCAAGAGCCGCATGGCTGCCTTGCTCATAGCCGCGTTCGATCGAAGCAGGGGAGTTTTTTTATCCAGCGCCTCGCCCGTCCAAGACACAAACACCGTCGGAATACATAGCGTCACGCCATTGTCTGTCTCCATGACATAGGCTGGACTGGTCACATCCCAAGCTGTGTAGCCGCGAGCTTCAAACGTATTTCTAATGCCACCATTTGGGAACGAAGACCCATCAGGTTCGCCTTGAACCAGTAACTTACCCGTAAATTCAGTAATGACGGATCCGTCGCCCTGAGGAGAAATAAAGCCATCATGCTTTTCAGCCGTGATGTTAGTCATGGGGTAGAAGACGTGGGCGTAGTAAAGCGCACCCTTAGAAATCGCCCAATCCTTCATGGCTGCTGCCACAACACCCGACACTGAGATATCTAACTTCGTACCTTCCTTAATCGTCTTCTTCAGAGACTTAAAGACATCTTTTGGGAGGCAAGCCTGCATTTTACTCAGGGTGAATACATCCACAGACCACAGCTCTTCGAGGCGACTAGGTAGCTTGGGGGGTAGCTTTTCCCGGCTCGTAATTTGATCAATAGCATGGGAGCGCAGTGCATTTCCACTCATAATGTCGTTATTCCTCTAAAGATCAAATCAAGTAAATTTTAAGCATGAATTTCAGATGCAGTCTGACATATCCATAAGATAGTCCCTCAAGCCTTGGCAAAACTTCACCAGATGAAGCTTGAAGCATTACCTCCACTGCACATTTCAATCCATCAAACTAAGTCACATACCTTAGGTCAGCATATTGGCCTCCAGAGTGGAGTTTTGTATCATGTAATACAGATTTACACTTTCAGCAAAATTCTACTCATCAGGGGAGAATTGTAAAGTTTGACAACCACTTTCTCACTTATCCGTGGCTTGAGAGTTTTGGTGAAAACCTGCGTGGTAGAGTGGCATTTAAGTTCTTTAATTTAAAGTCTTTAACTTCAAGTCTTTAGCTATCAGTTGGGAAAGCAACGAGTTTGCTGTGGGAACCTGGTTCTATCCCTATATATTTGTCAACATTTGCTTTAAGGAAAAAATCGCAATGCGGGACGCAGTCACTAGCCTAATTAAAAATTACGATACTACCGGACGCTATCTCGATCGCGATGCGATGGATGATTTGAAGTCCTACTTCCGTACTGGAATGGTTCGTCTCCAGGCCGCAGGCGTGATCAATGGGAACGCCGCTGCCATTGTTAAGCAGTCCGCATTGCGCCTGTATGAAGAAGTTCCAGAACTGATTCGTCCCGGTGGAAATTCCTACACAACGCGTCGTTATGCCGCTTGTCTGCGGGATTTGGATTATTACCTGCGCTATGCTAGCTATGCGCTAGTCGCAGCAGATTCAGATGTTCTTGATGAGCGCGTCCTTGAAGGGCTACGAGAAACCTACAATTCTCTGGAAGTTCCAGTTGGACCAACGGTCATGGGCATTCAGATCATGAAAGAGATTGTTCGTGAGAAGGTCGCTGACGCAGGTATTCCGGTAGGGAATTTAACAGACGAGCCATTCGACTACATGTGCCGATCGCTCAGTGAACGAGACATCTAGAACAACTGCTCAAAATAAATTGCTCACAGACAAATTGTGGGCTAACAACAGAAATCCCTCCGGAACTAAGAATTTGTTAGTTCTAGAGGGATTTTCATTTATGGTCCGTAGTTTTTTCGCGGGCAGATTTTCGAGTAATACTTTTCTTAGAAGTTGGCTTATTAGTCAATCAACCCCTTCGTTCAACGGACCGAGCTTCCGGTTCAAAAACCCATACCGAATAACCATAAGCACTGACGGTGATGACGGTGCTGTTTCCTCTGCGCTCTAGTTTTTGCGCAAGTTCAATCGCTTGCGCTTCATCTCGTACAATCCGCAGCAGACTGTGAAACTGTTCGTTGTAAGCAATGCCCGTCAGCGGTTTGTCTAGGTCTGGGACTAGGAGTTGGCAAGGTCGATAATCTAGATCGGATTTCAAAATGCGAATCGATCGAGACGGTGTGGTTGACACGATAGATTTATGCCGAGATTTAGGTTTGGCCAGAGCCTCATAGACCCAAATACAAAACCCTTTGGGAATGGTCGTCACCACTGCCCGACTCCCCCGACTTACCAAGCGATCGACGAGTTGATTCGTCCGGTCTAGGGTCGGGACCACTTTGAGAAAACTGTAATAATCCCCTCTGAAACTTATGCCTGCGATCGGTGTGGCTTCATCTGGAAGGCTCAGATGACAGCGCTCGTACTCCGTGAGTTGAGTCAAGATAATGCGATCGGTCATGGTGGGCATGGTAGGGATGGGATGAGGATGCAGCGACTATAAACATTAATACTACAAACATTAATATTTGTAGAGAACTAACTTAGTTTTATTGTCTAAACAGCTACCGGATTAATATACCGTGGAATCAACGATCGCTTTAACCGTTAACGGGAGTGATTTGCGTGAAATTCCTGTTGGTAAAGGCGGACCTGATGAGCGTACTGCCTTGCATAGTCCAAAAGATCAGCTTGCCAAGATAAATCAGTTCCAAAGGCAATCAGGTCGTCCGCGATCGCACTGCGCTGTCGTCCGGCACTACGAAGATGTCCCCATGCCACAATACTTGCAAGGGTTTCGATTAGTGACTTTAGCTGTTTTGGCGATCGGGGCATAGTGTTCAAATCTAGTTTATCTGCTGTGGGCTGAAGTTCGCGTAATACATAGCTGTGATTAGGATCGGTTAGGACGTTGAGCATGGCGGGTGGTGATTCTTGAATGCGCGACTGGATTTCGACAATTCGATGCGCCTCGTTTGTCCACAGTGGCTGAAGTGTTCGTAAATAGGGTTGAAGACAGGACGATCGGGCCGCTTTAAGATCTAATAGATAAGAGCCATTCGGATAGCCTTTTCCTTCGATTAAAATCAAATATCTTTCCAGACCTAAGCTGCCTGTTCCCGCAATGCGTTGAGCGATGTCCAGCACTTTAAAAAAATCAGGATTAAGCTGACGATTTCCCCAGTCACTGACTAACTCATGGATCCGATGGAGATCGTCCGGGGCTACGTTCAGAATTTTGTTGGGGATTCGTTTCAGGGCGCGGAGTTTGCGAGCGAGACGATTTTTAATGAAGGATTTTCGACAGCGATGCTTCAGACTTTGTAACAGGTCTTTCACCATGCCTTGGGCCGTTTCCCGACGAATAGTGCAAGCTTTACCCGTAACCAATGTCTGAGTATAAGTATGAATAAAAAATTGACTTAACTGAATACTTTCAGATTCATTCAAACCTAAATCGGCGACCAACAAACTCACCAAAAAACGCGCTAAATCCCAGCTACAAGGAGCGAGCACTGATTCATCAAAGTCATTTATATCAAAATAAACTAGTTTCCGATCGGTCTTTTGTAAGCCCAGATTATCATTTCCCTTAAAACTCCCAAAGTTCTGAAGATGAAGATCTCCGCAGATCCAAACCGGAGGAGCCGATTGAAAAATTCCCGTTTGTGGTAAGTCTTCATAGAACAAATGGCATGTTCCACGGAAAAAGGAAAATGGATTTGCGGCCATTGCTGAGTATTTCAATTGAATTCGATCGGGGTTGCGATCGTCGAAGACCGACCATTGGCCATCAGTATTAAAAAGCGAAATCCGATCCATCACAGAAGTCATAAACAATGCTCATTTAAGGAGATCTTGAGTCCAGGCCCGACTTGTCTTAGATTTTCATCCTAAGTGTTCCCAAGGTATTTAGAAGGTATTACTAGGTTAGACCCAAAACTTCAGCGAGGTTGCAACTGGATGCCCTTGAAACAGTCTGGGGCGCTGGTGTATTGTGAGGAACTACGTCTTTAATTTTGTATCACAAGTCTTATGTTTGACGCACTAGCCGATCGCTTAGAAGAAGCCTGGAAAAAAATGCGCGGGCAGGACAGAATTAGCGAATCTAACATCAAGGATGCGCTGCGCGAAGTCCGTCGGGCATTGCTAGAAGCGGACGTAAATCTGCAAGTGATTAAAGACTTCATCGCGGAAGTCGAACAAAAAGCCCTGGGAGCCGAGGTGATTGCGGGAGTACGGCCCGACGAACAATTTATTGAAATTGTCTACAATGAATTGCTCGAAGTCATGGGCGAGGCAAATGTTCCTTTGGCCCGTGCTGATAATAGCCCCACGGTAATCCTGATGGCTGGACTCCAAGGAACCGGGAAAACTACCGCCACCGCTAAACTCGCGCTGTATTTGCGTAAAGAGAATCGTTCTTGCCTCATGGTCGCCACCGATATCTATCGGCCAGCGGCGATCGATCAACTCAAGGCCCTGGGCAAACAGATTAATATTCCGGTCTTCGAGCTGGGCATTGGCGCAGACCCGGTGGAGATTGCCCGTCAAGGCGTTGAAAAAGCCAAGGCTGACGGCATTGACACGGTGATTATTGATACCGCTGGACGCTTACAAATTGACGAAAACTTAATGGGCGAACTCGTCCGTATCAAAGACATCGTTAAGCCCCATGAAGTGCTGTTGGTGATTGATGCGATGACGGGGCAAGAGGCTGCCAGTCTCACTAAGTCGTTTCATGAGCAAATCGGGATTACGGGTGCAGTCCTGACCAAAATGGACGGAGATACCCGAGGGGGCGCGGCGCTGTCGGTCCGGCGAATTTCGGGGCAGGCGATTAAGTTTATTGGGGTTGGGGAAAAAGTTGAGGCATTGCAGCCGTTTTATCCCGATCGGATGGCCTCCCGAATTCTGGGCATGGGTGACGTGCTGACGTTAGTTGAAAAAGCACGGGACGAGATTACCCTCGAAGAAGCGGAACAACTGAAGGACAAAATTCTTGAAGCCCGTTTTGATTTTTCTGACTTTCTCAAGCAAACCCGTATGTTGAAAAACATGGGTTCCCTGGGCGGGATGATGAAGCTAATTCCCGGTATGGGCAAAATGATCAATGACGATCAGCTCAAGGAAGGCGAACGTCAACTAAAACGATCGGAAGCGATGATCGGGTCAATGACCTTAGAGGAACGCAAAGATCCAGACCTATTATCCACGTCTCCTAGCCGTCGCAAACGGATTGCCAAAGGATCCGGCCACAGCGAAAAGGATGTCACCGATTTGGTCACCAATTTCCAACGAATGCGGACCTTTATGCAACAAATGGGCAGCGGAAAAATGGGCTTCCCTGGTATGGGCGGCGGCGGGTTTCCTGGGATGGGAATGCCGGGAATGACAGGTGGGATGCCAGGAATGCAGAATCCAATGCAACAACAGCCTGGACCTGGAATGCGGGGATACCAACCGCCGAAAAAGTCTAAAAAAGACAAGAAAAAAAAAGGATTTGGGACGCTGTAAAATTTAAAGCCAGTTAACCCACAGCAACTCACTTTTAACAAAAAAGCGATCGTCCTTAATAGAACGATCGCTTTTTATTTGAGAATTTATTTAAATTTATTCAATTGTATTGATGCGTTACTTCAGAACAGGTTCCCGTTCAACCGCAGCCATGGGCTGAATGATCGGCTCAGAGACAACCTCAGCTATAGCAATGCTCTTCTTGTGAGGTAATCGAATCCCGATGAATACGTCATACCAGAAGTTCCAAGGGTCTTCAGTCAGAATGCCTAGGGTTTGACGGCAACCTTTTTCGTCAAGAGTCGGCTTCATGGCCTGGTAAACCTTTTCGTAGTTGTACCAAGGCACAGCAGGCCATAGATGATGCACTAAATGATAATTTTGGCCACCAATTAGATAATTCAATACCTTATTTGGATAGACCCTAGCATTCATCCACCGATCGCGTTCCTTGAAAGGGCGATGGGGCAAATAATCAAAAAATAAGCCCAACACCAAACCAACGATCGCCAAGGGGGTGAACCAGAAATTAAAGATATAGCCCATGAAGCCAAAATGATACGAAATCGCGATAAGCACTACGGCAGAAGTTCGCGCCAAGAACCATTCTAAAAGCTCATATTTTCGCCACAGCTTTCGCTGGAAAAAATAGACTTCGTGATATAGGAATCTGGCATTAATCAACCACAACGGACCCATGGTTGAAACGATATGGTCCGGATCATTCTCTGGATCATTCACATTGGCATGATGCTGCATGTGCACCCGCGTGAAGACTGGAAACGAGAAAAACAGCATGAACGCGCTTCCATGACCCAAAATTGCATTCACAACCTTGTTTCGATGGGCTACACCGTGACAGGCATCATGGATAACCGTGCCAACCATGTGTAACGCGACAAAATTCAATACAAATGAAATCCAGCTCGCCCACTGATGACTGAAATATCCCCAAGCCGAAACCACTGCGATCGCGACAGATGAGATAAACATCAACAGGTTTGGATTTACGTCCCCAAGGATGGGCGCACCGACAAGTTCTCTGGGAACCGCCAGGGGCTGTTTTGCCTCCGACATCAGGCTATTCTCCTTTCTCACACCCAGTAATTACTATACACGATGTATCCTTCATGAAGTTAAGTAAAGATCATGGGAATTGAAGCATTCCAGCGATCGTTCTCATAGGACTTTATTCAAGAGGGTACTTATCCTCGGACTGATTTCCAACTGTTGGGGAACTCTTAGCTCTATCGCGGGGTCAAAAACCTCACCACTCACACAAAACGGTTTGTTCTCAGACCTAGGAAGAAATTTATTATGTCCCAAGCTTCTTTTTTCTCACACACAACTCGTCGCGTTACTCACATCGGATCCATTGCACTTCTTCTCGGTTCGACCCTGGTGGGCGGTGCCGCTCAAGCTGCCGATGTTGTAGTTCCGACGGACAATGGTGGATCGAACACTACCTCTACACCCGCTCCGACGACCAGCACGACAACGGCTCCTACTGGGAATTCTACCGTTCCCACAACTACTACGATTCCATTGAACGGGACCCGATTCATTTGCCAAAGCAACGGTGGCGTTCCGACGGTGATGTATCAGCCTGAAAGCCAACCCAATCAAGCATTTCCTTGGGCTGTCCCCGGTGCAATGGGTGGCGGCTGGACTCCGGAAGCACGCTGCCGTGAAATTGCCAATCGTCTAGAAAGCTATCGCCCTGATGGCCTAGTCGAAATGGGAACCGCTGTTCAAAATGGGTACAACACTATTTGTGTCACGACGGAACGCGTTCCAGGATGCCGCATTGTCCTGACCGTACCCCAAGGCCAAGATCCTACGGCCACTCGCGATCGTATCTTCCAAAACTTGGCTAGTGCTGATGATGGTCAAGCAATTCAGGGCGTGAATACGTTAGCTGGCCAAAGCGGCAATGACCTCTTAGGTGGATTGGGCAATCTATTTGGTCTTCCTAAACTGGGCAATACAGCCAAGCCTAAGACTGGAAATATCGATCTTCGTCCATTCCTTTCAGTTGCGGATGGTGGAACGGGTAAGAAAATGAAAGGCGGAGTAACGATCGCATCCCCAGTAAAACCTGTTGAGGTTAAGCCTGCGGTAGTTGCACCTGTTCAATCTAAGCCTGCGGTCAAAAAGCCTGTTCGTCCCCTGTTCCGTGGTCTGAAATAGAGATTTACTTCGTTTAATTAAGCCACTCTGATTAAGTCATTAAGAATCCTCCGATCGCATTTTTCCTAGGCTGAACCTTGAAGATTGCGATCGGGGGATTTTGATTTAGAACGTCTTCAATTCTAAACACTCACTTTGACTTGCCACCAATTTAATTTCCCCGTATCCCCCGCAATACGATCAATCACCTCTAGTTGCCAATTGCCTTGACTTGCGCTGCCTAAAAGCAAACGTAGAGATGCCGTATTGGCCAAGCCATAGCTAGTTTGGAGCTTAGTTTTAATCCCTAAAGTGCGGCCTTGGAGCAAAATTCGATCGCCACTTGGGGCAATTACAGCAATTTCAATATCCCCCAGATAGGCATGATCAATATCTACTGCGATCGTAATGTCCTGAATGCTGCCCGCCTCCGTTAATTTGATGCTAGTCACCAGCCCTTGAGCATCGCCGTCGGGAATCGCTTGAACTGTGTTGTAAATACCGGAGAACGATCGGCCTGAGTTCAGCACTTGAACCGCGCGCTTTTGGACCGCAAGTTGGACGGCTTTTTGAGCATTCACCTTGCCATAGCCAAACCAATCCGATCGGCCTCCTTCCTCATAGGTTCCTTTTTTGAAACCAAACTGAGGATCGGGGTTCTGGTCCACGATTTTGTCGGCAGATTGCTCTAGGACTTGACGAACTTCTCGGGCCGTCAGTCTTGGATTCGCCGAGAGAACTAACGCTGCCACTCCGGCCACCAGTGGGCAAGCGCTAGACGTTCCCCCAAAGGCCGCAGGACCAGAATCTGGAGTGTAATTGCCCGGATCATAGCCATCACTACCAGTCCGATCAGTGGTAACAATGCCCAATCCTGGAAGATACACGGTCACTTCTGGCGGAGTTGCTACATAGCCAAGTTCCGACAATCCCACCCCCGGCGGAGCATTATTGCTGGGCGCACAAACCGAAACCTGGGGACCCCAATTACTATAGGCCGCTTTGGTGCGAAGACTGGTGGAAGCCGAAACGGTAATTACATCTGGGTGAACCGTGAAGCCCCCGAGCCAACGAGTTGGGCCTTTAATCACATCGCGTTCCCAACCTGATTCATCAATCACGCCATCAGTGGGACGGTTCGCATTGCCCGCCGCAAAAACAATCACACAGCCTTTCCCCCGTCGGCCTTCAGTTGCAGCCCTAGTAATTGCAGCTTTTTGCCGTAGGGATAATGGGAAGTAAACCGCACTTGGTCCCCAACTACAGGAGACGACCGATGCTTTGCGGGTAATAATCCAATCAAACAGGTCTTCAATAGATTCATCATCCAGATACCCCGTTGTCCGAATCGGCATCAACGCACATCCTGGAGCAGCCCCAACGCATCCGACCCCATTTTCCTCTGCGATCGCAACCCCGGCACAAGCGGTTCCATGATTTTCATCTGCATCTTCAGGCATGGGAAGAAAATCTTTACCTTTAAAATCTCTGGGCGAAACAATTTTCCCAATCCCTTGAAAATCAGGATGCGTTAGGTCCATGCCATCATCGGCCACTGCTACTACAATGCTGCGACTGCCCTTAGTTACGTCCCAAGCCTGTTCAGCAAAAACGTGAGAACCGGAGGTCAGCTGATTGCCGCCAGTGTGATTTAGGTGCCACTGTTTTGGATACTGCGAATCCTTGGGACGATAATGAGCTTGGGTCGGCACCACAATATTGGGTTCCGCTGCCAAAACCTCAGGGCGCTGAATCAGGGCATTAGCGACTTTAACTGGATTTTCACTCGCCGATGCCACCTCATAAACGTAAGCATTAGTTAATCCTGCGATCGCCTTAATCTGCGTCAAGCCCAAGGGTTTTGTGATGGCGGCCATTGCCTCGGCCTTGAGATTGGCGACGAATTGGATGGTGAGACGATTGGTTAGATAGACCCGCGAGGCTGGATCATCTTTAAATTGATAAACGTGGCTAGCGTATTGCACTAGGTCAGACTGACGCATGGTTTTCATGGCCGCATCTCGATCCTCCGGGTTCACCACAAACTCAGACATTTTAGGCAGGCGGTTTTTAGTCACCTCGGCTGCGACTTGGGTTGCGAGTTGAGGCACTTCGTCTTTAGTGGTGGCCGTGACGGTGAAGCGATCGTCTAGTTTTTCTAGAACCAATTCCTCGCCCCCCCGCTGAAGCATCAAACCATTCACGGTATAGTCGATCGCAGCATTTCCTTTTGGGGCCGTATTCGGGTTAACAGGACTCGGGGGATTCGGATTCGCGTTTGGGTTAGTCATAAAAGTTGGGGCTTAGGAATTAGGACTAGGCGTGCAATAGGCGACATAAAGTATGTATTGCTCTCTAGTTTAGACACCTAGATCAAAACTGGCGCGTTCTCTTAACACTCCCAAAATATTAATTTAGATATTAATTTAGATATTAATTTCAAGTATCAATGCTTCGATACGCCTGGAGTTTCAGGCGTTAGTCGTGTCTCAACCAGAGCAGGCAACGTCTCATCGGATACTTCGGGCACTCGAATGGCTTCTAAGGCTGTCTTGATCACGACCGCTGTCGGCACCGCAATAATTACTCCCAACAATCCACCCACTCGGACTCCTGTCAAAATTGAAATAAACACCCACACTGGATTCAAACCCGTAATGCTGCCGAGTACCCGAGGTGCGACGATGTTTTCAATGATTTGCTGCACTAAGACAGCGGTTGCCAAAACTTTTACCCCTAGCCAAATATCGCGCAATGCCACCAAAAACGTCACGATTATAATCCCAACGGATCCGCCAAACGGGACTAGGGCAATGGTGCCGATCGTTAAGCCAAACAATAAGCCAAAGGGTACTCGCAACCACAAAAACGCCAAGGTTAATGATGAACCCAAAGACGTAGCCAAAATAAACTGGCCCAAGAAAAATTTCTCAAAGCTTTGACGTAGAGTCTGGGAGAACGGCGCACGAAACTTCCCCGGTAGCCAAGAAACTAGGCTGGCCCAAAGTTCATCGCCATGTTGCAGTAAATAAAAGGTCAATACTAAGGTCAACAGCGAATCAATTAGGCTAGTAACGGTGAACAGCGCCAAGCTTAATGCCTGCTCCGTAATCGATTGCAATTGACTCTTCAACCGATCGACCAATTGGTCCGTCAAACTATCAAGATTCAGGGGAAATCCCAGACCTTCAAGCTGCACATTAAACAGTAAGAGCTGCTGCTTTCCTGAATCAATCCACTTCGGCAAACTCAAGATCAATTGCTGTGCCTGCTGCAACGCCAACGGAACTAAAGTTACGCCCAACCCAAGCAAAATTGACACGGATAGCAGAAAGACCACGATCGAAGTGCTTTCTCGCTTACTTCCCTTAATTTGCAGCAGATTCACTGGATAATTCAGTAAAAATGCCAACAGCGATGCAACGATCACAATTACTAACAACGAATTGAAATAATTGAAAATCGCAGATGCCGCCCAAATATTCAGCACAATCACTGGCAATGCAAAAACAATCCCCCCAGCTTTCGCGGCGGTTGATAAATCATTCCACCAGCCCAACCACCGAGTTTTGTTTGGGGCAGACTCTGCGGAACTAGAGTGGATGGTACTTTCTTGCATGGTACTCTGCATTTTGTGTCACTGAAGCCGAACCGAACCTCTATTATTACCGATAGAACTGCTTACTTTCACCCAATTCCGATATGAGCGAATCTTTCGATCGCAAAGAAATTAAAAATTTGATGCTTCTGTTTTATTTGATGCCCGTATTTGGTGCAGGGTTGTCTCTATGGACCCTTAATAAACCCAACGCGTCGTCATCTGAACGTGCCCTGAGCCGTTTAGCCCTGAAGCTGATGCTGACTTGGTTTGCTGGAACGGTAATGCTAGATGTGGGCGTAGAAAATATAGAGGTTCTAAAATTGCCCCTTTTGATCGTAAGTAGCCTATTTACGTCGGGATATTTTGTCTTAAACCTAGGGTTAATGCTGCGGTTATGGCAGGGACGATCGATCGATCTACCATTTTTTGGACGGATAAGTCGGCGGCTGGAGAACGATTGAGGAGAATCCCAACATTAACTATTCTGATACTACATCGTCCATGGATCCAAATCGGTACCCTCGACCGTAGACAGTATGAATCAATTCTGGACTGCCGGGACTTTCAATTTTGCGCCGGAGTAATCTAATTTGGGCGGCTAGGGCATTGCTGGCTGGACGCTCTTCCGATTTCCAGAGGTGAGCTGAAATCCGATCGTGCGTTAGAAGCTGGTTCGGAAACTGCATTAGATAGGCCAAAAGTTGCGTTTCCTTCTCAGAAAGATCAATCCCCCGTCCCGATCGATGAGCCATCCGATCGTTCACATTGAGTTCCAAATCCTGCACCTTAAGACTGGGCGGAATTGGGCTGAGTTCTGCTACTGGACTAATTTGACTAGGACGACGCAAGAGAGCACGCACCCTAGCTAATAATTCCCGTAATTCAAAGGGCTTAATCAAATAATCATCAGCCCCTGCATCTAGCCCATTCACCCGATCGTCGAGCGTATCTTTTGCCGTCAAAAACAAAACAGGTGTCATATTGCCCTGCTGCCGAAGCGATCGACAAATTTCCAACCCCGATACTCCAGGCAACATCCAATCCAAAATCAACAGATCAAAACTTCCAAGAATCGCCATTTGATTACCGATTGTTCCGTCATGTGCCATGGAGACTTCATATCCCTCTCGCTGTAAAATTTGTGCAACTGGCTGAGCCATTTCGATCTCGTCATCGACCAACAAAATTTGCATTTCCGCACAAGCCTCTCCGTCCATCGCCTCAAATGTAGCCCGATTCTCGGTATTCTAAAATAAAGACGCAGATCGTTTAATTGCGATTATTGCAGCGGATTCAATTTGTGCCATTAATCTAGAGTCAGACCCATTAAAGAGAGATTTATATGCTGACGATCGCGCTTGCCAAAGGCTCTCTGCTTAAGGAAAGTATCAAACTTTTTCAATCAATTGGCTTAGATTTCAGTGGTTTTTTAGAGCCGGGATGTCGTCAGTTACAAATTGTTGAACCCACCGGACGCGCCAAAGCACTCTTGGTTCGGAATGGAGATGTTCCCGTTTATGTCGAATATGGTCAAGCACAGCTCGGTGTGGTGGGTTATGACGTAATTCGAGAGAAGAAACCCAACGTAGCTCAAGTATTGGATCTGAAGTTTGGAGGTTGCCGCTTGTCCGTCGCGGTTAAAGCTACTAGCCCTTACCGATCGTCTTTAGAATTACCAATGCAGGGGCGGGTTGCGTCGTCTTTTGTGCATTGTGCAAGGGATTATTTTGATGGATTAGATTTGCCTGTAGAAATTGTTCCACTCCATGGCTCGGTCGAACTCGGACCGCTTACCGGAATGTCTGAAGCGATCGTAGATTTAGTCGCAACGGGCAATACTCTACGGGAAAATGGATTAATCGAAATTGATATCCTGTTCCACAGCACAGCCCGCTTGATCGCCTACCCATTAAGCTATCGGCTGAATACTTACAAACTTCACAGCGATATCGATCGATTGCGCAAGGCAGTAGACGCTCAAACGATCGCAGTAGGGGACGGTTAAGTGCGATCGTTTGGAGTGAGGCTACCAGTATTCAAGGGCTAGGCTAGGATTTACGAGCTAAGATTCCTGGCGGTTAACCCACTTGACCTCCCGTAGCCAACGCCAGACTCCTGTGGTGCGTCGGACTTGAATGTTTCGGCTTTTCAGGGTGATAATTTTCTTAAGCTCTGCGGTCGTAAAGCTGTAGCCCATTTCTTGGGAAACATAGAGGAAATCTTCTGGGGATTTGACCGATTGGAATCGATCGCGAATCTCTTGATCTTGAGATGCAGCAGATAAAAAACGGGCAGCACTCTTAATTGACATCTTGGTTTATCTCCGCGCTCAAATTACTGAGCTGTAAAAACTGGGTAGTAAATCACCTAGCCCGTATATGTACGGAATCATTTCAGTATGAAAAGCAACTAGGTAACTTGAAAAATTCTCTTAATAAACTTTACTTGTACTTTACAGAATACTCAATATGTCTCGATCAAATCTATCAAATCTTCATATCGCAGCTTCATCTGATCAAGGGAAATCTCAGTTGGAGTTTCCATTACAGTTTGTTCAAGTGACATTACAAGATATTCCAGAAGTTCCCCAGGCCCAGCAGGCGGCCTATCGACGATCGGGGAATAAAGGAACACCGATTGTCTTATTGCATGGATTTCTCGGAGACAGTGCAAATTGGCAAGGTGTGATGACAGAAATCTCGCAGATGGTCGCCTTGGATCATGCCTTAGATCAGGGAAGCGCGATCGATCTGATTGCATTAGACTTGCTTGGTTTTGGGGCATCGTCCAAGCCTTCCGTCGCTTATACGGTGGCCCAGGAAGTTGCATTTTTGCGAGCAGTTCTACAGCAATTGGGCCTAGAATCTTGTGTTTTAGTGGGTCATTCCTTCGGCGGTTGGGTATCTGCTGCTTACGCTATCGCCTATCCGGATCAGGTCAGCGCTTTGTGTCTGGTAGCTCCAGCCGGGATCCGGGATGATTCATTCTGTGGACGATATAACTGGATGCGTCCAGTACTGTGGCAAACACCCGTTGTTGATGCATTGCTCTGGTTAATCAAGCCTATAGCGATACTATTCCGCCAGATAAAAACACTAGAACTAGTCTGTTGGGCACGTCGTGAACTCAATCGTCAACCTGCGGCCCGATCGTTTTTAGTCGATCGCCTTAGACCCGAAGATGCGATCGATACGGTCGAAAAATACATTTCTGCCATTACTTCGCCCACTCTTATTTTAGCCGCAGAGGAGGATGACACCATTCCTCTTTGGCACTGTGAGACCTATGGACAGCAGATTTCAGGTGCTGAGTTGAGGGTCATTCCTAAGGCAGGCCACGGTCTTCCGCAAAATAATCCGACCGCGATCGCCCATTCATTGATTGAATTTATGCATCGGTTGCGATCGGGCCTTCCATCAGGATCGTCCTCTAATGCTTATTTGTAGTAATCCATAAATCCAGCATTATAGAATATAAGATTATCGTATATATTCAGTAAATACTTATTGTTTAAGAAGTGCTCTCCCTATCAAATCTGGGAACGGTAGTTAGCTACTCGTTATTGAGATAAACCCACAAGTGTTCTTCTTTTATCCGCGAATGTCTTAGTTGATGATAGTTGTTCGATAATCAAATTCCATATATTTTATTGACTTTGAATAACATAAAAGCGAGTTGAGATATTGTAGTGAGTAAAGATCTGGACATGGTAACTCAGCGATCAGTAGATCCGCGATCGGTAGAGCATAGGGAAAGTGCCTTACAAATCGTTTCCAAAAAACAGCATATTGAGAATGACTTCATTCTTAGAACAGTCATCGAGAATTTAAATGATGGCGTGATTGTCACGGATTTAGAAAACCGTGTTATCCATGCAAATTCTCGTTTAGCAAAACTGGTGGGATGTTCTGCGTTTGAGATGATTGGATTTTCAGCCTATAATTTTCTTTCTTTAATAGAAGGATGGTCATTTTTTAGTCCCTCGACAGATTCTGCCACGCCTTCTGGTTCTTGTGAGTGGCGCGAAGGTCAATTGCGTCGCCAAGATGGTCGTCAGTTTTGGGCTGAGGTTAGTTCAACTCTGCTTCACGACAACGCTGGCAATCCGATCGCTACTTTGATCACCGTGACGGATATTACAGAGCGTAAATGGCTCGAAGAATATCTCCGGCTTTTGGAGTCGGTGGTGGTTAATGCCAATGAAATGGTGATGATTTCTCAAGTGGAAGGCGATATTGATCCGCTTGGACTGCGGATTATTTATGTCAATGAAGCATTTTTAAAAGTAACGGGTTATCGAGCGACTGATGTTATTGGCCGATCGGCTGAGCTGTTAGTTGGACCAGAGACCGATCTTAAGGAACTCGATCGGATTCGTACAGCCCTTAAAAATCATGAGTCGGTCAAAGCAGAATTGATTTTCCACTGTCAAGATCAGAGTTATTTCTGGGCCGACATGAATACTGTACCTATCCGCAACGAGCATGGGCATGTGACTCATTTCGTGTCGGTTATGCGGGAAGTAACAGAACGCAAACATACGGAAGAGCAGCTTCGACGTAATGCCTTTCACGATCCGCTGACGGGGTTACCGAATCGATTGTTGTTCACAGAGCGCTTAACCCAGGTGATCGCCCGCAGTCGGGAGCAAGAAGATAATCTGTTTGCGGTTTTATTTCTAGATCTCGATCGATTTAAGGTGATCAACGATAGTTTAGGCCATCTGATTGGTGATCAGCTTTTGATTGCGATCGCACGTCGATTGGAAACTTGTGTAAAACGATCGGATTTAGTGGCCCGTTTGGGGGGAGATGAATTTACAATTCTGTTAGATAATATTCAGGATGAGTCGTCAACCCATGAAGTTGCAGAGCACATTCATCTTGAATTGTCCCGTCCTTTTAATATCAATGGTCATGAGGTTTTCACGACAGTGAGTATTGGAATTGCCCTGAGCAGTACGGATTTTGAATACACAGAGGATTTGTTACGCGGAGCCGATATTGCGATGTATCGAGCAAAGGCATCGGGAAAAGCCTGCCATGAAGTCTTTGATACGGAGATGCACAATCAAGCGATGCTCCAAATGCAGCTTGAAAATGATCTTCGCCGTGCGGTCGAGCGCGAGGAGTTTATTGTTTATTATCAGCCGATCGTGTCCTTAACCACAGGACGTTTGGCGGGGTTTGAGGCGCTGGTTCGATGGATGCATCCAGAACGTGGGTTAATTTCACCGGGGGATTTTATTCCGATCGCAGAGGAAACTGGGCTAATTTTGCCTATGGGTAAGTTGATTCTGCGGGAGGCTTGTCGTCAGCTCAGTGAGTGGCAGCGCCTTTACCCTCAGCATCGTCGTTTAAGCATGAGTGTGAATGTGTCAAGTCGTCAATTTTCTCAGCGCGGGACTATTGATCTGCTGCGAGATGTTTTGAAGGAGACTGGTTTAAGTCCAGTTTGCTTGAAGCTAGAGATTACGGAAACCGCCATTATGGAAAATACTGAATCGGCAATGGATACGTTGCTTCAGTTGAAGTCGATGGGTGTTCAGCTTTCAGTGGATGACTTCGGGACCGGGTACTCTTCATTAGGCTATCTCTATCGCTTTCCGATGGATATCTTGAAAATAGACCGATCGTTCATCAGCCGTGTCGATACTGATGGTGAGAAGTTGGAGCTGGTGCGCACCATTATTACTCTTGCCTGGAATTTGGGTATGGATGTAGTGGCAGAGGGGGTGGAAACAACTAAGCAATTGGCTCAGTTAAAAATGTTGAAATGTGAATATGGTCAAGGTTATCTATTCTCAAAGCCTATGAGTCCGGCAGATACTACTATTTTTCTCACCCAAGCCAATCCTTTGGAACATATTGCCCAATCGTTCCCGAGTTCGTCAGAGCCTACAGATTAAGGGCGACCGATAGTTAGGAATGTGGAGTGAATTTAAAAACGAGCATAGTTTACTTAATTGAAGTTAACCATGCTCATTTTTATTAATTCAATTAAGGCTAAATCGTTTAGGGTTGAAGACTTCCGAGAGCTGTAGCAACCCGATTAAGAGAAGAAATCATTTGATTTTGAGAAGGACGGCTAGATCCCGTTCAGCAGGATCTTCTAATGCTTTCTGACGATCTATAAAACTAGATCTAGCCTTATCCCTTCACCTCCAACCCTCTAATAATTATTACGGTCAATCTTACACATTGATCTGGAAAATAGAGACCTATTCCGATCGGTCACTTTCCAGATCTTGGAGTAACTTAAGGCATTTTAATGAGCAAATAAAAACGTGAGCCAACGTACTGACTCACGTTTTATTTTCTTTAATTCTGCCTAAAAATAGACACATTTAAAACATATCTGAATCGATCGTTTACTCGGCACCTTGAGCAATCAATTCACGTTCCGGCGAACTGTTCAGGATCTTCACTTGGCCTGCTTCATCAACATCGACAACTGCTGTGTCTCCATCCTTGACGCGACCGGATAGGATTTCCTCGGCTAGGGAGTCTTCCAGAAGTCGCATAATAGCACGACGCAATGGACGAGCACCGTAGCTTGGGTTGTAGCCTTCTTCGATTAGGCGATCCTTGAACTTGTCCGTCACCTTGAGGCTAATGCCTTGCTTGGTCAACCGCTTGAAGATGTCTTTCAGCAAGATTTCCGCAATTTCCTTCACTTCATCCTTCGTCAATTGACGGAAGACAATAATTTCATCAAGACGGTTGAGGAATTCTGGACGGAAGTACTGCTTCAGTTCTTCGTTAACGAGCGATTTCAAACGGTTGTACTGAGACTCGTTTGGATCCTCAGTAGCAAAATCAAATCCAAGTGTGTTAGCACCCTTCTCAATCACCTTTGACCCGATGTTGGAAGTCATGATAATCAAGGTGTTCTTGAAGTCTACGACGCGACCCTTAGAATCAGTCAAACGACCGTCTTCCAGGATTTGCAGCAACATGTTGAACACATCAGGATGCGCTTTTTCGATTTCATCAAACAATAACACTGTGTAAGGCTTACGACGAACAGCTTCGGTCAACTGACCGCCTTCATTATAGCCAACATAGCCAGGAGGAGAGCCGACTAGCTTCGAGACCGTGTGGCGCTCCATGTATTCGGACATATCTAGGCGAACCATAGATTCTTCTGAACCAAAGAAGTAAGCCGCCAAGGATTTCGCAAGTTCAGTTTTACCGACTCCGGTTGGACCTGAGAAGATGAACGATGCGATCGGACGATCGGGGTTCTTCAATCCAACTCTTGCCCGACGAATGGCGCGAGAAACTGCCTTCACCGCTTCATCTTGACCAATGAGACGAGTATGCAGCGTGTCCTCCATATGGAGTAGCTTCTCAGATTCAGATTCCGTCAACTTGCTAACGGGAACTCCGGTCCAAGAGGCAACAATGTGGGCAATATCTTCTTCGGTGACAATTGGTTTCGGAGCATTTTCTTCAGCCGCTGCGGTTTTACGGGCTTGGCTCAAGGCTTTCAATCCTTCACGGATTTCCATTTCTCGATCGCGCAGCGCACCCGCTTTGTCAAAGTCCTGATTTCGGACTGCATCGTCTTTTTCCTTCAGGAGCTTCTTCAGGTCTCCATCGAGCTGCTTCTCTTCAGGAGAGCGCTCGTATTTCATTAAGCGAACACGAGATCCAGCTTCGTCCATCAAATCGATCGCTTTATCCGGGAGGAAACGATCGCTAATGTATCGATCCGCTAATGTTGCTGCTGCTTCCAATGCCTCATCAGAAATGATTAACTTGTGATGCGTCTCATAACGATCGCGCAAACCTTGAAGAATTTCAATGGTTTCTTCCACTGAAGGCTCACCCACCATAACAGGCTGGAAACGGCGCTCTAGTGCCGCATCTCGCTCAATGTGCTTGCGATATTCATCAAGGGTCGTTGCACCAATACATTGCAACTCACCCCGAGCCAAAGCGGGCTTGAGAATGTTAGCGGCATCAATTGCACCCTCGGCAGCACCTGCACCAATCAGGGTATGAACCTCATCAATGACCAAGATGACGTTTCCGGCAGAGCGGATTTCGTCCATAATTTTCTTGAGGCGTTCTTCAAATTCACCTCGATACTTAGTCCCTGCGACGAGTAGACCAACATCAAGGGTCATAACGCGCTTCTCTTCCAAAATATCCGGGACATTTTGGTCAGCGATTCGTTGGGCTAAGCCTTCTGCGATCGCCGTTTTACCCACCCCAGGTTCACCGATGAGGACGGGATTATTTTTCGTTCGACGACCCAGGATTTGAATCACCCGATCAACTTCTTTGGAACGACCAACGACTGGATCTAATTTTCCATCTATCGCTGATTGAGTCAAATTCACCCCAAACTCATCTAGAGTCGGGGTTTTCGTCCGTCCACCAGATCCACCACCAGCGCCGACTTCGGCAGTCTCGCCCAGCATCCGGATAACTTGAGTACGAACTTTAGAAAGATCGACACCGAGGTTTTCTAATACTCGTGCAGCAACGCCTTCCCCTTCACGGATTAAACCGAGAAGAAGATGCTCTGTACCGATGTAGTTGTGACCGAGTTGACGAGCCTCCTCAAGAGACAATTCCAACACCCGTTTGGCGCGAGGCGTAAAGGGAATTTCGACAGCGACAAATCCCGATCCTCGACCAATAATTTTTTCCACTTCGATGCGAGCATCCTTGAGGTTGACCCCCATGGATTTCAGAACTTTGGCTGCCACACCTGTTCCTTCGCCGATCAGACCTAAGAGAATCTGTTCGGTTCCCACAAAGTTGTGCCCCAAGCGGCGAGCTTCCTCTTGGGCGAGCATGATCACTTTAATGGCTTTTTCTGTGAAGCGTTCAAACATGGTGTTATTCCAAATACCCTGCTACGTTGCTGGTACTGTGAATTCTAACACAGCGAAAATAGCGAATAGTGATCTCTGAACAGTCTTATGGAGTGGCAATTACCGAACCATTCCTTAGATCCCCCTCTAAACACGTTGACCTACTGATATATCTTGCTAGAAATTGAGGTGGAAATAGGACAGTTGTTCGTCTTAATTTCTTGGGCAAGTCTGCCAGGGATCAAAGCCCCGATCGAGTCCACTGCGCCACAAAATCAAGGCATCCTCTTGATTATCTGAGTAATATTTCTTCCGTCGCCCCGCCACCTCAAATCCAAAGGACGAATATAACGCCAATGCACCCTCATTGCTAGCTCTCACTTCAAGGGTTGCTTGCTTGAGTTCCCTCACGATCGCCAATTGTAATAATCCCGCTAGAACTTGACGGGCATAGCCTCGCCGTTGGCAATCCGGGTGAGTCCCTAAAATGGTGATGTGCGCCTCATCCACGATCGCCCAGACACAGCCATAGGCCACTGGGGTATGGGAGGTCGGCTGATGAAAAATCAAAATGTCACTGTTGGGACTCTCAATCTCTCTTAGATAGTGATCTCGGCTCCAGAGCTTACCAAAACAGTCCGCATCAAGGGCAAGCAACGTTTCAAGGTCATCGGGCGTGGCAGATTTAAGCTGAGGCGGTAGAAAATTTGGAATTGAGACCATAGAAATTAGGGTTCTGAGCGATCGCCAAACGACGATACACTAATTAACGGTGTGAATTCATATGAAAGACCTTGCAGTGGGCAGGAATTAAGCAAAATGGTTGCGACTCCAATTCGGACTTCAAAAAATCTTCAAACTACTGCGCATCAATACCTAGTTGATGCAACCTCGCCCAACCAGTCCCTTCTCCCACTAACGGCCAAGGTCAACGATCGGGATCACCTAGAAATCGGCGGCTGTGACGTAGTGGACTTAGCAAAAGAATTTGGTACGTCTCTTTATATTCTGGATGAACAGACCCTCCGGGTGGCCTGTCAGCAGTATCGTGATTCATTCAAAAAACACTATGCAGGCGAGTCGCTTGTAATTTATGCATCAAAAGCCTGGAACTGTCTTGCAATCTGTGCGATCGTCGCCAGTGAAGGATTAGGCATTGATGTGGTGTCTGGCGGTGAACTTTTGACGGCAACCCAAGCCGGAGTTCCTGCCGACAAAACCTATCTTCATGGAAACAACAAAGCCATTGATGAATTGCAAATGGCGATCGACTGCGGGGTGACGGTCATTGTAGACAACTGGGAAGAGTTGCGATCGCTAGCTGAGCTAACCAGAGCATCGAACAAAACCACCCGTATCATGCTGCGTTTAACGCCGGGAATTGAGTGCCACACCCACGAATATATTAAGACTGGACGCATTGATAGCAAATTCGGGTTCGATCGGAATCAAGTCGATGCTGTTTTTGATTTTGTTGTAGCGAATCCTAGCCTGGATTTTGTTGGCTTACACGCCCACATTGGATCTCAGATTTTTGAACTCAAGCCCCACGAAGATTTAGGCGGAGTGATGGTCAACTGGCTGACTAAAGCCAAAGCCAAGGGATTGAGCATCACCGAACTAAATATTGGCGGTGGTTTGGGAATTCGCTACACGGAGCAGGATGATCCCCCCAGCATCGAAGACTGGACTAAGGTAGTCTGTGATTCAGTGATGGCAGCTTGTAAAGCAGAAAATATTCCTTTGCCTAAATTAATTTCAGAACCGGGCCGATCGCTGGTCGGAACGTCTTGCATCACGGCCTACACCGTTGGCGGACAAAAAGAAATTCCCGAAATTCGGACTTACCTGAGTGTTGATGGCGGGATGTCAGATAATCCTCGGCCCATCACATACGAATCGCTTTACCTAGCAATCCTAGCTAACCGGATGTCAGAACCGCTGAGTGAAAGGGTAACGATCGCTGGTAAGCATTGTGAATCGGGGGATGTGTTAATTAAAGACGCCAAGCTACCCAAAGCTGAATTTGGTGACACGTTAGTAGTCATGGACACAGGAGCCTACAACTACAGCATGTCCTCCAATTACAACCGAATCGCCCGCCCAGCCGCTGTATTAGTTAATCAGGGTCAGGCACATTTGATCTTAGAGCGAGAAACTTTAGAAGATCTACTCCGACACGATCGACTCCCCAACCATCTCAAACTATAATTTCAATCTCTCAGATTCTTAACTCTCAAACCCTCCTCCGTTGAAACAAATGACCGACTCTGTTATCCAATGGATTTCTAGCCAGGATGTAGCAGGGGCGTTTCTAACTTTTCTCTGGCAAAATCTAAAATCGATGATCGATCTTGGCCTTGTGCTACTCATGATCTACATAATGCTGCTGATCATTGGTGAGCGCCGCACTCTATGGATGGTGCGTGGGCTAATTGCATTAATGATGGCCGCAACAGTGAGTCGGTATTTAGAATTGAAGCTATTGGGGTTTGTGTTGCAAAATCTGGTGGTGGGTTCTGCGGTTGTGATGGCTTTTATTTTGCAACCTGAGTTTCGCCGTTTTCTAGAATTGTTAGGTCGCGGCGAGATTCTCCCATTACTTCAGTCAACCCGACGATCGCCGGGACGTGATCAAAGCGGCATTGATGAACTTGTGGATGCCATTAAGGATCTCTCCCAAAACCGAACAGGCGCTTTAATCATTCTGGAAACCGATGGCATGATTGACGATCGTGACTTCTCGGTACCCGGCGTGAAATTGAATGCGGACTTATCGAGAGAACTGATTCAAACCATTTTTCAAACTTCAACCTTACTTCACGACGGAGCTGTCCTCGTTCGTGAAAATAAAATAATTGCGGCAGGTGTGATTTTACCGCTGTCAGAGCGTCCAGCCTCTCGGCAGTTGGGGACTCGGCATCGAGCCGCAATGGGAATAACGGAGCGGGTTAATCAATGTGTTTGCATCGTGGTGTCGGAAGAAACAGGTTCAATTTCCTTAGTGGAAAATGGCGGACTGAATCGTCCTCTTACAAGCACTAAGCTCAAGGATCTCTTGGATGCAAAATTCACCCAGGAAAACGATCGCCCTCAAGGTGAACCTCGCCTTCGTTATTGGTTGGGACGATTGCGAATTATGCTAAAACCTAAACGTCCCAGAGACCCCTAATTAAAGCTATGAGTATTAAAACTATGAGTTAAGAAGTGCTACGAGATGCGACAGACTGTAGCGTTTCCAGATAAAAAACTTAGAAGACGAGGCGCGAATGGCCCAATGACTAACCTTAGACCATCAGATTCTCGCATTTTTTAAGTTTGGGCTTCTCGCCTGAACCTATTTAACTTTTAACTTGGCATTTCACTCTTATGACACAATCTAATTCCCCCACCGTAGTCATCACCGGAGCGTCTTCTGGAGTCGGTCTGTATGCGGCAAAAGCGATGACAAAACGGGGATGGCACGTTGTGATGGCTTGCCGAGACTTACGGAAAGCTGAAAAAGCAGCGATGAGCTTGAGCATGTCCCCGGATAGCTACACTCTGATGCACATTGACTTAGCCTCTCTGGCTAGCGTTCGTCAGTTTGTCGAGACCTTTCGCAGCAGTGGTCTTCCCCTTGATGCCTTGGTGTGCAACGCCGCGACCTACTTGCCTCTGCTTAAGCAGCCCGAACGTAGTCCTGAAGGTTACGAAATCAGTGTTGCAACCAACCATCTGGGGCATTTTTTACTGTGTCAATTGATGATGCCGGATTTGCAACGATCGACGGCTCCTGAGAAACGACTAATTATTCTAGGCACTGTAACAGCCAATTCCAAAGAGCTAGGCGGAAAAATTCCGATTCCAGCTCCGGCAGATTTGGGCGATTTACAAGGATTTGAAGCTGGATTTAAAGCCCCCATCGCTATGATTGATGGCAAGGCATTCAAGGCGGGTAAAGCCTACAAAGACAGCAAACTTTGCAACATGATGACTATTCGAGAACTCGATCGTCGCTTTGGCCCAGAAACAGGAATTGTGTTTAACTCCCTCTATCCCGGCTGTGTGGCCGATACGCCATTATTCCGCAATGCACCGAAGCTGTTTCAAAAAATCTTTCCTTGGTTCCAAAAAAATATCACCAAAGGATACGTGTCTCAAGAGTTAGCGGGAGAACGGACCGCACAGGTAATCGCGGATGCTGGGTTTAGTCAATCTGGGGTTCATTGGAGTTGGGGAAACCGTCAAAAGGAAGGCCGCCAAGCCTTTGTTCAAGAGCTGTCTAAGGGCAGTGATGATGTGAAAGCCGCTCGCATGTGGGACTTAAGCATGAAGCTAGTCGGACTGGCATAACTAGGCTAGCTAATCCAATCTAACGAACCGCCATAGGGGGACGTAGCCGAAACCCAGGCTTGCCCCCCTGTTGCTTTAAGTCTGTGCCATACCCGATAACTCGTTTTAGTGCTCACGACGAACGCTGCATTCAGTTCTGAATCAAACTCCGGGTAACGATCGAAGGTATCTACTTATGCCTGAATTGAAAAGGCCGTTAACGTGACGAATAGTTCTCCTGGGCAATTAATGCCTTGATAAATTTCGCTCTCACTCATGCTCAATACCTCAATGCGCCCTATAGATTTTAATAATCTTCTAACTGCGATAAATTAGATCTAAGCTCAGTAACGCTGACTTCAAATAATTTATATCTATTTTCGATGTCTATTTTCGCCAGTCTTCTCAAATACAGGTAGAGAAAGACCACAATTTTTTATATAGTTCTTAAGGGTGATCGGTAACAATAGATATATATCTAACCAGTACATAGAGCTTGCTAAAGATTTCGGGCAAATTAATTTCGCATGAGAACTGTTCAGATTCTGGTAATTGAAGACGACACGGATGCTCGATCGAATATCGTAGAGATTTTACGATCGGATGGCTTTGAAGCTTTAGAAGCAATTGATGGTGAATCTGGCGTAAGAAGTGCGCTGGCCTATCTCCCCGATATAATCCTGTGTGACAGTCTGAAGCCTACCTGGGATGGATATGAAGTTCTAAAACGAATACGTAATGAACCTACAACGGCAGAGATTCCATTCATTTTTTTAACCGGGAAAGAGAGCCAATCGGAGCAGCAGGGAAGAGGTTTAAGAGCGGATGATTACTTAGCTAAGCCGTTTCGTCGTCATGAATTATTACAAATGATCCATAGACAAATTGCGAAACAAGCCCGACCCGATCGTCCTAGAGACTCATTCGGGCCACCGCCATCCAGCAATCAGGAGCAAGCTCTCCAATCTCAAATTCAAGTTTTACAACTTCGCCAACGAGAAATTCAAGCCTGGGTTAGCGGCATTACCCATGATTTGCGTGCACCCCTGACCACTATTAAAGTGGCATTAGAACTTCTCGAACATCGACCTGATAAATCCGAACGATACCTGGCCATTGCCCGTCAAGCTTGTGCCCAGAGTGATGCTCTTATTGAAGAAGTTTTAACCTTGTATCAACAAGAAGAGGGGATAAATTATTGTCCGCCTAAAAATATTGGTTTACAAATGATATTTAATCGATTGTTTGAGAGCTTTCACATCCGATCGTCCCATCTCAATCTTCAGTTACAGTGGGACGTGCCCGTAGAAATCGACGCTGAATTTTCGGCATCGGGCATGAGTTTAGAACGGATTTTGACGGAACTCTTAAACAATGCCTGTAAATATACGAAGGTGGGCGGACAAATTGGTCTGGCGGTGACGATCGCTGATGGACTTCATATAAAAATCAAAAATCAAGCTCAAATCGATTCGGAGGCGTTACCGTATATTTTCAACAGATTTTATCGTGTTCTTCCGGATACGAACTTGCCGTTGAAACAGGGTGCATCCGAAACGCCTGACGAAATTCCAGGCACAGGTTTAGGATTGTCTCTTGTGCGACAGCTTACGGCTCAACTCGGAGGCACACTAAATTTAGAAAGTAATAATGGATGGACAACATTTACGCTTTTATTCCCGTTGTGAAGCTTTAATCCCTCCTGTGGATACATCTTCCATCGTTTCAAGTCCTACTAGTTATTCTTCCTAGGGAAGGCATAACTTTAAGGGTTGGGTTTCCCCATGGGAGTGCGGAATCGTCAGACTTTGGGAGTTAATCATGCTGGATTTAAATGGCCAGTTTCGTCAAATTTCTTCAAGGCCCGATGCTTGGATCGATCGGATCTGGGTGACGGGGTTGGTCGGAGCTGTATTGGTGTTGATGCTCTGTCAGTTGGGTGAGTTGCCATTGCAGGATGGACCTGAAGCGAGTATTGCTATTGCAAGTCGTGACTGGCTAGCTGCATTACAAATCGGATCTCAAAATAGATCCCAAGCTGGACAGAATTCGTTTCAATTCCCTGCATTTACGCATTGGATAACGGCTCTGAGCTATGCGATCGGCGGCGTGAATGAGACCTTTAGTCGATTGCCCAATGCCTTACTGACAGCCAGCTCGATCCCATTGATTTATGGAGTGGCCCGAGAACTTTTTGCGGGACGAATGATGGCTGTCGCGACGGCTGTGATTTATGGCACTTCTTTATCGGTGGTCGCTATGGGCCGCAGTGGAACGGCAGATACACCTTTGGTGATGGAACTTTTGATATTGCTGCTCTGTTTACTGCGATCGCGACGGGACATTCGGTGGAGTCTAGGTATAGGACTTGCGGCGCTTGGATTGGTCGTGATGGGCGGATTTGCTAGCTTGGTGTGGCCTGTTTTGGGCATGATGTTTTTAGCTTGGGATACGCCTCGTGTGTTGCGAACCCCCTATTTATGGTGGGGATTGGGGCTAGGACTGTTGCCGTTTGGCCTATGGTTTGGCTGGATGGAGTATCCGGTGGATGTTCTGTTTATCCCCCAATTTAGCCCCATACCCGCACTGTCTCCCTTGATGGCCTTAAAAACGGGACTTACGATCGGATTTCCCTGGATTTTATTTTTGCCGATCGCACTCCAAACGATTTGGAAAAACCGAACCTTTAGCTGGGGCAAGTTTTTGTTGGGTTGGCTAGGAGGATGGTCGGGATTAATGATTCTAGGATTGACCAACTTTTCTACTTTAATTCCGGCATTGGCATTAACGATCGGTCTTTATTTATCACAGTATTGGTTGCCGACTTGGCCCCTAGGTCAGAGGGATGACGTAATGGTTCTATCTGGAATTTATTATCCCGATCGTGCTGATACCGTTTCCGATCGAAAGTGGGCTTGGAGTTGGGCGGTGGCGGCGGTGAGTTTGGGCTGTGGATTGGGCTGGACCTTGGGCGAGGACTTGATGGGGTTAGCGGTGGGGTTGGGCTTGATGACGATGAGCTGTGGGGCAGTAATGGCGTTGTCTCTTCAACAGCGACGATCGGAGGCAATGTCTGTGTTGGCGTGGGGAACGTATGTGGCATTGTTTGTATTAGTCAATTCGCCGCAATCTATTGGAATGATTATGAACCCAAGCGTGGCTCCGATTCAGTCTGTGGCGCAAATGGTTACCAAACGAGTGCCATTGAATCAATTGATTTATACCGATGGAAAACGGCGATCGTCTTTAGATTATTATAGTAATCGGTCTGTTGTTCCAGCCACTATGACCCAACTCAAGCAACATTTAACTGAAGATCCAACGCCTTTTTTGCTGATGAAATTAGAGAATGTGAATCAATTGGTCAAGCGATTGCCCCGACCGACGGTGAAGTTTTTGAGTCAGGTTAGGGTGACATTTCAGGGCCGATCGACAATTTGGGCCTTGATTACCCGCCAACCGACTCCCGTGAAAACTACACTAAATTTGATCCCAAAGTCAGTTGAAAACTCTATTTTAAATCTATTTGAAAGTCCGATCGAATGATCGCTCAACGTATTTAAACTATTTGCCGATCGAAATTGTTAATGCAGTCAATATAAATGTCAAAATGAAAAAACTATTCTTATGACTGGATGCGAACTATGAATTCTGCGAACCCGACTCTAATTCGATCGCTTCTGTTGGCTGGCCTTTGGATTGCATTTGTGACCTATGCCTTTGGGTTTGCTCCGCCAGATTCTCCTGATACGTTGGATTTGATTGTTAGACTCTCCAGTGGAAAATTTGATGGTGTGAATCCGTTGGTGGTGAATTTGTTTAACATCATGGGGGTTTTGCCATTAATGTATTGCTGTTTATTGTATAGCGATGGTCGTGGGCAGAAACTTCCAGCTTGGGCATTCAGTGCAGGATCTTTTGCGTTGGGAGCATTTGCATTACTGCCCTATCTAATTTTTCGCCGGGATAACACAACATTCATTGGCCCAAAGAATTGGGTTATTAAACTCTGGGACTCAAAAATTACGGCGAGTTTGATTGGAGTTGGAGTATTGACATTATTGTTTCTGGGATTAACTCAGGGGGATTGGGTTGATTTTGGAATGCAGTGGCGATCGAATCGCTTCATTCATGTCATGAGTTTAGATTTTTGCCTATTGTCCTGTTTGTTTCCAACATTAATCAAAGATGATATGGCGCGACGTGGTTGGGTTAATGATCAAGTATTTTGGTTGGTGTCATTGGTGCCATTGCTAGGACCGTTAGTTTATTTGATTGTGCGGCCATCATTGCCGGAGTCAACGCCATTGAAATCGGGATTGAGCGAGGGTTGAGTCTTTCCCCTAAATAGCCCTCAGTGGAATTATGAGAAGAGTGGTGTGAGTAGGTTTATGGAGAATTTGGGGAATTTATTGAATTACGATCGGTATTGGATTGATTTAGAAATTGATGTGCAGACTCGGGCTGAGTATTATGATTTGCTGTCTCCTGATGAGTGCGATCGGGCGGCGCGATTGTTGAATTTACAACATCAAAATGATTTTATTGCGGCACGGGGTGCGTTGCGATCGAAGCTGGCACAGTATACCAATTGTTCTCCGCAAGCCTTGCAATTTAGGTATGGTGACTTTGGAAAACCTCAATTGATAGATTATCCAAATTTGCAATTTAATTTAGCTCATTCTAATGGGCGAGCATTGATTGTTGTGTCTGAGACGGCTGTTGTGGGAGTTGATTTAGAAAAGGTCCGATCGGTGCCGAAACTTTTGGCATTGGCGAAACGTTTTTTTAAATCATCAGAATATGAGACGATCTTAGCCTTACCCGAGTCATTACAGTCTGAGCAATTTTTCGCCTATTGGACCTGTAAGGAAGCCTATTTGAAAGCAATCGGAGTTGGATTGAGCCAGATTTCTAATTTAGAATTACATATTGATCAATCGATCGTGACAGTAGTGAAATCGCCATGCAATCGGAACTTTAACGTAACTCGATTTGATATGAGTAGTTCAGATTCTACTATGATGGTCTGCGATCGGCCAGAAGACATAGGGTTTGTAGGCGCAGTGGCAATAGAGTCTACTTAAATCTACTGACTATAAGATCTAAGTTGAATTGATTTTAACTAGATTCAGATTGTTTTACCCACATGGCTAGACCACCGCCTCGACCTCGTGCAGCAATGAATCTATCTGTCACGGCAAAAAATGCAAAAAATGGAAGTTTCCCGATCGCAATGTCTTGAAATTTTTGATTTGTTCGAGAACTCGGAACAGCGCCTTCATAGACTCGCTGTCCTAATGCAATAATTTCAAGTCGTGTAAAATCAAACCCTAATAAATTCTTTTTTGATTCAAATCGAGCCGGGCCAGTGAATTTGAGTTGAATCAGACCGATCGTAATTTGATTGGTCACGCAAAGGGGCACAGAATCATTCATATCGCTACGCTGAAATCTGATTTGTGCGGGCAAAAATGATGGCAGAAAAAAGCCTCGCAGTCGTTTAGAGATTAGGTTTACTTTTCCGGCTGAAACAAAGTGCAATCGCCAATTGCCTAGTAAATCAGATTCTGTGAATTGAATTCGGGTGTGTCGAATGGATTCTTCGGTTTGCAAAAGAGCCATCACGATTGCCGCCGCTGTAGGTCGTAGCGATGGTCCGACAGCAGCCGTTAAAACTGATTCTGCATCCATCAATTCCATCATTATATAGTCCTATTCACAATCTTTAGTTCATTCTACTGCTTAATTTGACGAAACTAAGCTCGTTGCATTTTAGGATTTAATCTTAGAAAATCCAACGAATCAAGCTATTCCGTTGAGCGATTTGGAAAACTTTAACTTCACAAAGCTTAGGATTTTGGTTAAAGTTAGGAATGCCGCTATCCTTAATTAGTAGGGTTTTCCTGGATATTGTGACTATTGTTTTTACCGATCGACTTTCTCATCAAGACCGCCTAGAGCCGACCTCGACCCTTTCGCTTACGGCTGAAGAGCGGACTCAGATCGCTTTACGGAGCTATTCGGACCAGGGACTACCCATTGCCCTGAAGCTCGCCCGAGGGACCATTCTCCAAGAAGGCGACTGGCTTAGAGCTTCTACTGGAGAATTAATACAAATTCTAGCGAAAAAAGAATCGGTCTTCACCATTACCTCTCTTTTTCCCCTCGCCCTCCTACAAGCGGCCTATCATCTCGGCAACCGTCGTATTCCCCTAGAGATAGCCACAACCCATCTTCGCATTCTCCCCGACAATCGTGTAAGACAGCTTCTAGAACATCAGGGACTCACCATCACCGAAGAAGTTGCCCCATTCCAACCCGAGACCTATATCTAGGTGTTCTTTCCAAGCATTTGAAGATAGGCAATATATCCAGTCTCAGTCGGTTCGATACGCACAATGGAGCCGTCTTCTAGCCGCATCACAATTCCTTGCAAGGGTTCCATGTGAATCGTTTGATTTAGGAGCGCTGCCAACCCCAACGCCTGCAATGAAGCCGTTGCGAGAGATTCCCACTGGCGGGATGTGACGATCGGAAATCCCGCTGCATCAAATTTACCTATACAAATTAGAGTGTTTTCATCGTCGTTAAATTGAGAAAATTCTTCATCCATGACAAGCTAAATTCGTTTTTAAAAAGATTATATTATTTATTTAGACTGTTCTTCACTACTGTTGTAGTAAATCAATATTCTCAATTTATCAATAGACTACATTATTAGTGAATACATTTAGACAATTTAACGAAATGGTGGGGAATACATCAGGCCCCCTTTATTCCACAAGTCATTCTGACCACGAGGTAGATTCAGTGGCGTTTTACTGCCGAGATTTCGATCGTAAATCTCTCCATAATTCCCTACTTGTCGAATCATCCGAGCCACAAAATCATTAGACAATCCCAATCCTTTCCCTAAATCTCCCTCAACCCCCAACAATCGACGTACCGTTGGATCTTTACTTTGTAATTGCTGATCAATATTTTGGGACGTGATTCCGAGTTCTTCAGCCTCAATTAGGCCATAAATAGTCCATTTAATTAAATCCTGCCAACGCGAATCACCATCAACCACAGCGGGCGCTAGGGGTTCTTTAGAGAGCGCTTCGGCGAGTATAATATGAGCATCAGGTTTTGCGAGCTTGGTACGGCGGGAAATTAATTGCGATCGATCGGCTGTAACCCCTTCGCAGCGACCTTCAGAATAAGCACTGAACACCGTATTAATTTCTTCAAATACGATCGGCTTGAAGGGAATATTACGTTTTCGCATTTGGTCGGTCAGGTTTTGTTCGGTCGTTGTCCCAATTTGAATACAGATTGATTTATTTTTTAAATCTTCTAATTTCTCAATCTTTTCGTTCTTTCGGACCATAATGGCTTGACTGTCATAAAACACCACAGGCCCAAACTCTAATCCCACACTAGTATCCCGGCTCATACTCCAAGTGGTATTGCGACTGAGAATATCAATTTCCCCGGTTTGCAGGGCAGTGAATCGTTCCTTTGCATTCAAATTCCGAAATTCTACAGCTTTTGCATCATTGAACATTGCCGCTGCGATCGCCCGACAAATATCCACATCCAGCCCCACATAGTCACCATTAGATTGCACAAAACTAAATCCTGGCAACTCTCCACTCACTCCACATTGCAATTCTCCACGCGCCTGCACAATACCCATCTGATTGCGCTGTTGACCGCCCCCCGTCACTCCATCTTCAGTTTCGGCCCCGCAACCTGTTAGTCCGAGCAGCAGGATGAATGTTAAAGGTTTGATTGGGCTGAGCCAATCTAAAACATTTTTTTTTGGGCTAGGCATGGTGATTCTGGCGAGGATTAAGTTTATTCTAATACCAAAGCCTCTGCGAAATACATCTCTACAATCATATCTCCACACTTACTATGCAATTTGCCGATCGCATCACGCCCTTACAACACAATGTTTTTGCCGACATCGATCGGGCTAAAGCTCATGTCAAAAAATCGGGTTTACCTATTATTGATTTATCCCTTGGCTCATCAGATTTACCCACAAGTCCTGATATCTTAAATACGATCGCCAACTCGCTCCAAGACCCCAGCACTCACGGCTATTTACTTTTCAATGGCACTCAAGATTTTCGTCAAGCGGCGGCGCAATGGTATGAAAAGAAATTTGGAATTACGATCGATCCTGAAACTGAAGTACTCCCGTTGATTGGTTCTCAAGAAGGTACGGCACATTTACCATTGGCAATATTGAATCCGGGAGACTATGCCTTACTTCTCGATCCTGGTTATCCATCCCATTCTGGTGGAGTTCATCTTGCGGGTGGACACATTCATGCAATGCCCATTACGGTTAAAACAAATTTTCTTCCTATATTTCAAGACATTCCACCAGATATCTTAAACCGTTCTCGCATGATGGTTCTCAGCTATCCCCATAACCCCACTAGTGCGATCGCGCCGCTTTCTTTTTTCCAGGATGCTGTTCAGTTTTGCCAAAATCATAATTTAGTTCTGGTGCATGATTTTCCTTATGTTGATTTAGTATTTACCACTGATTTGGTGCCTTCAGTATTCCAAGCTGATGTAAATAAATCTTGTTCTATTGAATTATTTACATTGTCTAAAAGCTACAATATGGGCGGGTTTCGCATTGGGTTTGCAATCGGCAATCCCCTACTTATTCAAGCCTTACGTCAAATCAAAGCTACCGTAGATTTTAATCAATATCGTGGAATTCTGAATGCGGCAAGTTTAGCCCTAACAGGTCAACAAGATGATGTTCTCAATACTGTGGGAATTTTCAGAAAACGAGCGATCGCCTTTGTGAATGGGATGAATGCGATCGGTTGGGAGGTTTCAATGCCGGAGGCGGCTATGTATGTTTGGGCGAAACTTCCCGATCGGGTGAATGAATATTATTCACAACAGTCGATGAAATTTTGTATTGATTTAATGGAAGCAACAGGTGTGATTGCGTCGCCTGGGATTGGCTTTGGAGCGGCGGGGGAAGGATATATTCGGTTTGCGCTAGTATGCGAGGTGGAGGTTTTGAAGATAGCGATCGATCGGATTGGGCAGTTTTTGGACAAAATAATAAAATAAGATCCCCCAACGGGTCATTAACGAGGTCGAAAGCAAGCACAAGCGATCGTCAGTTTGTACCTTCTTTCCGGGAGATGAATTGACTTCGCCATTGTTACCAGGATTTGCTTGCTTGTGCGATCGATCGGTTATTTGTTTAGTTATGCTAAATATTAAGAGATTCAATTGCCCATTATGACCAAGCTTTAGACTCATTATCCTAAATTCATAAGAGGATATTCATTCTTTATTTATGATCGATTTACGTGAATCGGCCAAAACATTATTAACTTGTGCCCCAATCAACATGGCAAAGGCCGTAACATATAACCACAACAGCAAAACCATTACGGCACCAACGGCACCATAGACTTGATTGTAATTACCAAAATTCATCACGTAAAACCGAAATCCACCCGAAACTACTGCCCATAATCCCGTCGCCACCAATACTCCCGGTAAAATCGGTGAATTCTTTCGACTAGGACCATATCGATAGATAAACCCTAATGTTGCCATGACGATCGCCAATGACAAAGGGCGACTGAGTAATTGCCAAATCCGCAGAATCATCGGTGCCAGCCAATCACTTTGCCCTGCCACTAATTGCACACTCAAATCCCCAACAAACACCGTCACGATCGCGCCTAACAACAACACTAAGGTGCCCAGACTCAATGCGATCGCGACTAATTTCGCTTTCCAAAAAGGGCGATAACGATGTTTGGGAATACGATGAATTTGGTCTAGTGCGCCCATAATAGAACCCATGACACTGGATGAAACCCAAATGGCTAAGGCAAAACTTAAGGAGAATAATCCTTGATTAGAGGTTCCGCGTAGTCTATCAATTACAATTCGTATCGGTGTTAGCGCCTCTTCAGGAATTACGCCATTGAAATTTTGTGTAATTTCTCGCAATTGATCTTCAGGTAAATTCAGTGCTCCGATCGCTACCAGCAATGTTAAAACCGCTGGAAATAATGAAAAAATTGCATTATAAGCAACCTCCGCCGATAGTCCTGTAATCCGATTATGCATACTGCGTCCAATCACGCTCGTAATCCATTTAAATTGAAACGATCGAACAAACTTATTCATTAATTGAATCATTCCTCTATCCCAGTGAAATTGACTCCAGTAAAATCAGCAATCACTTGAGCTAGGCCAAATGTAACCCGCACAAACCTGTTGTAATCTAGATTGTCCGGGCGGTCATCACTTTGGTGATAGTGCGGATCACGATAATTCGCTGTGTCTGTCACCATAATGGCAGGATATCCCATCTGCCAAAATGACCAATGATCGGATGAGCCGACTCCTGGAACAAAATTGGGCAATGCTGCACCTTCGGATGGAAATTTGGTTTTAAGTCGGAAGTCATGAATCGCCGTACGGACTACTTTTCGTGAATCTACATTACCAATAAAGCTAATAAAATTCCCCACAGACGGATAAAACAAACTTAATGGAGCAGGATAGGGCTGACTATTGGGCTGATCGGTATAATAACCCAAACTTTCTAAACTAAACATAGCCATAATTATCTCACCCTTTGCCTTCGCTTGTTTAGCATAGACTAAGCTGCCCATATTTTCAGTTCGAGCAAAGGGCCGTTCCTCATTCACAAAATGAATAAAACGTAAGGTACGAGCGGGTTTAGTTTTTGAAAAAAGTTTAGCGAGTTCAAGTGTTGCTGCCGTTCCTGAAGCATTATCATTCGCACCTGGACTGAACGAGACAGTATCATAATGGGCACCAATTAAAATAATTTGGTCAGGGCGATCGCTTCCCCGAATCTCCACTTCAAGATTTTCAAAGTCTTTACCCTCAATTTGATATCTATTGTGGCGAATAGTATAGCCTGCGGTATTGAGTTCAGATTCCAGAAATTTCACTGCTTTTTGAATTCCCTCATAGTTCAAAGAATTCCGCTGCCCGATTGTCCCAGCCAACATTTCCACATCCGAGCGCAGTGCATTCCCTAATCGCGCCTCAGCACTACTGAGCAGCGGTAAAGTTCCTTGATACGAAGTTCCTGGCATCCAAATCATTAGAAAGTAAACGATCGCAAGAATGATAGTGAGAGTTCCACTGAGAATTGGGATTAAAACTTTGATAGTGCTATTCATAAGTTGCATCTTTACAATTTAAATCTTTAATGAACTCAGATTAGTCTGACTAATTGTACTAGCACAAGAGCGCAATTAATACGGAATAGTAGTTTTAGGACGCCATCTCATTCAGGAATCAATCTACTTCTTTTCATACTTAAAATAGGTTACATGATTAATTTACTAAATTACTATTGAAAGTGAGCCAATATCCTCCCCCATATTTCACGTCAGTAACTCCCATTCCACTGCTTCCATTAGTTTTCAACAGCCCAACGGCCCGCACTTCATCGCACTTCATCAATGCCCTAAGAGAAGAAATACTCGTTCGTGTTTCATGTGGCTCCAGTTCAAGAAACTCCTGCACCTCAGCAGTCTGACAAAATCATTCGTCAAACTTGGTAATAATCAGATTTTAGATTCTTGTCTGAATTAATTAGAAAATGGGAACTTATTGATCGCGATAGTATTCTATATTTTTATGGGTATAGTTATTTAGAAATATCTCTATTAATAGATAAAATTCATGTTTAATTGGGCATGAATTAGATGGCGTTATTTTTTGTTATTGGAGAACATAAGGCTATGCAGATGATACGTTTGGGGCTAACAGCGACTGTTTTTTTGTTGGGATTAAGCGGACGAGCGATCGCCCAGAATGCACCGCTTGTGTTGCCTAACGATCCCGCCGCGCCATTAACGACTCCACCGACGACTCCACTCGGAACCCCACTCCCAACCGTTTCTCCGAATACTCCAGAACTGATTATAGTGCCCCCTCCGACACTAATTATGCCGTCTCCTGTTACGCCAGCGGAAGAGCTAGTTCGTTTGGTAGTGCAGCGTGGTAAGCGACGGGTTTTGGTTTATCGCGGTACGACGGTGTTGGCAAAGTATCCGATCGCGGTGGGAAAAGCGGGTTGGGAAACTCCGATCGGGGATTTTAAGGTTTTAACTAAGGAAGAAAACCCAATTTTCAAGAGCTTTATGACTGGAATGATTATTGAACCAGGACCAGATAATCCTTTAGGAGTGAGATGGATTGGGATTTGGACCGATGGGAAGACGCAGTTAGGATTTCATGGAACGGACCAACCGGAGTTAATTGGGAAGGCGGTGTCCCATGGTTGTATACGGATGCACAATAAAGATGTGGTGGCATTGTATAAATTTGTTGAAATGGGAACGGTGGTCACGATCGAGAAGTAGCAATTTGAACCGATACAAGATCGATGATTTAGCATTCAGGAATCATACGATCGGCATACTCATTCGAGGGCGTTTGAAAAGTCCTTTCGTAGGTATCATAAAGACCCGATCCACTTAACCCCCTTAAAAAGAGGGAAATAGAAAAAAGGAGGATTTTAGGGGAATCGGGTCTCAATTGTCACAATCCTAGACTTTTCACACTTTTTTATCAATAACTTTAAAGTTCTATTCAGAAACAATTTATTGGTTATCGATCGCGTTGTAATACCATTAATTCCTGAATTCCCGATTCAGCCAAATTTAAAATTGCATCCAATTGCGATCGGGTAAAACTCCCAGCCTCAGCCGTGCCTTGAACTTCAATAATTCCACCCAATTCATTCATCACAATATTAGAATCAATGTCCGCCCGCATATCTTCAAGATAATTCAAATCTAAAAATGCCTCGCCATCAATTAGCCCAACCGAAATCGCTGCAACTTGATGAATTAATGGCGATTTTGTTAGCAATCCTTTATGAATCAAAACATCGATCGCATCTTGTAATGCAACATAAGCGCCCGTAATTGCCGTAGTTCTCGTACCTCCGTCAGCCTGCAATACATCGCAGTCGATGATGACCGTGCGTTCGCCAAGTAACTCCATATCGAGAGTCGATCGCAAACTCCGACCAATCAAACGCTGAATTTCTTGGGTGCGGCCCGATAGCTTCATGGTTTCGCGTTTATTTCGATCATGTGTGGATCCCGGCAACATACGATATTCTGCGGATAGCCAGCCGCGCCCTTGTTTGGCCATCCAGCGCGGAACTTGTTCTTCAATACTGACAGTGCAGAGAACATGAGTATCGCCACACTTAGCCAGAACCGATCCAGCGGAATGTTTGGTAAATCGATGAATAAATTCAATCGGACGGAGTTGGTTGGGGGTACGATCGTCGGGACGTTGCCAAGTCATATAAAATCCTACTGCACTAAGTTTTTTAGAGGGTTTTTCAGCAAGTTCTCTAGCTAGCATACGCGTAGATCGATCGTTTTGCGGGGAAGATATTATGATAATAAGTATAAATGAACTATTGACGCTTGTCCGTATCTAGTGTTTGATAAGCATCATTGACTACATTATGCGCTAAATCTATAAAATCTATTGAAAGCCTGTAGCTTATCCTGAATAATAGTGAAAGGCGTTGTCAAGTTCTATTCTAAAGAGTGTCTTATGGTGTCTCAATTGCAGCGCTCATCGGTTCCTGGAACTCCCCGATCGTCATTGACAGTAGGTGGAACGTCGATTCGATCCTCTTTTAATTTAACGCCTCTAAATTTGACCATTGAGGGCGCAGTTCAAGTTTTCACCTCATCCCATCGCAGCTTTTTCACTTCCGTTATGGCCCAAGCGTTGCGGATTTCGGGACAGGGAACGCCCGTTTTAATCGTACAATTCATGAAGGGTGGCATTGGTCAAGGATTCGATCGGCCCATGCAGTTTGGTCAAAATTTAGATTGGGTGCGGTGTGACTTGCCGAGATGTTTGGATACGCCACAGGTGACGGACGAAGAGGCACGATCGGTCGTAGATCTGTGGCAACATACGAAGCGTGTGATTTCGGAAGGTCGCTATGAAATGGTGGTGCTGGATGAATTGAGTTTGGCGATACAATTTGGGTTGATCGCAGCGGGAGAGGTGCTAGACTTCATCCGCAAGCGCCCGAAACAAGTGGAAGTGATTTTGACAGGTCCAGATATGCCAGATGTAATCTTGGATGTCGCAGACCAAATAACAGAATTACGTCGCAATACTCAGGGTTAGATTAGTTTTTCACATTACTGGCCATCATGATTAAGAATGACATTTGGATTACAGAAAAAGCAAATCAGGGAATGATCCAGCCCTTTCATCCTGAATTAGTCCGTCGGTTAAATAACAATCCAGTGATTTCCTATGGTCTGAGTAGCTATGGTTATGATTTACGGCTATCTGCGAGTGATTTTCGTATTTTCCGTCATATTCCTGGAACTGTTGTTGATCCTAAATGCTTTTCTTCTGAAAATCTCGAAGCAGCTAAATTGCATAAAGATAGTTCCGGCGAATTTTTCATTCTTCCCGCTCACACCTATGGTTTAGGGGTAGCTTTAGAACGGATTGATTTGCCGGATAACGTAACAGTGATTTGCATTGGAAAATCGACCTATGCGCGAATTGGTTTAATTGCCAATCTAACTCCAGCAGAAGCAGGGTGGCGGGGTCATTTAACGCTGGAATTTTCAAATTCTTCAAGTGCTGATTGTCGAGTATATGCGAATGAGGGGATTGTTCAACTTTTGTTCTTTGAGGGCGATCGGTGTGCGGTCAGTTATGAAACGCGTAAAGGAAAGTATCAAGATCAAACAGAACAGGTAACACTAGCCCGAATTTAGCCGATCGAGCGTTGGAAATAAGTTAGAAACACGGTTTATGACTTTATCGCAGCATTAATGAAAAAATTGGCTAAGAAGCATGACCTTCTTAGCCGTATCAATACAGTGAAACTTGCAGAGTCTAATTGTCACGTCCAAATCTCACTTGAAAAGACGATCGGGACATGACTCAGACAGACTTAAAAATCTAAACGTTTAATGATTTAGGAAAAATCATCAGCCGCCAGCGATCGCTGGGACAATGCTAACTTCATCGCCGTCTGACAACTCAGTGGCTTCATTTTCCATAAATCGAATATCTTCGCTGTTTAAGTAAAAATTTACAAAGCGACGCAGTTTCCCGGTGTCGTCACAAAGCCTTGCTTTAATACCGGGATGTTGGACATCTAGAACTTCAACCAAATTAGAAATGGTTGTCGCATCACATTCGAGGGCAGATTTGTCTCCAACGAATTTTTGGAGCGGAGTAGGAATGAGAACTTTAATAGACATGAATCAAGGGGGAAATAAATTGAACTGTAAACAATTGAACTGAAGCTATTTTTGAAGCCACGATCGCTAATCATATCAATCAACGATTCTATTAATCAACGATCGTCGCCTTAAGAATTAAATCTCAAAAACTAAACCTCAAAAACTAAACCATTGCCTGCTGCCATTCCAGACGCTCAAGCGTACGCGAGCGCTCTAATGCACGCTCAAATTCATCCAATTTAGGATCAATTGTGAACGGTTCGGACAATTCGCCCTTAACGGCTTCTAGCGTTTTCAACCCGTTTCCAGTGATGTACACCACCGTGACTTCATCGGGATCAATTTTGCCCGCTTCCACCAATTTTTGCAGCGTTGCGATCGTCGTTCCACCCGCAGTTTCAGTAAAGATACCTTCAGTTTCTGCCAAAAGCTTCATGCCAGCAATAATTTCAGCATCATTAACCGATTCAATGTTGCCATTGGTTTTGCGTGCTAGTTCAAGAGCATACACACCATCCGCTGGATTGCCGATCGCGATCGATTTTGCAATAGTGTCCGGCTTGACTGGGGAAATAAAGTCACGACCTTCGCGGAATGCTTGGGCAATGGGAGAACAGCCTTCCGCTTGAGCGCCGCTGAAACGAACCGCCTTATCTTCCACTAGGCCCACTTCTACAAACTCGCGGAAGCCTTTATAAATCTTGGTAAACAAAGAACCCGATGCCAAAGGAGCCACGATGTGATCCGGAAGTTTCCAACCCAATTGTTCAGCCACCTCAAACCCTAGAGTTTTGGAGCCTTCGGAGTAGTAAGGGCGAAGATTGATATTTACAAAGCCCCAACCGTGAGTGTTAGCAACTTCAGAACAAAGACGGTTTACTTGGTCATAGTTACCATTAACCGACATCAAAGTTGGGTTGTAGATCAACGTCCCCAATACTTTTCCAGTTTCCAAATCAGATGGAATGAACACACAGCAATCTAAACCTGCATGAGCGGCGATCGCAGCAGTGGAGTTAGCCAAGTTTCCAGTACTTGCGCAGGCAACCGTCGTAAAGCCCAATTCACGAGCGCGAGACAACGCCACCGACACAACCCGATCCTTGAAGCTCAAGGTGGGCATATTAACTGCATCGTTTTTGATGTAAAGCTTTTTCAATCCGAGGCGACGACCCAACCGTTTTGCTTCGATCAGCGGGGTCATGCCAGTTCCGACATCAATGTAATTATCCGTAGCGACCGGAAGAAATGCACGGTAGCGCCAGATAGAATTCGGTCCAGCTTCAATGGTCTCACGGCTGACCGTTTGCTTCAAAATTTCGTAGTTATACTTCACTTCCAACGGGCCAAAGCACTCTTCACAAACGTGAATGGCCTTTGCTTCGTACTCTGCGCCGCACTCCTTACACTTGAGGGCTTCAAAAGCCAAGGTAAATGAAGCGGTCGAGTTGAGGGTTGTGGTCATGTCTTACAAGCTCCCAAAAATTAAATAATGCTTTGTTTTCACTGTATGGATATGACTTTAACTGTCATTTCTACTGAAGTCAAACATAACCGACTTTATTAGTCGGGATTGATTTATGCCTAACCAACACTTATCCCTAACCGCCGCTGACTGGTGGAATTAAAACGACTTCATCGCCATCTTGCAGAATGGTGTCAGCAGTGACAAAGGCTAGATTTACGCCGAATCGGGTCAGATGTCGCCAAGGTTCGAGTTGCGGATATCCTTGGAGAATTTGATCTAGGAGTGCGGCGATCGTAGTGTTGGGGGCGATGGTTTGGGTGAGTTCGGCTTGCCCGATCGCATCTTGGTAGGCGGCGAAGAGTTTGAGGGTAATGGTGGGAGTGGGCGGCGACATACGATCGGGCGGCGTCAAGTGAGGGGTCATGGGCGAAACTGTTCCTATTTTTGGGACGATAATGTGTAGAAAATCACTCTTGTGATCGAAGATGCGATCGCGGACAATAGCAGCACCGTACAATGAATGATGTCAAAAAATTACGTTACTGTGGCTTAACGGGCCTATGTCTAGATAGACATTCTGAATAAGCCAATGCGAAACCACTACCTCGTGCCTAGGGTGCGCTATTTCTACAGGATTTCATGATTTACTGCCTTAATCCCGACTGCAAGCAACCCATGAACGTCACAGACTCTAGTTGCTGTGAGAGCTGTCGATTGTCACTTGTTCCTTTGTTGCGGGGGCGATACCGAGTGGTGCGGGCGTTGGGGCAGGGTGGGTTTGGCAAGACTTATTTGGCGGTAGATGAAGATCGGCTGAAAGCCCGCTGTGTAATTAAGCAGTTTTCGCCGCAGGTGAAGAGTGAAAAATCTCTAAAAAAAGCGGTCGTCCTATTTGAACAAGAGGCCATGCGCCTGAATGAACTGGGCGAACATCCCCACATTCCCAGTCTGCTGGCGTATTTCGAGCAGGACAATCGTCTATATCTCGTGCAGCAATTTATTGAAGGGGCTACGCTGGCCCAAGAACTGAATCATCAGGGCTGTTTTGGGGAGCAGAAAATTCGCGAAGTGATGGCGGGGTTGCTACCAATTTTGAAGTTTGTTCACGATCGGAATGTGATTCATCGCGACATTACCCCGGCCAACATCATTCGTCGTAAGCTCGACAATCGCCTCATTTTGATTGACTTCGGCATTGCTAAAGTTCTTGAAGAAGTTGGGCCTGATTTGGGGATTCCCGGAACAAAAATTGGCACTGAAGGCTATGCACCCATAGAGCAACTCCGAAGCGGTCGAGCATTCCCCGCGAGTGATTTGTATAGTCTGGGGGCGACTTGTTTGTATTTGATGACAAGGACAAAGCCAGATGATTTGTATGATCCGATTCAGGGGAATTGGCTGTGGCGATCGAAATTGGCTGACCAAGGCGTTCGATTTTCGGAAGGGATTGGACAAATTCTCGATCGGTTACTGAAAGATCTCGTGATAGAACGCTATCAGACGGCAGATCAAGTGATGCATGATTTACGGCTATTACTGTCTCGTCCCTCAAGCCTTTCTCCAATGTCTCTTCCGGTTCGAGATCGTGAGACCTCATCAATCTCACAAATCACCACTCAGCCTCCTCAATTTTCTCGACTTCCACAGTCGGAGAACCATTCTGATAGTTTTAGTAATTCAGAGATTCGGGCCAATTCTGAAGGGCTGGACAATTCAGAGTTTGTGACGGATTTACGAGATTCTGGGGTCTCACTTGAAGCCACCCCATTCCCCAAGACTTCATTATCTAATTCTGTATCGGCAGGATTAGCACCATTGGGAGATATTCGCCGTTCATCTTCGCCAACGTTACCCACCTCTTCGGCATCTTTGCCGACGACCAGCGCGCGCATTTCCGGTGAACTAACGGATTTGTATGGTTGTATTTCGACTCTTAAAGGCCATTCATCTTGGGTCCTTGCTTTAGCAGCTAGTCCGGATAGTCAGATGTTGGTGAGTGGGGGATTGGACGATCGAATTATTGTTTGGGATTTGTTGAGTGGCGATGCGGATAAAATTTTGGAAGGTCATACTAAACCGATTAATGGTTTGGCGATTACGCCCAATGGTAAAACGGTAGTGAGTTGTAGTGATGATATTAGTATTAAATTTTGGCAGTTGAGTACGGGAAGTTTAGAGCGATCGCTTTCCGTGCATACGCGAGATATTAATTCGATTGCCGTGAGTCCCGATGGTCAATTTTTAGTCAGCGGTGCCGAAGATCGTATGCTCTATGCTTGGCGTATTGATTCGGGAGTTTGGTTACGGAGTTATCCTCAAGTGTCGGGGATGGTCCGATCGGTGGCGATTAGTGCGAATTCTCAGATAGTGGCGTGCGGTGGGCTTGATAACAAAGTTCGGGTTTGGAATTTCAATACGACTCAGCTTCTTCATTGTTTTAGTGGCCATAACAATTCGGTATTGAGCGTGGCGCTTACGCAGTCTGGAAGCCATGTTATCAGTGGTGGTAAAGACCGGACAATCAAAATTTGGAATACTCAATCTGGCGAGTTAGTTCGGACGTTAATGGGGCATTTGGATATGGTGAATAGTGTAGCAATCACGCCGGATGGTCGGTATTTAATTAGTGGCAGCGGGGATAAAACAATTCGGATTTGGCATTTTGCGTCGGGTGAACCGATCGTAACGTTGACGGGCCATAGAAGCGCAGTGAATGCGATCGTTGTTAGTCCCAATCAAAAATGGTTTGCTAGTGCAAGTTCTGATAATTCAATTAAGATTTGGAAATTGGGATAATTTGGAATGATGGTAGGAGAAAGTGTTTAATCTGATGGTTAATAACTTTTTAGAAATCATCTAAAAACAAGCGGTATGATGAACCAATCGGCCTCATTGAACCTTTTAAAATGAACCTAGAATTTACGGTCCCGCCTAGTATTACCTTTGAGCAAGCCATGGATCTGACCCAAGACCTGCTGAGATCAAATCCATCTGATGCCTTACTAGAGACCGCGATTACCGCATTGCTTCAAACTCAGAATGGCGCACGGGGGTTTTTTGTAGTGTTTTTAACGGGGGATTCTGCCTTAGCTGATGTGCCAACTCCACCACTGCTCCGAGCTTTACGATCGAACCCGGAGGCGATCGCAGATTTGATGGTTAAAAATATTGCGATGCCAACTGCCATGGCTTTGACTCATCAACAGAATGGAAATGATGAATTAGCCGCCAGTTCAAATCAAACTCAAGTACGATCGATTCATTTAGTTCAACAACTGAATTTATCTGAGATAACCACTCTATTGCGATCGATGCAATCCACTATTCAAAATAATAATGGTGATTATCAAAGTTTTCTCGATCGTTGGGGCTACGACTCGGAACAACGGGATGCGATCAGGCAAGTGCTGGCACGGATGTTAAATTAGTCTTGGCATTAATCTTGGTCTCAAAGCCGGACACAAAGTAAGGACGAATTATTAGGGATGAACATTCTGTATGAGTATTGAAATTGTTATTCTTCAGATTGTTACAATCTCCTGCATTGCCATTCTGTTACGATCGAAAAAGAATCAAGGTTGGTCATTTGTCGCCGCGTCGATTTTGATCATTATGGCGATCGGGTGGGGACTGAAAGCGCAATGGACCGTGGGACTGGTTTCCCTGTTGTGGACGATTGGAATTGCTTTGCCGATTTTTTTGATGTCGCAAATTGCAAAACTCCGATCGCAGGAGAAGTATAGTCCAGCGCGACAAATTGCTAATGTGGTCAGACTTCTTCATCCCAGAGATGGCTGGTGGAACTATCCTCAGACCTTGCAAGCTTTAGCCTTAGCGCATCAGGGAAATCTTAATGGTGCATTGAAACTATTGGAACCAATGCAGTCTATTGATGATTACGATGGTCGGTTGGCGATCGCGACGATTCATAGTTTACAAGCCAAATGGTACGCCTATTTAAATATTGCTGAAACGCAATTGACCAAAGCCCAGCGATTGGATGAAGCGAGTAGTGCGGGACTATATTTACGATCGCTTGGGGAAACGCGGCAGTTAGATCAATTGTTGGTCGCGGTGAGAGAGTGTCATTTACGCTCGGGAAAAACTGGCAATAATGCTTTGGTGTTATTAAGTAAATTGTATGCCTTTGCATTCACCGGGCAAACTCGTGAAGTGAAGCAATTATTCAATACCGGACTTAAGGATTATTCTAGTATCACTAAACGGTTTTGGATTGCGACTTCCGATTGGTATGCGGGGAGTTTCGAGATTGCAAATCCAGAATTTCAGGCCCTAAAACAATTTCCCAGTTGTGAATTGAATAGTAGCTTAGAGTGGCGATCGTTGCAGGCTCCAATTCGATCATTTCAATTGTTGAATTTAGAGTCTCGCAGCATTCTCCAGAACTTACAGCGAATGCAAGAAGAAGATCTGAAATATAATCCCCGCAACCCGACAACCATCCGCCAAGTGCCATTGACCTATGCGATCGTAGCGGTAAATTGTTTGGTTTATGCGTTGCCTTTTATTATTTACTATGGAGTGATTCGGTCAGATATTATTTTTAACCTTCAGCCCCCGATTAATAGTATTGTGAAAGGACTTTTAGACATTTACGATTGGGGTGCATTGGTCCCCGATCAATTGTTTAGTGGAGCATGGTGGCAGCCATTGACAGCAATGTTTTTACATGATCCCAGCAGCATTGTTCATTTACTCTTCAATATGCTGGGCCTAATGATTGTCGGTGCCTTTGTCGAATCACGTCTCGGGACCTTGCGCTATGGAATCGCATATTTCACCTCAGGAATCGGCTCCATGATTCTCCTAGCGATTTTGTCTCGCATGACTGGAGCGGGAAATATGAGCGCAATCGGGGCTTCTGGAGCAATTATGGGGATGATTGGCGTGATGGCCGCTATTTATTGGAAAGGATGGCGCAAAGGCGATTTGGTTGCGAAGCAGTGGCTACGATCGATCGGCTTGATTGTCATTCTCCAAACTGCATTTGATGCCGTGAATCCTAATGTGAGCGGGGTTGGGCATTTGGGTGGTTTATTTATTGGGGCGTTGGTTGGAGCGGGGTTGCTTCGGAATCAGGACTGATTTAGATATTATTGATTTAGATATTAAAGTGGCGGGAAATTTTGGAATTAGGGGAAATTTTGGAATTAGGGTTTGAACGCATTCTATTAAGTTCCCGATCGCAAGCTGGTAGGGGATCGGGCGTTCTGTTACGATCGTGTTTTGAGTAACGGACGACGGGCCTTTTTCATCATTTAAACGAACTCCTGCACTATCCGTCCGCAGCGGTATTGCACGAGCAGGCGGTCGATAGGCTGGACGTTGGTAACTTGGGCTTATGCTAGGAGCGAGCCGAGGCAGCAAACTTGGAGACGCAATGGCGGGACTAAACTGGCTAATCGCAATTAAATTTATGATCTGTAAGCAAAAAAGAGTTAAACGAGTACACATAGATTAAAGTCGGGAGTTCCCAAAAAGGTAAGATGCATGACAGCCTGATGTCCGAATTGATACTCAATAGATAAACTATCCATAAAGGTTCAATCCGTATCACTCCATTAACGACTAAGCCCTCACCGCTTGAGTTTCGCGTCTCACTGAATATCACGGCAACCTTATATTGGCTTACCTTACATCAAGCCTTAATTAAGAATTCTCTCAGTACATATACTAACTTAGTATACAAAATCACATTCAAGTCTGCCTAAAGATATACAAACCCCTAGGAAATTAATACGTCTCTATCTTGAGAGGTAATTCATTCAAAAATCTGAAAAAATCTAGAGTTCTAATTCATTCCAATTAACTAGCGCTCAACCTCTATTTTGAGCTGATCTAGCCCGAGTTGTAGCGTATTGTGAACTTGGTGATAACAGGTTTGAACATAGTCCCGATCGCGCATGGCTTCAATTCCATAGCGAGAAAATTTAATGGGCGGAAGAACTCGGGTATGAATTTGGATGGGCAGTGGCACATTGGGGAGCGGACCGAGACTAATTCCCCAAGGTAAACCGAGGTACACAGGAAAAACCATTGGGTCGATCGCACCGGGCCAAGGAAATTTTAAATTGTGGCGAAGTTCTCTAATCAGTGGATACAAATCTCCCAATATGATCAAGGTGTCGTGGGCACCCCAAGAAATTGCGGGGACAATAGGCACCTCATACTGCAAGGCCAGTTTAATGAAGCCGCTATTGTTGTTGAAGCAAATCCGATCGCGTTGATTGTGAGGCCGAAACACATCCTTCACGCCGCCAGGATACACCAATACACTAGCTCCAGAGTCAAGAGCGGCCCGTGCCACGGTCGGATGGGCCATAATGGCTCCGGCTTTAACGGCTAACTCGGTGCCGGGGAGGAAACTTTTGATGACTTGGGCGTGCATTAATCCATAAACTGGGCGATCGATGCCAAAGCGGCGAAACCAGTCATACATCATCATGTGCATATCCGGGGCCGCCAGTCCGCCATTGTGCGATCCCACTATCAAGACTTGACCCTCTGGAATCGTTTCCCAGCCAGAAGTCTGGACGCGAAAATAATGCTGATACAACCAACCCCAAATCGGCATTAGGGCCGCAATGAAATCACGATCGCGAGATTCTAGGTTCCATCCAAGAGGGGATGAGGCATTGACTGAACGGGTCGAAGGCATAGGTAAATAAAGAGACGATCGGGTTTTAGCTGGTTTTAACTAGTTTTAGTTGGTTTTAACTATGGATGAATTATAAACGGGTAAAGTTTTGGGCCTGGGTGATACTTATTTTTCCTTGGGAGGTAACATAAGCCACTTCTGGGAAAAATTGGGCGGGGACATTGGAAGGACCACGGGCCACGAAGTCTGCAATGCGAATTTGAGAGGGCTGCATTTGGGTAGTCATGACGATCGAGCCTGCATTTCCTCCCGCTCCCGCATGGACTATGCCGCGTAGCTTACCCCACACTAAAATATCGCCCTCCGCAATCACAACGCTTCCCGGATTCATATCGCCCATCACAATCACAGAACCATCGTGGCGAATTTCCGTCCCCGATCGCAGCGTCATTTGTATATACATGGGGTCGGCGACGAGGAGCTTGGTACTGGCTTCGGTGATCAGGGCTTGTTGGGCGGTTTGTTGTTCAACGGAAAACCCGCAGGTCGCTACAGCAACGGCAGTTTGGCGACGTTTGGTGTAGAACCGTTTGAGGGAGAGATTCGATTGGAGTAGGATGTTAGTGAGTTCTTGGATTTGGGTCGTATCGAGGAGCCGATCGTTGGCCAGGATTCGGACGGGAGTATTGGGGTCCCAGGATCGAGAATCGCCGCTGAGTCGTTGTTGAATCTGCTGAATAATTTCGCTCCAGGCATAGCTAATGGTGGATCCTTCTTTTTTCAGTTCTCCGGGTAGAGAAATCCATAGGTTGCCTTTTTCGGTTTTGATCCGAACTTGGAGATTGGGATCACTAGGCGGCATTTTTGGGGGTTGATTGCTGTCCGAGACTTCGTTCTCGTTAATTTTTTTATCTATCTCAGGGGTTTCAGTTTCTGTTAAGACCGCCTCAGCTACCTTAGGACCAAGATTTGAACCATCGCTCATCGGGTCATCACTTCGACTCTGATGAAGTTCAGGCTTAAGCATTTCTGCCGATAAAGCCTCTGATTTGGGTATTGGCATGGGGATTGGGTCGTCGGAAGGCATGATTTGCTGGGGAATTGGGAATTGGCCTAGACCAGAACGATGGTCGCCCGTAGGTCAAAGACGATCGGCCTTAAAACTTTAGCGTTCCATTGGGTGCTAGACAAGAGAAAATGGAGACAAAGAACGATCGGTTGTATTTCTTCCGAATCTGTCCATCCTTATTCCTGTGATTTTATGACTACTTCAGATCTCAACCAATCCAATGTCCACCAATCCACTTTTCTGGCCGAGGTCTTAGAAAAATCTCACCAAACCCCGGTGGTAGTGGACTTTTTTGCAACTTGGTGTGGGCCGTGCCAAATGTTGAAGCCGCTCTTGGAAAAACTAGTCCCAGAATATGATTTGGTGTTGGCAAAAATTGATATTGATGAAAATCCGGGACTTGCTCAGGAATACGGGGTTTCCGGTGTGCCAGATGTGCGGATTGTCATAAATGGCGTAGTGCAGCCTGGATTTGTCGGCATGTTGCCAGAGCCAAAATTACGGGAACTGCTAGAGCGTCTTAAATCAAAATCGGGATTGAATGCGAGTCTCGATCGGCTTTATGCCTTGGCGGAATCGGGGGATATTGAGGCTGCTGAAATTCAGATTCAAGCTTTACTGACGGAACATCCTAATGATCCGGGATTGATATTAGAAGCCGGAAATTTTTATTTAGAATCTGGCAATCTAGAGATGGCGGAGATTTTAGCGGGCCGAATTCCACAGCATGAGAGAGAATTGGCGGCACGGGCGCGGGGACTTCAGGCTCTAATTGAATTTAAACGGGCGATCGGGTCTGAGGTGATGAGTAAATTGGATCAACAGTATAAAGATGCGGCTCAAGCTTCCTTAGAACAACGCTATGAGGAGGCGCTATCAGGCTTTTTGGCGATCGTTGAACAGGATCGGCTATATCGCAATGATGCAGCGAGGCGATCGATGTTGGCTTTGTTTGACTTGTTGGGAAATGACAATCCGTTGACTAATGTATATCGTAAAAAACTAATGACTGCAATTTACTAAAGTTTATTGGTTATGAGGAATTTGTTATTGGGAGTTTGTTATGGATTTAATGCGATCGTTACCGTTGGGGTTGTATTTAGAAACGCCCATAACGTGGCTGCACCGACTGGATTCACGGGTTAAGTTAGCATGGCTCACGAGCTTTTTGGTGGTACCACTATTGGCAACGGTAGAATGGAGGTTAGGCATTGCGGCTTCATTAATTGTATTGACGATCCTATCGGGAATTCCATTTCGAGTGTGGCGACAACAAATGGGCTGGCTATTGGGATTGTCAATCTATGTTTGTAGTTTAATTTCGATCGCACCCGATGGTTTGAATGCTGAACATCAATTGCGATTGCCTGCGGATGAATTCAAATTTTCCCAGCAATCGGGAGTATTGCCCGCAGCAGTGGCCAGTCGTCCTTGGTATGAAAGTTTTAATCCTGAAAAACCTGCTGACCCAATGGGATTAAGGACTTCACCTGATTTACCGCAGCCCACTAATTATCGCTATGTATTATTTCAGCGCGGCCCGATTACCGTAACAGAACGATCGTTATCGTTGGCATTGCGGTTTAGTACTTTATTGTTCACATTGATCTACAGCACAACTATTTTCTTATTGACCACATCATCTGAAGAAATCACCACAGGCTTAGAAGCTTTGATGTCTCCGTTGCGACGGTTTGATGTTCCAGTCACCGAAATTACATTGACATTGACGCTGGCGTTGCGGTTTATTCCGTTGGTATTGGAAGAGTTTCAGAATTTGGTGCGATCGGTGCGGACAAGGGCGATCGATTGGAAAAAGTTGGGCATTAAGGGAAGTATTCGCATTTGGTTAACGGTGGCGGAGCGACTTGTGGACAATCTACTTTTACGGGCTGAACAAATTGCCAGTGCAATGACTGTGCGGGGATTTACCAGTCCCAATGAACACCGGATTGAATGGCATCAGCTTCGATTGGGTAAACGGGATGCAGGAGCATTGGTAGTTCTTGGCGTTGTTTGGTTTGCCCGAATTTTGTTTGGCGGTGTGGTGAGTTGATGATTGTGTTGGCAAATGGGTTTGTAAAGTAGTTTGAGAGAGAAACCATTCGTGAGGAAAACCATAAGCGGAACTCCATCATCAGATCCAACTTGAATCTAGATCATTCACGATCTAGATTCAATACCAATTATTCTTAAATCTCAGATTAAATCTGCGATCGAGAATTATTCTTCCTCAGATTCTTCAGACTCCCCCTCAGACTCGTAAGATTCGTCCTCAGATTCTTCTTCTTCAGATTCGTAAGATTCCTCTTCTTCCTCAGATTCTTCTTCCTCAGATTCTTCTTCGTCCTCGTCGTAAGATTCCTCTTCTTCCTCCGATTCCTCTTCTTCTTCCTCGTCAGATTCTTCTTCGTCTTTCTCGGATTCGTCTTCCTCTTCAGATTCTTCTTCGTCTTCCTCGGATTCGTCATCCTCCTCAGATTCTTCTTCGTCCTCAGACTCTAAATCTTCGTCCTCTTCCGATTCATCATATTCATAATCTACTTCATCTTCATCATCTTCAAATTCTTCCTCCTCCTCAGAAGACTCGAAATAGGCTTCAAAAGATTCTTCAGAATAGAGCGATTCTAAATCACCATACTGCTCGACGTAATCTTCGATCGTCACAAATCCTTCTTCAACAGTATAGACAAGCTGTTCTAAATACACTACTTCATAGGATTGATATTCCTCACCCACCATCACTTCCTGATAAGCACCAGGTGTTTGAATTGCGCGGGCGACTTGGGCTTTATGACCACTAAAGAGAGAGGAGCCTTCGCCTTGCTGACCTTTGGAGTTAATACCTTTGGAGTTAATACCTTTGGGCGTGATGCCTTTGCTGAGATCCTTGTTTTTTTGATCAGCCTTAGGAGAAAGATCCGATCGGCGAATTAAAGCCCAACAGTCAGCATTCAATTCTGGATTGGTCATATAGTTGTAGGGAATGTAGCAATATCCGCCATCCCCCCAATCTTCGCCCCAGGAATTCCGAACAATGAAAACCTGGTCAGGGTCGGAATATCCCACACAAAGCATGGCATGACCCCCATTATGATTATCCTGTTCCACATCAGGCATGGGAACCAATCCCTCTGGACCTGCTTTTTCAAATGAACTAAAAAGTTGTAAACCAAAGATAAATGGGAAACCGCTAGCGAGGCAGTTTTTCATGGTCTGAAGATCGACCTTAACTGGACGAGCAACTGGATTAATGGGAAACCCTTTGGCTTCCGTGTAAGCTTCTGAATGGGGCTGTTCTAGAATTTGTTCAGGATCAAAGGGCCATGTTGCTTCTAAACAGACACCAAGTTTTTTCGCGACTTTGGTACAACTGCTGAGATAGGTGCCCTTATCCTGACTTGTATCACCGTCCAGTTCGCGAGCATTGTAATAAATAAACAGGCGGCTCACATCTTCATTACTATTTTTGAGCCGTTTTAATAGATATTCGTAAGCCCCTGCCATGGCATTCGCGGCGCAACTGCTGGTAGCACTTTGGTTCTCCACGGGACTCATGTGGGGCCGCAGATCAACTTGGGGTGGATTTTTAGCTCGATCGTCCTGAAAAAGATCAGATTTAGCTTGTTTTCGATCGGCTTGGTAGCCGCCTAGATTAAAGGTCTGTCCCGCTGCATTCTGGATAACAGTCGATCGGCGAACTTGACGAAAATGTTGAGTCACAGGAATATCCTTGAGATTGAGTAATAAGCGGTATCTACGCCTCTTAGTGTTCCCTAAATATCTGACGATCGATAGTCTTTACAATTGTTAAAAGAGTCTGCGATCGAAGCTCTGGCGATTTGTGCATTGATTTTGAATCATCTTCAGAGTATTATTTCAAAATTGAGAATCTAACGTATTCCAATCACCCTATCTTCTTCAATGCCTAAGCTTTCTCGCATTGCAATATTTCCGATTAAATCACTTGATGCTCTAAATCTTCAATCCGTTGAAATTCTTGCTAGCGGCGCTCTGAAGGGGGATCGGGAGTTTGCAATATTTGATAGTGACGATCGGGTTGTGAATGGAAAACGGACGGCAAAGATTCAAAGTATTCGATCGGAGTATAATTTGGACCACCGAACGGTCATACTTTCTACATCAACTTTAGAGCCAACTCCTTTTAATTTAGATAGCGATCGTAAATCAATTGAGAGTTGGTTGAGTGAATACTTTGGATTTGCGGTGCATTTGAAGCAGAATTTAGAACTCGGATTTCCTGATGATCCCGCCTCACCCGGACCGACTGTGATTTCGAGGCAGACTTTGCAAGCGGTGGCGAGTTGGTATGATGACATCACATTGGCTGAAGCTCGGTGTAGATTTCGCACTAATCTCGAACTCAATGCTCCGACGGCATTTTGGGAAGATCAATTGTTTGGAATGGCAGATCAATTGCCTGAATTTACAATCGGATCTACCCTATTTCAAGCCGTGAATCCTTGTCAGCGCTGTATTGTTCCCACACGAAATAGTAGTTCTGGGGACATTACTGCTGCATTTCAAAAAACGTTTTTAAAAATGCGATCGCAATCTTTACCGGACACGGTAGAACGCTCCAGGTTTAATCATTTTTATCGATTAGCGGTGAATACTCGAATTGTTAAGAATCATAAGAATCAAATGAATGATTCAATTAAAATTGGTGATGATTGCAAGCGATTAGCAGAATAATCGACAGAATAAATGATTAACGCGATCGGAGTTTTTCGATCGCCTTCAAATAACTTGGAATTTCTTCCCCCAACGTTTCACAAGCCAATGAATCGACCGACAGCAAATCATTTCCCCAAACAATCCGATCGCTCTTCACCGTCTCGCCTTTATCTGGTTTCCAATCTCGACTAATCAACCGCTCGTCTGCATCAATCACCGCGCCATCAAACAAATGACCGATCGTAAAATAGACATCTTGCAAAACCAACGGCACCGATGGCCGATGAAGCTGACCTCGTGAATTGCTACTGCGGGCTTTGTAATGCGATCGGGGAAACAATCCGTAGAGATTCTTTAGTGAGGCCGAAATTAACACTTCATCCTTGAGAATGGTGCGCTTAAACGTTCCGAGTGAAATGCGGCAGTCAACCTCTTGCAATAGCTTTGGTGCCCACATGGTTTTGAATCTGACGATCGCGGGCGACAAATTTTCATACTCCATCATCTCCAATTCATCCGCATCTAAAATCTGCATTCCATCATCTAAAACAGAATGTACGCCATGTTTAGCCACAATTTGACTCAAGTTAACGGACGAACAAACCCCCTCAACAATCAAAATTTCAGCCGTAGGATTAATGTCCCGGAGAGACTTGAGAACGCTATCAAGAACGCCTAAACTGACCGTGACGGGCGCGGCCACCGGATAACCGAGATTTGGCTTGATCAAAATTCGTTTAGCACTGTGGGCTAAATCGGGCGGGGTATAGCGAAAGAGGGCCGTTTGCGTAACTTGTGCTGACATGAATCACCTACCGGATCTCGTTTTAACGTATATTCTATAAGCATTTATAACCAAATCCGGCTGGCTCATGGGGCGCGTAATCGTTATCACTTCGGGAAAGGGTGGAGTCGGCAAGACCACCACCACGGCTAACATCGGCATGGCTCTTGCGCAACGTAATCGCAAGGTCGTCGTTGTCGATGCTGATTTTGGCTTGCGGAATCTAGACCTGTTATTGGGGCTAGAAAATCGGGTTGTCTACACGGCAGTCGATGTTTTATCGGGTCAATGTCGTCTAGAGCAAGCGCTGGTCAAGGATAAGCGACGCGGGAATCTAGTTTTGCTCCCGGCTGCCCAAAACCGCACGAAAGATTCAGTCAATCCCGCTCAGATGCGTCAGTTGATTTCGGCGTTGGCGAAAGTATTTGACTACGTGTTAGTAGATTCCCCCGCCGGGATTGAAATGGGCTTTCAGAATGCGATCGCCGCTGCCACTGAAGCTATTGTGGTTACAACTCCCGAAATTTCTGCGGTGCGCGATGCCGATCGGGTGATTGGGTTGTTGGAAGCAAACAATATTAAAAAGTCAGGCTTAATCATCAATCGCATCCGTCCTAAGATGGTGGCGGTGAATGACATGATGTCTGTGGATGATGTGACGGAAATTTTAGCTATTCCATTATTGGGCGTGGTGCCGGACGATGAGAAAGTGATTGTTTCGACGAATAAAGGTGAACCTTTAGTGCTTTCTGGAACTCCGACCCAAGCGGGGACTGCCTTTGAAAATATTGCTCGACGGCTGGACGGTGAAAAAGTTGAATTTTTGGACTTAACGGTTAAAGATGATCTTCTTTCCAAGATTAAAAACTTTTTTACAAAGTCCATCTAAAGCCGATGCCCGACATTTCTCCCCAACTTCGCCATGTTAATTGAACTTCTTGAAAAAATCTTCCCGACCCTGAACGATCGCAGCAGTCGTCAGGAAGTAAAAAATCGTCTAAAGCTTGTCTTGGCTCACGACCGATCGGATCTCACACCGCAGATGATTGAGTCTATGCGCCGGGAGATTCTTGAAGTAGTGTCTAAGTATGTTGATCTTGATGCAGATGCAATGGATTTTGCTTTAGAAAATACCAGTAGGGTCACGTCGCTCGTTGCTAATCTGCCAATTTTGCGGGTGAAACCTGAGTTTTATACGGTTAAGGGTATGTCTGAAGAAACTCCTGTTGAGGATTTGCCTGAAATTAGTATTGATGAAAGTGCTATTGGAGATTTGCAAGAAACTTCGGACTTGAGAAATGAGAATTCTTAAATGATAATTTCTGGGAAAACTAGATTACTGGGTGTGATTGGCAATCCTATTGGACATTCGTTATCTCCGGTGATGCATAATGCAGCGCTTGAAGAGATGGATAGCGATTTTGTTTATGTTGCATTTCCCATTGAAGAATCGGTTTTATCGATGGCTGTTGCTGGGTTTGGAGCGATCGAGGTTCAGGGATTTAGTGTGACAATTCCCCATAAGCAAGCCATTATGGCGGAACTAGTTCATATTAGTGAATTGGCGATGGCAGTGGGTGCAGTGAATACGGTTTGGAAAACAGCGCAGGGCTGGTATGGGACGAATACTGATGTAGAAGGGTTTGTTTCGCCTTTGCGGGAAATGAGTCGGGATTGGTCAGAGGAGAATGCCATTGTTCTGGGAAATGGGGGTGCAGCGCGGGCGGTAGTGGTAGGTTGTGCGGAACTTGGTTTTAAAAGTATTCAAGTGATTGGACGAGATTCAAACAAACTTCAGGACTTTCTCGTAAGTTTTAATAGTTTTGAATCGGTTGCGTCAAGGCTAACGGTCAATACTTGGGATAAATTAGATAATACTCTTGCGAATGCAGATTTGATTGTGAATAGTACACCCATTGGAATGGCTCCAAACGTTGATGCGTCACCATTAACAATAATGCAGGCCCAAAAGATTAAAGCGGGTACGATCGCTTACGATTTGATTTATACCCCGAATCCAACTAAGTTTCTAAACCAAGCTCAAACTCAGGGAGCAACAGCGATCGATGGCTTAGAAATGCTGGTTCAACAAGGTGCGGCGGCATTGAAGATTTGGACAGGTAAATCAGAAGTTCCTGTAGCGACAATGCGGACGGCTTTACAGAAGCATTTGGGATTGGTTTGAGGGGAATACGATCGGCCATTTCCATCCCCCAATCTGAAATCTGTTTTTTGCTGGTGTAGAATTGGGGACATCCGATCGTTTTTCCTCACCTACTGCTATGTCTGAAGAACAAGAGAAATCGTCCATCGCTAAATCTAATGATGCTCAACCGAGTACAGCCGATCGGTTGGCCGAGATGGTTATGAAAGGGATTGCAAGCGGTGGGATTGCGGCGATCATTGGTTCATTCACCGCTAGCGATATTCCACAAAAGATTTTGTCAGCAGGAATGTATGGGACAGGTGGAGCTGTTGCTGGAGCCGTCTTAACCTTTGCAAAACCGTTTAAGAAGACTGCCGATCGAGAACTGGAAGAAGGCGGAGATGCGTTTGTTGGGGCAATTAAAAAGCAGAAAGATCTCGCCATGCCAGGAGTGACCGGATTTGAGAAAAAGTATTTGGAAGCGCTGAAGACTCATTGCTATGACTTGACGATCGAAGGATTCAAAGGGGATTTGCCATCATTAGCGCTGGATGATGTCTTTGTGCCGCTGCGCTTAGATTCGGATCCCAGCGGAAGAGTGAATACGAACCTTCCAAAACGAATTTGGGATTTGTTACCGAAAGTGCAACCGCAGGAGTCCGATCGGCATTTCCGAAGGCTGGCGATTATTGGCAATCCGGGGCATGGAAAAACGACGTTGATGAAGTATTTGACGCTGAGTTTTACGACCGATCGCTACAAGACAGAGAATGCAAAACATTTATTTCCTGTGCTGTTGTTATTTCGATCGTTGTATTCAGAGATTCAAAGTGAAACGTCGCCAGACTTGCCGGATCTGATTGTGAAATCAATTAAGGGATTACCGAAATGTGGTGAGTTGCAACCGACGATGGTGTGGGTGCAGGCCAAGCTCAAAAAACGGGAAGTACTGGTGATGCTGGATGGACTTGATGAAGTCCCTGAAGCTCGGCGGGAATTGGTGAGCCGTTGGGCAAATCGGCAGATGCAGGAATACGACACATCGTTCATTCTGACCTCACGTCCCCATGGTTACGAAGATGCGGATTTGTTCACGGGTGTGCAGCGGGTGAATGTGCTGGACTTTACGATCGACCAAAAGCGCGACTTTTTGGAGAAGTGGTATGCGGTGGTGATGTGGCGGCAGAAGTGGGAAATGCATTATCGTGAAAGCCTTCGTAAACCGGAATCTGGGCAATTGACGGAGGAGTATGCCCGCGCTCAGAGTGATGAAGATGCGAAGAATGCCGCGATCGACTTGATGCGACAGATTACGGGGAATTTTTCATTAAATCGACTGTCTTCTAATCCATTGCTGGTGACAATCATTGCAGCGACGCATCGTGCGTTTGAGACGTTGCCCGATCGCAGAACAAAACTTTATCAGAAAATGTTTAACTTGCTATTGGAAGATCGTCCTAATCGTCGCGATACTAATTTGACCTTGCGAAGTGCTGGGGATAATCAAGAGATTTTGCAAGGGCTGGCGCTGGGGCTGACTCAATCGGGAAAGACACAGTTTACAAAGCGAGAAGGCATTGCGTTGATTAAGGATCGTTTGGTTGAGAAAAAAGGAGAAACTAGCCTAACTCCTGAGCAGTTCTTGAAGGAGATTCAGCAGATATCAGGCTTACTCGTAGGCGGTGAAAGCGATCTGTATCAGTTTTCTCATAAGACCTTTCAGGAGTTTTTGAGTGCGATCGAACTAAAAGATCAAGATCAAGGTCATCAGTTGATTGCCAAGCTCCAACAAGGAAATGAAGCACTGACAGACTGGGAAGAGGTCATGAGTTTTTACTGTGCGATCGTCGGGGCGGATGCTTTGGTGAATGCAACGCTCGCTAGTCCAAGTGGTGAGACATTAAAGCTAATGCGGCGAGTTGTGATTGAGGAGAAAAGTTCGATCGTGCCTGCATTGCGGAAACAGTTAGAAACAGAGCTAGAAAAATGGGCAAGTGTCATGAGTCCGATCGCCACGATCGAAGCGAACTTCCGACGAATGAAGAGATTGGATAACAAAACTGAAATTACATTAAAACCCATGCTCGATGAAGCGATCGACTGGATGAAGCAGGAACAGCGATCGGGACAATTTCAATCTGTTGTCACCGATGAAATAAAGGCATTTTGCTTGTGGTTGACGACGCTTGCAGGATTACAGGTGGAGGGTAAGCTTTTTACCTATCGATCGGCAACTGAGAGAGAAACACAACAGGTTAACGGAACTCAGGAGTTTGGTCCTTATATTGTTCGTCAAGAAATCAATCCTCGATATGCAAAACTCATGAACTATCTGGTCACGGGACAGTGGGAAGAGGCTCATCAAGAGACCGATCGTGTGATGCTACAAGTGTCGAGTCAAGAGGAACAGGGGTACTTGAATGAGGATGATTTAAAGACATTTCCCTGTGAGGATTTATTAACGATCGATCGGTTATGGGTCGAAACAAGTAACGGTCACTTTGGGTTCTCAGTGCAGAAAAAGATTTGGGAAGAATGTGGTAGCCCGATGTCCTACAATGACGACTACCAAAAGTTTATGGTAAAAGTGGGATGGATGATTGGCGATAACCTTGTGATCTACAGAGACCTAAAATTTTCGCCCTCTCTTTCTCTGAAGGGAGAATTACCGTTTGAATTACCGTTTGACGTTGGCTATACGGGCTTAGGATATTCTCTTTTCTCGCGCAAAGACTTGTAAACTGTAACACTACTGCGTTTCAGCCCTCAAATAAGAATAACTTATAGCCCCATTTTCTACGACATAATGCACCTTTCAGAGATCTGTTACCTGGTACCTGTTCTTTCCCTCCCATTGTAAACTAAAGAACCTTGCCCAGCTTTAGGTTGGGCGGGGTGGAAACTGATTCGCATTGACGAATTTCTCCGCCACCTTTTTAATTTCCTCCACCGGGGCATCCCACTCCTCCCAGAGAGATTTTTGCCCCGGACTCACCTTTCTCGGTTTCCCACGACCGACGATCTTTTTGAGCAACTTACTTCCCCAGCGGTTTTTCTTCTCCTTTTTCTCCGCAGGTTTATATCGCTCACAAAACCGTCGATAAGCCAGCGCACAAAGCTCCAGCCCCGCCGCCAGCGCCATAAATGCCGGATGCCACTCCGTGATTCCATCCAGGGTCAGCCGTTCATAGCTGCCATAGTTGCTAAAATCAAAGAAAAATCCCCGCTGCATTCCCGCTGCCTTAGGATTGGCATGGATATAGCGCAACGTATTCAGCACCCGCCGATAGTCGCTACTCGGGAAACCCACGGAATGATACCGCTGTTCCCAGAAATGCCCTGTCCGATTCAGCATTCGGTTAAAGCACATCGCCGTATACCAATTCAACCAATGCATAATCTTCGGCAATTCGTCAGCAATCTCAGGCGAGATTAAATAATGCACATGATTACTCATAATGCAGATGCCATACAGCTTAAAGGCATACTTCTCCTTGCATTGATTCAACGCATACAGCAACACCTCCCGACATTCAAGCCGAACGAGTTTGAATTCACGATTGTTACAGCGCATCGTAACGTGATAGCAATTGCCAGTTAGAAACAAACGGATTTTTCGCATGATCCGTTATTCGCGATAACCGACGATCGGCCCTCAAGCTCCAACGGAAAAATGTGAGAAGTGAGAATGTTGAATTAAAGCATTGTATAAAACGCAATGCTAAAATAAACTATCTTCATTTTGTAGCAAGAGGCGATCGCTATGACCACCCTCGACCTCATTCAAAACCAATTGTTAGACCTTGATGAACCCTCTCTCAAAGAGGTTTACCGTCTGATTAAGCGACTGTCTTCTCGTAAAAGGTCTCTGACTGAACAACTAACAATACTTCAGAATCTTTGCCAAGAAGAGGACTACGTACTTGAAATTCCCCATCGCAGCGATCGCCCCAATTCATTCACCACAATTTCTGAATGACTTTTCTCTGCGATACTAACATTATCAGTGAATTGGCATGTCCTCAGCCAAATACGGGTGTCATTGCTTGGAGCCAAGAACTGACTGCAATGACTCTAAGCGTTGTTACCTTAGGGGAAGTTACTTACGGCATTACGGCAAAACCGAATGACCGAATTCAGATTTGGTTTCACAATTTTTTAAATGACGCTTGTATTATTTTACCCGTAACCGTTGAAATCGCTCAGCGTTGTGGTGAAATGCGGGGACGATTACGACAGGTTGGCATCACCCGATCGCAAGCAGATCTATTGATCGCCGCTACTGCTGAAGTGCATCAGCTCACTTTGGTGACTCGTAATATTCGAGACTTTGAAGGCTGTAATATTTCAGTCTTAAATCCATTCAGCCTGTGATTTCGTAATTATTTTTCTTATTAACGATGCTGACTGTCACTGCCGAACACTTTCGTAGGATAATCCGATCGGTTATGATCAAGCTCTATAACTTAGGCGATCGCCATGAATATTCAAACTTTCAGCGTCATCATCTACAAAGAAGAAGATATGTACATCGCTGAATGTCCAGAAGTGGGCACCGTAGACCAAGGAGAAACCATTGAAAGTGCGATCGAAGGTCTAAAAGAAGCGACTCGCCTATACCTCGAACACTTCCCCATTCCCGCCGCCGCTCCTCGATTGTTGACCAGTATGGAAGTCAGCTATGCCTAAACTTCCACGCATCTCTAGCCGCGAAGCCATTCGAGCATTAGAACAATTAGCACGCCCCCGATCGTCCCTCAAGCTCCAGCGGAAAAATGTGAGAAGTGAGAATGTTGAATTAAAGCGTTGTACAAAACGCAATGCTAAAATAAATTATCTTCATTTTGTAGCAAGAGGCGATCGCAATGACTACTCTCGACCTCATTCAGTCTAAACTCATTCACTTAGATGAACCTTCTCTTCAACAAATCTATTCCTTCATGGAGCAACTTTCCACAGCCACAAGCTCAAAACCTGGAGTCCTAAGCCAACTGCGCCAAATCCAGATCAACGCGCCTACAGACTTCGCGGAAAACCTAGACCACTACCTAAATCAATCTCACAATGCCTCAAACTCTATTTCTTGATACCGGGTACATCATTGCTCTAATAAATACAAAAGACCAATATCATGCCAGTGCGATCGCCCTTGCTGACAAGTATGAGACATTCCCCATGCTTACGACCAGTGGTATTCTTCTCGAAATAACAATGGGGCTTAGTTGATTGTTTATCCTTCATCACCATGGAAAAGTATAATCTTCGCCAAGTACTCACCTTCGATCGACACTTCGCTCAAGCCGGATTCGAGGTTTTACAACCGTAATAATAAATCACCGATCGCCCATTGAATGCGCCGATGGTCTTACGATCGACCGTAGGTCACCAACCGCTCAATCTCAAGCGGAAAAACGTGAGACGCTCTGGAACCTTGAAAGCGCGATCGAAGGTTTAAAAAAAGCCACTCGTTTATACCTCAAACAATTCCCTATCCCCGCAGCCTCTCCTCGATTGCTCACCAGCATGGAAGTCAGCTATGCCTAAACTTCCACGCATCTCTAGCCCCGAAGAGCGACCGCAATTTCAACCGATCAAACTCACCCTCAAATTTCTTGTGGAATACAACAGTCCATACCATCAAACCCAACCTCTTACTGCCATAATTATAATACGATCAGCATAAAATTCAATGGACCTCTAACAGACTCTCTTCACCGATCTTGTAAAAAACAAACCGATCGGTTCTAATCAAATGAAACATCAAAATAAATCCCGTGACCACACTTTTCGATTCACGCAATCTCAATACTCTCTGGGCTGCCATTATTGCCGAAACCCTCGTGCGCTGTGGATTAAAAACCGCAATCATTTGTCCTGGATCAAGGTCAGCTCCCTTAACTATAGCCTTTGTCCAACATCCACAAATTGAAACCATTCCTATATTAGATGAACGATCGGCCAGTTTCTTCGCATTAGGAATTGCAAAACAAACTCATCGTCCAGTTGTTTTAATTTGTTCATCGGGGACAGCCGGAGCAAACTTTTACCCAGCCGTCATTGAAGCGCGAGAAACCCGCGTGCCGCTTTTGGTCTTGACTGCCGATCCCACTGAGTTTCTAAAACAGGCCCAAGTTCAAGGAGCAACAGCGATCGATGGTTTAGAAATGCTGGTTCAGCAGGGAGCAGCGGCCTTGAAAATTTGGACGGGAAATTCAGAGGTTCCAGTTACGACCATGCGCCTCGCGTTACAAAGGCATTTGGGATTAATTTAAGCTGTCTAATCTAGCCACATAACAAGACTGGAGAACATTTATTTCCTTACCCTTGTTCAGCATTACTCTAAAATTCATAGTCAGGATTGCCAACTTGAAAAACACTCAATCCTAATCTGCGCCACATTCGACAAACTTTGGGCCGATCGTCCACCACACCCACGGTATTGTAATTACCGAGAATATGAGTATGGTACAGATCTGATTTAACGAGTTCGTCAGGGCGTTGGTCATTCTCCGATCGCATCAGTAGCTCATGATGGGGAATTTGGTACCGATCGAGCCATTGTTCTGTCAATTCACGACATACCTCCGATCGGCCTGACATAATGATAATTTTATGAGTCTGGCTCAATTTTTGAACTAATTGAATCACGGGCAAGTTTGGACTATCTTCATCAACGCGATGCCATGCAAACGGGGGCCGTGTAGTATTAATAGCAACGGTTCCATCAACATCAACTAAGTAGCAATTGTGGCGATCGGGAATTGCGATCGGAGCGGGTTGGGGTTGTTCTAGATAATCATAATACATTTTATAAATTACCTGCTGTCCAACTGAATTAAAGCGCAGCAAATCTCGCTTAATACATTCAGCTAAACTGACATGGGTGAAGTCTTTAATCACCAATTCAGCAGAATATTTTGCAGCGATTTCGGTAGCGCGGGTCATATGAATGGGATTAAGATTAGTATCAGACCAAATAACAGAATAGTCCTTACTGAGGTAGTTCTCAGTTAAGAGATCACGATTTTGGAGCACCTGATTTTCGCGATTCTTCGTATCTGCCATTTGCAGTCGAAGATCATCTTTGCAAAGATTTGCAGTTTTAATATTTTTTTGAATATAGTTCTTAGCCCAAGTACTCTTACCACTAGCTGGAAGACCGCGCGTAAGGATAAGTTTGAGGTTCATGGTGAATTAAGAATATTAATTTTAGAATGGTCAATGTTTAAATTAAGCGCTTAATTTAAACCCATCAAATATCCAGGCTAACTATTCAGAGTTTGAACATTAGCCTGAATTATTTTAGATTACCCTCCGACGTGAATAGCTGGGCGGGCTTTAGAGTTTGGTTCTGCCGTTCGCAACACCTCACGAGTTACCACCGCAATGTCACCTTCTCCAAACAGAATGAATCGCAATAGGTACTGAATCGGATTACCCTCAATCCAACCAAAATATGCGTGGGGCAATCGATCGCTCCGATCTCGAATAGATAAGAGAATCGCTGCAATGGTATTGGGGACCGCTGTACCATAGGCTTTGAGAACTTGACATTCGCCCACCATCGTACCTTCAACGATGATTGGTTTCGTGAAATCTGACGCATCGACCACTTGAATTTCTAAAAATAGAATTGGAGCAGTATTGGGAATGTGATTATCTTCACGAACTTCCTGAGCCTTAATTAAATACTCCTCTTCACTATTGTAATGTCGGCGATTTGCCACCAATCGAATTAGATCCGTACCTGCATTATCAATAAACGACAATGCCGTTGCATCCATTTCCACCCGATCGGATCGGAGTTCAGTCGATCGCCATACCCGCGAAATTAAGGACGTAATAACAATAGCGCCAATAAAAAAGCCCGCAATATGTAGCCCTTCAGGTCGTTCTCTAACATTGATGATGGTTGTATACAAAAAGACCAACGTAATCAAAGTGAATATAGTAACACTGCGTTTTTTTTGTCTTTTGCGAGCAAGCAATGTCACTGCAAACGCTGCCGAACTCATGAGAACTAATACACCCGTTGCATAGGCGCCACCTTGAGCATCCACATCGGCTTTAAATAGCACCGTGACGAAAAAAGCGATCGCCGTATAGACTAAAACTAAGGGCCGAACCGCCGTTGTCCAAAACGGAGCCATGCCATAACGCGGCAAATAACGCGGCACAATATTCAATAATCCCGCCATTGCCGAAGCTCCAGCAAACCAAAGAATACCGATCGTACTTAAGTCATAGACAGTCCCAAACGCATCACCCAAGTAAAGATGAGCCATATAGGCTAGAGCACGACCATTCGCTTGACCACCCGGTTGGAATTCGGCGGGCTTAATTAAAAGCATCGTCACAAAGCTACTGGTGAGCAAAAAGAAGCTCATGATTAAAGCAGCGGTAGTCAGCAGTTTATAGGTATTTTGAATGCGGGTAATGGGTTTGCCTTCATCATCTAGCTTTGCACCCTTAATCAAAGGCATGACTGCCACCCCTGTTTCAAACCCCGAAAGTCCTAGGGCGAGTTTTGGGAATAACAATGCCGAAATTCCTAGCATCTCCATGACATTGTTATTATGTTCAGCAAACAGCGATCGTTGCCAACCGACCAACAGACTTGGATCATGGAAGATTAATGAAACGCCTTTGCCAATGACAATAAAGTTCAAAAACAAATAAACAATTACTAATATGACGGCAAGATCGATCGCTTCTTGGAACCCTTTTAAAAACACTACTCCCAACATGCCAACCAAAAGGAGGGTAATTTCGACATGATGACCCTGGAGGAATGGATGCAACCAAGGATTTTCGATTAAATGGGCTGTGGCATCGGCGGCTGACAAGGTAATGGTAATAATGAAATCTGTCCCCACAAATCCCAATAGAATCAAGACTAAAAGCTTTCCTTGCCACCAAGACAAGAGATTTTCCAACATCGCAATCGAGCCTTCCCCATTAGGACTCGTTTTCGCCACCCATCGATAAATCGGCAATGCCCCAAACAGCGTTAACAGAATCAAAATAAAGGTCGAAATTGGTGCAAGCGAACCTGCGGCTAGAATTGCGATTCCAGGCTGATACCCTAGGGTCGAGAAATAATCCACTCCCGTCAGACACATTACCTTCCACCAGGGATACTGATGATGTTCCTCGTTGGATTGGTTTCCCTTCAATAGCCAATGAGACAAACTCAATTTAGAACGATCGAGTAACGTCGAAGATTTCGGATTCATAGAAGTTGGCAAATTCTTGTGTGATGGACAAGATGAATCGAGGATTACTCATGCTACAGGATCTCATCTGAAATTCTAATATTTATCAATATATTTACACCTCGAACAGGAGGAGGAGTTTAGAAGTGACTAAAGTCATACCGATCGATGACATTCAAACGCAACATCCGGAAACCAAGCCGCTTGAGATGTCGAAGAGAAAAGCAATTAGTGACTAGCCGCAGCCGCACAACTCGCAAGACAATCGATCGGGCGCTAAGTCAACGATCGAAGGTGATTTAAAAAATTTATAGGTTCTTGACTCTAGGGATTCAGAGGGCTAATTTTTGGCTAAAGTAGGAGTTGACCTCACAGATTTAAAATTTTTGTTAAAAATAAGATTAAATTTCAGCAGAACCCTTTTGGCGAAGAGGTAGAGTGATTCTAAGTTTTGCGCTTTACTATTCGCTATTTCCCCTCTATGTCCCACATTATTTGGTCGCAGCTTGCCCAAGACATTGCCAATTGGCACTCAATCTCAAATTTCCCTGGCGATAAAGTTCAACCGCTAATTGTAGGGATTTTGGCGGGACAGGGGACCGGGAAATCGACATTAGTTTGTCTGCTTAGGCAAATTTTGAAGGATGAGTTTGGGCTGAGCGCAGTTTGTTTATCTTTGGACGATTTGTACTTACCCTACGCCGATCGACTCCAGCTTCAAGCCCAAGATTCCCGTATGGTATGGCGCGGACCTCCCGGAACTCACGAGATTGATCTGGGTTTGACGCTCCTTAGACAAATTCGCGCCCAACAATTTCCAGTCTTTATTCCACAATTTGATAAATCATTACAAAATGGCGCAGGCGATCGGACAACTTCGCTTGAAATCCATGCAGCAGATATTGTCTTGTTCGAGGGTTGGTTTGTCGGGTGTCGTCCAGTCTCATCGGTTCAGATTGACCAAGCACCGCCGCCGATTGTAACGAAAGCCGATCGGGATTTTGCAAAGGATATGAACTTTGCATTGCATGAGTATCAGTTGCTGTGGCAGGAAATCGATCGGCTGATTCTGCTCAATCCTGTGGACTATCGATTAAGCATTCAATGGCGACAAGAGGCTGAAACGAAGCTCCGATCGCCCCAAAATCCCGGCATGAGTGATGCTGAGATTGTGGAATTTGTCGAATATTTTTGGAAGTCATTGCATCCAGAGCTGTTTATTTTGCCCTTATTAAATGAACCGCAATTAAATGAACCGGAGTGGGTCGATCGGGTCATTGATATCGCCGCCAATCATTCCCCCATTCAAATTTATACGCCGAGATAGAGACTTATTTCTCCAGTAAGTTACTCGTCAGCCGATCGCAATCCCCGTTTTGTTCAAGTTTTGTTCGATCGCAGTACGATCGCCAGCCTCCCCAAGCGGTAATTTCGAGCTGCCCTTCACAGAGAAATGGCTCGCCGAGAACGCCTAAAACTTCGCGGCCATCGGCTAATTTAACCTTGCCAATACAGAGTCCTGGTGGTTCTTGGTGGAGAATTGTGGCGAGTCCAGTCACGGGAACATTCCAAACTTCTAACGGAATTGCTATTCCACCGTCGGTTACTTTAAGCATGGCAGGGTGACGATCGCCGATCGACCAAATCCGGTAGGCCGTTTCAGTTTTGGCTTCTCGGTCAAAGGTTGCGCCGATCGCTAACAAGTTGCCATTCAGTTCTAATCCGCGCATTAATGTACCATTGACGGCGAGTTCTACAGTAGATTCCATAAATTAGATTGACTCCTGAATTACAACGAGGATTTGTCCGACCGACACCATTTGTCCGGGTGTAGAGCGAATTTCTAGAATCTTGCCTCCGATCGGGGCGGTGATCGTCATTTCCATTTTCATACATTCGAGAATCACAAGACTATCCCCTTGGGAAACCGTTGCCCCGACTTCCACAAGCACTTGCCAAACGCTAGCCGGAATTGGCGCAGTAGCAGCTTGACTGTCATCTGGAAGAATGGTTTCTGAATCACTCATAAGATCAGGCGCACTATCACTATCGTCCATGATTAGATTATTCGCTGCCCATCGATCGCGCTCTGCTTCAAATGCAGATTGCTGTTGAGTTTTAAAGGCGATCGCATCTGTTTCAATAGATTGCAGGAATGTATTGTACTCTCGTAAGCTGAACGTCGTTTCTTCAATCTTTAATTGGAAGCGCCCTTGAAGGAAGTCCGATCGGTGTTGTAGTAATTCCTCTGGGGTGACCGGATAAAAACGAATTTGGTCGAAGAAACGGAGCAGCCAAGGTTTTCCGGCGGAGAATTCAGAGGTTTGTCGATAAGTGTTCCACATTTGAATGGTGCGCCCGACGAATTGATAGCCGCCCGGTCCTTCCATGCCATATACACAAAGATAGGCACCGCCAATGCCGACGGCGTTTTCAGGAGTCCAGGTGCGGGCGGGATTGTATTTTGTCGTGACGAGACGATGACGGGGATCGAGCGGCGTGGCGACGGGGGCACCGAGGTAAACATCGCCTAGGCCGAGGACTAAGTAGCTGGCATTGAATACAATGTCTTGAACCTGTTCAATGCTATCCAATCCATTGATGCGTCGAATGAATTCAATATTGCTAGGACACCAAGGGGCTTTAGGATTAACCGATCGCACATATTTTTCTATTGCCAATTGGGTCGAATCATCATCCCAAGACAGCGGTAAATGAACAATTCGGGTGGGAACTTCCATCGTTTCAATGTCCGGCAGTTGAGATTCTGCGGTGGTCAAGACTTGAAGTAATTGACCTAGGGAAAGAACTCGGTGATCATAATGAATTTGTAACGATCGAATTCCGGGTGTGAGATCAATGATGCCTGGAAGAGGATGTTCTAATAGCCAAGTCATGAGGGCATGAACTCGGAAACGGAGATTGAGATCCAGAATTAAGGGACCATATTCAACTAAAAGATTGTTGTCTCCCGATCGACGGTATTTAACGGCTACAGAATGGGGTGTTTCTGGCAATTCCTGGAGAATGGCATCCTTGACGCTTGTTGCAAAAACTGGAGGAATGCTGTGCGATCGTAAGGTCTCTAATTCTTGCTGTTGAATTGCAGATTGTTTGATCGCGTCCTCTAGAGTTAAGGGTTGAAATCGAATGGTATTACCGGGAGTGAGTTGTCCGATTTTCCAGAGTTCGGCCAGGGCGATCGTGGCGGGACAAACAAACCCCCCGAGACTAGGACCATCCGGACCGAGAATGATGGGCATATCTCCAGTGAAATCGATCGTCCCGATCGCATAGGCATTGTCATGAATATTGGAGGGATGCAATCCAGCTTCGCCACCGTCTTTCCTGGCCCATTCAGGTTTAGGCCCGATTAACCGAACCCCTGTGCGGGCGGAATTGTAATGGACTTCCCAATCAGTTGAGAATAACATTGCAATATCATCATCGGTAAAAAAGTCCGGCGCGCCATGGGGACCGTAAAGTACACCGATCGTCCAATGGGTCGGATATTGGGGAATTAGATCAGTGGGTAATGTATTTTTTAACTCAATTGGCAATTCAGACGATAATACTAGATTCAATTTTAAAACATCACCTAGCTGTAATGTCCGTCCACAATGTCCACCAAACTTACCCAAGGTGAACGTTGATTTGCTTCCCAGATAATCTGGAATATCAAAGCCATTTTGAATGGTTAAATACGATCGGGTTCCATTCCCCTGAATCGCGCCCATTTTCAAAACTGCGCCTGCTTTAACCGCAACAGTAGTCCAGAAGGGAATCGCTTCACCATCTAACGTTGCACTCATTAATGCTCCCGTGAGACAAATCCTCGTCGAGGCATTGAAGCGAAGTGTTGGACCTGTAACCGTGCATTCTAGCCCTGCCGAAGCCTCAGGATTCCCCAAGAGACGATTGCCATAACGGAACGCCAGCCCGTCCATCGGACCCGACGGCGGAACCCCAACATTCCAATACCCGAGCCGCCCAGGATAATCCTGAATCATGGTAAATGCACCCGGTGCTAAGACCTCGATCGTCCGAGGCTGGTAAGCAAACGTCGTCAAAAATTGCGTACTGACCGTTCCTTCTACAAACGCTGGGTCTGCTAGAATTTGGCGTAGATAATCTAGATTAGTTTCAATTCCGGCAATTTGAGTTTGCTCGATCGCAGTTTGAAGTTGTTCAATGGCAGAATTGCGATCGTCAGCGTGAATAATCAGTTTGGCTAACAGCGGGTCATAGTAAGGGGTGACTTCACTGCCCGATTCAATCCAACTATCACAGCGTGCTGAATTTGGAAAAGTGACTTGGGTCAGGAGTCCAGCGTTTGGCTGAAAATTCTTGCCGGGATCTTCGGCGTAGATTCGCACTTGAATGGAATGCCCTTGAGCAGTTGGACGATCGGCATCGAAGAAGCTACGATCGCCGGATGCTAACCGAATCATCCATTCCACTAAATCAATTTGATAGACCGCTTCTGTCACCCCATGTTCAACTTGAAGACGGGTGTTGACTTCAAGAAAATAGAACTGACGACGATCGACATCAAAAATAAACTCAACCGTTCCCGCTGATTGGTATTGAATCGATCGGCCCAGTCGCAAGGCAGCGGCATACAGGTCTTGACGGAGGGATTCATCGATTCCGGGTGCAGGCGTTTCTTCGATTACTTTTTGATTGCGTCGCTGAATTGAACAATCACGTTCCCCTAGAACAATCACATTGCCTTGACCATCGCCAAAGATTTGTACTTCAATATGTCGCGCCCGTTGAACATACCGTTCTAAATAAAGTCCACCTTGATTAAAATTGTTTTGACTTAAGCGTTGTACCGATTGAAAAACTTGGGCAAGTTGCCCGGCATCATGACAAAGCTGTAAGCCAATGCCACCACCCCTGCCGTACTTTTCAACATCACTGGATAGCCAATGATTTCGGCTTCGGTCTGTGCGTGATCCAGATTATCCAGCAATCCCGTTCCAGGCAGGAGCGGCACTTGATTTTGTTCAGCGAGTTCTCTGGCGGTATGCTTAAGTCCGAAGCAACGCATTTGATCGGGCGTTGGACCGATGAATGTAATTCCCGATCGATCGCAAGCCTCGGCAAATTCTGCATTCTCGCTGAGAAATCCATAACCAGGATGAATCGCATCGGCTCCAGTTTGCTGGGCGACTTCTAAAATCCGTTGCCAATTGAGATAACTGTCAGCCGCCAATGCAGGTCCGATCGCCACCGCTTCAGTTGCCAAAGCCACGGCAGGTGTATTGGTATCAGCTTCGGAATAGACGGCGACAGAGGCAATGCCCAAACGATCGATCGTCCGTAAAATCCGAACGGCAATCTCACCCCGATTGGCAACGAGAATCTTTTTAAACATAGGGGCTATTAACTCGTGAATAGGTTAAGCGGCAGTATCCCAAACGATTAAGCGAATGGGAGTGGGATTGTAGGCATTACAGGGATTATTCACTTGTGGACAATTGGAAATCAAAACCATCACATCCATTTCCGCCCGCAGTTCTACTATTTTCCCCGCTTCTGAAAGCCCATCGACAATCTCTAAGGTTCCATCCGCGCTCACGGGAACATTCATGTAGAAATTGATATTGCTAACGAGATCTCTTTTATTCATTTCGTATTTGCTGAGTTCGATCAAATAGTTCTCCACACAGGCATGTAAATGTTTCTTATGCAATCCATAGCGCACTGAATTACTTTCCATACTGCAAGCGCCGCCCACCGTATCATGGCGACCACAGTCATCCGCAATCACGGTCATCATGACATTGCCTTCATTGGACAAGATTTCGGTGCCTGTTGTGATGAAAATGTTGCCTTGATTCACGATCGTATCTTGGGCACTGTAGCGCTCTGAGGGGTCATCTGCCCGGTAAAACAATGTATCTACGGCTTGGTTGCCCTGAAGGTCAATAATTCGCAAAATTTGCCCTTTATGAATGATTCGCGACCAAGGCTGACGGGCTGGAATCTCTTGATCATAAATGGCGGTTTCTGGGTTTAAAACGGGACGATCGATCGTTTTGGTCAATGTCATAGTGAGTTACCTTAAATAAGAACTAAACAAAAACTAATCTTGGGCAAATAACGCGTCGGTATTGATAAATCCACGAATCACCTCTGGGTTTGCAGTCCTGCAAAGGTCATCGGCAGCCGGAGCAGGGGAATTCCAGACAGTAAGTTCGATCGGTTTGGGATTGTATTCAGGACTAGGATGGAGAACATGGGGGCAATTAGAAACTACGATGAAGACATTCATTTCTGCCCGAAGATCGATAAAACTCCCCGGTTTTTCACTGGCTTCTGAATAACTCAATTCGCCCTCCGGTGAAACCATTACCCGACTAAATAAATTTAAATTTGGCATCAGATCTTTCCGAGTTAAACCTTGCTTGGCGAGAGCTTTCAGAAAGTTGTTGCGGGAATTGTTGTGAAGCTCTGGACCATACTTTTTCTCATTACTCGCAGCATTGCTACAACCGCAGATCAAGTCATGACATCCTGATGTGTCTTCCGTAATCGACATTAATACCCGTCCCATATCGGAATACAAGACCTTTCCCTTTCCTAGGAAAGCATTGAACTGAATTTTGGCAGTATCCGCCACATTGAGCCGTTCGATCGGATTATCGGCGTTGTAGCAGACGATCGATACCCCATGGGATCCTTGCAAATCCTGAATACGTAAGGTTTTACCCCGTTTAATTACACCCTGCCAGTAAGCGCCACCGGGTAGTTTTTCCTGAAGATGAATTTGCGCAGGATCGAGAACACTTATACTCATAGAATTTCCCTTATTGTTCCACCGATTGTTTTACCTAACCGATCGCCCTTGAAACCACAAAGCCCAGGAGTCCCAACAGCAGGTTAAACGCACAATTAAATGGCAGTCAACCTAGAGTCTGTATGGTTCTCCCGGGCTTTTATCCCGCCGTGTGGTCAGGAGAAAGATTCTCTAAAAAACCTGTGCCCTAACTGCTTCTCTCGGACCAGCCATGGTGAATTCACTAAAACTCATCATCGGAACCCTAGAAGCTTTCCTTGCAATATTTAGTTTTTTGAGCAGTTTGTAGATTATTAATTGCCCCGCAATCTTAGAGGAAGGAGGCGATAAGAAGCAAGCCCTAGATATGAATTTAGATCATCTTGCTTTACTAGCCTTTAATTAATTTCATAAGGTGCTTTTCGATACAGTTAATCTAGATACTGATTGGTAGATTCATCTAGTGTTTAATGTCTGGTCTGTTACAACTGTCTTTTGATCACACCGATAAAATTTATAAGTTTCTAGGGTTCCGATCGTTTAGCAGTCTTTTCTGTTGAGGGGTGCTGGTCCGAGAGAAACGGGTTGGCAGTATGTAGTTTTAAGTAAAAGCTATGTCAATACGCTAATTACACGGCGGGAGAAAAGCCCGGGAGGAACTCTAGACAGTTGAAAGCTGTTGTAGTTTCTTCCGGGTTTTTGATGTTCCAAGGTTAATAGTCAGATCCTAAGGAATAACTATGAAACGGCGATCGCTTCTCACGACAATTCTGTTCTTTACTATGCTTACAACCACCATAAGCTGTAGTAATCCGGGGACAAAGTTGTCCGATGCTTCCCCGACACAATCGGATATTAAAGTAGGATTTAGCGCTTGGCCAGGTTGGTTTCCTTGGCAGGTGTCACAGGATAAAAAGCTCTTTGAAGCAAACAAAGTTGTAGTTGATCTGAAATGGTTTGATGGATACGTCGAATCGATCAGCACACTGGCGGCGGGGCAAATTGATGCCAATAGTCAAACCCTGGGAGACACAATTAGTTCGGTTGCAGGAGGAGCAGATCAAGTTGTTGTTTTAGTGAATGATAACTCCACGGGAAATGACAAAATTATTGTTAGAAGTGGAATTAATTCGATCGCAGATCTAAAAGGTAAAAAAGTTGCCGCAGAAGAGGGAACAATTGATCATTTTCTTCTAATTCAAGGACTCAAAAAAGAAGGTTTGACGGCCAAAGATATTCAATTTATCCCATTAGAAACAGGTAAAGCAGCAGCGGCATTTGTTGCAGGACAAGTGGATGCGGTGGCAGTCTTTGCCCCCTTTACGACTCAGGCCCTCAAACTCAAGGGAAGTAAGGAACTGTTCAATTCTAAAGATTTTCCGGGTTCAATTTCTGACCATTTAGTCGTCACTCGGAAATTTCTAGAAACCCATCCCGATAAGGTTCAAGCCATGGTCGATAGCTGGTTTGCCACCCTCGATGCAATCAAAGCCGACCCTGAAGCTTCGATCGCCATTATGTCCAAACGCGGCGGTGTGACTCCCGCCGAATACAAAGAGTACGCTGACGGGACCAAGATTTTTACCATAGAAGAAAACCTAAAAGCATTTCAGCCCGGAACTGACATGAATTCTTTGCCCTATGCTGCTGAAAAAATGACTGCCTTTCTGACTGAAATTGGCATGGCAAAAACGAAACCCGATCTCACTAAACTCTTTGACGATCGATTTGTTAAAGCCTATGCTGCAAAGCAAAAAAAATAGGCATCTTTGAATATGACTCCATACTTCAAATCACCCTTCTGAAACCATTTGTGAAACCCCTTGTGAAGCGCCCAAAACCCCTTGCGACCCTCCGCCCTAGTGTCTTCTGGCGGCTAGCCGAGGAGATTCCCCAATCCCTCAGTATGAGCTTAACAATAGCTTCCATCGCC
>JANXWB010000082.1 GCA_025351345.1 Synechococcales cyanobacterium GL140_1_metabat_312
GCAACTGCACCGTTCTGCTCATTAGCAATCTCAATTAAGCGATTGAGTTGGTCTTGGCTTGGAGCCTCACCCTTCAGGACCACGGTTCCACCCGTTTGAGCAACCCAAACCGTCTCGATGTCTGCAACAGATGAATCTTGATCAAATGCAGCTGCAACACGTTTTGCAAGGCCACTTTGATCGTATTCTCCGTTCAAACCTAGACGTTCAGCCGGAATTTCTTGGGCGGGCGCACTGGTTTGTGTCGCTTCAGGTGTTGATTCAGGTGTTGATTCAGGTGCAGATTCAGGTGCGGCAGCAGCCTCATCCTTTTGTCCGCCAAAAATTCGTTGTAGCCAACCCATAACTTCTCTCCAGAGCACTATTAACAGTCACTTTGAACAATAGCGTAAGATAATTGGTTTGAGGTTAACTTCTGTTAAATTTTCTAATCAGCTCTTTTCTTGAGACGATCGGTCTTTTAAGAAGAAAAATAGCTGAAAAATTTCTTGGGATTACCAATTCTTTAAGCTAAAGTCTTACTCTATGGCTTAGCCGCTTTAGATTAGGGTTTTACAGCGTGTCAATTAACAGCGCTTTGTGTTGGCTGATGGAGGTCTAGAGTGAAGCATACATTGTTGGTATTGGTGGAAGATGAAGCAGGAGTGCTGAGCCGGATTTCGGGCTTGTTTGCACGACGTGGATTCAATATTGAGAGCTTGGCGGTGGGTCCGGCTGAGCAATTGGGCGTTTCGCGACTCACAATGGTGGTTCCTGGCGATCGGCAAGATATTGAGCAGTTAACAAAACAACTGGATAAGCTTGTTAATATTCTACATGTTGAAGATATTACAGAAGTGCCTTCGGTTGAGCGGGAACTTATTCTGTTAAAAGTGACCGCTAATAGTGAGACCCGATCGGAGATTTTGGAATTGTCAAATATTTTTAGAGCCAAGGTTGTGGACATTGCTGAAGATTCATTGACGCTGGAAGTGGCGGGTGATCCGGGGAAAATGGTAGCGATCGTTCAACTGCTGACAAAATTTGGGATTAGGGAGATTGCGCGGACTGGCAAAATTGCGCTGAAGCGAGAATCGGGTGTGAATACTGAATTCTTGAAGTCCTTGGAAGCCAACGTATCTTAGATTAGCAGCAGATCTCTAACAAGATTGACGCAGACGATATAGAAACTAAAAAGGGAGGACACACCATTAGCTATCTTCCCTTTTTTAATTTTTTAATAAGTCTATTGAACTCAAATCGAACTACTTACTATCTTTACCCGGAACAAATGGCTTACCATCTCTAAACTGACCAGAGAAGGTCGTTCCATCGGTGTAGACCACCGTTCCACGTCCTTCAATTCGTCCTTTTCGCCATTCTCCCGTATAGCTTTGATAGCCACTGCCGGGAGCAAATGTACAGCTTCCTTTGCCGGATAAAGTACTGCTAAAGAACTGGCCTTGGCAACGCATTAATCTAGTCGTATAAGTACCTTGGCCTTTGACTTGGCCGAGAAAAAACTGGCCGTCATAGGTACCACTATTGGAAAATGCAAAATTTCCTCTACCGTGGGGCACGCCGCGCTTGATTCCTCCCGTATACCGATCGCCATTGGCAAAGGTAAATGTTCCTGTCCCATTCGGCTCTCCCATGGAAAAACTGCCCTCGTAGCGGCCATTATCGGGAAACAGAAACATTCCCTGTCCTTGTGGCAATCCGTTCACGAATGTGCCTTCATAGCGCTGATCATCGGCAAAAACTACAACGCCATAACCAGTGGGAAGCCAGCCTCCCGCAACTTTACGAACTGGCCCTTCGTAGGATCTAAACGGTGAAGGTCCAAGTTTATCGTTCTTATCCTTTATCGGTTTGAATGTACAGATATAACCCGTATCACGAGCAGTACATTGGTTTGCAAGGATGGGGAGTGTTTCGTCGGCTTGGGCGCTTTGAGAACTAACGAGCAGGGTTAGGCCCGAAAGAACAACAAGAGCGCTGAGGGTTTTCCGGGAATTAAGTTGAAAAAGATGGGTCATTATAGTTGCTCATAGCGTCCTCAATAGTCTTAAATTTAGCCAAGAATTTAGAGTTGAGGGCAATTTTTTTAGGATATGTAAATTTAGGCTACCCCATTTTGCTGTACTAGTCGCTAAATGAGACATTGGCAAGCGTAATTCTAAACTCAAAAATCTCAGAGTCTGATGGACTGAATATTAAAAACGATCGCGATCGGCCCTCGAATTCAATTAAACAGGGCGATCGGATTGAACGTAGACTTAATTAAGATTGATATTTGATGCTCTACGATCTGACCTTCTATCATCAAGTGTAGCGAGGGTTTCAGAAGGTGATCTTTGGATGGCTGGATGTCGTATGCCGTAGAAAATCTGGACGATGAGCTTATGGACACCGGATAGGTTCGATAAGATAGTTTTTACTTCTTCTGGGGTGAGAACGATGGGTAAATATTCAGGGCGTTTGGCTCGGAGTTCGTTGACTCGATCGTCTAATTCTTGATTCAAGAACTTGTTAATAGAGAAATAAAATAGCGCTGAGGGCTTGATTTTGGGTTGAGGCGCTGACTTGTCCTTCGATCGCAAGGTGAGTCAGAAAGGCTTCAATTTCTGGAACGCCCATGTCCTTGGAATGGCGTTTGTCATGAAATAAAATGTGTATCGACGGATCCACTGAACGTAAGTTTCTTCTGTGCGATAAGAGTAGTGCTTGAGGCGAATGGCGTCGTGAACTTGGTCTAGAAGCTTTTTAGGCGGATTCTGTGCTTGGTCTAGAACCTTTTTCTTTGGTGAATTTTGCATAGTGATACGGGCTGACAAATTCGATATTTCTTCGTACAATGGAAAGATAGGTAGAAAGATTCTTCTTTTGCCTCAAAGGATATGCTGATTTTTTCTGCCTATCACCCCTGATTTAGGTAGATATGTGGAAATTTTCCACCTACTAATTGTTAGGCAGCAATTTCAACTTGAGTTTTATCAATCAATTAAGAATTACAGGAGCAAAAACATGAGACCAATTCCTAGTGGTATTGATTATGCTTATCCCTCCGTCAGCTATCCTGATGGGCGCAAGTCCATCATTAAAATCCCTATCGGATATATTCAATCTGCGCTGTCTGATCAGGACTACAAGGATTTGAGTGATGAGTTTGATCTGGAGGTAGCGTTGATAAAAGCGGTTATGGAAGTGGAGTCTGCTGGCTCTGGTTTTCTACTAAGTGAGCCTGCACCGTCGCGTCCAAAAATATTGTTTGAAGCACACTGGTTCTATTCTCTAACTCCTAAACCAGTCTCTCGAACTCGCCCTGACTTGTCTTCTCGATCATGGGATCGAAGCTTGTACAAAGGCGGATCCGCAGAATGGGGAAGATTGTTAGATGCAATGGGACTTGATGAGGTTCAAGCACTCAAATCAGCTTCCTATGGTTTAGGGCAGGTTATGGGCTTTAACTATACCGTTGCCGGATGTGATTCTATCCAGCAGTTTGTTCAAGAGAATTTCGCTGGGGAATATTGGCAAGCTCGACACATGATGAACTTCATCGTAAGCAACGGTTTAAGAAGTGCCCTAAAGCGTCAAGATTGGACAACTTTTGCTTTAGGATACAATGGTTCGGATCAGCGTCGTAACGGCTACGATACAAAACTTGCAGCCGCATTTAGTAGTATAGCTGCTGCCTAACAACGCCCATGCACCCGACCGTTGAAAGTCGATCTGTTGGCGTTCTAGGGTACTAGCGGCGGGTGATGGGCAACGTTAGACTGGTACATTGTTGAGAGGTTATTACATTGAAATCATCACAGGTGCGAAAACTAAACGGAAGGATCGCTTAACATTGAACTTACAGAGAAGGTAAAAGAATGTTTTCTCGCATAGCTTATATCAAGACAAAGGGCGGTACTCTAAATGTTCGATCTGAACCTAACGGCTCGATTTTCTCTACATTTGACAATGGTTCTGTCGTCAATATGCTTATCAGATCTGTAAATGCCGGAGGATATGATTGGGTTCCAGTTGAGCAAGGTTGGGTCGCCGATGAGTTTGTTATTGAGGCAACTGTTCTCTATCAAGTCGAACGCATCATTGATCCTTCCGTTCCTGGATCTAACAGCGTTGGTACAACTGCTTTCAAGATTGAAGTAGATGGCAAAACGCTAAAGTTTATTCAACTCAGCGCCCCACCAGGAATTAAGCATGATGAATTCTCTGGCTTATCTGATACAGATTTGGTTCAACAAGCAATTGATTTATTCAATCAATACTGGGATCGGTACAAGCATAAGCCAATTTCCTAAAGTGATTGGAGAAGACTGAATCAACCAAGCAGTTTGATTTGGCTTTAGATCAAGTGCCGGACTGCTGGTATATCAAGAATGATCGGGAGTCAGTTGGTAGGAAGCAGCCTAACAATTTGCTTGGAGTGGGCTGATGTAAAAAGATCGGTGAATTGCAAAGACCACGACAACCGCTGACCCGAACCGTTAGGTGTCAGAAATTCAAAAAAATCAGAGCTTGAAACCCGTTCCGAATTTGGAATTGCTGCTGTGCATTAGAAAGACTGGGTTTCTAAAAAGTTAATTTCGCAATTCATGACCGTAGCGAACTCGGCCACCCGCCCAATGCAACTTTTCTCGTAATGTTCGGTAATAGCAATAATCCTCCCGCAAAACCACAAATTCCGCATTCCGATCGGTCATACGAATATCGACCCGATGACCGGGATACAGCGTTGTTGCCATGACGCCATCCATCCAAAGTTTGGTCGTCAAATCAGGATCGCACAATGCCCAAACGCTAACGACACAGCCCGCTGGAATAATAATGGCCCGACTCGACAAACTTAGGGGATTGATGGGAGTAATGACGATCGCTTCCATTCCCGGATGCACAATCGGACCGTTGGCCGCCAGCGTATAACAAGTGCTGCCCGTTGGGGTCGCAATCAACAAGCCATCGCCTTGATATTGATCCACCACTTGCCCATCGATTTCCATTTCCAAAATAGACGTGACCATCCGATCGGCAGAAGCAGGCTTAATACACATCTCATTTAGAGCCAAATATCGATCGCTCACGGGTTCAAGATTAGAGCGATCGTTCCCTTCAAACATGGTCGCCTGCAACATCATGCGTCGCTGAATCGCATATCGATCGTCCGCCAATCGGTCCCAGGTTGTTTCGCTGTCAAACTGATCGGCAGATTCGGTCAAAAACCCTAAATGCCCACCAATATTAACAGCCAAAATCGGAATCCCCTCAGGCGCTAAATACCGCGCTGCCCCCAAGGCTGTCCCATCACCACCCAACACCACGGCCAGATCGATCGGTCGATCGCTACAAGCAATAAATGCCGGATAGGGATTGTCATAAGCTCCCGAAGCGCCCACTAAAACCGTCGAACCTCTAGCTTCGAGAACCTCCGCACTTTGCCTTGCCGTACGTTCTGCGATCCGATTGCCTGCTTTGTAGGTAATCACTACCGTCTTTAATTGCATAGAATCCTTTAGTTCGATTGATTAGTCTTCGAGTGATCCCCATAAACCTTAGCCCACAGCGGGTGGGACGGACCCTGTTGCTGAATTTTGAGAACTCGTTGCTGAAGCCATTGTTGTTCAGACTTCGGCAATCCCCAAACAATATTACGACTTTGCCAAATCAAAACACTGAGCGTCATGCCAATACATAGCCCCAGTCCGATCGTCGCCAACGGATGAAATATCATTCCCACCCGAATCGCAGACCAAGTGAAATACTCCCAGGCCACTTCCCACACTTTCCGCATTTGCCAAAGACTCCAGATCCCCACAGTCAACCATAGTCCCGTAACCACAGCCCATCGTCCCCACATCGTCAATTGATGGAGACGTTCTATCGATTGCTTCATTTGCGGATCGATCGGAGGTTCAGGAAGAGGAGTTGAGTTCACGATGACATTAAGTGACAGAGCTTGAGTGACAGGACTAGAAGGAGAGCCGAATTTGCCAACACCATTAGGGCACAGGAGGAGCAGGAGGTGGGGTTGTCCCTGGAGTTGTCTCTGGAGTTGTCTCTGGAAGTGGATTGGGGAATAGATTAACTGGCACTATTGGGCCTGGAGAGAGGGTTGGCGAGGCCGTTTTTTTAGTTCTCAACGACGGTTTGCTCGTAGACAAGGGCAGTCGTTTAATCGGTTGGGGCGTGGGAGAGATTGGGACAGGAACTATTCCGCTGGGCGGAGAGAGATTGGGCAGTGAAACGTAGCCAAAACCCAGCAACGTCTGAGACATCCGGTAATAAGTTGCCCAGACTCGCGGATCGGGACGGCCTTGCCACTGCGATCGGCTCACTTCGACGCTCATAACAGGTGCTTCCATCCCTTGATGTTGACCGATAATAAAAATGAACATTGAACTCATCACCACATCCCGATCGAAGCCCCGTTGAAGAGTGGCCCGCAGAACCAATTCCGATCGACGAATAAATGCCTCATAGGACTCATTTTTCAAGCGTTCAACCCGAATGTCTTGGCGGGTAATGTAGGCGTTGGCGCTCTGGGGGCTAGGCAAAAGATTGATAACAGTCGTCAAACTCAAGGCCGCGCATAGGAAAAGTAAGCGAGTATCTAATCGGGTATTCATTGGCTTAGCCCCCAGACCACAAAATAAGTGTTTATATTGTGCATTATCTTTACAAGATTACGATCGAAAGAAGCGATCGAGAGTCTATCATTTCTCGATCGCTTCTAATTCTGAATTATTTCTTAGGAAAATTTATGAATAGTTAGGGCTGACGACAGACCTGGAATCCATTTTTGAAATCTTTTGGCCCCGTGTAACCTGAATTTGTCGCTAAATCAGCCAAGGTTTGACGACCTGCATAAAACTTACCGCCCACTTCCCAACTCGGGAACCCAAAGGACTGACCAGTTTGCTTTTCAGCTTCTGGCCTGATACTGGCACAGGCTTTCGGATCTGCATTTTTACCATCATCGGCACATTCAACATAGTCAAATTCTTTCATAGCTTCTTTACCAAAAAGTTGCTTCTGCTCACAACAATGCGGACACCAATAAGCCCCATACATTTTGGCCCCTGTTGCTTTTAGGTGCTTGGCCAATTGCACTTCAGAATCACCCGAAGTGGTATCCACCACAAAGAACGTATTGCCAGCAGCATTAGTAATTGATCCCGTGCTAGGAGCTGCTGAGGTGAGGCTTCCGCTTCCAGCAAAGGTCACCACCAAAGTCGCGATTCCCACCAGAATTCCCTGAAAAATCAGCGTCCCCTTATCGTCCCAGTCTCGTCCCAAGAGCGTCACGCCAAACATAATGGCAGCAAAGGTCGCGGAAGCTAAGCAAAACGGACAGAGTCCAGCGAGTCCCAACGGTGCTACGAATTGCGAAAACATAATGTACATGAGCCAGCCGCTAAACAGGGCCATACCCGTGGCACCTAGAAATAACAGCATCCAGGTTTTGTCTTCTAAACTTCGCTTAAGTGATCGGTTGCTTTCTTCATTTACAAAAAGAGGGGCGATCGCTAGACTCAACATCCCGGCGTAAGCCAACATCCCAAATAACGACAACGGCTGTCCAAAGAACACAGCATAGGGACTCGCCAATACACGGCAGCTTCCCGTTGCACAAGCCGTGTCTCCACCGAAAAACTTCATGTAGGTCAAATAGGCAGTATTCAGCAAGCCTAGACCTGCAACTCCACCAATAATGGGGCGCGCCCAAGTTTGAATCCAAGGCGTTGAACGGCGGCGACTGGTCATACTCTCTTCTACAGCAAAGCTAATGTCTATTTTTTACTTGTCTATTGTACTCACGGTTTTTGCCTTGCGATCGTCTCACCCCATCAGAAACCCGATGACTTCAAAAAAAATTAGAAAGAAGACTTGCCAACATCCAGAAGGTTTGCTAACTTAGTTAAGCGCTCGCGAAGAGTTAGCAAGCCGGGATAGCTCAGTTGGTAGAGCAGTGGATTGAAAATCCACGTGTCCGGAGTTCAAATCTCCGTCCTGGCATGTGTTTGAGAGATTCACATCTAACTAAAAAGTCCCTGGTTCTGCTTAGAACTCAGGGACTTTTATGTTTCTATTTCGGGATGCGTAGTGGCGGTAAATGATGTTCGGACTATTGCCTGAGAGGTAGGCGATGTCGTTTACATCCATCCCCGATTCCAGAGCCATGGTGATCCAGGTGTGACGGCAATGATATTGGCCCATGTATCGAAAAACTAAGCCTTCTTCCACCATTTCCTCAATGAGTGGTTTCCAGTGTCGAGTTCCAAAATTGTGAAACTCCATTCGCCCACCTTTCTCGCCTGGTAATAGGATGAGCGATCGGTCCATGGGTTCGGGACGTAATCCTAATAGGAAGAATCTCAACCGATCGTTAACGGGGAAGAATCTATCTTTTCTGGTTTTGGTGGGTTGAATAGCCATTCCGGGTTGGGCGGCTCGCACGAAGTGAATTGCGCTGAGGTCTGGGGTGATTTGTTCCCAAGTTAGCGCCGCCGCTTCTGATGGACGACACCCAGTCCAGAAGAGAAACTTCACCCATGGGGCGTAGTAAGGATTTTGCTTTTCAAAGCGATCGATGATGGCGAGTCGTTCATCGGGTGCAAACGCAGTCCACTGATTTTCGATGTGGCTGGTTTTGCGGATTTCTTTAGAGAGGCCAGTGAAAGGGTTTTGGTTGATGAGTTCACTGTTGTAGGCCCAATTACAACAGGCGTTGAAGCTGACCAGGACTCGGCGGACCCGCTCGTTTGCATAGCGCGGCTTGTCCTTCCCGTCGGGCACTTCCATTAGCCAATCACGAATTTCGATCGCGGTGGTGAGTGTCGTGGGGAGTTTGTTGATAAGGACTTCGGTTTTGGCAAAATCCCTCATCGTATTGGCCGTTAGCTGACCTCGCTTGAAATCACTGAATTGACTCCAGAGCGCGGCAAGTTTGGCAGGCTTGATGGCTCGCCTGCTGATGCGCTTGGACATTAACTATTTTCTCCCCAACTCTGACAGGGCGACTTTCTCTACATTTCGTTGACCTGGGACTTTTATCCAAGCAAAATTCCCGGCTTTTTTCGTCACCTTAACGACGGTTTCTACTTTTTTCCAGTAGACCCACTCTTCAACGTCGGGGCTTGTGCCAGTTTTGCTCAAATTGCTCAAACTCTCATTTTTGCTGTTTGAGCATACATCCCTTGCCACGTCCGGGTTGTGGCTTTGCTCAAACAACTTTGTATGTGTAGGCGAAAAGTGATCATTTGAAGCAAAAGTGATCATTTGGTCGTTTTCGCTTGGGGAACTGTCACATTTATTTCTAGCGAGAGTCGAATGATCACTTTCAGGGCAAATGATCACTTTTTCAGTAGGTTCCTTAGTAAAGTTATTTTGTTTGAGCAAGTCTGTATCCTTTACGGGGTCTGGCTTTGGGTGCTCAAACTGTGTTTCAAGCTGTTTGAGCAAGTTTGAACTACGCATATAGCGCGCGGGAATACGTCCCGTTCCACCATGTTTTTTGACGACACCATCACGGGTTAAGCGGCTCATGATGGTGCTGACGGATGATGCGTTGAAGTTGAGGTCCTTGGCTACTTCTGAGACTGTGGCCTCGCCTATGAGGTTTAGATGGTCTAGGATTTGGGTTTTCATGTCTCCATCGATGCGCGGTGTCCAGTTGCCAATCAGATTCCATTCAAGGGTTTCCGGTTTGATGCGGATGTTCACGTCTAGCCGATCGGCGTATCCATTTTCTGCGAGCAGTCGATAGGAACTTTCGCCGGGAATGATGACCATTGCGCCGCGACATGTTGCACGGATTGAGGTTGAACCGCGCAACGCGTCAAACGGGTCTGCGCTGGGATGGTCGCTGTTGACTTTTCCGGTGTGGTGCATCAACAGGACGCAAACACCGCGCTCTTTGGCCCATTCTTGGAGCGGTTCTAGGATTTTGCCGAGTTCTGCTGATGATTCTTTTTGGTTGTCGTCACGAATTCGGCTGAAGGTGTCCAGGATGACCAGGCGCAGATCGGGAATTTCGTCGGCTAGTTCTCTGAGGTCAGCTAACTCGGACAATTTGAATTTATCCATCCAGTAGACGGGGAGATTGTCGGCCCATCCTTGGGCGAGTTGGCGCTGTTTGACTTTGGTGGGTGAGTCTTCGAGGTTGATGTAGAGTACTGAGCCTTGAGTTACGGGTCTGTCAAGGAAGGGACTTCCTGTGGCGACGGCTTTAGCTAATGTGAGGCCGAATATGGATTTTCCGACCCGTGGGGGTGTGCCTAGGATGAAAAGCTCATCAGGGGTCAGGATGTCGGTTACTAGCCAGTCAACGTGGTCTCTTGCGCCTGCAATCATTTCGTCGTTGGTTTGAAGGCGCGATCGGAGTGGGTTGGCCCGTTTGGGTTCAGTCCAGGATTCGGCTTTTGCTAGGGATGCGTCTAATTGGCTTAATGCCCAGGGCGTTGGGCTGGAATTTAGTAAGTCTGAGATGTCCCATCCTTCAGGTGTGCCATTTTTTCCGGGTGCATCTGGGATGGTTACGATGTCGGCGCGGTCTTTGAGGCGATCTTGTAGTTTGAGTGCGCCTTTTCGTCCGGGTTCGTCGCGATCGTAAAG
>JANXWB010000089.1 GCA_025351345.1 Synechococcales cyanobacterium GL140_1_metabat_312
TATGTGCGGGTTGTCTTGCCTGATGGCGATTCATTTACTTCGGGCATTTGTGGCAACTCCCCAACTGGAAGCCCCTGCCTTAGAACCGGGAATGTTAGTAGACAATTTGATGCCGATCGTAACGCTATTGGTATCCGCGAAGAACGAAGAAGCGGTCATTGAAGGGCTGGTGCGAAATCTGTGCAATCTTGATTATCCAAGCGATCGCTACGAGCTGTGGATTGTGGATGATGCGAGCACCGATCGGACATCTGAGATTTTGACTAAATTGCGTAGTGAATTTCCACAGTTAAATTTATTCCGCAGGGCCGCTGGAGCATCGGGTGGCAAGTCTGGGGCATTGAATCAAGTCTTTACAAAAACTAAGGGTGAATTCTTAGTTGTGTTTGATGCAGATGCGCGAATTCAGCCAGACTTTTTGCAGAAGACATTGCCTATTTTTTTGACAGGCGATCGGATTGGGGCGGTTCAACTCCGTAAGGCGATCGCCCAATATGAACGTCCCGGTTCCCCTGATAAAAATAATTTTTGGGTCAAAGGTCAACATGCAGAAATGTTACTTGATGCCTTTATGCAACAGCAACGGATTGCGATCGGTGGATTGGGCGAGTTGCGTGGAAATGGTCAGTTTGTGCGGCGATCGGCTTTGATTGAATGCGGTGGATGGAATGAAGAAACAATTACAGATGATTTAGATTTGACCTTCCGATTGCATTTGAATCAATGGAATATTCAATGTCTGACGATTCCTCCCGTATATGAAGAAGGAGTCACAACGGTGAAGTCATTATGGCATCAACGGAATCGGTGGGGAGAAGGCGGCTACCAACGGTATTTGGATTACTGGCGCTTTATTGTTCGCAATCGTATGGGCACCACTAAGACAATGGACTTAGGCATGTTTTGGATTATGCAATACTTTATGCCAACGGCGGCTGTCCCAGACTTTTTCTGGGCAATCCACTATCACCATAGTTTGATGTTAATGCCAATTTCAACGTTGACCTTTGTCTTCTTCGTTGCCAGTACAACCCGTGGTCTACGTCGGCTGAAATTATCCTCGGGTGGCACTTACGACAATATATGGCAAGGCTGGGGACTGCCCTTAGTCCAGGCATTACAAGGATTTGTATACATGATGCATTGGTTTGCGGTTGTGGGCAGCGTGACAACCCGGATGGCCTTTGTGAAAAAGCGTCTGAAATGGGTGAAGACTGTTCACACCGGGTAAATTTAGAATCAATTTAGAACCAATATCGACTAATTACGATCGGGCATTGTGTTCATCAAAGTGTCCTCGTAACAATTCATGGACAAAGCGATATCGTCCACCCACCTGCTGCAACAACCCAATATTGTGGGCATATTCTAAAAATTTTGCATAGTTCCAAGGAATCACATTCTGCCGCCACAACAACAGCCGCAATACGCCATGTTGAATACAGGGCAGCCCACCGGAAAATAATCCCGACATCAATCCACTACCAATTCCCACCCACAGCGAAAATCGGGCATTCATAATCCCCAACGGAATCAACAACGCCACCCAAGCAATCAGACTACCAATCATAGTCGCCAATATAATCACTACGATCGTATTTTTTAGCGATTCCCAGATGCCTTGATTCGGAGATGAACAGGACCGCACTCCCGCCTGTAACCCGGAAATGACGGCAACAAAGCAGCCATAGCTAACGAAAACCGCAACCCCCCATCGCATCCCCAAAAAGACATCCCCTAGGATGCAATCGTAAATAAAAATTCCATTGCCCAAGATAGCAGCCACACTTAACCCAGCCAACAGTCCCGTCTTAAAGCGTTGCCACGACCAACCCAAACGCACAGGTTCAATTTCTTCATTATCAAGTAAATCAGTAATAGAACTGAGAATGGGCAATGCCTGAAGCCAATCCCACAAATCTTCTCGGCTATAAATGCCATAGAGCATCCCACCCGCTAGAGCAATCGCTATCCCCAAGGCTTGAATTTCTCGTGGCAAATCAAGATTTAAATTAACAATTGTAAAAATTAATCCACACAGAATGGAAATAATTACCCCACACAAAAATCGGTATAGAATCCGATCGTATTTATTCCCGAGCCAACTGGGTTGCATCCGTTCAATTGCTAGTTCAGGTTTCGACTGGACCTTAAGCTGTCGAGCAAGCCAGGTAAGATAGCGAATGGTTTGCTCACGACTAGGAGGTTTCCAGGCGGTGGTTTTAATCGATCGTTCAAAACATTGATCAATATAAAGACTCAGCAATTCACTCGCCGTATGAATCTGACGACCTTGATAAACAATTACCATGATCATCAACATTAATGGCGATCGAACCAGTTCTCGCAGGGTTGGTTCAGCTTGCAATGTTTCCCACCGCAACGTCCGATCGGCCAGTTCCAAATATTGCTGAATCTGATGATCCGAAAGAGCTTGAAGATAAATAGCCCCATTTAATTCAGTGAGTTGACGGCGGCCCAATTCATACTCTTCTAACCGACAACACACCACACAATGGGGATAACTCGTAGTTTGCAAAAACTGATTAATCGCATCAATACAACGCTCTTGCCGATCGAGACCCACTTCATTCAGCGCATCCAGCAGCAAAATCAAACGTTCATCCCGCAGCCATTGCAAGGCGGTAGCGTTGTCAATATTATAAAGCCGCTTCAACCGTCGAGCGATCCAATGCTCTAAGGCAGGAACTTCATCATCCCACGCTGAAAGATCTAACAAAACCGGAATAGGAGCACTAGTTTCTACGGTCCCCCGATCCAACATCAGGGTCGCAAATTTCAATAATTCGGTGCTTTTGCCCGAGCCGGGATTCCCCACAATCAGAAGTTTGCCATCAATTTCAATTTGACTATAAATCGCCTCTAGGGACTGCGGCACCAAGGTGGAGGATCCCGATCGCAAACGAGGACGACCCACTAACTCACGTCGATCTTGAAACTGAAGATCAATAGAAATCTGCGGATTAAGGGATGAATCTTGAAGTCGGCGGGCATATTCACTTTTTAAAATACGAAGTAATCGTTTGCGAGGTTCGGCAGTATCGGTTAGGGCAGGGGGCAAGGCAGGAGCGGGCTTGAGGAGATTGAGAACTTTTTGACCCGCTCCCAATAGCTTCTGAATCACTTCCAAACGAGCAGTGACAGTACCCGCGATCGCAGTCAATACCGTCATAACAGCACTGAACGTCTTAAAATCAGGACTCTGACTAAACGTTGTCCACCATTGCTGCACATCCGATAGGGTAGGCAACAAGAGCACCCACTCGCTTAGTGAAAATCCTAAATTCATACCAATGCCCTCGCACGCCCCTATCCATTATTCTACAAGCGCATTCCCCTAGAATCCTCAAAAAGAAACGAAGAAAGAATTTATGACACCCTAAACGTCACAATTGTTTCTTCGCCGCCATGTTTTCTTCACAATACTGGGAACTATTGCCGCTCTATCGACTCAAATGGGTTATCAACGGACGAGCTACAGCCGATCGGCCTTGATGTTTTTGCACCACTTCCCGGAATTCTGCCCCCTCAACGGTTTCCATCTCCAGCAGCAACTCCACCAATTCATCCACCAATTCACGATTTTCACGAATTATCTTGCGAGCATCTTCATAACAAGACACCGCGATCGCCCGTACCTGTTGATCGATCATTTCCGCGATCGTCTCAGAGTAATCGCCTTGACCACCGCCGCCACCCCGCGAATACATATCTCCGCTGCCTTCCAATGCCACTGGACCTAAATCTGACATCCCAAACTGCGTCACCATTTGACGGGCAATCTGAGTAACTTTTTTAATATCGCTGGTGGCACCAGAGTCCATTTCATCTTCCCCAAAGACCTCCACGTCCGCCGCTCGACCACCCATCAACACCCGGATTTTGTCCATCATCCAAGCCCGAGTGTAAAGTCCACTATCAATGGTGTCTTCATTCGCTACGGTCTGAGAAAAACCTTCAATTCCGCCCGATCGGGGAATAATTGTAACCTTATTTAATTCATCTGCATGGGGCAACAGCGTCGTTAGCAATGCATGGCCAACCTCGTGATAGGCCGTCATCCGCTTTTTCTTACTGTCGAGCAATGGATTCATACTCAAACCGATCGTAATCCGATCGAGCGCATCCTCAACTTCCTGCATTGTCACTTCGTCCATGCGACGGCGGGCGGTCAAGATAGCGGCTTCATTTAATAGATTGGCCAAATCAGCACCCGAAAACCCAGGAGTCCGACGAGCAATAGCTGACATAGAAAGCTCAGGCGCTATTTTTTTCGTCTTTGCATGAACTTCCAAAATCCCCAAGCGACCATTAAACGTGGGTAAATCCACATTAATTTGACGATCGAAACGACCGGGCCGCAGCAAGGCTTGATCCAAAACATCTGCTCGGTTTGTCGCCGCAATCACGATTACGCCGGAGTTTCCTTCAAATCCATCCATCTCCGTCAGCATTTGATTCAGCGTCTGCTCACGTTCATCATTACCGCCGCCCATGCCAACACCCCGCTGACGACCAACCGCATCAATTTCGTCAATAAAGATGATGCAAGGTGCGTTTTCTTTGGCTTTTTTAAATAAATCCCGCACCCGAGACGCGCCCACACCCACAAACATTTCGACAAATTCAGACCCCGAAATACTAAAGAACGGGACACCCGCTTCTCCAGCGATCGCCTTGGCTAAAAGTGTTTTCCCGGTTCCAGGTGGGCCAATCAATAACACTCCCTTTGGAATTTTTGCCCCCACTGTCGTAAATTTCTCAGGCTGCTTCAAGAACGTAACCACTTCTTGGAGTTCTTCCTTAGCCTCCTCAATCCCCGCCACATCCTCAAACATCACCCCTGTTTTAGCATCCATTTGAAAGCGTGCCCGAGACTTGCCAAAGTTCATGGCTTGACCAGGACCACCAGGGGAATTAGCCGATCGCTTCAAAATCAGCATCAACCCGCCAATCAAAAACATCACAATCAAAAGTTGCATCAGCATTCCCATAGCTGCCGCACTTTCCGTATTATTCTTTACCTCAACCGGAACTTTGGCATCGTTGAGAGTGGTCAGTAGTTCAGTATTTGAATCACTAAATAGCGTTACATCGATCGGTTGATCCTGCTGTTTACCATTAGCATCCCGGCGAGCACTATTTTTTAAATAAACCTTGGCTGTTTTTTGGATATCATTAATTTCGACCCGTTCTACTTCATCCTTACGAGCCTTCTGAATCAGCTCGCTATAGCTCAGGGAAGCTTTTTGGGCCATAGCAGGAGACATCATAACCGACACGCCGATCGCCTGACTCACGACAATCCCCAGCAAGGCTTTGGCCATCCCTATTTTTTTCTTCGTAGTACGCTTTGATGCGGGGATTGAACCAAGGATTGGGAAATGAGTCTTCATGCTGCCTGCCATGCCTAACCAAGATGTAATGTAAATGGTTTCTTTATGTAGTTTACCCCCGATCGCCTCGGGTTGACAGAAGACAGCCGCCTACGTAGAGATGAGATCTTCCCAGCAAAATGGTTTCAAATTATCCGGAATTGCTTCAAACGTTATGCTAGTGCTAAGTTTTACATCATGAAGTTATTGTTTGAGGCCATCAGAATAAGTCCTACTCCGAGTAATTACGTCTGTAAATTCTCTAGCCATCTTAGACACTCTTGTAAGTAGCTTTGTAAGTAGCTTCTGCGATTGATATTTTATTCCTAACTGAAAATAAGTAATTATACGAACTTATTAGCTTCTAATTCTCTATTCAGGTGTTCCATAGAATAAATAAAATTCGGTAATTGAGGGTGTATTCACAGATTTTCAGAATTAAATTTAAAGTCTAGAAGAAGAAGAAGAATTGCTCTAGCCATAGTCCAGACTTCCGAGGCAATGTAGTTTTAGAGTTTAGACCTAAAACGTGAGAACTCTCAGCATATGGAGTCGTCGATCGTATCGGTGAACTTTAAAGGCTGGCCCAACTCATTCCGCCTCTATCTGAACATCAATTATTTCTATGAAAAACATACTGTTGACTGGACTTTTCCTTACCACTTCCCTCCTTGGAATTACAGCTCAAGCTGACTCAGCGAAAGCAAGTTCCATGTGGGACATGCCTCAACCAACCATTCTTAGCAAAGCACAAACCGGGTTTAACGATCAGCCTTACCAGTCCTATGTCCAACAGGAACGGGTTAAGCTGAAAAACAGTAACCAATTTAGAATTGACGTTAACGCACTAAGTCTGAAGTACGACTACAACGTCTCGACATACTTCATTAACGAAGGCGCAAGCTACAAGAACCAATTGGGTTATACGTCCCAAGGCACGACGAATAAACAAGGTTTATTGTTCAAGGATATTTCTTGTGCAGGTGCAGGCTGTGTCTTGGGTGGAGATAAAAGTGTTCTAAAGTTGGGAGATGGAGTCAACATAGGGCAAATAGCGGCAAAAAGTACTCTAGACTTCAAACTGCGCGCTGATGGCTACAACCGTGGGAACAATGCATACGTTTTCGGAGCACAGGACTCTAAGAATGCAGATGGTTTGCAGCATGTTGTGGCTTACGGAATTAAGGGCACAGGCTATATTTTGATGGGCTTTGAAGATCTCTATGGTAATGGCGCCAGCGGAGGCAAATTTGGTGAATATTCCGATCGGGACTTTAACGATACGGTATTCATCGTTGATATCGGCAAGAAGAATGTGGATGCATTCCTCAGACGAGATGTCCCTGAACCCTCAATTATGCTTTCTTTGCTAGGGTTGAGTGCGGCAGGTGCATTGAAACTTCGTCGTGGCAAGGCTGCATAGAGAATCGACGCATAGAGAACAGTTCAGTATTGAGTGAATGATTAATCCAACGATCGTAATCTTTCCAGAAATGGCGAGTTGCGATCGTTTTTGTTTTTTGATGGAGTAACTATATCCTGTGGTTTGTCAACTTCTGTATCGGTTAGTAGGTATATGTTTCGATGGGTTTGATCCTCAAAATCCCTGTGTTACGTTGAAAAGTACAGACCGGAATGATGTCTCGCCTGTCTAACCCACTGCAATATATATTAGGCAATTTCCATGAAAGCTCCACTCCACTGGCAAGATTCAACCTGGCACCGAGTTCTTCCGCTCGTGCTTATCTTTTGGCTAAGCGCGAGCTTAGTTTTGGACTTCTTGGTTATGCCTGTTCTCTATACATCAGGCATGATGGCCGAAAGTCATTTTGTTTTGACAGGTCAGGCATTGTTTGGAGTTTTTAACCGCATGGAACTAGTGCTAGCTGCATTAATTTGTGTTGGATTCTGGGTAAAGCAAGAGATGCCGATTACTGAACGAGAATCACCCTTCCGCAATTTACCGATCGCCTTTTTGCTTCTCGGTATCGCTCTTCTCTGCACCTATTTTGTGACCCCAACCATGAGCGGTCTTGGATTTATTGAAGAATCAACTGGCATTGTCCCTGAACAAATGAATACAATGCACAGTGTCTATTGGATGATTGAAAGTGTGAAGCTAGTGGGTATTAGTGTTTTGTTTAGTCGTGACTTTCGACTGTTTCACTAACACTAGATAAGACCTTGGGTGCTGAGATTTCGGTATCCAATTCTTCAGTCTCCAATATTTCAGCCTCTCCAAAAAAGAGCAATTTCGCCGCCATCACCGCAAAACTGATAGCGGCGATCGTTTTAGCGAGTTGAGGAGGCAGAATTTGAGCTGTTCCTTCACCTACAATTACACCCAACAAACTAGCCAATACCAAAGCCGCCACGGAACCTAAAAATACGGCTTTTGGAAATTTACTGGCTCCACTCAAGGCGATCGCAGCGAACTGACTTTTATCACCAAGTTCTGCTAAAAACACGGTTACAAAACTAAGCCCGAACAAATTCCAGTCCATCAGCTCATCCCCGCTACATCAACGAATAGAAAGACCGATACTATGAGCAAAATCGTTCCCGTCGCCAGTTCTAAACGTCTTGGCGTTAGCAATTTTGACAACCACTGTCCTAGCAGAACACCAACAAGACTTGTACTAATGAGAGCCAGCGCTGATCCAGCAAAAACAACCCAGGGCTTGTGGGACTGGGCACTCAAAAGCAATGTCGCTACCTGAGTTTTATCACCAAGTTCAGCTAGAAAAATCGTAACAAAGGTAGATGTAAAACAACGGCTCATGATCGAAAGGTCCGACTCGATGGCTGGAGTTTCGGGAATTAGTTGTTGATCTGGCTGACTTGTCAGAGGATCTGTCAATGGTGATAAGTCTAGAGACATGACAAAATATATTTCATTTTCTTTTCATTATCTATAATATGTGATAGCGATCACTATCAGCAAGGCTAAATTCCCAGCTAAATTCCTACAGCCCGATCGAATACCAACATCTCCAAGCTACGATCGCCGTAAACCCCTTCAATTTGTTCACGACAGCACTCGATGGCAAAGTCGTTCACCTCCTCTGGAGCAATATCAAATAGGGTTTGAAAAGTCTCTGGAGTGACGCGACAAAACGACGGACGCTTCTCGTAAATGTTACATTCGCGGGTTTCGGCATTAAAGTTAACACACCACCCATCTTCCCCCACCATGCTCAGATAGGTAATCATTTCTGACTCATTCAAATACTTACCAAGATCGGGCCGATCGGTAGGGTCAAGATTGCAGCAAGCCCCACAATTTTTTACACATTGCCAAGTCGCCATTTCTAGGGATCTCCGAGAATCAGTCCATCTATTGTCGAATATTGTTGGAGTGTAGAACGATCATTTTAGTTTTAGTTTTGTTAACTTTCTGAGAAGGGGTTGTGTTGGTCCTGAAAATATGGGGTAATCATGAATGAGAGTATTTAGATCCGCTTTAGGCGAGGATTGGGGGAGTAATGGACTTCTTGAATGGAATTGATTTCACCGTTGTTTTCCAGCTAACGACTCTGGCGCTAATCGTAATTGCAGGGCCAGCGATCGTTTTTGTGCTGTTTCTACGGGGTGGTGATCTGTAATAGCAGATCATTCGCGTAAGAGTCTTACAAGAGAGTAGCTTTAAGGTTCAGTCTTTTATTAGGCTGGGCTTTTTTAAGATATTCAGAAATAAGGCTTTAGAGTAAAGATGTTGGCGAGAGTAAACCTATTAAAGAGTCTGAAATCCTTTAAAACATAAAGACGAGTTCTACCGTCCAGTCTGTACCTAGTGATGGCTGATCTGGGGTAAAGCCTCGAACTAACTCAACCCGCCGTAAAAATTCTCGAAAATAAAATCGACGTTCTGTCTCTGATAAACCTGTCCAAAATTCTGGAATAGAGACCGTTTTAGCGATCGAGATTAAGTTCGGAGGCGGTAGTTTAGAATAATTGGATTGGAGAATAGAAATTTCGGCGCGCAGTGTGTACGATCGTAATGTTGCAGTTTTAGCATCAAAAATCTGCTGGGCTTCAAGATTAGGAATAGCTTGTAAGATTGTTTGCTTCTCTAAAATTTGCTGATTAATTTGCTGACGTATCTGTTGCAGTTCTTCCGTCGGTAGAGGCACAATCGCACTGGGCAGTTGATCACAAATTCGCTCAATAATCCGTTGTAATACCTCGTCATAGGCGATCGCCCCACAGGTTTTAATGCCGGGGATACAAGACTTGCAGTTTGTTGGTCTTAAATAAAGATAGGTGGGTTTTGATTTTTTTCGGGACTTTACGGAGGCAATTGTCATAGGCGACGCGCAAGCTTGACAGACCACCAACCCAGAGAGTGATCGTTCACTGCTAGCCGATCGTTTTGGCATCCGACGATTGCGCTGAAGCAACCGATCGATTTGCGCCGCTTCATCCGGTCCCATGATGGCCACATGAGTATCGCTGATAATGTCACCCGTACCATAGGCCAAATGGCCACGATAAACAGGACTGGTCAACCATCGCAATGCGGTAGAAGGTGAGAGAGTTTTGCTATATTTTTTGGTCACATAGCGCACTGCACCACGGACTGAACCAAACAATAAAAATTGATCAAACAAGGCTTTGACGATCGGGGCGGTGGCTGGATCAATCCCATAGCATTTCGGTAATCGCAAATAGCCATAGGGAACACGACCGGGGGGTGGCAAAACTTTTAGGCGTTTACGGGCATGACCCTCTCGAATGGATCGGCTTCGTAATTGAGTATTGAAAATTTGAGCATGTTCCAGCATGTCAGACAGGGAAGATGCGGTTAATGGACCGCTCGGCCCATCGATCGGGGCAGTTCTCTCACTCACCTGCACCCTACAATTAATCGCCTGACAACGGTCTAAAATTGCTCGAATAGAATCAAGCGAATCGCCTAAATCAGTCAAACACTGAACCAACAAGACTGCCACGGGATATCGATCGCAATCTTGAAAAAACTGTTGTAACTGTGATCGGGATGATATCTCCAGCATTGAACCGGATTGAATAGCAAAATCTTGATAGACCCGATCAATAGTCCAAGCTGCGAAGCTGGCAGGCAATCCCAACAGATTATCTTCTACATTGCAATATCGATAGGCAACAACCCTCATAGTCTCAAAATATTTTTCAAAAGAATTTATAAAATAAAATTCAAGAATACTTTTTCAGTGTATCGAGTGTATCGCGCAATTTTCCAATAAAAAATCCAGAATACAGCTAAGCATTCTGGACTCTCTATTGGTGAGGCAGCTACTGAATTCTTTAAAAAACCATTAGCCGAGTCAGTTGAACTGATATTTTAGAGGATACCAAGTTGAGCCAAGATTCCTTTTCCAGTAAGCAATTCGGTCGCAAAGCCGATCGCCAACCCCATCATTGCCATGCGTCCATTCAAAACTTCTGAAAAAACTGTGAAACCAGGCTTAGATTCTGCATTTTTCATGATCCGAAGACTCCAATTGAAGAGGTTTGGTTCAGGTATTAACCTGCTTATAAAGCAACATTAACATTTGTAACAGACATTGACAAGCGATGGGGGTCTTCGGAAAACCGCCCTTGATTGTTTTAATCGCGGTTACACCTAAATCAAACCCCATAATTGCAGCTTGGAACAGCATCTCAAGCTTGCACCCAGAAATCTAAATCCCTTGCATTCGGCGCATCCATTTCTTCAAGTCAGTTAGATTCAAGTCAGTTAGATTCAAGTCAGCCATCATTTTAGTCTTGTCACGATAGAGCTTTGTCAGCGACCAGCTTAGCTCATACATCTTTATCTAGATTCGCCGGAAAACCCAGCCGTTTTAGGGCGGGGATGTAAAGGCGCATGACTGACCGACGGGAAGAAACAAATCTTTGGCAGTCGTGGGAACTTTTGTTCTAGCAGGTGCATCTTAGTTAATATCAGCTATAATCTAAGAATACCCAAAGAGACCAATGCAAAAGGCTTTCAAGTATCGATTCTATCCAACACCCGAGCAAGACAAC
>JANXWB010000021.1 GCA_025351345.1 Synechococcales cyanobacterium GL140_1_metabat_312
TTTAGATCTATCCTAAGTATTATTTCGATCGTTAAATTACTTCTATCCATTAGAGAAACACAAATGAACTCATTGATTAAATTCCTCCCCGGTTTGCTATGCCTCGCAGCAGTGACTGGCATTCCTGTAATTTCAGCATTATCTCAGCCTACACTTGTTGCGGCTGAAGCAAAGGCGCCTCTTGATTTAAAACTCACCGTTGAGCAAAAAGCGCAACTCAAGACGATTAAGGAAGAAGCCCGCGCAGAGATTCAAAAACTATTAACGCCCGAGCAACTCTCTCAAATGGAGACTGCCAAAGCAAACAAAGTTTCTTTTCGGAAAGCTCTTGCTACGCTGAAGCTAACACCTGAACAGAAAGCAAGTATTGCTGAGATCAAAAAACAAGAAAATACTAAAGAAAATGCAGTGTTAACCGAGGAACAACGCCAAAAAATGCGTGCAACAGCGCCCCCAGCAAAGGCAAAATAGTTTTCGATCGGACGGATTCTAGTTTTTTCTCGTTGGGTTTAGGTCACAGCATATTCATATTTTTCATTCTCTTAGAAATCTGGATTTCAGAGACTGTAGAAGACAGGGTTCGCTATTTTCCAAATCCAACGAGAAAACGAATAAATTGAGGATTCACTACTATACTTTGACCGTGTATCCTCAACCGATCGTCATCACTACCACGCCCATCACCATAATACCCGCACCCAACAGCCGTTCCCGAATACCCTTCTCACCAAATAGAAAGTGACCAAACACCACACTAATTAATCCACTCATTCGCTTCACCGCAATCACCTGCGTAACGGCCACCATTCCCACCGCCACCATTTGACAACCGACCCCAATCGCATTAGCAACCCCTGCCGCTAACAACAACCGCCAATGCGATCGAATGCCCTGAATCGGGTTCTTTGATTTTAAAATAATTAACGGCAGAATCCCCAACGCAATAAATCCAAATAATACAATTGCCCAAAAAATTGGCGAAGAATTCAGCACTCCCACTTTGTCAAACGTAGAGGTAATACTCCAAATAAACGCCACCACCACCATCATTCGGGTACCTTTATTTCGGAAAATCGATCGTAACGGTCCCCAAAAACCATCAGCCGACGCATTCAAATTCAATACATAAGATCCAATTACAATCAAAGAAACTCCAACAGCATCCCAAATCGTCGGAACTTCCTTAACAATCAAGGGGGAAGTGATTAATAAAAATAATGGCGTTAAGGTAGACAAGGGCGACATGAGTGATAAATCTGCTAGGCGAATAGCTTTGACATACAGCGTATAAGCCACCACATTTAGAGACCCACCGATCGTTAGCGCCATCCAAAAATTCGGCCCCAGCTTCGGAACGCCAACAACGGCTAAAACGGGTAGTAAAGAAACTGACGCGATCGCCATCCCCGCGCAAGCCACGAGATATTCATCTAAAAAATTTAAACTCTTTTTACTGAATACATCCTTCAAAGATTCAAAGAAAGCCGTTAAAATTGCAAGACCCAACCATGTCATAAGAAAAAACCGCCCATGCAAGCATTGCCCCGAATTAAATTTTTACTTGATCCGACCTCCGATGCCTGGACAGAGCAAACTCTTGCCAACATGGATACAATTCTTTTGGATCACTCTAACTGCGAACGCAAAGCCGCTAGCGTAGCACTAAAGTTCATGACCCGCTACCCATCCAATACAAAACTCGTCCACGAACTCACCCACCTCGCCCAAGAAGAACTCCTGCACTTCCAGCAAGTCAATACCATTATGAAGCGTCGCAACCTTCCCCTATTGCCTCTGAATGCCCCGCCCTATGGAGCCACACTGACCAAACAAATTCGTAAACCCGAACCCGATCGCTTCCTTGACATGCTCTTAGTCTCCGCTCTAATCGAAGCCCGCAGTCACGAACGCCTTGGGTTAATCGGTCAGCATTGCGAGGATCTAGAACTCGCCGAATTTTACCGATCGTTAATGGAATCCGAGGCCCGACATTATGGACTCTATTGGGTTTTAGCTGATACCTACTTCGATCGAACCGTGGTTACAGAACGCCTTGAAGCGATCGCCCTTGTCGAAAGCGAAATACTCTCAACATTGCACCCAGAACCTCGCGTTCATAGCTAGGATTAGTCCTTAAATTGAATGCTATAAAACATCTGCAAACGCCGGACGTAAACGTCGATATACCGTAATACCAATGGTAAAGACGATCGCACTCAAAATCCACAATAGTCCCCATTCCTGAAGATGTCGGACCTCTCCCCAGAGAATTAAATCTCGATATAAATCCGCCAAAATTCCAGCCGGATTCCATTTCATAATCGGACGAAACATCATAGGCACAGCTTCGATCGGATACATAATGGGGGTGAGATAAAATAACAAATTCACCGCGATCGTCACTGTCTGTGGAATATCGCGCAAAAATACCGTAAATCCTGCTAACAAATATCCAATTCCCGCCGTCAACATCAATTGCGGAATCCAGACTAATGGCAATAAAAAGATTGTCAGATGAATAGTTTTCAATGCAAATGCCACCGCTGCAATGAGAATCATCATTCCGATCGTACTATCAAAAAATGCCGTCGCGATCGGCACAAGAGGCAGAAGAACTAAGGGAAATACAACTTTTTTAACTAAGTTCGGTTGACTAATCACAGCCGTCGAACTGCCCATAAAACTCAACGTCATTGCATTCCATGGTACTAATCCCCCAAATAGCCACAGCGCGAATAAAAGGTGATCGTCAATAATGCCAGTCTGAGGAAGTGCCGATTGATTTAGCTTAACCTTCAGGACAATCGCAAACACATAGGTATAAATAGCAAGCTGCGTGATTTGATGGGCAACTGACCAAAAATTACCAAAAATAGAACCCTTATATCGCGCCGCTAGTTCTCGCTGCACTAAAACCCTCAGAAGATTTAGTTTCATTCCACGAGGATTTTCACCTAAGGTTCGGCTAATACGGTGATTGAGGCGTTCAGTAATCGATCGGGACATTCTGACTAAATCCACAAAAATGGGCAACGGTTGCAACGATTCTACACTTTTCAGATACTCTTAATGCTGTCCTTACCATGATCCGTGCTGTGACCCAAGATTATTCCATTCGGCTCCAGAACATCTCAAAGTGCTTCAAACGCTATGAGAAACCCATCGATCGGCTCAAAGAAGCCCTGCAACCTTCAAAGCAGCGATCGGATGATTTTTGGGCCTTACGTGATGTTAATTTGGAAATCGAACGCGGTGAAACCTTTGGCATCATCGGTCAAAATGGCTCCGGCAAAAGTACTCTGCTACAAATTATTGCGGGCACGCTCACGCCCACTTCTGGAAGCATTCAGGTCAACGGACGCATATCTGCTCTTCTGGAACTCGGCAGTGGCTTCAATCCAGAATTTACGGGCCGCCAAAATGTTTTCCTGAATGGTCAGATTCTTGGACTAAGCCAAATGGAAGTGGCGAATAAATTTGATGAAATTGCCTCTTTTTCAAACATCGGCCAATTTATTGACCAACCCGTCAAAAGCTACTCCAGCGGCATGATGCTTCGCCTTGCTTTTGCGGTGGCTATTAATGTTGATCCTGAAATTTTGATTGTGGACGAAGCTCTGTCCGTGGGGGATGTAAGATTTCAAGCGCGCTGTATGAAACGCATTCGTGATCTAAAAGATAAGGGCGTGACGATTTTGTTTGTTTCCCATGATGCCAGCAGTGTCAAAATGTTATGTAAAAAAGCATTGCTATTGAATCACGGTGAAATGATTATGACTGGATCGCCCGCGAAGGTTGTCGATCGGTATGTAGCCATGCTCAGTGCAGAAGATCCGGACTCTATTGCTGAAGAACTCAAGGCGATCGCAAATCGACAAGTGGAAAAAACCACCTCAAACCAGGATGAACAGCCGACTGCATTTAGTGTTCATCAACATGGAAACAAACAAGTCATGATTGAAAGCGTTAAAATTTTAGACAAGAATAATCAAGCCGTCGATCGGCTGAACCATGGTGATGATTTACAGATTGCCATTCAATTCACAGGTAAAATTCAAACCCCAAATTTAGTCGTCGGAATTTCAATTCGGAATTTACTCGGTGTTGTTGTTTATGGAACCAATACCCAATTTCTATCCGGTAAATTACTAGACATTTACCCTGAAGAAATATTCAAGATCCAATTCAATTGCCCAGGCCAACTAAATAAAGGTAGTTATACCCTTACCGTCGGATTACATTCTGATGAAGGACTTAGTTATGATTGGGTGGACGAAATGGTAGTGTTTGAAGTATTTAACGATCGTAAATGTGATGGCATGGTTGACTTAGGCGCCACTGTAGTTATTGAATCTAGCCGATCTGAAATGCTTGGATCCACCTAGAAATCTAAAAATAGAGTCTAAAAACAGAATCTAAAAACAACAGATAGAAGTGCCCCGATCGCTTTACAATATTACGGCTGTAATTTGGATAAGACCTTGATCGAGCGTTATACACTACCGGAAATGGGTGCAATCTGGAGCGACGAGTACAAGCTTCAAACCTGGTTGAAAGTGGAGATCGCTGTCTGTGAGGCTCAGGCAGAACTCGGATACATCCCGATGGAAGCCGTCACGGAGATCAAGGCGAAAGCAAAATTTGATATTGCCCGTGTGCTTGAAATCGAGAAAGAAGTCAAGCATGACGTGATTGCATTTTTGACTAATATCAATGAATACGTCGGAGATGCGGGTCGTTATATCCATCTCGGGATGACCAGTTCTGACATGCTGGACACGGCGCTATCGTTGCAGATGGTCGCGAGTCTTGATTTGATCATGACTAAGCTAGAAGCCTGCATTCAAGCCATTCGCTATCAGGCACAGCAGCACCGCAATACCATCATGATTGGCCGATCGCACGGAATCCACGCCGAGCCGATTACCTTTGGGTTCAAGCTCGCAGGTTGGCTGGCAGAAATGTTGCGGAACCGCGATCGGCTTTGCATCCTCAAGAAAACGATCGCCATTGGCCAAGTTTCTGGAGCCGTCGGCACCTATGCCAATATTGATCCAAAAATTGAGGAGATTACCTGTCGGTTGTTAGGATTGCAGCCAGACCCGGCTTCGACTCAGGTGATTTCCCGCGATCGTCATGCTGATTTTATGAATGCGTTGGCGTTGGTCACCGCATCAATTGAACGATTCAGTGTCGAAATCCGTAACATGCAACGCACGGATGTTCTGGAAGTAGAGGAGTATTTCTCCAAAGGCCAGAAAGGTTCATCGGCCATGCCCCACAAACGGAACCCAATCCGATCGGAGCGGCTCACCGGAATGGCTCGATTGGTACGGGGCTATGCAGTGTCGGCCTTAGAGAATGTGGCGCTTTGGCATGAACGGGATATTTCCCATAGTTCTGTCGAGCGTGTGGCGTTTCCAGATGCCTGCATTTTGACAGATTTCATGCTTCACGAGATTACCGAATTGGTCAAACACCTCTTGGTCTATCCTGAAAATATGAAACGCAATATGAATCTCTATGGCGGAGTTGTGTTCAGTCAACGAGTGCTATTGGCATTGATTGGCAAAGGCATGAATCGTGAAGAAGCCTATGCGATCGTTCAGGGTTGTGCCCATACAGAATGGAATGTGGAAGGCGGCAATTTCCGAGCGCGGATTGAGGAGAATGAAAAGGTTCAGGCTCATTTGAATGCAGGGGAAATTGAAGATTGTTTTGATGCCAGTCATCATTTGAAGAATCTCGACCAGGTGTATCAGCGCTTGGGGATTTAGTAAAGCTCCGATCCCCCTAGCCCCCTTAGTAAGGGGGAACCGGAAATTGAAGTGAACGTTATTTCTAATTCTTAGTCCCCCTTCACAAGGGGGATTTAGGGGGATCGAGATTTATCGTAATAAACTAAACCCTGTGTTATGCAATCTGATATTAATCTCATGGATAAGACCGATCGGCCAAGCAATCTTTCTAGCAGTCCATTTATTTACTTTTTACCGATCGGCTTTCTCGTCTACACCTTACTGTCAGCCTATCAGATTGATTTTCGGGCATTTTATGTAGCAGCCCGATCGGTCCTATTGAATCTAGATCCTTATTTAAATCCGGTCACGCAATTTCCTGAACTCTATGCCGCCATTAATGCAGAAGATGCGATCGCGTCTGGATTTATTTATCCCCCATTGGCAGCCTTATTATTCTTGCCCTTAGGATTCTTGTCCTATGGAACTGCAAAAATTGTATTTAGTGCATTAATTTTAGTAAGTTTGATGGGGTTGTGCCTACTCTTTGCTAAGAAACGGAATGATGGTTTATCAACACCAGGTGAAGCTTTCCTATTTGTGACTTGTAGCTTCCCGTTACTTTCCACCTTTGAACGCGGCCAGATTGATTTAGTTATTGTATTGCTGACTTGGCTTTCATTTCATTTTTATCGTAGTCAGAAGCTTGTGCAATCAGCGTTGCTTTTAGGACTTGCAATTTGTATTAAAATCTTTCCTGCGATCGTCATTATTTATTATTTAATCAAACGCCAATTTAGAGTTGCAGCTTATGCTATTGCAAGCACATTGATTCTATTTTCTTTGCCATTGCTATATTTCAAACCATCCGTTTATCTTCATTTTTTTCAATTTATAATTCCTAGTCTATTTGGCAAAATCACAAGCTCAGAAATGGTAACTACTCACGGGCAACGTGTGGTCAATAATGTGGTACAGGCGATCGAAGGCAATGACTTGTTTGCGATGCAGGATTTTGCGAATGGCTTCATGAATCCGCTGTTGCTGAATAATACGATCGGTTGCTTTATTGTTGGTTCAATTTTATTAGCAATTCTACTACGAGTGACAAAGCGCAGTGACTTAATTTATCAATTCTATGCAATGTTGAATGTGATTAATTTTGTTAATCCCCGCGCATGGATTATGGGATTGGTTTGGTATATTCCATTATTTCTGCATTTGTATCCCAAGGTGAATAGTAATTGCGATCGGTTTTTCATTCTCCTCCCCTTATTCATGCCACCGTTTACCAATCTCAATGGATTTTTGGCCTACGCCGTTGCGATCGGATTTGCCAGAAAAAATCAAATTCAACCTCAAAAAACATGACTCAGATTTACACCTATCCACCATTATTTGAAGGCAAGCTAATCAGTCGTTACAAACGATTCTTTGCCGATATTGAACTCACAACAGGCGAACTCATTACCGCCCACTGCCCCAACACCGGACCCATGACGGGCGTATGTCTTCTCGGAAATCGCGTGATGGTCTCCAAAAGTGACAGCAAAACTCGCAAACTTGCCTACACTTGGGAACTCATTGAAGTTAATGATAACGATCGGCCTGTCTGGTGTGGTGTGAATACTGCCTTGCCCAATAAAGTCGTCAAAGCCGCGATCGAACAAAACGTTATTGCTGAATTGAGGGATTATGTCAGCATTCGATCGGAAGTGGCCTATGGTCAGGAAAAAAGCAGAATTGATCTGGTTTTAGATACGACAGATAAGCCTATTTACATTGAAGTCAAAAATACAACTTGGACCGATGGTAAGCTCGCACTTTTTCCCGATACTGTCACAACCCGTGGTCAAAAACACATTCGTGAACTCGTCCGTATCATTCCTGAAGCCCGAGCCGTCATGCTTTATTTCATCAATCGCGGAGATTGCGACAGGTTTTCTCCCGGCGACGATCGTGACCCGAAGTATGGACAACTTTTACGAGAGGCCATCAAATCTGGGTTAGAAATATTGCCCTGTCGGTTTGACATAACACCACAGGGAATTACTTACTTGGGACTAGCAGAGTTGATATTGCTCTAGAAGAAATAAAATTTTACAGTTCTTATTAAACTATTTTTATTTGAGAAATGTGATTGATTTTCTTAAGCTTCGAGTATCTATGGGGGATGCATTTAAGTGAATGCGATTTGATGGGATACGTACTCTAATTTTGATCAACCGCCCCTTTGATAAGTCTTACTCAACACAGCATGAAGCATTTTATTTTTCCCCAGATTGCCAATCTTTCCTTTATTTCTAAACGCATTATCTTTGCTGTTATAGGGCTATTGGCGACTCTCGGTATAATCATCTCATCGAACGGGGTCGTCAACGCCTTAGATGTCAATCAAGCCGCTATGGGCGGGAGCTGGCTGGGCGCATCGTTCCCTGTGGAAAACTTTCAGACTTATACCTCCCCATTTGGTTATCGATCGTCTCCAGACGGCACGGGAAGCAGCACTCAGTTTCATCGGGGTCTCGATATGGCGGCACCGGAAGGCAGTTATATCCGAAGCTGGTGGGCAGGTAAAGTGGTAGAGGTTTCGGATAACTCGTCCTGTGGCACATCCGTGGTGATTGAATCGGGTCAATGGGAGCATGTGTATTGCCATATGCGTGGGTTCGCAGGTCAAGATGCTCGGGGCAAATATATTGTCGATCGTGAAGGCGGAATTAAGATTTACGATGGTCAAACATTGCCCGCTGGGACTCGCATTGGCCGGGTTGGCATGACCGGACGAACGACTGGACCTCATCTCCATTGGGGATTGAAGTATGCAGGCCAGTGGGTCGATCCGGCGTTGGTGCTGCGTGCGATGTATGCAGCACAAAGCAGGGGGCAGATCTCGGCACGGTAATAGATTCTGTCTAACTACTGATAATAAATCTGCTCCTGATTAGAATGCAGAATATAAGGTCTGAATTGAGATGTTGAACTATCAAAACATAAAAGCAGGGATTCACGTATTTGGATTTCGGCTACTTTGGTGGGGGACGATCGCAGCGGCATTTACTTATTTCAATATCTCGCAATCGCTAGTCAGTGGGAAACTGTCAGTCCCACCCGTATATGACGATGTTTCTTATCTTTTACAAGGTGCTGTTTGGGCAAATGCTTTCAGAGAAGGGGGAGTGGGTGAACTCATCTCAGCTCCGATCGCCCATTCTCCAGTCATGGTTCTTATCGCTTTTATTGGATTTCTCTTATTTGGGTTTAAAGTCTGGGCACCCTATGCTGTAAATGGGATATTAGTCTTTGGAATTTTATTTGGCCTAGACCTACTAGCAAGAAAATTACCTCTTTATCAGCGGTTACTTTTACCCATAACAGTGCTCACGTATCCGCTCATGGCTAATGTCGTTATGGAATTTCGTCCTGACATCTTATGTAGCATTGTTATGTCTTTTTTCGTGGTCTGCTGTTTTCAATTAAATTGGGAATCGTCTCATCGCATTTACAAATTCATCATTAGCAGTCTATTGGCTGTAGGACTACTTTGTAAACCATCTATATTTCCCATAACTCTATTGATCGGAACAATCGCACTTTCTTTCTCAATCATTGCAGATTGGGATTGGCAAGATGTTAGGGGTCTCAACAAAACTTCCCTTTTTCAACGACTCATACAAAACAATGCAAAATTGATTGGAACGAGTTTGATTTTGGTTAGCCCTTACTATTTATTTGGAGGTCTAAAATTTACACTAAACTACATTCAGGTAGTTATGTTTGGTGCAAATCGAGCCATATGGATACCCTCATTTTCTCCCGTGTATTCTCTTCTTTATTACTTGACAGGACGGGGCGGCTGGATGATGGGTGCTTGGTTTTGGGTTGATATTATTTTGTTGATTATAACCTTGGCTACTGTAATTTACCGAAAACAACGCGATTTAGCTCAAAGAGGTATTGCCGCAGTCTGCACACTCTTAATAGCTTATGCTTCTGTAACAATTCCCAGTACTAAGTCACCTTTTCTAGGACTCATTGTTACAGCACTACTTTTGATTTTTACTTATCAATCAATGGTTTATTGGTTAGAAATTCTGAATCATTGGCTGAAAAAGCATGTCTCTGTAACTTTAAATATGTTGTTGTGTGTCACTATGTTTTACGGTGTAATTCAGTTCCAATGGAAGAGCTTTCCATTTGTAGGCGGGGGCATTACACTTTTACCACCCTCAGAGAGTGAAAAATATAATCAATCTTTAGAACAAATAACTCAAAAATTCCAACTGTTAGGTCAATTAGAATCTAATGCGACTAAACAAAAAATCTTTATCCCAGCTTCAACCTCCTTCCTAAATCCAACGAATTTGATCCTTAAGTTCCAATTCAATCATATTCCAGTCTTTGAAGCGATCGGATTAGATTTAAATCGTGACAACATTGATGATTTTCAGGTTTACAAGAAAAAATCTCGAACTGCGGACTATACAATTCTTGCCCGATCGCCCTCTGTCATTTATCCATCTTTGAAAAATAAAGAAGGTAATGCTCACTTCGGAGAACAGCTTTATAGTTTTTTAGAGACATCAGAAGAGTTTGAACGAGTAGATCGTCAAGATTCTCCCATCCTCAAAGGTGAGATCCTGATTTACCGTAATAAGAGACCATCAGAATAAAGGAATAAATTATCAACGCGATTGAAAGATGTTTTGAATCATCTTCCGATCGCACCCGGCTGCGGCTTTGTCCAACGCATTGACCTCACCATCATCTAACCTCCATCCCAACGCCCCAATATTCTGATCGGCTTGAACTAAGGACTTAGCCCCTGGAATTGGCATTGTCCCCTTACAAATACACCAATTCAAAGCAATTTGAGAAACCGTCTTTTGGCGCTGTGATGCAATATCATTCAAACAATCTAGTAATCCTGTCATTTTTGGCAATAGTTGCGGAAACAAAAAGCTCCGTAATCCCTTAGGAAATGGACCTTTTACATCATATTTTCCAGTCAAAAGCCCTAGACATAATGGACTGTAAGCAATCATTTTAATTCCTAATTCGTTACACAATTCTTTCAATCCCAACTCCGTCACGGGATAGGTTGAAAGTAGTGAATACTGAACTTGAAGTGAAACAATAGGAATACCACGCGATCGTAGGCGTTCATGGGCTAGCTTCAATCGTTTCGGTCCAAAATTCGATAACCCAACACCACGCACCAAACCCTGCTCATAAAGCTCGGCCAAACCATCTAATAATGAACCTTCTAACCAAGGCGCATAATTTCCCGTAGACCAATGTAATTGAACCAGATCAATCCGTCCCATTCGACCGATCGAAGCTTTTCCTGCTTGTACAATAGACCCACTGGTTAATCGCCAAGGATAAGGCGCAAGTTTAGTCGCAAGGCAAATTTCATTAGCATTCTCACCCTTATATTTTTTACTAAATTGCCCTAATAACTGTTCACTTTTCCCCTTTAGTTTTCCCGTCCCATAGGAATCACCCGTATCAAAAAACGTCACACCACTGGCTACACACCGATCGAAAACCTGCTGCAACTCCCCGTCCATACTGGCATCGTACCCCCACAGAACTTGATTGCCCCAAGCCCAAGTGCCGCAGCCCATAGCAGGGAAAACGATCGGTGAACTGTTCATATATCCCCTAATTAGAATTGCTCTGAAATTGGCTTAATGTGATTAAAGTTTTACCCAGACATGTCTGAAGTGATAGAAATTATCACATGTTTCATCCCGAATTAATTCATATCCTCCTAAGAGTAACCCTAACCACAATTCGACCCATTGCAGTTTCACTTGTTTAAGCAAATGCTGAAATTCTATTCTACTATCACTACTCAATAACTCCTTTAAAAAATACGATCGAATAATTGCGAGCCATTCTGAAACATCTTCCCCATACGCCACCGACATCACAGACTCTCGGACCGCTGCATCTGATAATGGATGTGACAATATGATTTCCTCGTGTAATGCCTCGATTAATATCGTTTTATCTACCGACTGGACTTGAGAATAGAATTCGTCATTTTGCAGCTTAGACTTATTAGATCTAGGCGATCGCTCAATAGGTTCTAGTTTTTCAAGATAATCATCAAAATTAATATCCATAGATTGACGGACATACCGATCGAAAGCATCACTTCCCATAATCGGCCCATCACTCGTAACTGTTGCATCTAATAATTCAAAAATTAATCCCGCCTGAACTTCAAAAATATCTGTGACTTCTGCGATCGCCCTCGAAGACATTTCTAATTGTGCAGTAATCGATAAATCTAACAATGCACTATCTAATGCTTGCCAAATAGTAGAGAATTCGGCAGCACTAGGATCTTCAGTAGCCGATCGCAACACATTCCAAAGACTTAATTCAAGTTGCTTTACCTGGGATTTTTGATCGGATTTTTGAATGGTCATTAGTTGACCTTTAGACGTAAAAAACAATCTTGAATAGGACAGAGATGGGGATCGAGATGCACTAAACTGACGAATTTTTTAATGCCATAATGTTTGCCCAAAAGCTCTAGAAGTTTTTGAACATAGCGATGAACTTGAGACGGAACCATTTGAAAACAATGAATGGGGGGCACTTGAGCAATCTTTTCCTGATCTTGCCAAACTTCCACAGCAATCCCATGTACCGGACTATCTCCTAGTCCACGGTATAAAATTAAAATGGCATAAGTAATCGATGGCAATGAGTTTACAGTTAGCGTTTTTAACTCAGCACTTCGTTTGCGACTCCGTTGACTATTGCGCCGATCGCGATGTCTAACATAAGACCTCCGACTCGGACAAACCGTATAATCCCAACAGGTGTCGCCATGTAATGTTTTTGCTTGCAATGCCGAAAGTGCTGCACAACGTATACACTTATCCGGTATTTTCCTTGATTCTGACATTTTACATTGATCCGAAGCTGCTGAACTAACACTCCATATCACAGTATATCCTGTTCGTTCTCACCGACGAAGTTAGTAAAACAAATTGGTAGAATAATTGTAAATTCGCTCCCTACATTCGGAGTCGAAGTACAAAACAGTCGTCCGTGATGTTGTGCAACGATGACTTGATGGCAGCTTGAGCGGCAAGAACGCCTAAAACTTCTAAACGATCGGTGGTAAAAGCATCTCGCATTAGATTATTTTCGAGATATAGAATTCCAATCAATTCACTTTTATGGATAATTGGAAACACTAATATTGAAAGAGATTTATTTGCCTTAATATAGGGATCGAATTTAAACTCCGAATTTTGTGCTACATCACTCAAAAGCAATAGTGATTTCGATCGTTCAACACAATGAATTAATGCTTGAGGAATACGATCGCATTGAGATAAAGGCGTAGATTGAATGATAGTCTGACCAACTAATTTCCATATAAAATTCACATGTACGTTCACAGACGATCGCCACACCTATTGCCACGTCCAGGTTTGCGATCGACAAAGCCTAATGCTTCTGAATCCTGAGCTGTTTTAATGCGGGTTGGGATTCCATGACCTCCGGTCGGTCGTAGACGATCGTCCCTCTATTACTCAAGAACATCGATCGCCCAATTCTCCAGTTCTAATCCCGGCACCAACATAAAGTCACGTTGATTTCGAGTCACGATCGTTCCTTGATTCGCCAAAGCAATCGCAGCAATTTTGACATCCTTCTCAATACGTCGTTTGCTGAGATGAGGATACGTCGCAATCAACCGATCGTAACAAGACTCGGCGGCTGAATCAAAATTCAAAACTTGCGCCTGTCGAAAAAAGGCATGAGAATTCCAAAGCCGGGTATATAGGGCAACCTGCTGATCTTTGAAACGTGGATCATTGAGTTTCACAACCCAACCATTGAACACTTCTTGAATCGAAATAATGGTGACAGCCCATTTGCTTTTATCCAAAGATTGAAGCCGATCGATAATCCGACGATCGCCACGCAAAATTAGTGAAATATGATCCGTATCCAATACTCGTAGATTCATCGGCTAGGTATAGGCAGGATTATTGTCGTCTAGCTCGCGTTCTTCCCGCATTCCCTGAAGGATATCTGCAAAATAGGGATCATCTTTGAAAATTCCGAAAAAATCGGATAACGGACGCTCAGATTGTTGAGGCAGTGATATCGATACCACCTCGATCGACTTTAAGCGATCGTCCAACTGTTTTTGCATCAGTGCGATAACCTCTTCTCGGGTTTCAGCCACTGCTACACAATCCGGAAAGTCAGCCGATCGGGCAGAGATCTGACGATCAGCTCGCGTTTCGAGAATTAAATTGATGGTTTGTGCCATGGATTAATTGGGTAATTGAGTCTTCTTATAGTCTAGCGATAAATCAATCCGATCGCCCCACTCATCCGTTAGCGCACTAGAAAAGCGATCGGCACTAAGGTTTAGATTGAATTTGAACAGAACTCAGCGTCAGTTCTGTTACTTTCCCCAACTGAACATCATTGCTCAACAAATCTGAATCGAGAATTATTGCAGTTGCACAGACGATCGCATCAGGTAACTTAAGCCGATATTTTCGACGGATCTCGATCGTTAATTGTTTCACTTCCTCACTCAAACCCACGATCGTCACTTGCGCCAGAAACTCACGGATTTTAGATTCCTCTTCTTGACCGATCGCCGAGAAAGACAGCATCTCTATTTCACTAATAATGGACAAATAAAACTCTCCAACGGGCAAAGGATTTACCAGCCGTCCACTGAGAAGGTAAAGCGCAACATTGGTATCCAAGACGTAGCGATCGGTCATCAGGCCCACTCATTCCGCACCTGAAGTTGCATTTCTAATGCATCACCTTCAAGTTCAATCACACCACTGAAACCATTGAGATCAAGGACCTTAGCAGCATGAACACTGGTTCGTAATCCCACATTTTGATTAATCACAGGCGAACTTGTCACTGTTCTGTCGATGACCAAATCATCGTTCTGTCCCAAAAGGTTCATTCCAGCAAAAATTGCATCGATCGCATTCTCGAATCGACCACTCTCAACCTGGCGGTTTACCAATGTTTCCAATTCAGGCGGTAAAGCAATGATCATCAGAATTATCTCCACCTTATTATGGCAATAGACCTTATATTCAGTCTAACTCACACCTAAGTCGATCGCCCTCATAACCCGGCAAAATCCGATCGCCCCTCCCACGCATCCGTCAGCGCACTAGAAAGGCGATCGCCAATGCGCCGCTCGGTTTCCCACTGGAATCAGAATATTCCCTTTTCGTCCATCGATCGGAGCGTAAATCTTTGTATAAGATGCTAAGACTTCAGCATTGTTTAAAGCCCCGCCATCTGTCTTGACGATCGCTTGGGCTGTCTCGATCGCGGAACTATCCCCATGTTCCAGTCAATCATCCCGATTCTTTCATCAAACATTAAACTAGATTTAATCCTGCACATACTCACCTTCCGAATACAAAGCAATCTCCGCCCGCACAAACTCGCGCCCCAAATACGCCGCATGTTCTAATCGTAAAATCACATCATTCTCTGGTTTCTCAAAAATTTTAATGCAAAGAGCTTTTGCGGTTTGTCCCTGAAATTGAAGTACCGATCGCCGTATAACCTTTCCCACACAAGGCAATGGCTCACCTGTTTCTGGGTCACAAGCAATGCCTCGATCATCAATAGTATTGCTATATAAATCTGCACATATCAAACCCTGTTCCCGATCGAGATAAATTAAAAAATAACCCTTTTCATCCAGTTCAATAAATCGATTAGAAAGTTCAACATCGATCGCCTGAGCTGATTCAAAGAAAATAGGAGTCATTGCATCTTGAAAACTAGTCACAAAAATACCTCAAAAAATAAAATTTGTTCTACAGCCGCTATATCTTCTCATCCAAGGCGATCGGCATGACCTTAAAAGGTAAATCCTCATTCACCGCCTCAATTTCCTGTTGTTCCATGGCATTAATCCGATCGATATTGTTTCGTAAAATATGGGACAGTTGCGGATCATAAAAACGATGCAATGAATAGTTTACTACTGCCGGAAACCCACGCCGTTTCTTGTGTCTACCGCCTGCACCCGGATCAAATTGACGAATACCGTTTTGAATTGCCCACTCAATTGGCTGATAGTAACAGGCTTCAAAATGCAACGAATCAACCTCTACCGTCGAACCCCAATATCGACCATACAACCGATCGCCATCTCTCAAACAAAAGGACATGCCCACAGGATTATGATCATCAGACTCAGTATAGGCTGCAAAGAAAACAACCCGATGTCGCCAAATTGATTCTAAATGCTCAAAGAATGCTTGAGTTAAATATTTACTCCCCCACCCACCAAATTTATCACAGGTATCCGCATAAAATTCATACATTCGCTTAAATAAATGGGACGGAATCTCATCCCCTGTCCAAACTTTAAAATGTATTCCAGATTCAGTAATAGACTTGCGCTCTCGCTTGATATTACGTCTTTGATTTGAATTAAATGATTTAAGATAGTCATCAAACGTTTTATAGTTATTATTACCCCAAATATAACCATGGTGTTGCCAAAGGCTGAAGCCTAGTGACTCCAATTGCGATCGCCAAGCCGGATCAACGTACAAAAAATTACAGCCTGAAAGCTGATTACGAACACAAAATTGATCGATTACATTAATCATCATTTTCGTCAGCATCGTCTCATCTTCAGATTCATGAATCAAAAAACGATAGCCTTCTGCTGGAGTAAAGGGCGACATTCCCAATAACTTCGGATAATAGTCCCGCCCCAATCGCTCGGAAAGCTCGGCCCATTGATTATCAAATACAAACTCACCATAACTATGGCCTTTCACATACAAAGGAACCGCCGCCACCAGTTGTCCTTCCTTACGCACAATCAAATGATTCGGCAACCAACCTGTATTTGCCGTCGTGCTGCCGGACGTTTCCATATTCCGCAACCAGGCCCAAGTCAAAAACGGGGTCGCTAACTTCGTGGCCATGGCATCCCACTCCTGTGCTGAGACCTGTGCAAGACTATTCACCCAAGCGACTTCATATTGCATCATCGTCTCTAATCCCTAATTCATCTGCTCCCTTACTAGCTTAGTAGACAGAACCCAAATCGGGAAAGCACCTAGTCTATATAATTTAAAATAACCTCCATTCAATCGCCACCATGCTCTCCAAAATCCTGGCCCAGTCGATCGCAGACGATATCAGCAACACCATTAAACAAGGCTTCGAGATTAAAACAAGTCAAGTCCTCCACGGCGGAGACATTAATCAAGCCTATAAAATCACAGATCACGATCGCACCTATTTTGTTAAGATCAATCAGTCCGATCGGCGAACCATGTTTGAAGCAGAACTAGATGGCCTGAACCAAATTGCTAATACCCACACCATTCGTGTTCCAACCCCTATTTGTACGGGAATTTGTACAGGAACTGCCGAATCCTATTCTTATTTGGTACTAGAGTATTTATCGCTAGTCGCACTTACTGAGAAAACGCGCTATGAACTGGGAATCAAGCTAGCTGAACTTCATTTGGTTTCAGGGTCAACAGCATTTGGTTTGAGTATTAGCAATACGATCGGGACAACAGCTCAACCGAATCCCTGGACGGCAAATTGGATCGAATTTTGGCGCGACATCCGTATTAAATATCAACTTAATCTCGCAATTCAAAAAGGTGCAAAGTTTAGCGATGCCAATCAACTACTGGATGCAATTCCCACAATACTCAAAGACCATTCACCCAAACCCTCCTTAGTCCATGGAGATCTTTGGGGGGGAAATGTAGGAGCATTAGTCACGGGAGAAGTCGTGATCTTCGATCCAGCAGCATATTGGGGCGATCGGGAAGTGGATTTGGCAATGACAGAATTGTTTGGTGGATTTGGTTCAACATTTTACCGAGGGTATGAATCAATTTACCCGATCGTCCCTGGATTTGCTAAACGAAAAATTCTTTATAATCTGTATCACATTCTAAATCATTATAATTTGTTTGGCGGTAGCTATGAAGGACAAGCCGATCGAATGATGGGGTCACTCTTGAATTGAGGCATTTTTAAAATTTTCAACCTGTATAAATTCTTCCGGGTTCGGTTGCCATTGACATTGTTTAAAATTCACCCGGCCTGATTTGTTAAATTCAACGCCTTCAGATTCTAAAAGCGATCGTTGTAAGTAATCATTTCCCTCACGAAATGGAGATTCAGAGATTTCCCCTTTTGCATTAATCACCCGATGCCACGGCACATCTGCATCCGGCGCAACCCGAAATAAGGCATAGCCCACAACTCTCGCTTTGCGCTGCATTCCCGTTAAATTTGCAATCTGACCATAGGTCGCTACTTTTCCGTAGGGGACGCGCTTTACGGTTTCATAGATTTGTTCATAGGTATTCATGTCTTAAGCCTCGATCAATCGCTGGGCTAAATCTAAATCAAAGAAGGTTGCATCGCCAATTTGATCTCTGGCCTTTCCACCCGTTACCTGGAATGGATTCTTCGCATCACCCAGTCCATCAATCACCAAAGCCGCCGATCGAAATTCTTGCCCTCGCGTATAGTCATTCCAAGTCACAACGGTCTTCAGTCCCGCCGCAGTTGCCGATCGTAATCCCTGCTGAGAATCCTCTAAAACCAGACAGGTTTCGGGATTAAGTTCTAATTCACGAATCACATGTAAATAAATATCAGGCGCTGGTTTTTTGGCTGGAACAATATCCCCCGCCGCAATCAAATCAAACCATTCTGGACTATTCGCATCCAAAGCCGTTTGCAATAATGTCATTACACTCCCAACAGAACTCGTCGTTGCGATCGCTAACTTCACTCCCGATTCCCGCGCGTCTTGAATCAACCGCCGAATTCCAGGCCGCAATCCAATAGAACCCTCTAAAACCAATTGATGATAGAAGCCTTGTTTCAATGTATGTAATTCTGTCGCAAATGCATTCATATCGGTGGGCGATCGAAAATTGGGCATAAACCGATCGGCATAATAGGTAATCCGCTCCTTACCACCCGCCACATCTAAGAGCTTGCCATATTGCTGCACAGTCCACATCCACCCCAAGCCCTTGGCCGCAAACGCCCGATTAAATGCCACTCGATGACCATCTCTCTCGGTTTCGGCCAATGTCCCATCGACATCAAAAATCAATGTGTCCAATTTCTTCATGATTTGATAACTTATTTCAGATCGTATTTCTTAATCTGTCTACTCTACTGCCTTTAGCGTAAATAAATGTCGATCGTGGCCTTACTCAAAAGATAGAGAAAACCAGACAAGGCTAGTTTCGAGACGTGAGCCAATGATATTATTTTTGGACGATCGGGATCTTAATAATCAATTCAGTACCTTTTCCGATCGAAGAAATACATTCAATGGTACCTTGATGCTGCTCAGTGATGATTCGGTAGCTAATAGATAAGCCTATCCCCGTTCCCATTCCAATAGGTTTTGTCGTAAAAAATGGGTCAAAGAGTTTCTTTTGGGTTGCTGGATCAATTCCAATGCCATTATCTAAAAAACGAATACTCACAAATTTCTGATCCATCAAGATGGTCTGGATTTCAATGCAATCGGATGTTTGGTCTAATTCTCTTAGTTTCTGATTTCTGATTTTCTCTTCTATAGCATCGATCGCATTAGCCAAAATATTCATGAAGACTTGATTCATTTGAGCTGCATAGCACTCGATCATTGGTAAATTGCCATAGTTTCTAATAATCTTAATTGCTGGACGTTTGAGATCTCTATTTAAGCGATGTCGCAACATGGTAATCGTACTCTCAATACCATCATGTAAGTCTACAGTCTTGTATTCCGCCTCATCCATTCGTGAAAAATTGCGCAATGATAAAATAATTTCCTTAATACGCTGGGTCCCTAGTTGCATGGAGTCAATAATTTTTGGTAAATCACGACTCATATAGTCGAGATCTAGATCATCAATTAGTTCTTGGATTTTGCTCGGTGGTTCTGTATAGAATTCTAAAAATTGTTGAACGATCGCTAAAAGGCTGTTGCTATAACTCCGTAGGTAAACCAGATTGCCATAAATGAAGTTCACTGGATTGTTAATTTCGTGAGCAACCCCCGCAACCAATTGGCCCAGGGAAGACATCTTCTCTGCTTGGATGAGTTGAACTTGAGTGTGCTGAAGACTAGCGAAAGTGGCGGTCAGTTCTGCATTAGCCTGGGCCAGTTCTAGAGTTCGATTGACAACTTGAGCTTCTACAGTATCCAAAAAGCCTTGTAATTGTGAATTGGATTGTAATAGCTCTTCTGAGCTAAGTTCTAACGATCGTTCTATCAATATGTGATCTGCTTCAAACTGGCAATAAGCCTCATCCACCGCCTGCAAAAAATTCTCCCACTCAGGTAGTGGATTGATATGGCTCAGATGACGCTTAATTTGACGCTGAAGGAGTGGATGCATTTGAGGCGTAAGGGTATCCTAACAATCAATGGATAAACTGATGATGCTACATTCATTGCTCTAGTAACGTTGTAATTGTCATGGTTTGATTATGCAATTGACAGAGTTCACCCAATTCTGCTGGCCCCATCTCACCATAGGAATAAAATCCTGTCAAGATAGTTGCTTTTCCCATTACTTCACGAATGCCTTCAATTTCTTCCTCAACGCGCTGTTTTAAAACTAATTTTCGACCGACACAGCTGATTAGAATAGCTAACTCTGGGGCAATGCCATTAGTTCCATTCAGGCTGGATCCTGCTGCCTCGATCGCTCCATTCACCAAGCATTCAACGTTAGATTGCATGAGTTGCACAATGTGGCCTTCAGGGACATCACCAGCAAAAGTCATGCTCTGATTGGTTTCATCAATGGCGAGAATGGTCCTCACTACGGATCGGTCATTATTATATCCTTGTAAACTGAGTGGGAACAGTAGTCCAGTGGCGGGGAGTCCAGTGGCATGATTACTTAAGTATTTTTTGTAAAGTTTGAGAGCTGATTGGCCGTCTAATTCATATAAGATATTGCCCTTAGATTTTGTAATCAAACGCTTAGGGCCAAAGGGCTTCCAGCCTCCTAGAGAACTGTATCCAACTTTCAACCGATCGCCATAGAACCCTACAGCCGCAATGAAGTTGGGACCAATGATATTGTTCCATAGGATTAAAGTTTCTTGAAATCGGGTTCCATCTCCGGCTAGGCCACCTGTAAAGGTCACATTCTCAGGAAGTTGCGATCGAATACCTCGAATGAGGTCACTCCCATTTACCGCAAGCCCATCAGACAGAACAAATAGATGAACTAAATCTTTTGATTCAAAAGTTTGAGCTAATTTTGCTCCTGCTTGAAAACTAGTTTGATGGGGTTCAAGTTCAATCGCCTTGCTAAAAATTGTAGTCTGGTCAAATTGAATGGCTGTTGCAACTAGAGACTGCCGATCTGTAACTTGAGTATCAGAGATTTCACCTGCTGTAGAGCAGCCAAGAAAGTGAGCATTAGGATAGACCGATCGCAGTGATTCCAAGGGTTTTCCTGATTTTAGAATTGCGGTTTCACCAAAGATCAGAACGAGTTGGGCATTCGGCAATAGCATTACTTCTTGTGCATTGCTTACCTGCCAGTCTTGTTCTACAGTCCATTGATATTGTTTAATTTTCATAGGTAGTCTTCTGGGAGAAATTAGGATTGTCTGTGAACTAATGCGAGTAGTACTTTCATCCAAAAGTATGCCCCTAGATCTTGAAAATTTTACAGGCTACTTTAAATTAATCCCCAATTCTACAGCTAATCTCTAGTCCAAATAAATGATTATTAACATTTTACGTAAAAACACTGATGACCAAGAAGAAGAAACATATGGGAATTCACAGCCATATAACAAAATAATCATAGACAAACAATCCTGATGAATGACCGGAATACTTGTATAGAGAAGTGAAGATGTATTTATCAAACGCGGAAATCCATCGGTAGCATTAGACACGTTCTCCAAAATCTCCGCCCCAAGACTCATCAGGAAATCATAACGATCATGAAAAACGAAAAGTGGCTCGACGTAACGGAATATGGACTTCTCGCGGGATCTGGCCTTGGATCGATCGCATCGATCGCCACTCAACAAATTGCCTACACTGCCGTCCCTGTCTCGTTTCTCATGATACTAAACCTGATTAACCGTCAACGCATGGATCAAAATGTCTTAAAGCAAAGCAAAGAGCAAATTACCCAAGTCGATCTACGCGTCAACCATCAGCTTGAAGTTCTCGATCGGCGAATTCAAGGTTTGCCGACCTTTTGGGATCTTGCCAGTCTACGCAAGATATTAATGCAAAAAAATCGTGCCCATCTAAATCGTCTTCACAGTCAATTAGATCAACGCATTAGCGCCATTGAAATTCAAGAAGTCGGCGAAATTAAAACTAATATGAATGATATTCAGGTGCAACAATCCCGCATCATAGAATCGATCGATCGGATTACTGGAACCCTTCACCGCAGTGTATCGATCGAGCAACTCCACGAAACAGATGGCAACCTAAAACAGCTCCAAGGCCGCGTTAACAACTTGCAGACCGGACTCGAAGACCTCAGCCGTACCTACAAACCCAGCACATTGCGAATGCTGCAAGGCCAAATTGACTATATCAATCGTCGATTCAATGCCATGCCAAATCCAATAGATACCACCAGCCTCAAACAAGACCTTGAAAGTATGATGCAACTGGTCAGCGAACTGGTACCCCGTCGGGAAATAACCCGGTTGATTGAAGAACTCGAACAGTTTCGTCATCGGGTGAACCATGTGGACGAATCCGTTGCGCCGTTGCGTGTCACTACTAAAATTTTGCGCCAACAAGTCACAACCCTCACGAACTTTATTCGCAATACCCGCAATAATGAAGAGGTTGCATTCCACCAACAATCAGGCAATCCCGACCTAGTGGCGAAGTTTGCGGCCCTAAGCGAAACAGTAATTCAACTTCAACAGCAGCTTGATGCGAAGAAAAATAATGCGACTGACGACGATTTACTAGAGTTTCAAACCCAACTGGAATCCTTAATCGAAACTCGGCTCACTCCTCTCAAAGGCGAACTTGATGGTATCCAAACCCTCACCCAAACTCTAGAACGACAACAGCAACAGCTTCATGGCTGGATGAATCGTTTGCCCGAAATGCTAGATTTCAGTGCGCTTTGTAATCAAATGAAATTCCTAGGCGATCGGCTCGATCGGCAAGATATTTACCTTGAAAATTTGGATAGTCAAGTGGGGGCGATCGCGGATGGCCAAGGGAATTCGGTTCCCTACGAATTGATCTTTGATTTGCAACCGGGTGATACCGAAACGTCCTACTCGTCCAATAGTCGAATTTTGCTAGAGCAAGCGTTGAAAAATGCTCAATCTCAGCTCATGTTAGTATTCCCACGAGTTGATAGTGAAGTGCTTGATAGTGCAATGGTTCAGAAATTCCGTACATTTCTCGATCGGGGCGGAAGGCTAGAGGTGGGCATCGGCCATTTAGGTGAAGTCCAACACACTCATCAGCCGCGCTACATTCATCAACGCCGCAATCACTTAACTAGCAAGTCTTTTCTACAAAGTTTACTCAGTCAATTTACTGAACTCAATCAAAAATACAGTAGCCAATTTCGCTTTAAAGTCTTGGGAACCGATGAGAATTTCTTAGTATGCGATCGTAGCTATGCCGTTCTCGGATTCCAATCCGTTGCATTACAAAGTGCCGTATTTCCCCGTGTGGCCGTCGGACTTAAAACAACAGATCTCAATGTAATAAAAAGTTTGAACGATCGCTTTGAAAATCCCATTTTATCTGGAACTGATGCAGATGCCTATTTCAATCGAGCCTTAACCCGATATGAATTGGGAGATCAACAGGGCGCGATCGCTGACTATACTCAAGTGATTGCGATCAATGCTGATCACGATATTGCTTATAATAATCGCGGATTAATTCGATATGAACTCGGCACAAAAGATGCGGCGGTGGCGGATCTAAATCGTGCAATCGTAGTTAATCCTTGTAATAGCATTGCCTACTGTAATCGAGGTATTATTCGCGCAGAATTAGGTAATCCCATGGGGGCAATGGAGGACTATAGCTATGCAGTTCATGCCGATGCCAATTGCAATCAAGCATATTTCCAACGAGGTGTGGCCCGAGCGCAAATGGGAAACAAAATGGGTGCTGTGGAAGATTTTAGCCATGTAATCATACTGAATGAGCAAGACTCGGCGGCTTATTTCTATCGAGGTATAGCTCGGACAAAATTGGGCGATCGGATTGGGGCCATTCGCGACTTAAAAGAAGCGGCCAAACTTTTCCAAGCCCAAGGCCACAGCAATAGACAACAACAAGCGTTGAATGCCGTTAGCCAACTCCAAAAGTCCCTTGTCATCGATGGTGCAATGAGTGGCAGCCATTCCAATAATGTCCCTCGTATTGGGTAGAAGATAGGCTCTGCGGAGGCTCAATCGTTCTAATACTCTAAAGCTTAATTTTATCAAATAATTACATTGCGCTGATGTAAGATGGCGCAACTAGATCTACTATCATCAATTGAACGATCGTAAAAAACTAGCTGGATGAAATATGTTTTAGTATTCTAATCAATTACTTCTTCAAAAGCACCAACATTACACCACAAATAATCATTCCCAAACCAAACCATCGATAACCCGGAATCTGGTCCCCAAAGACATATTTCCCCACCATTACCGCAATCACATATTGTAAAGCTACAGACGGAGCCAGTACGCTCAACGGTACACGAGTCAAAATTAAAATATATAGAACAGCACCCCCGGCATAACAGGTCAAGCCGAAGAGTAATTCAGGAATCATTGCAATTCCTAAGACATGACTAACAAAATTGCTCTCCGACACCGCCCCCAATTTATCCGCACCTTTCTTTAGAAAAAATTGTCCGACACTGCCCGTCAATATTGTGATGAGCAGCATAACAATATTCCCAAATTCCATCCCTCAACCTCACAGTTCTTTTTTGTAATTCTTGGCACATCACTTTACCATGCCGCGCAGCTGCGCTTAGGGACAATAACACTACGATCGCAAGACACATTTAAACTATGGGCATAGCCTCTCTGAGAGAATCGTTCGCCCCCCTTAAAATGCACTTTGGGGACCACCTCATAGGAAGAACATTTTCACCGATCGGCTGATTTTTCTAAAAGATTTTATATTGTTGATGAAACAGGGGCTAAGTTGGAAAATAAACCATTATTTAGACGCTTAGGCTGAATTAGATTTGTATAATTCAAAACTACGCCAATTATCTACGATCGTCCCATGAACCTCAGCACCATCACCTTTTTTCCAGACAATATCACCCTTACAGCCACTCCTGGCGAATCACTGCTCACGGTTGCAACACGCGCAAACATCAGTATTCCCACCGGATGCCTGATCGGATCTTGCAATGCCTGCGAAGTGGAAATGAATGGCGAAGATGTGCGAGGCTGTATTACGTCCATTCCTGATGTTGAAACCGTCACCATTCATTTGTTTAACGATCCCTCTTGGTAGCCCGCCGTGATTGATTTAACACCCGTGATTGATTTAGAAGCATCTCCAGATAACGATCGCTATTATATGCAGCGATGTCTAACGCTCGCTCGTACCGCCATGGGTAATACTGCACCCAATCCTATGGTGGGCTGCGTCATTGTCAAAGATGGAAAAATTATCGGCGAAGGCTACCATCCAAAAGCAGGCGAACCCCACGCTGAAATTTTTGCCTTGCGATCGGCCAATCAAACCTACGAAGCCCAAACCTCTAAACCCCAAACCTCTAAAACCACAGTGGGTGCAACCCTTTACGTCAACCTCGAACCCTGTAACCACACCGGACGCACACCGCCCTGTTCTGATGCCGTGATTGCTTCGGGAGTGAGCCGAGTCGTAGTCGGAATGGTCGATCCAAACCCTAAAGTTGCGGGCAGTGGTATTGCGAAAATCAAAGCAGCAGGAATCGCTGTCACTGTCGGAGTTGAGGAAGAGGCTTGTCAAACTCTAAACGAAGCGTTTGTTCATCGGATTTTGCATCAACGACCCTTTGGCATTTTGAAATATGCGATGACGATCGATGGAAAAATTGCCACCACTACAGGCCACAGCGCTTGGATTACCTCACCCGATTCGCGGCGCTGGGTTCATGAATTACGATCGCATTGCCAAGCCATCATCATTGGCGGAAATACCGTTCGCAAAGATAATCCACACCTAACCTGCCACGGAGTCAGCGATCGCGTTCCCTTAAGAGTTGTGATGAGCCGATCGCTAGAGTTACCGACTGCTGCAAATCTCTGGAACTGCGACCAAGCCCCAACGGTTATTTTCACTCAACCCAACCCCAACCGACACATTCACAACGCACTGATCCATCAAGGAGTCGAAATTATTGAACTGGAACAATTAACCCCAGATTCTGTGATGAAAACCCTATACGATCGTGGACAGGCAAAGGTTCTGTGGGAATGTGGCGGAACATTAGCGGCCCAAGCACTACAAGACAAATCAATCCAAAAGCTCTACGCATTTATCGCGCCAAAAATTATTGGGGGTGCTCTAGCACCCACGCCCATTGGAGATTTAGGACTAACAGAAATGACACAGGCGATCGAATTGAAAAAACTAGGTTTACAATCAATCGGACCGGATTGGTTACTCGACGCTTACTTATAGGAAACCCATACCCCTCATGAGTGAACTCGCACTTCTTAGCCTTCTCGCCGGAAGCTCAGGACTTCAATCCGTTGCGGTGGGTCTGTGGCTACGATCGCAACAATTTCAGAGCAAGGCTCTTTTACAAGACGAGGAAGAACAGTTGACACCCTACGACTCTAAAGAAACAATTGATCCAATGGATGAAAAGACAACCAATAAAGAACGAAGAAATAGTGATCCAAGGCTTGTCGGTTGGGAATTCAAAATTTTACGATCGGCCCAAGACTCATTTCGCGATCCATCAGCCTTAAAACAAGTGTTAGAAGAAGAGTCGATGGCGGGTTGGATATTGCTCGAAAAACTCGACGATCGTCGCCTACGGTTCAAACGCCCAATAGCCATGCGAGAAGTAATTCGGGGAGAGCTATTGCCCATTGATCCTTACCGCACAACTTACGGTCAAAATTCTTCACCTTGGACAAAAGTTACGATCGCGACTCTTGGCGTATTGGTACTGCTGTTGCCCTCCTATCTGGGCTTCATCCTAATGCAACAGCTCCTGACCAAACCTTCGCAACCCACCATCACCCCGACTTCTACCCGAATCCCGTAGATAGAAATTTTGCTCATACCAATCGCGCAAATAACAATCCTAGAACACACAAATTAATGATCACTTAAATAACTTAATAATTAATTAACAATCAAATAGGTATAGTTAAATCAATTGGAATAAATCAATTGACATCTTGCTCTCCACCAACTGTCGATCGGTTTTGAAAACACTCGTTAGGCCACTGAGCAAATTATATTAAGCTCGGCGAATTATAAATGAATACAATAATTACCAATTCGGTTCGGAGCTTTCTCCTACACCCTACTCATGGAGATCAAGCCAATGCAGTAGCACCCCTCGAACTTGAGCAATCGATGACACATCAGCACAACTGCCCTTGCTGTTCCTATCCGTTGCTGAGACATATTCGATCGGGCGAAGTTAGCTGGAAATGCGATCACTGCTATACAGAAGTTGGGGTGTATGTCCGATCGCAACCTATTGCGTCACGACCAAAACAAGCTAAAGAATGGCCTCTCATCATCAGTCTAAGTAAGCAGCGGAACCTTTTGTTCAGCCATCTCACGAATCAAAGGCAACTTGCTATGAACATAGTGGGTCATCGCTTGAGACTCAATCGCACTCAAGGTTTTGTCCTTGCTGAATTGCCCCATTAACCATTGCTCAAGATCGGGATCATCAAGACGGACTAACAGACTTGCTTGACTTGATTCCACCAGAGTCCAGATTTGGCGGAGTCTGAGTGGGTTCATTAGATTAGGCAATGCTTTAGGTGACGTGTGAGAAACGCTATTAGGCGATAAATTTGTCATGGGATTTAGCTCCGGATAGGTCAGAAATTAGACTAGAGCAATCAAGGTTGTGAAGTGGAAGCAAACCTTAAGAAAATCTTGCGATTTCCTAAAGGTACAACTTTTTGTACTAAGGAGTTAAAAATCCTTTCGATTGTTACAATCTTTCAAAACATCTCGGAATACTTTACATTTTGATACTTAATCTGATGATTGCTTACAAGCCGTAGCGTTCATCCATCGGATTAAGTTTTAGAGTCATATTCCTTATTAGATAGGAGATCTATAGGATCGGACTGGAAGGGTTCCGACCCTGTAGTTTTCTGTTGTCCGTAATTTTACGGAAATGTTCAGCGCCGAGTGGTTACTCACGCCTGCGGCTTGAATTGCATAGAAACACCATTCATGCAATAGCGTAATCCCGTAGGTTTTGGTCCATCATTAAAAACATGACCCAAATGTCCGCCACATTTCGCGCAGTGCACTTCGGTCCGGCTCATGAACAATGTGCGATCGACAGTGGTTTCGACAGCGCTTTCGAGGGGCTGAAAGAAGCTAGGCCAACCGGTGCCGCTGTCAAATTTTGTGTCGGCTAAAAATAATGGTGTGCCACAACCCGCACAGGAGTAAGTCCCTGAATCGTAGACCTTATCGAGTGGGCTACTTCTAGCGCGTTCAGTGCCATGCTTACGGAGAACCTTAAAGGCTTCGGGAGAAAGCTCTGCCTGCCACTCTGCATCTGTTTTTTGGATAGGGAATTCTTTGTTTTGCGCTGCCATGGGTATACCTCAGAGGGGGAATTAGGTGGAACGTAAATGAAACTTAGGTAAAAGGTAAATGCGATCGATCGCAATAAAAGCGTCAATCAGACAGTTCCTTTATTTTGCATGACTGCACTCGATTTTATCTAGGGTTAGGCAGTGACGATAACCGGATGGAAATAGAATGCTAGCGCCAAAACCGTATAGGCCGCCAGTAGCAATATGCCTTCTAACCAATTGGATTTGCCATCGGAACTGATGGAGTTGGTAATCAACACTGCCACCATCACCGCCACCAGTTCAAAAGGATTGAAATCTAAATCCATCGGTTGACCAATCAACCAGCCCACAATCACTAACATCGGAGCGACAAACAGCGCAATCTGAAGGCTAGATCCAACCGCTACCGACACTGACAAATCCATCTTGTCCTTCATTGCTACCGTCACCGCCGTCGCATGTTCGGCGGCATTACCCACAATGGGCAACAAAATTACCCCAGTAAATAGCGGCGTTAGTCCCAACATCGCGGTCGCTTCTTCTAGACTGCCGACCAAAAGCTCAGATTCGATCGCCACCCCAATAGTGCAAGCAAACAACACCCCGATCCAAAGTTTAATATTAGGCTGATGGGCTTCTTCTTCTCCAGCTAGATTCGCCGCTGCCATTTCGATCGCACCATCGCCCGCTATGCCAACATCATACAGATAGGTATGGGTTTTCATGGAAAACAGCAGCGTCAAGCCATACACCACAATCAACACCACCGCCACCGCCACCGAAAGCGTCTGAATGGTGGATTGAGTGATTCCTGTCGAAGTGTAATTGACCGCTGTCGGCAACAACATCGCAATTACCGCTAAATTCATCGACGATGCATTCACCCGCGCTACCACAGGCTGAAACGACTGCTCCTTATAACGCAGACCGCCGAGCAACATCGACAACCCCATCACTAACAGCAGATTGCCAATGATGGACCCTGTTAAGCTTGCCTTCACTACATCAACCAGCCCCGCATTCAGCGCGACAACTGCAATAATCAGCTCTGTCGCATTACCAAATGTTGCATTGAGCAACCCGCCCAAAGTTGGACCGGAGACGACAGCAATTTCCTCCGTCGCTGTCCCCATCCAAGCCGCCAAGGGCAAAATAGCCGCCGCTGCCGTCAAAAAGATTACGAGCGAACCCCAATGAAGAAAATTGGCCGCGATCGAAATTGGAATGAATGCTAGTAGGCCGAGGAAGACAATGTTTTTAATTGACATGGAAAAGTAATAAGTAATGAGGGACAAGTTGATTGAAATAAATCTAACTAAGATAAATTTTACGCGCTTATTTTAAATCGACTCAATATACATGCCAAATACAGGCCAAATTCCAGATTAAATCTGAGGTTCATCCTCAACGATCGTAGTAGCACGGTGAGGGATTATCCAAAATTGGGGATCGCCTTACAATTTCTGACATCTGATGTCTAGATCTCCAAGGGGATCTTTGCTAAAGTTCTACATAGGAGTGAATAGTTGACTTAGATTTACGTATTTTTCGTAATCCTTTTTTAAACCGATAGTTCTTCCGAGTTAAATATTTAAATTTAATTTATCGCCCTGTCTGAATAAAAAAGACAGTCTGAATACATTTCTGAATCCATAGATAGGACGGGCGATCCCCAGGGAATGCTTGGATGTCCATCAATTAAATCACTCTTACTTTAAGGCAATCATCATGCAATCTATCCGACAAGCCACCCAACGCAAATATACACAACTCGTTAACTGGCTGCATGGCGATAATGAGCGTGTTCAGAAAATGTTGGCGGTGGTAAAAGAGAGCAACCCCGACCAAGACAATGCTTGGTGCATTGACAAACTCTGGACCGATGAAAGTGCTTGGCGTGCCTCAAATTAAGACTCAAGATTAGCAAACCCGATCGATTCCAATCTCCCCACTCATCGCTCTCTAGGATTACTTTAGTGTCAAATTCTTCCGTCAGCCTAATTCGAGCGTCGTCCTATGCCCTTGAGGATCTTCGTCAATCCATAGCCGAGCTGCTTGAACCATTGGGCGGAATGACGGCTTTTGTGAAACCGGGCGATCGGGTTCTTTTAAAGCCGAATTTGCTCACGGGGGCAAGGCCAACGAAAGAATGCGTTACCCGTCCAGAAGTGGTTTATTGTGTGGCCGAGTTAGTGATTGCAGCGGGCGGAAAGCCGTTTCTCGGAGATGGCCCCGCGTTTGGAAGTGCCCATGGGGTAGCTCAGGCAAATGGATATTTACCGTTGATGAATGTGCTGAATGTACCGATCGTTGAATTCAAGGGGGCACGCTACGAAACCCTGAGTGAAGAGTTTGACCATCTTTTGTTGTCGAAAGAAGTCATGGAAGCGGACGTGGTGATTAACTTGCCTAAAGTAAAATCCCACGTTCAGCTTACATTAACGATGGGGGTCAAGAACTTGTTTGGTTGTGTGCCGGGAAAAATGAAGGCGTGGTGGCACATGGAAGCGGGTAAAGATGAAGCTCGGTTTGGCCAAATGCTAGTGGAGACGGCTCGGACAATTTCACCAAATCTGACTATTTTGGATGGAATTATTGGGCATGAAGGAAATGGGCCGAGTAATGGCGAACCTCGTGAATTAGGAATTTTGGCGGCATCTGCTAATGTATTTGCGTTGGACCGATCGATCGTAGAGCTGTTGCAAGTTGAACCGGAACGAGTTTTGACGATCGCAGCGGCTCGTAAATTGGGGCTTTGTCCTGAACTCGAAGAGATTGAGTTTCCCCTTTTAACTCCAATAGACCTAAGATTTGACGGTTGGAAGTTGCCTGAGAAGATGATGGCAATCGATTTTGGTGCGCCGCGTGTGTTGCGATCGACCTTCAAGCATTTGTATATTCGATTTATCAAAGAACCGCTCGCCGCTTATTCGCGATAGATCGTTCTAGTCATAATACTGGTTCCGAGCGGGAAACATTACGATCGCAGTCTTTAGGGTGAAAAATCGTTTTAGTTAGATTTATAGGAATCCGTTCATCAGTAGACCTTTTGCGTCAGAACTGATTTACGACTCACCGCAATCTGAACCACGATCGCCATCAACACCCAAAGCAGCCCGGTTAAGATAAACATTAATCCAAACAGATTACTTTGGGCACGATCGTCTACTTGAATTTCAAGGTTAGGTTCTGAATCATTCTGAATAAAATCGTTCAATCTTTTAATATGCTCTAAACTTTCGCGTTTATCGGATTTAAAATCTTCAGTCAGCGGCACATCCTGTTCAGGGGTGACCAACACGACTCGATAAACATTGCGAAACTTTCGGCCCACTTGTTGAATCTGGGATGTTTCGATATTCCTAATCTCTGTCGTTGCTTCACGATTTAACCCTGTCGTCACCGTCCGAGAACAGGCCGCTTGTTTAGTGCCCGATCGGATACAGGCCAATTCTGTCATCTGTCCCGATCCCATTTCCATGATGCCAACGCCAACGGAGACCACCCCAACACTCCCAAAAATCAATGTCGGCAACCATCCCTTCAGTTGATTTCGCTGAGGATTTTGATGGCGCGATCGTCGTCGTTGTTTCAAATCATAGGGCAACCACTCATCGTCCATAATTACTATTTCCTGTTTGGGATAGTCTCCATTCTAAATTCAAATCGCAATTCCATCGGGCTTATACCGATCGCGAGTCACAATCGCCAACCCCAGCGTCCCCAATGTCGCCGCTCCTGCAAAATAAAGCGGATAGCTGTAGCTAATAGGAAACTTCTCATTCACCATTAACCCTGCAATCACCGGGCCTATAGCATTAGCAATACTGAGATAGGAAGAATTCAATCCCGACGCAATTCCCTGACGTTCTGGCGTAACATTCAATGATACCAGCGTACTAATCATCGGTTGAACCATAGCATTGAATATCGCAAATACAATACCAATTCCAATGAAATAACGAACATCGGGCCATATTGGCATCACTAGAAACGCGAATCCTCTGACGAACAATCCCGCAAACAAAATTTTAGTGAGTGTTGTACGTTTACTGAGCCATGGAACCCCTCCCAACTGCGATGATGCCCCTAATACTCCGATCATTACAAACAAACCTGTCAATGATAAATTTCCTTGGCCTAACACCTTTGTGTAATACGGTTGAAATCCAAAGGTGAAGACTGTAAAGGTTGTCCCAATTAGAAAATTTAATAATATCAAAATTCCAATTCTAGGTAAGAAAAATCCCTGAGCTAATTCCTTTAATCCCAAATCAAACCAACGTCCACCGACTTTGCGTTTCTCTGGTGGCAATGTTTCTGGCAAAAATAATAGGGTAAGGGTCAGTGCGATCGTGGCCAAAATCGAAGAGGCAAAAAATGCAGCACCCAAGGAAATTTTTGTACCCATTCCTTCCGTCAATTTCTGCGCTACTAAACTAATGACCGGACCGACCACAAAGCCCAACCCAAATGCTGCGCCAAAGATTCCATAAGCCTTCGCCCGATCTTTCGGTTCCGTCACATCCGCCACGATCGCTTGAGCTACAGAGACATTTCCGCCCGTCATCCCATCAAAAAATCTCGCCGAGAATAGTACGACACAGCCCATAGACAAGGGCAAAAATGCCGCTGAACTCGCTAAGAAGTTTGCAATGACCGTACCAATGAGGCTAATCACTAGCAGGGGCTTTCGACCAAAGCGATCGCTCAATTTCCCCATCATCGGCGTTGCAAAAAACTGAGCCGCGCTGAAGGTCGAAAGCAGCAATCCTGCCTGAAGGTCGGTCAACTCAAATGCGCGCGCATACAGATAAATGACGGGGATCAGGACCGTGGCGCTCAAGGCATTGATAAAGGTAATCAGGGCCGCAATTCGGAAACTTCGATTCATTAAATCAGGGAGGAATTCTAGGACGACAGGACTATAGCGTACAGGATTTCTAAGGCATTCGGTTTAATGGTCCCGCAGATTCTCGTCCTGATATAGTCGGCCTAAAATCGATCGACTCCCCGAATATCCCGCATTCCATACCCCTTTGCGCTTTCACCACAAGTTTTGGGAGTAGGGAATAATTTAGTCGGATTTGCAATTCCCTGAGGATCGATCGCTTCACGAACATACAACATAGTTTCAATATCTGCTGTGGTAAACATATCCGGCATATAACATCGCTTTTCTGCGCCAATGCCATGTTCACCTGAAATACTGCCGCCCACACGAACACAAAGCTTAAGGATTTCGCCGCCTAGTTCTTCAACTTTTTCAAGTTCTCCGGGGATTGCATTGTTGTATAAAATCAATGGATGTAAATTGCCATCACCTGCATGAAAAACATTGGCGACTGGATACCCAAATTCAGCTCCAAGCCGTTCAATTTCACCTAATACATATTGCAATTGAGTCCGGGGAATTACACCATCTTGCACATAGTAATCAGGACTAATTTTCCCCATCGCCGCAAATGCAGCTTTTCGACCTTTCCATAGGGTCAGCCGATCGGCCTCATCGGTTGCGATCGTGACATTGCGGGCACCATTTTGTTTGCAAATTGCTTCAATTCGTTTAGCGCTTGCCGTCGCTTCGACTTCTAAACCATCTACTTCAATCAATAAAATGGCAGTTGCATCACGAGGATAGCAATTGGTATTAACGACATCTTCGACAGCGTTGATACTGAAGTTATCCATCATTTCAATACCACCGGGCATAATCCCTGCACCAATAATATCAGATACAGTTTTACCTGCGGCTTCAATACTTGTGAAATCCGCTAACAATACTTGAATAGATTCCGATGATTTCAGAATTCGTAGCGTCACTTCTGTTGCAATCCCGAGCGTTCCTTCAGATCCGACAAATACGCCCGTCAAATCATACCCTGGCATTTCAGGCATTTCACCGCCTAGATTTAAAATTTCGCCCGTTGGAGTGACGATCGTTAATGCCAATACATGATTAGTCGTGACTCCATATTTTAAACAATGCACACCCCCCGAATTCTCTGCGACATTGCCACCAATTGAACAAATAATCTGGCTCGATGGGTCGGGTGCATAGTAGAACCCTTCACCACTGACCGCCTGGGTGACCCA
>JANXWB010000027.1 GCA_025351345.1 Synechococcales cyanobacterium GL140_1_metabat_312
CAATTGGTTTTGCCGATCTCTTACGGGAAAAAAAGTTTGCTCATAGCTAGGATCAAGGCCCGTTTGGTTGGGAGTTATCCAGATTTGCAGAAGGTGCACTTCGTCAGTTTTGGAGTGATTATATTCACTGTGGGAAACCCCAGTCCCAGCGGTCATTCGCTGCACGTCACCGGGTTGCATTACGGCCCCATTGCCTAGACTATCGCGATGCTCCAACGCGCCATCCAGTACATATGTAATGATTTCCATATCCTGGTGGGAATGGGTGCCAAAGCCCTTGCTTGCGGCCACTCGGTCTTCATTGATCACGCGTAGGTTGCGGTAGCCCATGTGGGCTGGGTCTTGGTAACTAGAAAAGGAAAAGGTGTGGGCAGATTTGAGCCAACCATGGTCAGCATGGCCTCGATCGGCGGATTTACGAAGTACTAGCATTTCTACCTCAGTTAGGGGCGTAGGGATGTTGCTGGAGGATTTAGAGGCGACTGCTTGTGAAAAGCTTTGGTGCCGCTGTTGTCCAGAGATCACAAAAAGATAATTCATTGGATCAGTCAGTAGAGACCGATCTAATGTAGGAAGTATAGATTAATTTTGTGAGGGATGACTCGACTTCCAGTATGAATGAAAGTTGCTGACGGCTGAAGAATAATGTTTATCCTGCCATTCCTCATTTTCTTCTATTTAATATATTGCCTTGCCCAATTATAACGAATTTGATCTTTTTGGAGAAGATACTCTACAACTTCTCTAAGTTTATCCTTGTCTTTTGTTGTTCGGACAATTCTTTTAATTTCATCATCTACAGTATTAGCGCTTGCTCCACGTTCGATCGCCATCTCAAACCACCGATCGCCATCTACGTATTCACCTCGGTCATAGCAAATCGCACCCATTAATGTGTAGGGATGATGACTTTTAGGCTGACATTCCATCGCTTCGGCTGCACATTCTTCTGCGTTCTTTAGATGAATATGATTTACAAAGTCGTCTAGATGAGCAAGATCTCGGAATGCCCCACCTCTTGTGACCCAGAGCGCCGATTGTAATTTGAGTCCTTGAACTTTTTTCCAATTCACATCCTTTGTAACTGCTAGCGCATTTTGTGGCTTATCTGCTTTGCGCCAATTACTACTTGCACTGGCTAGATTCCACTGATTGTTAGTTCTTTGATATTCTTTTTCATAGAATTTTGCCTCTAGACTGAAGTGAGCAATCGATATTTTTCCATACCGAGGAATACTTTGGTCTGCTATAAGTTGAAGGAGTTGTTTGGGATCGAGTCTTTCTTCTCTTTCAAGTTTGAGGAAAATCTCATAAAATGGATCGAATTCTAATTTACCTATAATTTTATATTTTACTTTTAGTATCCTGAAGTGATTTAGCATAGCAATCTTTGCCGCTTCAGATAACTCTTCATTGATTAACCATTGAATATCATCTTCAGTTACCTTAGATTCTATGTTCTTGAGAATCTGAAATAATTTGCTAGAAGGTTCAGAACTTTTATATTGTGTTGCTTGGTATTTATCTTTGAGTTTTTTGAATAATTTGACATCCTTGCGTTTCTGATCGATCGTAATTAATTGAGTTAGTTTCTGCTGTTCAAGCCAGTCACATTCATTTTCTGTAAGATCTTGTTTGTCCTTTAGTTTCTTTAAAATGCTGTAGAGCAGGGTAGAAACAGATACATCTAGCAAAGAATCGATGTGATATTTTGCTTTCAAATCTGAAAACTCAATAAGGTCTTTTCTTGTCTTTTCCTGCTGCCAATGAATCTCTAGTGTTTCCTCAAAGTCGTGTTCTAGGAGCCACTCAGCTTCGAAATCGGACAAGGCGTGTGCTGTGTCAAGCTTTTTTAGAATTGTGTAGAGAGGTTCTACAGGGAAGTTGTCTACATATTGAGTTGCTTTATAGCGAATCTTTAATTTTGAAAAATTCTGATTTTCTCGAATCAAGTGAGTTGTTTCTGTAAGTTCAGAACTACTTAGCACTTCAAATTCTGAATTAGTAGGAAAATCTCCGACTTCTGATTTCCAAAGTAGTGAATAAATTGGACTAGACATTGATAGTTCGAGTTTTTCTGGAATTTTGTATTTAGATCTTAGGTTCAAATATTCAACTTCTAGCCTTTTCAAATCCTCTGATTGATATTGCTGTAAGGAAATAATCTCAACCGTTCTGGAAAATCCATTCACTCCTAACCATTGAGTCTCTGGGGCTGTGACCTGAATGCCTAATTGAGCTTTTCTGAGGATTAGATATAGAAAACTATCAGATGTAGTATTTTTATATGTGCCTACTTGATATTTCGTTTTAAGGTCGGAAAAATATCTTTTCTGTAGTTCGCTACTATCCATGTCTAGGTGATCCTCAAGTCTCATCGTCTAAACTTACCATAACTTACTCCGCTCAGATATTAAAAAGCGATCGCACCGAAGTACGATCGCCCTAAATGAATGAATGAATGAATCAATCAATCAATTAAATCAAACTATCAATTACAAACTAGACAACACGGTTCTTGCCGCTTCTAGAGTCCGATCGATATCTTCATCCGTATGCGCCAAAGACGTAAATCCAGCCTCAAACTGCGAAGGAGCTAAATAGATGCCTTGTGCCAGCATAGCCCGATGGAACTTCCCAAACTTCACCGTATCCGCCTTCTTTGCCTCTTCAAAATTATGCACCGGACCTTCGCAGAAGAAGAACCCAAACATTCCGCTAACAGACCCGCCGCACATCGCATGGCCCGTCTCCTTTCCGATCGCCAGCAACCCATTGATCAAACGGCTCGTGATCCGATCGAGGTATTCATAACTCCCAGGCTGTTTTAGAAGCTCCAATGTTTTAATCCCTGCCGTCATGGCCAAAGGATTCCCCGAAAGTGTTCCTGCTTGGTACATCGGACCCGCAGGCGCAACCATTTGCATGATGTCCTTACGACCGCCATAAGCGCCCACAGGCAATCCGCCACCAATCACTTTGCCCATGGTCGTCAAATCCGGCGTAATCCCAAACTTTGCCTGCGCACCACCATAGGAAATGCGGAATCCCGTCATTACTTCATCAAACACCAACAGTGCACCATTCTCCGTGGTCAATTCTCGTAAGCCTGCCAAAAATCCAGCATCAGGCACAATAAATCCGGAATTCCCCACCACAGGTTCAAGAATCACCCCACAGATTTCACCAGGATTTTCAGCAAATAGCGTGCGGACCGCATCGAGATCATTATAAGGAGCCGTCAACGTGGCCGCAGCGGTAGATTTGGGCACACCGGGGGAATCAGGCAAACCGAGCGTGGCAACCCCAGACCCAGCCTTGACCAAGAACATATCCGCATGTCCGTGATAACAGCCTTCAAATTTAATCAACTTCTCCCGCCCAGTGAACGCCCGCATCAACCGCAGAACCGCCATACAAGCTTCAGTTCCAGAATTGACAAAGCGTACCATTTCCACACTGGGAACCGCGTCAATCACCATCTCCGCCAACACATTTTCCAAGGCACAGGGCGCACCAAAACTAGTTCCCTTTTCAGCCGCCGCTTGAATTGCTTTAATCACCTCAGGCCGAGCATGACCGCAAATCGCTGGTCCCCAAGAGCCAACGTAATCAATGTATTTGTTGTCATCTACATCCCAAGCATAGGCATCTTTTACCCGATCGAACACGATCGGCTGACCACCAACGGATTTAAACGCACGCACTGGTGAACTCACGCCACCCGGCATGATTTTCTGTGCGGCAGCGAAGATTTCTTCAGATTTAGTAGTTTTGAAAGTCTCAGTAATCAAGGCGTTCTCCTCAAAAGGGGGGCGATAGTCTTCGACCGACCGTAGTCATCGAATGAAGCATTTTATGGAAATTATCCCATATTCAGGTGGAGTCAGTTCAGACCCAACTCGTTGCCCCTGCAATATGAGAATAAGAATTATTTTTCTATTGTAGAGGTATGTATCTTGAGCAGAGCCGTTAGCGATCGGCGCTAAACGGTAGTTCGGCTAGTCGAGAGATTTGGATCAAAATGCTATTCAAGCACGTCTAAGAAATTGTTTATTTGTTGAATCTGTAACAGTCCCATAATTGTTTGCAGACGACCTGTATTGATTGCACACACATAACCTAGAATCCAAAACTGAATCCCTATGAGTCCCAATACAGGTAATGCTAGTCCCAATCAAGTAATGCTTGCAATGTTTCTGGTTTTGAATTTTGATGCGAAAGCGGATGAATTTTATATTCAGATTTTGCTCCAAAATCCACCCTTGAAAAAGAAGCGACTACGACAGGATTTGCGAATTGCGGCAATTGCTTTTTCTCAAGATGCGACAGTTATAACTTGTAATCATCGTAATTTTGGTCAGGTGCCGGGATTGTAGATTCTAGATTGGGCGATCAATCCAACTAGATAACCGATCGCCCCTCCTCTCTAAACCAACGCAGACAAATGTTGGCGAAGCCTCCCGGAACGGGAATCGCGCATCTCCCGTCCCTGCAACCGATGACCTACGGTCGGTCGGAGACCATCGGGAAAAAACATCAAATAATCATCCAAATCACGAATCGCCATTTCAACCATCTCTCTGGATGATTCGGAAGATCGATCGTACAATCCATGCGAGATTGAAGTTGTTTTGCCAATTGATGACCTTACGGTCAGTCGGAGACCATTGGATATTTAGAACTGACTTCTGGGCGCAGGCGCACCACGTAGCATTCCCTCTATACTCAAGTCTTCATCGATCGACTCCCAATGTAAGCCATAACCACCTCCGCAAATTTCCCACTGCGATCGTTGTTCCGGGGTTGCATTCAATAATCGTGGATACCAAGTCAGTGGCACTGCAATCGATCGCCCATCGACCAGATCCACAACAATGCTCGTACCCGTAAATTCGACTTCTTTAATGCGTTCATCCGCTTGTACTGCCAAAGTAGTCATTCCAGACCTCCACAAACATTAATTGGTTTTCTTCAGTAATTTCTCGAATCTTTCGTAACTCCTTTTCGCTGAATCCTATGTTTGAAGCCAAGCTAACCGGAGTAAGCCAATATTTAGCTGACAGCTTATCTCGATCGATATGGATATGGGAGGCGCATTGGGTTTATGGCTATAGAAGTAGAAACGATATGGACCCGATCGTAAAACGGTTGGCATTCTTCCCATGAACTCAATGGGCTTTCATTATAACCGATCGCCCCTCCTCCCTAAACCAACGCAGAAAGCCGTTCAGCTTTGCTGGCTCGAAGAGCATCGCGAACCTCCTGCGCCTGTATGTGATCAGGAAACAACACCAAATAATCATCCAAATCCTGAATAGCATCTTCGATTGAATCCCTAGATATTTCAGAGGCACGATCGTACAACCTACAACTCTCGTCAAATCTCCCATCCGCAAGGGAGTAAAGTGCAAGATTAAAGTTGTTTTTCCAATCGATCGGGTCTTCCACTTGTTTAGCTTGAGCAAGGACGATGCTCTTTGAGCCAGCAAGCTGAACGCACTTTTCAGGTCGGTTTGGGCTTCGGTGGGGCGATCTCGGCTGGGATTTTGATGGCGATCGAGTTTGGTGAGGGTGAGCGATCGTTAAATTGTGGATGATAGCAGACTCAAAGCAATACTTTCTTTTCTGAGTCGGTATGGCGACTAATGGGATGAATTTGTGTGTTTAAAACTAGGATGATCACTAATGAAGCATCTCGGCAAGGGCGATCGCAGATGGGTTGAATCTTAAGGGGTTAACCTCTGCCTGGAACCACTTTAAAAGATTGATTGTTTGGAAGTCGATAAATATAAAAGTCTCGGTCGAGGGTAAAAATAATCGATTGCTTCAGAACTTCGGCTATTACAACTAACGAGGCGTCTCCTAGATCCATGGGAATGTCACGATATTGAGCCATCAGTTCTTCCATCCGGATATACTCAACGCGATCGTGAATATGGATAATCAGAATTTCGTCATTCAAATAGTTCCACAGTTTTTGTTGCGCTTGCCATCCGCCGTAGTGTCCGAGAAGATGCATGGTTTCGGTAAAACAAGACCATGTAGTGATTAACGGTGCAGAGAGTTCAGGGAGAACATTGACACAGCGATCGTGGTTGCGGTCATTTTTATTAATCAGCGCAATGAGTGCAGATGCATCGCAGATTGTCATAGTGCAGAACGGTTCTGTGCTATGAGCGCGACATAGGTTTTATGGGTCCGATCGGAAAGATCTGTAGGTTCAAAACTAACTTCTCCGACTCGGTTTTTTAGAAGTTGGTCGAGGGATAGTGTAGTTGTGGATGGTTTTGGCAGGATAGTAAGCCTCACGTTTTGACCGGAAAGCTGGGGTGCATAACGTAAAATTTCTTCCCAGGTTCCTTCGAGAGTTTGGTTTTGCATCATTGATCGTAAAACAGTTTAATTCTATATTACTAGAATTCCAGGAAAGATAACCGATCGCGCACCTCCCGCGCTTGAATGCGATCGGGAAACAACACCAAATAATTATCCAAATCCTGAATAGCATCTTCGATCGACTCTCTATATGCTTCAGAGGATCGATCGTATAACCTATAACTTTCTTCAAATCCACCATCCGCAAGGTAGTAAAGCGCAAGATTGAAGTTGTTTTACCAATCCGTTGAATCTTCCGCTTGTTTAGCTTGAGCAAGGACGATGCTCTTTGAGCCAGCAAGCTGAACGCACTTTGCAGGTCGGTTTGGGCTTCGGTGGGGCGATCGAGTTTGAGGAGGGTGAGTGATGGGAGATCGGAGATAACGGTCCCATCCATAATTTGTGGGCTAACTGAGATCTTTCACCTCTATCATTAAGACCCGACGATTAAAATCGAGGCTACGTCAACGAAATCTGCTGTTGACTGGTAGGCAGATTGAGTCTCAGGCCACTTACTAAGCAGTGTGAATTCAGATTACATCGGAAGCCAGCGATTGTGGTCGGGTTCTGAGGATACCTTTATACTGATACTTTTATACTAAGGTCAGCAAAGGACAACTGATGGATAGGGGAGTAGATATGATGCAGAGCAATACTTTTTGTTTAAATTTAATTGATGAAAAAATGATCTACTCAAAATTAATAGAGCTTCTACCATCGGCAATAACGACTACGTTTCTAGCTTATATTGCATACCAACAAATGAAAATCAATGAGAGAAAGCTAAATCTTGATCTTTATAACAAGCGTTTCTCTGTATACACAGATACACTCCGTTTTTACCATGAACTTGCGGGAGAAGATGTTAGTCAAGAAACGCTCAGAGCTTTTATCGGTAGTAAAGAAGCATCTGAACTCCTGTTTTCTAAAGACTCTACTATTTTCGAGCTTCTCGATTCAATGCATAACGAATCATTTAAAATTATTGGCATTAAACGCCATGAAAAGGACTTTCCAGGAACACTTCAACTTGCGGACTCCAAGACTTTGAACGAAACATATTTTTGGTTTGGCAATCAGCTAGTTGAATTAAAAACTAAAATGGCACCATATCTAAATCAGTGAAGGTACATAATGTTGCGCTATAGTCAACGACTTACAAATAGTATATTTAATTAGTCTCTATGAGATTGGCGAAACTAAAAACAATCCAAGAGATGATTAGACTTACCTCAGATCTTGCACCATAATTCTGGGGGCGATCATTGAGCCAAACGGAAGCGGCCCCTTTCCTGTCTCAATCCCAATCTTCGCCTCCCGATGCTCCGGCTGCAAAAGCGATCGCGTAAATAAATCCTGCTGATCCTCCCGCCCAATCAAAATTCGCGCATTCTTCGCATCGCGGCGTTCTTTCGGAGACATCGATCGAGCAGCATGAGCCATGACAAAAACGGGGCAAAACAATTTATTTTCTCTTCACCAGCATGTACCATCATTTCGGAAAACTATGAATTCTCTAATTCTATTAGCCGAATCATTTGCGATCGAAGGTCAATACATCATTCACGCAATCAATCAAAATCGTATCTCCTGATGAAAAGGTTTGATCCAATAGTTTAGTTGCGATCGGATTCTGAAGTTTTCGTTGAATCGCACGACGCAATGGACGGGCACCATAGGCCGGATCATAGCCTTCTTCAGCAAGATATAACTTCGCAGCTGCGGTAATTTCCAGCGCAATTTTCTGGTCTGCCAAAAGTGCTTCAATTCGATGAATTTGCAATCCAACAATACTCCCCAGTTCCGTACGACCTAAGGGATGGAATATGATTGTTTCATCAATTCGGTTGAGAAATTCGGGCCGGAATTGTTTACGCAATGCACCCATAACACGCGCTTCTAATTCGGGATGATTCCGATCGTCCGATGATAATTCCAGAATATCCCCACTTCCTACATTACTCGTCATAATAATTACAGTATTGCCAAACGCCACCGTGCGGCCCTGACCATCGGTAATTCGGCCATCGTCCAGCATTTGCAAAAAGATATTGAATACATCAGGATGGGCTTTCTCCATTTCGTCTAATAAAATAACCGAATAGGGTTTACGACGAACCGATTCTGTCAATTGTCCGCCCTTCTCAGAGTCCACATATCCGGGGGGCGATCCAATGACTCGCATCACCGAATTTTTTTCCATATATTCCGACATATCCAGTCGAATCATTGCGTCTTGCGTATCAAACAAAACCTCTGCCAAAGCCCGTGCTAGCTCCGTTTTCCCCACACCTGTTGGCCCTAAGAATAAGAATGATCCGATCGGACGATTCGCATCCTTCATTCCCGATCGTGCCCGACGAATGGCTGATGCCACTGCTTCGATCGCATCTTCTTGGCCAATGACTTTTTGCTGTAAATGGGATTCTAAATTCAATAGTTTTTGTCGTTCCGATTCAACTAAACGACTGACCGGAATTCCAGTCCACATGGCCACAATTTCAGCAATGTCTGATTCATTCACCTGTTCACGAGCTAGGGTCGATTTGGAAGATTGCATCGCGATAATATCGGCTTCTTTTTTGGCATGTTCTGCTTCTAGTTGTTGCAATTCATACTGCAAGCGATACATATTGTTGTAATCAAATTCCCGTTCGGCCTGTTTGATTTGGGTGCGGAGCTGTTCCTCTTTTTTTAAATCATCATTGCGTTCATCAAGTAAGGCTTTTTCAGTTTCCCATCGTGTCGTTAGATCTGTTTTCTTGAATTCAAGATCTTCGATTTCATTCTCAATTTTTTCAATGCGAATTTTAGACGAATCGCTCGTATTTTTACCTTCATCGGAAAGCGATCGTTTTTCCATTTGCAATTTCGTTAGCCGTCGCTCCATCATTTCTAAGTCAGCGGGTTTTGAGGTAACTTCCATTTTCAATTTTGCCGCTGCTTCATCCACCAAATCGATCGCTTTATCCGGCAAAAAACGATCGGCAATATAGCGGGACGACAATGTAGCTGCCGCCACTAATGCAGCATCTGAAATCTTTACGCCATGATGCGCTTCATACCGTTCTTTCAAACCGCGCAAAATCGAAATCGTATCATCAATGCTGGGCTGCTCGACTAACACTTGTTGAAAGCGCCGATCGAAGGCGGGATCTTTTTCAATATAAGTCCGATATTCATCAATAGTCGTCGCGCCAATGCACCGCAATTCACCCCGCGCCAACATCGGCTTCAGCAAATTACTCGCATCCATCGCGCCCTGACTGCCTCCTGCGCCCATAACGGTATGCAATTCATCAATGAACAATATAATTTGCCCTTCAGAATCCATCACCGCCTTCAAACACGATCGCAAACGTTCTTCAAATTCACCACGATACTTTGCCCCAGCAATTAACGAACCCATATCCAACGAAATTAATTGTTGGTCTTTTAATGAATCTGGCACCTGACTATCCGCAATTCGGGATGCCAAGCCTTCTGCGATCGCAGTTTTGCCTACTCCGGGTTCTCCAATTAAAACCGGATTATTTTTACTGCGCCGGGATAAAACCTGGATTACCCGACGAATTTCTTCATCTCGACCAATCACCGGATCAATCTTCCCCTGTCTCGCCATTTCTGTTAGATCTCTGCCAAAGCGCTCCAAGGGGGACTGAGCCGAACTAGTGCTGACATTTCCGGATGGCAATCCCGGCACAGTGGCGGCAACTTCCTTCACGGCGGCGGCAGCGGCTTCTTTTATAACTTCACTTAAGGCCCCTTCAAGCTGCTTCACATCTAGGTTTGATGCTCGAAACATTCGTATTCCTATGCGGGGATCTGTCGAAAAGCCAATTAAAATATGCGCTTCAGAAATCAAGTCATTCTGTAAAGACTTGCGAGTAATTTCGGCCCGATCGAGAAGCTTCTCTAGACTATATCCAACATAAAGCTGATCGACGGTTCCGAGCTTGGGCTGGCGATTTGTAAAGTCATCAAGTTGTTGGAAAAAACGCGTCATATCCACGTTCACCTTTGCCAACATTCGAGTCGCGAGTCCATCAGGTTGCTCTAAAAGCGCAATCAATAAATGTTCGGCTTCAAGGTTTTGGTGCTTATACCGTCGGACAATATCCTGAGACTGGACAATAGCCTCCCACGCTTTTTCGGTGAACTTGCTCGGATCAGTTGGCTGCATCGGTCTGGGAGATGAATGATAAGAGCCTCCATTGTAGAGCTAGGTGGATGTAACTCAACGTTGATGTCCGCTATCCACCTAATAAATATTAAGGCTAATTAATACTAAGAAAGATCTGGGTCTACGCCAAGCGATCGTAACTGCGCCATCAACTGTTCGACTCGTTGGGCTTCACGATCGGCTCGCTGGGTTTCTTGGTCAGCCCGCTGGGTTTCTTGGTCAGCTCGCTGAGAGAGTTCTGTAAAGGATAAGAATTTCTTCTCATCAGGACCATAAAGGGTCAGAGACCCGTCATTAAAACAGAATCGTACCCCAAGACGAGGACTGGTCCATTCGTTCATCTCTTCGATCGCCCTGAAGTATCCATCCTGACCCACCAGCCAGCCCGTCAAATCATTGCGATCGGGATCGTAAAGATAATATTCCTCCACACCATAGGTTTGATAAAACTCAAACTTTTTCGCCATTTCCTTGAGTCGATTTCCCGGCGATAGAATTTCAAACACTACTTGAGGGGCAATGTCTGCTTCATTCCATTGTTGATAGGAGCCGCGATAGCCCTTGGGCCGCCCGAATGACACCATCGTATCAGGTGCGAGACAAAGCGTATTGTGTCCTTCAACGGGATACCACAATAGGTCTCCCGCAACAAAGACATCAGGCCGATCGGCAAATAACCGTTCGCAGTTTTCCTTGATTAGGACAATCCATTCAAACTGCAAGGTATTCTCGGCCATTGGTTTTCCATCGCTGGTGGGATAGGTTATTTCCGCAAATTGCGTGGGGGCAGAACTTTGTAGCATAGGACTTCAATACCTTGTTTGCTGCTGAATTTGATTATAAAACCTATTAAGTCAAAAGTCTTCTAAGCGTCGGCTTTGCCGCTAGGATTAACCCCAAGTCCTAGTCGCTAAAAGTCTGAGTGTGATATCAAAATTGGACAATGGGTTGGAATGGTCGCCTTGGTGGTCGCCTTAGTGATTTTGTGGCAGATTCGTAGTGCCTTAATGCTTATTTTTGCGGCGATCGTATTAGCCTCGGCGCTGGATACGATCGCGCAACTTATTCAACGACGCATAGGACTAAAACGGGGTCGATCGTTGGTGGGGGCGATCGTGTTGGTCTTGGGCTTGCTCGGGCTATCGCTATGGTTGATTGTGCCACCGTTTGCCGATCAGTTTCAGCAAATGATGACGCTACTTCCCCAGGGATTCGATCGATTGAATGAAAGTTTTGATCAGTTCAAAGTCTCATTGCCACCCTTTGTATCTTCAGTCATTCCAGATCCGAATGCTGTGGTAAAGCAATTGCAGCCCTTATTTAATCAGTTGCTGGGCGGATCGGTAGCTTTGGCTTCGGGCACGTTGGGCGCAATACTGAATTTACTGCTGGTTGTGATTCTATCGATTATGTTTTTGGTCGAACCGGATCAATATCGGCGCGCATTGGTACGATTGTTTCCGTCATTCTATCGCCATCGAATTGAAGTGATTATCGATCGGTGTGGAGAGTCCCTCCGGGGCTGGCTTGTGGGGATTTTATTTAATATGTTGGTGATTGGTGGATTTAGTGGAATCGGGCTATGGATATTAGGGGTAAAGTTACCGTTGGCGAATGGTATTTTTGCTGGCCTACTAACGTTTATTCCAAACATTGGTCCAGCGCTGAGTGTGGTGCCGCCCATGACGATCGCACTCCTTGATGCCCCTTGGAAATCAGGTGCAGTGTTGATACTGTATTTTCTAGTTTAACAATTAGAAACCAATCTTCTAACGCCCTATGTGATGGCGCAACAGGTGTCATTAATGCCTGCGGTTACGCTAATGTCTCAAGTGTTTTTTACGACGTTCTTTGGCTTTTTAGGATTACTCCTAGCTTTGCCGCTGACGGTTGTTGGACAAGTATGGTTACAGGAGATTTTGGTTAAAGATATACTGGATAAATGGCATTTGCCAGGTGTGCCTTTTGAGGGAAATTCTGAGATAGAAGACAAGGAAGAGATGCTAATATCAGCCGAACATTCTGAATTAGAACTTATGGAGTAAATTAGAATCAAATAACTAGTTAAACAATTGCAGGTACAACTTGTTCGCCTGTTAAACTAAATGGGCGAACGGCTGTGATTTTTACTGGAACTGTCTTCCCTTTTAACTCTTCGATAGTGCCTTTGAGAAAGGTCAGTCGATTTGCGCGGGTACGACCCACTACCTGAGTTTGGTCTTTATAGTTTTGATCTTCGATGAGAACCTCTTCAATTCGTCCAGCATACCGATCGCTTCTGGTTTGGGCCGATTGAGAAACTAGATGATTAATTCTCTGAAGCCGATCGATTTTAATCTCTTCACTAATTTGATTTTCCCAAAGTGCAGCGGGTGTTCCGGGCCTTGGAGAATAGGCAGCCGTGTTCACCATATCAAATCCAATATCTTGCATCAAATTCAGCGTGTTCTGGAATTGTTCTTCTGTTTCACCGGGGAAGCCCACGATCGCATCGCCGCTAATAGAAGCGTCAGACATATACGTCCGAATTGTATCGATAATTCTGCGATATTTCTCATGAGTGTAGCCGCGTGACATGGCTTTTAAAATGTCATTGTCGCCGGATTGAAATGGAATATGAAAATGTTCGCAAACCTTCGGCAATTCAGCACAGGCTCTAATCAAACGCTCAGTGAAGTAGCGCGGATGACTGGTGGCAAATCTAATCCGATCGATGCCTTCAATATCATGGACGTGATAGAGCAAATCCGTCAAAGTATGAAGGTGTTGACCATCGGGCTTGCTGCCCAACAAATCACGGCCATAGGCATCAATATTTTGGCCCAAAAGCGTGATTTCTTTATAACCTTGCCGCGCCAAATCTTCCATTTCAGCTTTGATGGCCTCGGGAGTTCTAGATTGCTCAATGCCCCGCACACCGGGAACCACACAATAAGTACAACGTTCATTACAGCCATAAATTACATTCACCCAAGCCGTGACGGCACTATCACGACGCGGCTTAGTAATGTCTTCCATGATATGAATGGGATCGGTCGCGACGACTTGAGATCCGTTAAAAACTTGTGTGAGCAAATCTTCTAATTGGTTTGCATATTGCGGTCCCATGACGAGATCGAGTTCAGGGACACGACGCAGAAGCGCTTCGCCTTCTTGTTGAGCCACGCATCCGGCAACAATCAGCGTCAGATCTGGATTTGTCTTTTTACGAATGGCTTGCTTCCCAAGATAAGAATAGACTTTTTGCTCAGCTTGATCACGAATAGTGCAAGTATTGTAGAGAATCAAGTCTGCAACTTCGGCATTGTCCTCGTATTCAAAGCCCATGGTTTCCAAAATCCCAGCCATGCGCTCGGAATCTGCCTTATTCATCTGGCAGCCGAAAGTGGTAATGTGATAACGACGTGCCATGGTCAATGCGTTAGAAACTAAGGACAGTTTTTTAGTTTACCTCATCAAGCGCGTTGATAGGTTCATGATTTCCCAAAGCTTTTTTAAGATAGTTGTAATCTTACCCAATATTTACTATCTGAAAGTTGGTCCACTTTTATTCATTTTATGATTTCGGAGCAACGCTCATTTCTCAAGGCTCATTTCTCTTAAAATGTAGAACTTCTGGTTCAAGATAAAGTGTTTAAGAGTTGAGGGACTTTTGCTTAAGTTGTTTATTGAGACATAGAACAAAATCTTGCAGCGTCTCAAATTCTCCAATATCCAACATCCATTCCGTCTGCAATCCAAACCGCGTTGTAAATTGCTCAGTCCAGACCAATTCCCAATCAAACCAACAGACCAGCGGCAACTGCAAATCCTCAGTAAGCCGATCGCTCGGCAACAACTGCCCCACTTCTAATCCTGAACATTCAGCCAATAATTCATACACAAATTCAGACAGCAAGCGCTGCACTCCTAACGGATACCAAAATCGTTGATGCCACTCCACCACACTATATAGAGACCGATCGCTATGACGATCATTCACTTGCTGACGAATCCCAGAGTCAGGACTCATGTCTGGATAGGAACTTAGCGCCATCCAGCGATTTTGTAGTTGACGGGTAAGCCGACTCAGCATGAGATGTTATTAAGGAACAGAACAGGAAGAAAGGTAAGTAATTTCAGTATTCCCAATCCGAGAAGATATATAGAAAAAGGATCATACTAAAAATTTATCCATCTCCTATCCAGTCGTTACGGCGGTAAATAACTAGACGACTGAATCAATCGAGCTAGTCCGATCGCAGCTTCAACTTCCACCGCACAGGTTACAGGTTTCTGTATTGCTGCTGCCCGAAGTTGGGTCCAGACTGCATTTTGCGCTCCGCCTCCGGCTGTATAAATACGGTGAACCTCTCCCGCCCCTAGAGTTTGAAGCAGTCGATACGCATCGGCTTCAATCTGGGCCATGCCTTCAAGCAGTCCCTGTAAAAATAGCGCTGGATCATCTGGGCGAGGAGAAAGTCGCGGTTTTAGCGTCGGATCGTTAATGGGGAACCGATCGCCGGGTTTTGTTAATGGATAATAATTCAGCCCTGTAGAATAGTCGGGATTCAGTTGGGGCGTTAATCTCACCAGGTCTTCATCACTAAAAAACGATCGTAGCACCGCTCCCCCTGTATTTGACGCGCCGCCCACGAGCCATCTGTTGCCCAGTCGATGACTATAAATCCCGTAGCGTGCATCATCAAGACGCACATTGCTCAAGAGCTTTATGACTAAGGTAGATCCGAGAGACGTGACGGCTTCTCCAATTTCTGTGGCTCCACTTGCGAGAAATGCTGCAATGCTGTCCGTAGTTCCTGCGTGAATTTGGCAATGGCTCGGAATTCCAAACCGTTTGCACCAACTCGGCAAAATTGGACCAATAGCCTCGCCTGGTGTCCGAACCTCGGGCAAGAGCGATCGGTATTGGTACGTGTTAAGCCAGTCAGGATAAGCTAAAATCGCAGGGTCATAGCCGAGTTTTAGCGCATTGTGATAGTCGGTGATGCCTAATTGGCCATGCAGCAGAAAGGCTAGCCAATCCGCCTGATGCATTAAAATATGAGCTTTTTTAAATTCGGTCTGCTTAAATTCGTGTTGCTGCGTAAACCACAGTAATTTTGCGAAGCTAGAGGTGGCGCTGATAACCGTGTGATTTGGTGGCGCAATTTGACGCACTTGATCCAAGACTACTAAGGCTCGATCGTCGTTATACATTAAGGGTTCAAGCCATACCTCGCCTTTTGAATCGCCTTTTGAATTGCAGAGCATCACCGTTGAAGATGTGCCACATATTGCAATTCCCGTCAGCCGTTCACACAGATCATGGGGCAACTGCTCAAAAAGCTGATTAAGAGCCGATCGCCATGCGCTTGGGGTTTGGGACAGATTTTGAACACGACATTCTGCAAGCTTTTGCCCTTGTGCATTGATGGCGATCGCACGCGCTCCACTGGTCCCAAAATCAATCCCCAACCAAACAGCACTCTTAATCATTAATCATTTTTCGCGTTTCATTGTTTACGTTTCACGGCTATGACTAAGCAATACCTCACTGCGATAACCAAGCGATCGATCGTCGAATCCATTCCTCGGCATCTGCTGTTTTAGAAAGCGTTGTACCTTGGCTCAGACTTTGGCCTACCGTATTAAGCGCCTTAGTAATTTCGGCATTGGTATAGCCCAGCGCTAAAAGCGTCATTTCCACATCTTCCTGGATATGGGCCACCGGACCCGAACTCGGTTGAGCCGACAGTCCCGCTTGATTGCGCCATTCTGAAAGCTTCGTTTTGAGTTCTAGGGCAATGCGTTCTGCCGTTTTCCCACCTACACCGGGCGTTCGGGATAAGAGACGCGTATTGCCAGAAACAATAGCACTAACTAATTCTTGTAAACTCAAGGTATCCAGCAACGCCATCGCCAACTGTGGCCCAATGCCACTGACGCTGACCAACTGACGAAATAGATCTCGTTCAGCCGAAGCCGCAAACCCAAACAGCGTAATTTGATCTTCGCGAGCATTGAGATGGGTAAAGACTTGAGTGATGTCACCAAAGGGCGGAAGCTGTTGCCAGTGACGACTAGTGATTTGGACATCGTAGCCCAGGCCATTCACCTCTACGGTTATTACGACGCGGTTGTTGGGAGACTTTTGGCTATAAATTAGACTGCCTTTGAGATAACTCAGCATATCGATCGGTCACGCGTGCGGATTGGGTAGGTTCGTAATGCCTGATTCTGGGGCATTATTGAACACATTACACGAAATTGGGCTGTTGAAAGTCAGGGGGAAGGATGACTCGGAGTCGCCAAAAGTCAAAAGCCGTAGATTCATCAATTAGTGAGCTTAATAGCCTACCAAGCCGCCCAGTCAGTAGTTCATCAAGTACCAGTTTTCCTATTTTAGATAGTCCTTCTCGAACGAACGCCTCGACAGATTCGGGGCCAATTCATCCTGAGTCTACTCTTCAAGATTTGCCTCTTCATCGCTGTATCGTAGAGTTATCCGTCACAGGTGCAGAGCTAGCTGTATTATTTCAACGTTTTCCTCAAGTGCCGGGGGCTGTCATCTTAAATGCCGATGGTTCATTGGTGGGTGTGGTGATACGATCGGTGTTTTTTGAACTAATGTTAGATGGTGTAGGAAATCCATCGCCATTTTTACAACAGCCATTACAAACTTTTTCGCGCTATGTCTGTAGTCCAGTTCTGAAGTTGTCGGGCGATTCAGGCATTTTGGTTTCTGCAAAGCGAGCCTTACGACGAATTTCAAAGGCAATAGAAGAGCCAATTTTGGTGAATGTCCAGGGAGAGTATCTTTTACTTGATTTTCACACATTAAATATTGCATATTGGCAAATACGCGGTATTGAAACCCAACTTGCCTATGAACAAATACAGATTCAAATGATTCGCAATGACAAAATGGCGAGTCTTGGACGGTTGGTGAATGGGGTTTCCCACGAGATTTTAGATCCAGTGAGCTTTATCTGGGGAAATCTGAGCCATTTGTCGAGATATGTAAATGATGTGATACAGGTGGTCGATCGCTATGAATTAGAGTTGCCAAATCCATCCGATGAGATGCTAAAACTCCGATCGGATTTGGAAATTGATTACTTGCGTGAAGATATTCCTAAAACACTACAAAGTATCAAAACCGGGGCCGATCGATTAACTAAACTCGCAAGCAGTCTTCAGAATTTTTGTCACATTGATGAAGTATATCCAAAAGCAACGGACATCCATGATTGTTTAGATAGTGTGTTGTTGTTATTAAAGAGTCATTTAAAGAATGAAATTAATGTCGAAAAATCCTATGGTGCTTTACCGACAGTGCCGTGTTTTATTGGGCAAGTGACTCAGGTATTTCTGAATGTATTGAGCTATTTGGTTCGCCAAATGTTAGTAAAATCTGTGACCGATCGAGTACTCGAAGAATTGCCTTTGCCCTATTACGATAATGATGAAACGCACTCTGAGCCGCCCCAGCTTTGGATTATGACGGAAGTCTGTTCTATAGATTCTAGTGGAATGCGTTGGATCTCGGTGAAGCTGGGCTGCAATGGAAAACCTATTTCTTTAGCTGAACAGCAACAGCTTATCAACGATTTTACGTATGGTAATCCACTGACGCGGGAATCGAGTTTGGTCATGGCGCACCGTGTGGTGACAAAGCGTCATCAGGGTATTTTGAGACTCCGCACCGCCGACAATCCTATGGATCATTTAGATCCCGGCATTAGCACTGAGTTTGAGATTTTGATGCCCCTTGGATAGTGATTAAAAATTCCCCCTTAACAATAGGAATTAATAGAAATTAAAAAGGACCCAGATATCTGAGTCCTTTGGAAAATTAGGGTGGTGAGTTGTATTTAATCAGTCTACAGGACTTCTACAGCGGTAACTTCTACAAATTGTTCATCTACAAACTGTTCAGTAGAACCTGCTTCTTTTTTGCTCATTTTCACTGTTTTGAAATCCGATCGCTGTTGTTTCAGCATGGCGTTTCTATCTTTAATTGCAGAACTAATCTCTGATGCAACTAGAGTAATGAGTAGGGCATCATCAATTTGACCCACGATCGGTAATACATCTGGCAAAATATCGATCGGGCTAATCAAATAGAGTAATGTACCCCCAATAATCCACCATCGGTATTTGGGATTTGCAATGATTTCGCGATACCAAGTGTACAGAATTTGAAGAGGATAGGTCGTCATGGTTGAATAGCCTGCCTGGGAAGATTGAGAAGGAAGAATTGAGAATTAATTGAAGATTAGGTCTTTAGCGGACTTCTACAGCGTTGACATCGACTGCTTGAGCGGATTCTCCAGTGGCAGACTGTTCAGCAGCGGCTTGGTCCGATCGTTTTTGTTTCATATTGGCATTACGATCTTTGAGTAGAGAGGCAATTTCGGTGGCTAGAAGTGTGATTACGACGGCATCGTCGATTTGCCCGATAATTGGGAATACGTCTGGAATAATATCGATCGGGCTGAGAACATAGAGTAAGGTTCCACCAATGACCCACCAGCGATATTTAGGATTTGCAACAATGTCACGATACCAGTTGTAAAGAGATTCTAGGGGAAATGTCATGTTGAATACCGTTGAAGTAAGTTTGCTTTTAGCGTTTTTTTTGACTTATCTTATGAGTTAGAAGCGATTGCCTTGCTCCGTTTTGCCCACAGATGAATCTTCGCAAATTACAAGCTAAATTCCTAGTCCCTTTTCATCGGATAACCGCTATGAAATAAGTCGTATAAACCTCATGGGGACTTACTTTTAGACCCCGAACTTGTTTTTTGTTCGGTTCTCAAGATACGGTACGATCGGTTTCTTTTTTTAATGTTTATCCTATTAATTTTATTAATAGTTATGATGCCTTCAAAACTTGTTCTCATTGGTTGTGGCCATAGTCATAGTGTTGCGCTTTTGAGTTGGCTGCACCAATCGGCACCCTTACGTCATTGCCCGATCGCGGACATCACCCTTATCACTCCCAACGCTCAGACAATCTATTCGGGGTCTGTACCGGGGCATTTAGCGGGTTGGTGGAATCGGGAAGCTTGCGCAGTCAATGTGGCAGATCTGGCGGAATCTTTGGGGATAAAGGTTGTTTTTGATGAGGCGATCGGTCTGGATCTAGCCCAACAATGCGTTATGTGTCGGAATCACGATCCGATCGCGTTTGATACTCTTTCTTTAGATATTGGCAGTACGCCACAAATTCCGACAATGGCTAGTCAACGGATTATTCCTATGAAACCGATGGGACTATTACTCAATTCATTAGATCCTTATTTAATATTGGGACCATCTAAAACCTCGCCTGAAACTCTTCCTAGAACTACTCTATCAATGGCGATCGTGGGCGGAGGATTAGGTGGAGTCGAAGTTGCACTGAGTTTAAAAGAACGGTTGGGAAATCAATTAGATTTAAGTTTAATTTGTCGTAGTCCGACCATTGCACCCGCTCAATTTAAAACAATACAAACTTTACTGACACAGGAACTTAAATCTCGATCGATCCAGGTTTATCTCAATACAGTAGTGAATTCTGTTCAAGAGAACACAAATGGCGTGAACTTGATATTGAATTCAGGGGAATCCTCTTCTAATTTAAGTTCTAATTTAAGCTGTGATGTAAGTCTATGGGCCACCCAAGCAACTTCACCGCAGTGGATTCGTGATTCAGGGCTAATGACGGACGATCGGGGATTTGTTCTAGTCGATCGGACCCTGCGATCGGTCTCCCATTCAAATATTTTTGCAAGTGGTGATATTGCCACAATACAGAATAGTCCCCAACCAAAAGCGGGTGTGTTGGCCGTGCGAGAAGGAAAGATACTCGGACACAATCTACGGCGAAGTCTCGCTAGTCAATCCTTAAAAAGCTTTAATCCACAATCTCGCTATTTGAATTTGGTTAGTTTGGGCGATCGTCGTGCTGTGGCGAGTTATGGTGAATTTTCAATGACTGCAACCCTCATTCAGCCTTGGCTTTGGCATTGGAAAAAGACGATCGATGATAGCTTTGTTTTGGGTTTGAACCTTAGATAAACCACCTTAGATAAACCAAAAGTGATGACAAGTAGCTCAACAATATGCGATAACCCATCACGTACCTCAATTCAGGAATCTTCCAGCGTCATGGACATCAAAGCACTCATTCGCGATATTCCCGATTTCCCACAACCTGGTATTCTCTTTCGCGACATCACTACCTTGCTCCAAGATGCGGCGGGCTTTAAAGCCACTATTGATGCGCTGGTCGAAAAAACCACTTACCTGAAGCCCGACTACATCGTTGGCATGGAATCCCGTGGCTTTCTATTTGGCACTCCCATGGCCTATCAAATGAACGCCGGATTTGTCCCCGTTCGGAAGCCCGGTAAGCTTCCCCATGCCACCTATTCCGTCGAATATGTCTTAGAGTATGGCACCGATCGCTTAGAAATTCATCAAGACGCATTTCCGGCTGGGGCACGAGTGTTGGTGGTTGATGATGTGATTGCGACGGGTGGTACGGCTGCTGCGACCGCAGAACTGATAAGCAAATGTGGTGCTGAGCTAGTTGGGTTTGCCTTTTTAAGCGAATTGACGTTTTTAGACGGACGCAAAAAATTGCCTAATGTCCCGATCGTGACGCTGATCGAATACTAAGACTAGATACCCGATCGGTAATCTACGGTACCCTTGGTTCTAAAGAGGGTACTTCCCCCATAACTCCTGACATTCCTTAATTGAGCATTGCCATGGCCGCTTCCCGTGTTTCTCGCCGTGTCGTTTCGACTTTCACCAATGAAACGACGTTATACATTGTCAAACGCCTAGGACAAGCCATCATCACTCTGCTTCTGGCCTCGGTCTTATGCTTTTTTGTGATGCAGCTTGCGCCGGGAAGCTTTTTGGATACCTTGAAGGAAAACCCAAAAATTTCGCCCCAACGCATCGCAGAATATAAGGAACGCTTTGGTCTCGATAAATCAGCGATCGAACAGTATTTTCTATGGTTGACGCGCATTGTCACCCAAGGCGATTTTGGTCAGAGTTTTGTCTACGAACGCCCCGTAGTAACGCTTCTTTGGGAGCGGGTTCCGGCAACATTACTATTATCGATTAGTTCGCTTGTGGTGACGTGGGCACTGGGGATTCCCTTGGGGATTTGGGCGGCGGTGAAACGATCGCAACTGGCCGATAAAGTATTGAGTGTCTTGAGCTATCTAGGTCAGGGATTGCCGAGTATTATTTCCGGCTTACTATTACTAGCTTTTGCCCAAGCCACCTCGCCGTTGTTTCCTGTGGGTGACATGACTAGTATTGATTATGAAGAGCTGGGTTTCTTCGGCCAAGTCCTAGACATTGGCTGGCATTTAATCTTGCCCACGATCGCCCTCAGTATTACTGGGATTGCGGGATTGCAGCGCCTCATGCGGGGTGAAATGCTTGATGTAAAGCGTCAGGACTATATTCAGACTGCCCGCGCGAAGGGATTGCCGGAAATGCGGGTAATTATGACCCATGCCTTTCGTAATGCCCTAAATCCGATGATTACCCTGTTGGGGTTTGAATTTGCCTCACTGTTGGGTGGTGCCTTTATTACCGAAAATTTATTTAACTGGCCGGGACTCGGACGCTTGATTTTGCAAGCCTTGCAAGCCAAAGATACCTATATGGTGATGGCCAGCTTGATGATGGGCGCGGCGATGTTGATTGTTGGTAATCTTTTGGCCGACATATTATTGAAATTTGTCGATCCACGAATTCAACTCGGTGAGGATGGTTAACCCATGGTTCAACAATGGTATGTTGTGCGATCGCGCGCCGATGGTCAATATCTTGTTGCTCGGCTGCGCCCTGATCCTGACCAACCGCCCCAGCCCTATCTGATCGTATTTTCAGAACATGCCGACGCGCTCACCTATCTGAACCGTCAAGCTCCCGACTTAGCGCCTAAGTTTGCTGTCGAATCTCTTACGCAACCTCAACTTCCGGGCTTGATTAAACGCTGGTCTTATGTTGGAATTGCGATCGTTGAGGATGCCTGGACCCCAACCTTAAAGTTTGCGACCCTATAAAAGCAATCTCCAGCCGTAGAATCTATAGCTTCAAAGTCAAAAGATCTTAAAACAAAACCCGCTTAATCCTGAGACTAAACGGGTTCTGCTTTTGGAACGGAGAGAGAGGGATTCGAACCCTCGTTGAAGTTACCCCCAAACAGCATTTCCAATGCTGCGCCTTCAACCACTCGGCCATCTCTCCAGGCCATCCGAGTCAGGTAAAACAAATTACCTCACTGGGAAAACATAGTAGCAGACATCCCGGCATAATGGATAGAGCTAATCTAAAACTTTCCTCCACGGGCGATCGGTCCGTTTTTCCCATGCCCCAAAACCCCTCAATCGCTCCCGTTAAAATCCACACCGTTCGGATTCACAATCGTCAAACTGGAATCACTCATGAACTCCAAGTTCCCAGCGATCGGTATATCCTTCATTGCGTTGAAAACCAAGGCGTAGATCTTCCCTTTTCCTGTCGAAACGGAGCCTGTACTGCCTGTGCCGTTCGAGTGCAGTCCGGTGATTTACGACAACCTGAAGCCATGGGACTTTCGCCAGACCTGCAAAGCATGGGATACGCGCTATTGTGTGTCAGCTATGCCCAATCCGATTTGGAGGTGGAAACCCAAGATGAAGATGAGGTGTATGAGCTTCAGTTTGGTCGAAATTTTGGACGAGGTAAAGTTCGATTTGGGCTGCCGTTGGATGATGATTAGAGAATTGGATTTTTGATTTCTTGTGACGATCGGATGTACTTTTTTTAGGTTTGATATGACTCGTGACGACCTGGCTCGCTATCTCGATATTGCAACGATCGCAGCCCAAGCGGGAGGTAAAGAACTTCAGCATTATTGGGGCAATTTAAAGGCCAATGATGTTCAGGAAAAACGTCCCGGAGATCTGGTTACGGAAGCGGATAAAGCAGCCGAAAAAGCTGTGTTGGCTGTTCTTCAGCGTCACGTCCCAGACCATTCGATTTTGGCGGAAGAATCGGGGATGCAAGGCGATTGGGATGCGGAGTATCTATGGGCGATCGACCCCTTAGATGGCACGACAAATTATGCCCATCAATATCCTTGCTTTGCGGTTTCGGTGGGCCTGCTACACAAGGGTATTCCGATCGTTGGCGTAGTTTACAATCCCATTCATGATGAGCTTTACCGCGCTGCGACAGGACTCGGAGCCACCTGCAACAACTTGCCAATTCACGTTTCTAAGACGGAATGTTTGGCCAAAAGTATTCTGGTGACGGGCTTTGCCTACGATCGGCGTTCCACTCCTGACAATAACTACGCTGAATTTTGTCGGCTCACCCACAAGACCCAAGGGGTTCGCAGAGATGGTGCGGCATCGCTTGACCTAGCCTATGTGGCCTGTGGACGTATCGACGGCTACTGGGAGCGGGGACTGTCGCCGTGGGATATTGCAGCGGGCATTGTGATTGTGCAGGAAGCAGGTGGGTATGTAACGGGTTATGATCAGTCGGTCTTTGAGGTCCGATCCGATCGGATTTTAGCGACTAATGGCGTACTGCATCGAGAACTTAGTGATGAACTTATGAGTATTCGCCCACTGGATTTTGATTTTGGAAATGCTTGATTTCTTCGATCGGGAGCATAATTAAAAGCAAGATTAAAGAACAAGTTTTCAAAATCGATCGGCAAAGTGTGGATGAACTGATTACACTTTAGATGAAGCGCTGATAAAGTTAGTTGACACTCTTAGATTTAGAAGAGCTAGTAGGATCTATTAACCGATCGTGCTTTATCCTCATAAAGGCCCAGAAACGAATACTCAGACTCATTTACGCAGGACAAAGACGCATGGTTTTTCAGATTCAGCGAGGATTATTTTCGGGTGAGTTTGCTGATCATTACGCCCTGTTGGGGATGCCATTGTTTTCTGATGGCAAAGATGTCCGAAAAGGCTACCTAAAAATCGCTCGCCTCCTCCATCCCGACAGCGCCATCCTTACGTCTGGTGATAAACAATTTGCCGAACAACTTCTTTCCAAACTGATCAATCCCGCTTGGGAATGCCTGGTTCAAGAAAAAACTAAAATCGAATACGACCTGCTGCTTAAGCTCAAAGCCAAAGAAGCCGCTGGAAATCCAAATTCGACCGAAGGACTCTGCTCCATCGCTCAATCCCTACTTGATAAATCAGATGTGGAACTAGAATACCGCGCCTTAGTCAAAAGCCTTACAGCCAAGCAATTTGAGCATCTATCCCAATGCGAAGAAGTTACTGCCCAGATTAGTGAATTAAATCTGGTCTATCTCATCAAAACCGAAGGAAATTGGACCTCCGGTAGTGCGCCCCTGAAGTCTATGGGTGCCCCTAGTCCTGCCACACCCGAGACATCTACAGCCCAACCACCCATAAATCCCCATCCAGCCCGTCAGTCACTAGCGGATCCGTACTTCAATCGGGCCGAAATTGCCTTCAAACGTCAAAATTATCCCCAAGCCGTTTTAGAATTGCGAGATGCGCTCAAGCTTGAACCGAATAATGGTCGTTCTCATAGTTTGTTGGGAATGGTCTATTTGGAGCAAAAGCAAGGTACGATGGCACGCATTCATTTTGATAAAGCCCTGAGCTTGGATGCCTCGGATGCCATGGCTCTAGAGGGTAAACAGTTGCTCCAGAAGATGACCTCAAAATCACCTACTGCGACCACTGCCAAAGGAAACACGAATGCTAAAGATGGCGGCAAGTCACCAGGCATGTTTGGCGGATTGTTTGGAAAGAAAAAATAATGGTTTATCAGCCGCCCTCTGGGGCCAGAGATTTATTGCCGCTTGATGTGGCACAGAAAAGTTGGATTGAAGATCGGCTTCAGCAGGTTTTACATCGCTGGGGCTATCAGCGCATCATCACCTCGACCCTAGAGCGGATGGATACCTTGATGGCGGGTGGGGCGATCGCATCCCAGCAAATCTTGCAAATTCAAAGTAGCGACGAAGTATTGGGACTACGGCCTGAGTTTACGGCTTCCATTGCCCGAACTGCGGTCATGCGGCTTTCGGATAAGAGCTATCCGTCTCGTCTTTATTACAATGCAAATGTTTTCCGTCGTCCTCAAGAAGGCAGCCACAGTACCCAGCAAGAATCCTATCAAGCAGGGGTTGAGCTGCTTGGTGGCGGTGGGATTTTGGCGGATGCAGAAATTTTGTTGTTGGTGATGGATTGTTTAAATGGCATTGGTCTGGCCGATCGCTGGCAAATGGTCTTAGGAGATGCGGGCCTAACTCGATCGCTTCTGTGGGAATTTCCCAAGCCGTTGCGGGGGAAGGTTCGTCATGCGTTGGCTCATCTCGATCGGGTTGCTCTGGAAACCATGCCTATGGAAGAAGAGTTACGATCGCGAGCTTTACAAATTTTGGACTTGCGAGGCGAACCGGAGTCGGTAATTAAAAAGCTGAGTCAAATGCCATTGGATGATTATCAGCAACGGGCGGCGGTGAACTTACAGCGATTGCTTTCGTTGTTACAAGCAACGGCACAAAAACGGGGACTTCCCGATCGATTTCCTATTGTTCTAGATCTGAGCCTAATTCGTACCTTTGATTATTACACGGGCATCGTATTTGAGGTCATCAGCGATCCGGCCTCAGGACAACAAATCTTGGGCCAAGGCGGGCGCTATGACGAGCTGCTTAGTACGTACCATCCCCAAGCAGAAGCGATTCCGAGTATTGGGTTCTCGCTGGAAATCGAGCGACTCCACCAAGCCCTATTGCCCACTGGACAACTGCCAAAACGAACGACGACTAGTGAAAAACTGGTGGTTGCTGAATCCGTGGAGGTCTATCCGATCGCATTGGCACAGAGTCAACTGCTGCGAGAATTGAATCCATCCGCCCAAGTTGAGATCTATTTACGATCGCCTGATGGCACCGTAACGATCGATCGTGAGACGATTTATGACCATGCCCGACAGCAATCTATTCTCGAAATTGTTTGGATTCGTGCCAATGGTTCAATAGATGTTGAAATTCTCTAGTTGCCGTTTTCTGATTCTCTAAAACAACGTTATTTGTGGATTCTGAATTATGTCTCATTCCATTGTTACGGATATCTGTGAAGGAGTGGCGGATTGTGTCGCTGCCTGCCCTGTGGCTTGTATTGATCAAGGTCCAGCCAAAAACTATAAAGGTACTGATTGGTATTGGATTGATTTTTCGACTTGTATTGATTGCGGGATTTGTATTCAGGTTTGCCCCGTGGAAGGCGCTATTGTCAGCGAAGAGCGACCTGATCTTCAACGAACTCCTGGCGTATATTAGCTAATCAATCTAAAGCTGTTAGCTAAAATAGTTTAACTAACAGACCTGTTATTTATGCAGACTAGAATTGAGAAATAGATTAAGCCTTTACGGGCTTTTGAAATACCAACACATGTTGCTTGGGTAAAACGCGCTTACTTTCTAGAAACGTGAATCCCATCGCTTCCACCTCAGCGCGTGCTTGGGTTTGGGTCATTTTGTGGCGAGGCTTGATTGCAACTAAAGGATCCTCACCTTTATATTCAAGTAACACGACTTTTCCACCGGGTTTCAAGGCTGTAAAAATCGATTCCATCATTTCCTTTGGATGGGTAAACTCATGGTAAGCATCTACCATAATCGCCCAGTCGATCGAACTGTCGGGTAAATGAATTGATGTGTCTTCACTTTTCACGGTTTCGACATTCGTAATACCGTTCTTTAATTGGCGTCCTTTTAACATGTCAAGCATTTCAGATTGAATGTCAACCGCATAAACTTTCTCAACATTTGGCGCAATCAAAAAAGACATGTAGCCAATTCCAGATCCAATATCCGCCACCGTATCGGTTGGTAAAAACTTCAACGCTTCGATCGCTTTCTCTGGTTTTTCTTCCGCGCTGCGTCTAGGACGGTCTAGCCAATTAGAACCATCTTTGCCTAAAATTTGAGAAATCTCACGGCCAAAATAACATTTGCCAATGCCATCAAATGAACCCCGATCGCACTTCGTATAAACCGCGTATTGTTGAACAGCATGGGCGGCAACAGAGGGGGTAAACCAAAGGAAAATAGAAAGACTAACGGCACTTAAAAAACGAAGAAATGACATGGTAATTTAGGGAAATAAATGAACTAAGGGTTATGAAATACTTCAGCATCAACCGTTTCTGGAATTGGTTCAGAAATCGTTTCTAAAACTGGAACAGATTCTGGTTGAGCCGATGAGAAAAATTTGCCGATCGTCTCGCGTTGGTTAATTAAATAAATGCTGATCAACGTCAAAAATACGCCAAACCATTGAAACGTCTCTAGAGTTTCGTCTAAGAAAAAATTACCAAACATCAACGCAAACACAGGTGTTAAAAACGTCAACGAACTCAAACTTGTTAAATTACCTCGGGACGCGAAATAAAAGAACAATCCGTAGGCCACCGCACTACCAAACACCGTGGAATATATTAATGCAACCCATTCTGCCGGAACCAATCGGCTCCATTGCTCCGTTTCAGTCTGAATCGACAGGCCAAACAGGGGCAATCCGCCCAAAACCATGTGCCATCCTGTTGCGACGATCGGATCCGCATATCGGGAAACATAGCGCACCATTACCGTCCCGATCGCCATCGACAGCGCCGCCATCAACATCAACCATTGGCCATTGTCAAATAGACTTGGATCCAGCAAATTGTAGGGACTGGTCGCACCTTGAGCAATGCTTGAATTTTGGAATATGCCGTTAAACAAGCCCATCAGCCAATCCTTTGGCAACCCCAGCAATCCAATGCCGATTACTCCGATCGCCAGCCCCAGCCAGCCCACCCCCCCAATTACCTCACCAAACAAAATCCAAGCCAACACTGCCACCGCCAACGGTTGTGAATCAATCATCACTGACCCTAGGCCCGCGCCCGTCCGGGTCAACCCCTGAGCCAAAAAGCCTTGAAATAACGTCCCGTCAACAAAGGCAAACCCGACAATCCATCCCCAAGCTTGCCAGGTCTTTGGTTGAGGCAGACCCGCGATCGTCGTCGCCACCAGAACCAAAATTCCAGCAGGCACCAACCGGAACCCAGCTAGAAAAAACGGAGTTGTATCCTGAATCGCACCTTTCATCGCAACCATTGCCGTCCCCCAAAAGAAAAATGGAGCAATCAGCAACAGGGTTGTCACTATTGGCGATCGTAAAAGCGGGAATTGTAAAATCGATCGGCTAGAGGACTCAGAGGCGATGGGTGAGGCAATAGTCGAAGTAGACGGCTTCAAAGGCGGGGTTTCCATAGTAGAGGTAAGGCAAAGCGTGAGATGATATGTAGTTATGTGAAGATATTCTTTCACCTATTGTACAGATAGACCCGTACCAAAGGCGCCCCATGTTTCCGTTTCGTCCTCGCTATAAAAAGCAAATTGCCCGTATTGAAGTTGCCGGGGCGATCGCCTCAGGGACTCGTAAGCGTGTTTTGGCTGCCTTGAAAGAAGTTGAGGAACGCAAATTTCCGGCGCTGTTGCTACGAATTGACAGTCCCGGCGGCACCGTTGGCGATTCCTTTGAAATTTATTCGGCGATTAAGCGGCTTCAGAGCAAGTGCAAAATTGTGGCGAGTTACGGCAATATTTCGGCTTCGGGTGGTGTGTTTATTGGGGCAGCGGCTCCTAATGTGATGGCTAATCCCGGCACCATAACGGGCAGCATTGGTGTAATTTTGCGTGGCAACAATCTTGAACGCTTACTCGATCGGGTTGGAGTCTCGTTTCAAGTGATTAAATCTGGACCCTACAAAGATATTCTGTCCTTCGATCGCCAACTCACCGAACCAGAGCAGCAGATTTTGCAGGATTTGATCGATAGTAGCTATGAGCAATTTGTTGGCGTGGTCGCCGAGGGCCGGAATCTGGATGTGGATGCGGTGAAAAAATTTGCAGATGGACGAATTTTTACAGGAGAACAGGCGGTTAAATTGGGACTCGTCGATCGTCTTGGCACCGAAGAAGATGCCCGGTGTTGGGCCGCAGAACTTGCAGGGTTGGATCCTGAAAAAACAAAAGTCTTCACCTTTGAAGAACCTAAACCGCTGTTAAGCAAGATTACAGGTTCGACAGCAGGGTCAGCTTTTTTTCAGGCTCTCGGGCAAACTTCAGCAACACAAGCGGGTTTGAATTGGCTTGAATTTGAGCTGGAAACGCAAGGGTTACCGCTGTGGCTCTATCGTCCTTAAATTTCCGACTTCGACTATTATAAATTAACAAATTCAATCCATTTTTCTGGAGTACTCAAACGTGCATTGGCGAGTTCGGGCGATTCGGGGTGCGACAACGGTCGCGGTGAATACCAAAGAGGCGATCGCACAGGCGGTCACAGAGTTACTGGATGAACTAGAAACTCACAATCAACTGGATTTAGATGAGGTGATTAGCGTTACATTTTCGGTAACTCCAGACCTCGATGCAATCTTTCCCGCTGCGATCGCTCGGTCCCGCGTCGGATGGGAGCAAGTGCCACTCATGGACTTCCAACACATGAAGGTTACTGGAAGCCTAGAACGCTGTATCCGTCTACTTCTCCACTTCAATACCCCCGAACCCACCCGAAAAATTTACCATCCCTACTTGCGTCACGCCATGAGGCTCCGACCTGACTTAGCAATGACAACCCCGATCTCGTCTTGAGAGTGTCAATTCTATGGAATAATGTTTTCCCGGTAGGCGAGTATCTAAAGTCTTGCAGATAGCTAATTTTTGAGGATATTATGACTGACGAACAGATTTTTGACAAAGTAAAAAGCATTGTCGTGGATCAACTGAGTGTGGAAGCGGACAAAGTTGTTCCTTCTGCAAATTTTCAGAATGATCTTGGGGCGGATTCCCTAGACACCGTTGAATTAGTAATGGCCCTCGAAGAGGAGTTTGATGTCGAGATTCCTGATGAAGCGGCTGAAACCATCACCACCATTCAAGCGGCTGTTGATTTCATCAAAGCTAAGTCTGCCTGATCCTGACCGCATCCTTTCCTAAAATTCTTCTAGTTTTTCCGTATTGGTAATCATGACAAACCCTGGACATAAGCGTGTTGTAATTACGGGTCTCGGTTCGATCACACCGATCGGGAACACCCTAGAAGAGTATTGGGAAGGGCTGATGTCCGGACGAAATGGCATCGGCAAAATTACATTATTTGATGCATCCGCCCACGATTGTCACATTGCAGCGGAAGTAAAGGGCTTTAGTGCTGCTGAATATATGCCGCCCAAAGAAGCGAAGCGCATGGACCGTTTTGTGCAGTTTGCAGTGGCAGCGAGTAAGCAGGCTGTGGCGGATGCAAAGCTGGAGATCAATGAACTAAATGCAGAACATGTGGGGGTGTTAATCGGCACTGGAATTGGCGGGCTGAAGGTCTTAGAAGATCAACACGAGGTCTATCGCACCAAGGGACCCGATCGGTGTAGTCCGTTTATGATTCCAATGATGATCGCGAACATGGCGGCAGGCGTGACGGCGATTCAACTGGGTGCAAAAGGTCCAAACTCTTGTGTTGTGACGGCGTGCGCGGCGGGGTCAAATGCGATCGGGGATGCCTTCCGGTTGGTTCGAGGTGGCTATGCTCAGGCCATGGTTTGTGGTGGAACGGAAGCAGCAGTCACGCCTTTGTCTGTGGCTGGGTTTGTTGCCTGTCGGGCGGCGGCGGTCAACCGCAACGATGATCCCTCTCACGCGAGTCGTCCCTTTGATAAAGATCGCAGTGGGTTTGTCTTAGGCGAGGGTTCGGGAATATTAGTTCTAGAAGAAATGGAACATGCCCTAGCGCGGGGTGCTCGAATTTACGCTGAAGTTGTCGGCTACGGAGCGACCTGTGACGCTTACCACATGACGGGCCAGACTCCTGGTGGAGCGGATGCGGCGCGGGCAATGACCTTGGCGATGAAGGATGGCGCTATCAACCCGGAAGAGGTTAGTTATATCAATGCCCACGGTACCAGCACGCCTATCAATGATCCGAATGAAACTAGTGCTATTAAGACGGCCCTCGGCGCTCATGCCTACAAGGTGTCGGTGAGTTCGACTAAATCTATGACGGGTCACTTACTCGGCGGCGCGGGTGGCATTGAGGGCGTTGCTTCGGCGATGGCAATTTATCACGATCGGGTGCCGCCAACGATTAATCTAGACAATCCCGACGAGGG
>JANXWB010000042.1 GCA_025351345.1 Synechococcales cyanobacterium GL140_1_metabat_312
CAGCAGTAACACCCGTGAGAAAAGATTGGAATCCAGTCGATCGGACCCAAGGCATCACCCAAAAATTCAGAATGCTCACCAACAAAAAGGAGGGTAAAAAGATTCCGATCGTCCCCGCAATTGCGCCCGAATTTCCCGCTAACAAATAGCCAATAAATGTCGCCGTCGTCAACACTGGACCCGGTGTTAATTGTCCTATTGCCACCGCATCAATTAATTGTTGTGAGGTTAGCCAACCATTCCGATCGACCAATTCCCGTTGAAGAAAAGCCAACAACACATAGCCACTTCCATACAATACCGCCCCAATTTTAAAAAAGATTATAAATACATGGGTCCAATCGATCGTTTTGCTGCTAACTGAATAATTCTGTGGAGCCTGTGCCAATAAACCCGAAATCGGAACCCAAGCCAGCAGTTCATTTCTTTGTCGCCTCACCACCCAAACCAAACCACCCAAACCAAACAAAACCGCAACCTCATCCCAACCTAAAAAATAAGCCCCGATCGCCCCAACTCCCACCAATCCCGTCACCCAATCCGTCACCGCCTTTTGCCCCAGCTTCCACAATGCCTGAACAATGATCACCACAATCACAGGCTTTATTCCATACAAAACTCCAGACAACTGCGGTAATGTTTGAGTCTCTACATACCCGATCGCCAATCCCCACACAATCGCCATCGCCGGACCAATAAAACAAACCCCCGCAATCACCAACCCTCGCCAACCCGCCCGATCGTAACCAATCTGCATCGCCAATTCTGTCGAATTCGGACCCGGAATCAAATTCGTCATCCCAAACAATTCCAGCAACTTCTCCCGCGTCATCCACGATCGGCGCGTCACAATCTCATCTTCCATCATCGCCACATGAGCCGCCGGACCGCCAAATGCGATCGTCCCCAGCTTCAAAAAAACAGCAGCCAATTCAAACAAACGCCGCCGTTGAGAACCCCGATCAAGAGCATTGTAATCACCACTCATCCCTAATACTCCCGGTAACATTCTCTAAAATAATACGATTTGCCTAACTCAACATTCTCAACTCAACCTTCCCCAATCTTCGCTACACTAGACAAACATTTGCCCCCTGCGATCGCCCCATGACACCCACAGCCACCAAACCCCTTGCCCTAGAAATCCGCAACGATTTCCCAATTTTGAACCAGGAAGTCTACGGCAAACCCTTGGTATATCTGGATAACGCTGCCACATCCCAGAAGCCGATCGCCGTCATCAAAGCCTTACAAGACTATTATGAACAAGACAACTCAAATGTCCATCGCGGTGCCCACGCCCTCAGCGCCCGAGCCACCGAAGCTTACGAAGGAGCAAGGGACAAACTGGCAGTCTTCATCAATGCCCGATCGCGGGACGAAATTGTCTACACCCGCAACGCCTCAGAAGCAATCAATCTGGTCGCCTACGCTTGGGGAATGAATACGCTGAAACCGGGGGATGAAATCATTCTCACCGTGATGGAACACCATAGCAATCTTGTACCTTGGCAGCTCGTCGCTCAACGGACTGGGGCCGTGTTGAAACATGTGCAATTAACCCCCGAGCAAACGTTTGATTTCGACCATTACCGATCGCTCCTGTCCCCGAAAACCAAACTTGTCTCCGTTGTTCACGTTTCAAATACCTTAGGCTGTATCAATCCCGTCAAAGCGATCGCGTCGGAAGCCCATGCGATCGGGGCTAAGGTTTTGATTGATGGATGTCAAAGTGCGCCCCATATGAAAATTGATGTTCAGGATTTAGATTGTGATTGGTTTGTCGCGTCAGGTCATAAGATGTGTGCGCCGACGGGGATTGGTTTCTTGTATGGGAAACTTGATTTACTCCGTGAAATGCCGCCGTTTATGGGTGGAGGTGAAATGATTCAAGATGTTTATTTGGATCATTCAACCTATGCCGATTTGCCCCACAAATTTGAAGCAGGAACTCCTGCGATCGCAGAAGCGATTGCTATTGGGGCAGCGGTAGATTATTTAACGACCCTGGGTATCGATCGAATTCATGACTATGAACAAGAATTAACCAAATATCTCTTTGAACAACTCGCCACAATTCCAAATATTACTATTTATGGACCCAAGCCAAACCCTGATGGGAGCGGTCGTGCGGCGCTTGCAGCCTTTACAGTCGAAGGATTACATGCCAATGATTTGTCTACCTTAATGGATCAATCCGGTGTGGCGATACGATCGGGAAATCATTGTACTCAGCCCTTGCACAGTATTCTTAATGTCACTGCAACCGCCCGTGCTAGTCTCTATTTCTATAATACGCGAGAGGAAATTGATATATTTATCGCAGCCTTAAAAGAAACGATCGCATTCTTCGCAGATTTGATGTGAATAGATTGAACTATGATTTGTATAGTGGATAATGCTTTCCTTAATTGTCTATTACTCGCATTGTTTGCAAATCACTATCAGCGCAACCCGTCAGCATTCCTCCCGCTGCCAGAATCTGTTGTAAATATGCGATCGCGGTTTCTGTAATCTGTTCTCCTGGCATAATGATTGGAATTCCGGGTGGATAGGGACAGATCAAATCAGCCGAAATCAGGCCGATCGCATCATGAACAGTGACGAGTTTAGACGCTGCAAAAAAAGCATCTCGGGGCGACAGAACACGGGTTGGAAGGTCTGTGAAAATCTCATAATTAACCTCATGATTAACCTCATAATTAATAGTGTTATTGCAGAGTTTCACGATTCGATCGCTTAGCTGTTGTAATCCCATTAGAAGCCGATCGCAATCCTCGTCTGTAGTCCCGTGGGTAAAAATGAAGGTCAAACTCTGAAGTCCCGGCAGTTCACAGGTGATTCCCAATTCCTCATGCAGGAGTTCATCTGCTGCAAATCCGTTCATCCCAGAAATTAAAACGGTAAGTCGTAATGGATCAAGTTCATGGAATCCAGAACTCTTTTTAAATTCTAGGGTTGTTATATGAGGGATTTTATTGATTTCCGATCGTACTCTTTTCATCCGATCGATCGCTTGCCCCAATAGTATTTCACCTTGAGTCGCCATTTGCATTCGCGCTATATCTAATGATGCGAGTAGTAAATAGCTGGGGCTTGTGGATTGAACGAGATGCAATGATTTTGCTAAACGATCGGCTGATACTCGATCGCCTTTGATATGTAGCATGGAAGCTTGAGTTAAGGCTGAAAGCGTTTTGTGGGTAGATTGAATGACAACATCTGCACCCGCTGTGAGTGCGGCAGTAGGTAATGCGGGGTGAAATTGAAAATGTGCGCCGTGAGCTTCGTCTACAATTAATGGAAGATTATAGTGATGAACCAAATTTGCAATCTTAATGACATCACTGCACACCCCATAATAAGTTGGGTTGACGATTAGGACTGCTTTTATTTTAGGATTGCTAACGAGATGATTAGCGATCGTCTCTACCCTAACGCTGTGAGCAATGCCCAATCGTTCATCATATTCCGGCATCATGAATACTGGATTTGCGCCTGAGAGAATCAATCCTGAAATCACCGATCGATGAACATTGCGGGGCACCAACACCGAATCGCCTGGGTTACATACCGCTAAAATTGATGCAATTACGCCAGCAGTTGAACCATTAGTCAGGAAAAAAGTCCGATCGCTTCCCCAACAGTCTGCGGCTAAGGTTTCGGCTGCTGCAATCACGCCATTGGGTGCAAACAGATTATCGAGTTCGGGTAATTCAGGAAGATCGGCTTGAAAGATGGCCTCGCCCCACCAGGTTTTTAATTCAGGATGAATACCTTGGCCTTTGTGATGACCGGGAGTATGAAAGGGTACGTTGTCAGATTGGGCTGACCTGCGGAGACGATCGGCGAGAGGGATTTGAGATTGGTCTGAATTCATGAAACCAACGGGAATGCAATTAACTCAGCTATTAGACTAATATCTATTAGAATTAAGCACTCTTCAAACTTTCAAGAATTCCCAAAAAAGTGAGCCTTCGGTCCCTAGAAATTGCATTAACCCCCATCGTACGTCATTGGGAGATTTTGCAAAAAGATTGAGCATTGCACCCACTAGTTCTATGGTCGTTAATCGATCGGATAGAAATCCTGACCACTGCTGAGTTTTCAAGGCAAAGAAGGTCTCAAAGAAATGATTGAGTTGTGCTTCATTAAACCGCATTAACTTTTCTAATCCAAACCGATAAAGATAATATTTCCGTAAACAATCGTCTGGCCAAAGTCCTTTCCATCCGGCCTGAGCAATGTCATAGGGAGATGCTGTTTCAGATTGAATGGCTGCGGCAATGGCGATCGCTAAATCGGGTGCCCGTCTCAATTGTGCCCCAATGGAATATCCAGATGCGGGATGGACCATACTGGCGGCGCCGCCAAAGGCTACGATCGGTTGATCAAAACTTGGCATTGGCAAATTCATGGGAAACAAACAGCGTTCAATATGGTGTTCTTCTAGAACTTCAATTCCTCGTGACTTAAGCCGACTTCGCAACCGTCGTTCTAATACATCAAATCCCACGGCTGGAGCTGACGATAGCGATGTTTCTTCGACGAAGTAAAGATCGTCGCCAAATCCCATGGCATACAAAAATGTTGGTGAATTCTGTTTACGATCGTTCTCTGAAAGATGATCACTCCGAAAATCCATCAATACCATTTGGTTGTCACTGACAGGCGGCGAACTAAACCGTCCAACAATGCCATAGGCGGCTTGGTACGCGATCGTGGGTTCTCCTTTGCGTTTAATAAAAACAGGTTTATGACCACTCGCATCTACAACAATGCGGGCTTGCAAAATGTCTCCAGACGTGAGGGTGACGCTAGAATGTGTGGCTTGATGTTCAACTAATTTGGCATTTCCTTTGACCCAAGAAACGCTAAATTTTTCACAGATGTCTAAAAAATGCTGTTGAAATTTTCTGTTGTCGAAAAAGCTATAGATCCGCTGATGCTGAACTTGGCCCTTCGAGAAATAGGACATACAATCAGTCCAGGAATGCCCTAATAAATGGGTCAGACCCAGTAATTCTAATTCATCACGCCAAATCCCATAGGTATTCGGCCAAATAGTGTCGAGGGGCACTGCGGTCAGTCCTTGAACCTTTAATCCTTGCTCTGCTAATGCCGATGCAATTATTGTCCCAGCGGGTCCGGATCCGATGACCAATGCATCGAAAACCCTTGCATCATTTGCATCTAACACCCTCGGATTCCCCCATGCAGCCTACATCTCAATAAATTATCCCATAGAATGCCACCTGTTCCGATCGGGTTAAGCCCTTGTGTAGGGTGGTTATCCTAAAAATCCATAGCTCAAATGTTGAGGGCGATTCAATTAATATTCCGATCGTTCTTCCCTTATTTTTTATTTATTCAGCTTCGGTCACAATTGGTGGTAACGATGGCATTAATAAATCCTTTTGGATTTTAACGATCGAATCGACCATATCCCAAATTGATTGAATATCTCTTGTTTTAGGCAGCATAAATAATCTGGGTCGTCTTTAAAATTTCAGCGCGACGGTATGGATTTTTGAGAAGTTTCTTTTGGCAAATATCAACCTCTCGATCGAACAGTGTTTGAACGGACTTTTCTAGTTCTAACCAACTATGATTCGATCGTCTCACTCCGGCTTCAAAGGTTACTAGTAGGTCAACATCCCTTGGATCGTCGCCTCCAACCCGAAAGTCGTCCCGGAGTGCAGACCCGAACAGTCCCAATTCTGAAATTTTAAATTTCTCACAGAATGCGCCGATCGCTGCTCGATCGATTCCAAAACTTAACTGCAAAAGATCATCGATCGATAGTTCAGCTACGGATTGTAGAACTGCCATTCCTATATCCCTTAAATCGTGATACCAGTATCATCTAAACTTATGATCGTTGCTCAAAGGCTTGATTTACACGATCGCCTTGTTTCGGTGCTTTCATTACATTGAAAAGTTGTAGGGCTTTGGCTTCATAGATTAAAAAGTTGTTTATTTAATAATGCTTCGGACATTTTTTAGAACGGCTACTAAGGCTTTCATGCCTTGAAGTTCAAGAATTGAGCAATTTTTCAAAGTTAGGGGTAAGGCTGACTTTGAAAGAAGACTTTACTTAATGGTGGAATGAGGGTTCGAGGCTTAGAGCTTTTTAAAAACTGCTCAGAGTATTGACTTAACAGGGGTATGTTCTTTGCATTTGGGATCCGGGCATGGACATACAGTTAATATCTCATTTGATTTCAATAACTTAAGCTGTACAATCTTCAACTTAGTATAAATACCTAATCCATAGGAACTCAGGAATATTTGTTTTAATAAAATTAGTACATATCTAAAGCTAATCAATTTATCTGTTAGGAGTTTAAAGAAGATATTCACAATTAGTGCGAAAGCTAAGTGTAATTTTAAGCTCTTACAATAGATTACGAACAGTTTTATACTAGACATTAAGTAACCACGGCCATAGCTTATTCTACTGTTCTCCTCAATAGATTTTTTTATTTGTTCCTCCTGTTTTGATATGGCAAGTGTCATCTGTGATAATCCAGAAGGATAAGGATTTTCTGTTTCAAAGAAATGTTTACTCTGCTGGTAATGATAATCTGCATACTTAGTAAGACCTAGAAGATCAAGTACCTGTGCTACTCTCAAGTGGTAGAAAGCTGTTGCACCGACATCTTGAGTTATCTTATAATCTCTACAGAAATCGACTAATTTACATTCAGACTGGATATAAAAATCAATACATTCTTTAAACTGATGTTTCTCAAGTTTTATCCGTCCCATGTAATGCAAACAAGTACTATAAGTTTTTGCGAATTTAATTTTTGAAATAGAATTATCATTTATCCTGTCTAAATTTTTTAAAACGCCTAATGATTTCTGAAAATATTTCATGGCAACATTTAAATCGAAGGTAATAAACTTAAGACAACCTAGTGCACACCATATATCAGCTATGTATATATGTTCACTTAGTGAGATCTTACATATTGATTCAGCCTGGATCAAAGACTGTTCCATTTGTGAATAACTACCAATCCCATCATAATAATAAGCAAGTTTAATTAAAGCTTCAATCTTTTCTAGGTCGTTTCTACTTACTAAAGTAGCCGTTTTAAGACATATTTCAATTTCGTTATCGAATGTCTGAAATTGCCCTAGACATGATGATTTCGATATATACAGTTGACATGGTAACTCTCTTCTTAAATTATCATAAGCTGTAATTAGTTCCTCTATTATCTGTAACCATTTAGCTGAATAGTTGGTTTGAATAGCTTTATAAGTAAATCTACTTATAACTAAATTACACTTATCCAACGCATTAGGATTGTTCAAGTTGTCTTGAATCGACACAAAGACATCATCAATAATCGTATCTTCTTCTGAAGAATCCAAATGAAATTGAAGGGTTCTTAAATTCCTATTACCGCCATGAAATTTTTGATCAATCATCTCTTTTCTTTCAGCTAAGGTAGTCATATTTTTTGATTTTATATTGAAGTTAATTAGATGTTTAACAATTTAACTTTAAGAATTCGTAAAGAAGACTATGTATTGAATATCTGGGTTGGTCTGTAAGTCTAGAAACATTGTTTAGTAATGAGGAGCGTATTAATTCTGAGACAGAATTGTTGAAATCATTATCATTAAGATTAGATAGATCCTTCAAGTTGTCATGGTAAATGCTCGAATTTGAACTCATTTCAGACATAGCGTATAAAATATTTAGTGCTTCATTTGAAATGGATTCTAATGATTTCTCATAAAGATAAGAAAAAAAGTTTTTTTCATTTTTTATTCTATCGATAATTTGTTCAAGACTTAATTGAGTATTAGTTGCTATTAGATTTACGACCAGTAATATGATAAGTGGTATGCCTTCACTTATCTCACGTATAGGAAGAAGCTCTTCATCGGTTGCTGTGACAACGCGGTCAACATGATCTCCCTTGTACCTTATTAAGGCTAGAGTAGACTGCAAGTCTATGCCTTTTAAAATAACTTCTCGAATACGATTATTGTTTTGCTGAAGTCTACCGCGTGACGTTAAAATTATTTTACTTGAAGGAAGATACCCATATGGATTAAATCCCTGAAGCAGTTGCTCACCTTCATCCAGTGTTTCTAAGTTGTCAATAACAATGAGATATGAACCTAACTTAAGCTGAATCCATAAATATCCAAGCAAGTTATCAATATTTGGATCGGTTGGTAGAGTAATTTGTAGCTGATTAGCTATGCTTGTAATTACGGAAGCAAGATTTATAGAAGAATTGCTGATATTTTCTTTTGATAAATCTTCTATTCGTAGAAATGTTCTCTTTGCCGTAACCCATGCAAATTCAGTAAAACCTAGCTTTGCTCCATGCTCTCTAACTAGCTTCTCAACTACAGAAGTTTTGCCAACTCCACCCTGACCTACTACGCCGATCAACCAATCTTCTTTATTATTTAAGTATTCCTCCAGCTTAGATAAATATATATCTACCCCATATAACTTTTCTCTAGCAACGTTCGCATATAAGTCTAGTTTTCTATTAATTTCTTGTTGAATAATAGATTGAGGATTAGTAGAATTAGAGTTGTTTCTTATAAAACTATCTGCTGTATCTTCTAAATATTTAGGTTCATCTATATTAGTCGGTGGATCAATATTCTCGGGTTCCGTTAAGATTAAGTCGCATTCTCGTCTGAGTAAGTCAAACGATGTAGATATTGTGTTAGGAGCAATATTTTCGTTTTTTATTGAGATTGAGAGGCGATCGTGCCCAAGTAATTCAAATTCTTGCTTGGATTCCTGATCTTTTCGATATGACCCAAGTGCATTAACGAAATCATAGGATGTCCTTAAAGTGTTGCTCTCTAAACCCAAGAAAGATTCGACCATTCTCCTGATTTTGGTAAAATAGCCATCTAACCCTCTATTTCTTTTATCGACTCCCATCCTTTCCTGTGCTTGAGATCCAGATAAGCCGAGTAGCATAGCTTGCAGATTGCGTTTTTCTGCTGGTGTTAGTAGACGTTTTTCAAATCCTTCAAGATCCTTAAATAAACGCTCTACCTCCCAGTCCAGACGAGCCTCGGCAAAGTTCTGACTATCTTCATTAGATTGCTGCTGAATCATTAAACTAACTAGTTATCTGACTTGACTAACAAAAAATAACATGTTTTACCTGTACCGCTAACAATTGTGTGCTGACTAAAGCCTTAAGGCCATGACACCATTTATTCAAGTTCAAAAGCTAACACAAGCGATCGAGCGAAAGTAAAAAATGAACACTTCCATCCGTCAAATCACTGAATTTTACTGTGTGGATAGAAACTGTTGTCTATTAATTCATTTACCTTCAACCAAAAGACTTAAAATCAATGCAATCACCACCTAAGAAATTCGACTTCTTTCTTGCTCCACTGTCATTCTTGAGTTCCCTCTCAGTTTTTGCTTTAGTCTTCGGGGTATTTGTCCCTTCACCTGCTGAAGCCCAAAATTCCTACAATGCCATCAAAAATGCTGGTGGTAAATGTATGGATGTTCAGAACGGATATACTTCTAAAGATGGTACGCCGATCCAGATTTGGGATTGCAATGGAAGTCCAGCGCAGCAATGGCAAATTTCTGGGGAAACCATTAGAAATGCTTCTGGGAAATGCTTAGATATCCAAAATGGGCTAATTTACAAGGATGAACAACCTGTGTGGCTCTACACGTGTAATGGGTCAGCTGCACAGAGGTGGACTGTCACAAGTTCAGGCCAAATTCGTAATCCCGTGAGTAATAAGTGTTTGGATGTGAAGAATGGAAAGACCGGGACTGCGGGTACATCTCTACAAATCTATGGTTGCAATGGAACAATTGCTCAAAACTGGTCTTCTGGATCTACTCCAGTTAGCCGCGCATTATTCCCTTTAGAAGTGCCTTACTCCAAAAATCCAAACTGCCTGTTTGGTGGAGTTTGTGCTGGTAAGGGAGACGATATTAAGCATACAGGAGTTGACTATGCAGTTCCATCAGGAAGTGAAGTTAAAGCTGCATGTGATGGCGTGGTAAAGACTGCTCGAACTCTATCGAGCACTCTTGATATTTGGAATAGGTTTACAATCATCGAACATACGAACTGTGGTGGCTATTCTAGATTGTATGGTTACTATGGTCATATTGATGCATCAGTCCCAGTAGGTAGGACTATAAAGCGTGGAGATGTTATCGGTAAGGTTGCATATTGGAAAAACAATTCTCATCTGCATCTTGGATTTGCAACACAATCTTTTAATAATGGTTGGGGCTACCAAGGTGGTGATCCATTAAAAAACGGATGGATTAACCCAATATCTATTTTCTAACAAGCACTGTTCATATCAATCTTACTGTTTCAGTATTAAGTAATTTGCGATCGCTGTTTCTATTCCTGGTGTAGAAAAGCGATCGCTTTTAATTCGTGTGAGTCTTATTTTTTGAAGCGAACTCAATATGAATAAATAGAACTATTAGTAAACTAAAAGCGGTATTATCAGCGATTGGGATAGTGACGCATGATAACCGGATTCTGGATGTGGCCGATCGGTTGATTCATATGGAAGATACTCCAACCGCACTAGCCAAATGCTTCTGCAACGTCTGAACCGGCAATGGTCCTTGCAAATGACTCCAAGGCAAAACCTGATCTTGCGGCCAAGTTGCATATACATAAAAATCAATGTCTGGAAGCTGGCCTTTGAGATCTTTAAATGCTCGACGATAACTGCCCAACGTTTCACCATAATGCCGAACCTTTTCAAGCATTGGAGCCAACCGCCGATCGCCCCTCGACAACATCGTTTGAATCACCGACCAATTAAAACTTTCAGGCCGAAACTCAATGCCCTGCGGACGCAATTGCTTTTGTAAAAACTGAAGTCTTTTCTCCGCTTGTTTATTCACCCCAAACCATTGAAATGGCGTATGCGCTTTCGGGACAAACGTACTGCAACCCCACGTCAATCGCAATCCCGGAGCCGCCTTCTTCAACGCTTTTAGCATAATCACAGTTTGTTCTACATCTTCCATTTCTTCAGTGGGAATTCCCACCATTCCATAGAGTTTCAATGCACTCAAACCACCCGCTTTTGCATTAATCGCAGCCGTAGTAATTTCATCATTTTCAAGCTTCTTATTAACCACCTGACGAATCCGATCGCTCCCACTTTCCACCGCCACCGTCACCGATCGCGTGTCATGCTTCACCAGCATTTGAGCCAATTTCTCATTGAGTGTATTCGTTCTCACCGACGCGATCGTCACCCGCACATCATCGTAAGCCGGACGATTTAAATGATTGATCAAACCATCAAATTCAGGATGCTGCGTCACAGAAGCGCCGAGTAAACCCAAACGATCGGTCACTTTTAACCCCGCATCGATCGCCGGAATCAAACTATTCTCCAAATTGGCGACTCGAAAGGGCAATGTTAAATAACTCGCCATACAAAAACGGCACATTTCTGGGCAGCTTCTCACGACCTCTACCATATAGATATTTTCCCAAGCAGACTGCGCCGTCACTACTGTGGAAGTCGATAAATTTTCACCGCGATAGGTTTGTTTCTCTATCCGATCGGGCACCTCAGAATCAATGGCCGTAATACTCTCGATCGGTCCATCCGGTGAATGGTATGTGACTTCATACAAACTCGGAACATAAATGCCGGGAACTTTCGCCAAATGACGAAGTTTAGTTTTACGATCGGCCCCGCGCACTTCTTTATAGGCATCAATCATTGCCCCTAACAAATCCTCACCATCCCCCAACAACACCACATCAAAAAATTCAGCAAATGGTTCAGGATTCGCTGTCATCACCGGACCACCACCAAACAAAATCGGATGAGAATTTTTCCGATCGCGACTCCAAATTGGAATATCTAGCTTTTCTAACGTTGCTAAAATATTCACGTAATCCAATTCCCACGACACCGAAAATCCCAAAAACTCAGGACGAGACGGCAACGGTTCATGAATGTCCGTAAATAGTCGTGCCACATCCACATCCGATCGCCGTGCAAACGTCGCCCACACCACCTGATACCCCAGACTCGTAATCCCGATCGTATACTCATTCGGAAATGCAAACACCATCGAAACCGCATTATCATCGGCTTGCGTCGGAGTGAAAAGTAATCTCTCAGCGGCAAAAGGGGAAGCTGGCACAGGATAAAAAAGGGAGAAATAGTTTATCTAGCCTATCACCCAATCCAAACTCTAAACTCGAAAATCTGTTGCTGAAACTTGCGAACCTTGGCCCGCTTTGCTCCACAATAGAAGGCTAATTAAAAAGCAACACGCCAATTTAAAGAACAAGAGATCAATTAAAAAATATTAATTCAAACCATTTGCCAATCGCCCGTAAGGTTCCCCGTGACTCAAGCTCCAAGCCTCAAAACATCTAAACACCGATCGTCCGCCTCGTCCAATAGCCCTAAATCAGACTCTACGATCCCCGTGAGTGCCCGTCAGCTCGCCCTAAATGCCCTGCGCCAAGTTCACCAGGGAGCTTATGCTGATGTCGCGATCGATCGCAGCCTGAAATCACAAAAACTTGACGATCGCGATCGTCGCCTCTTCACCGAAATTGTCTACGGAGCCGTCCGCCGTCAACGCACCCTAGATGCGGCAATAGATGCCCTCGCCACCAAACCCGCCAACCAACAACCGCCCAATCTTCGCGTCCTGCTACACATTGGCCTGTATCAAATCCTTTTCCTAGATCATATTCCCAGCTCCGCCGCTGTCGATACAACTGTTGACCTCGCCAAGAAAAATGGGCTAACGGGTCTTGCGGGCTTTGTGAATGGATTGCTGCGAAAACTGGTGCGAACTCTAGAAGAAGATGCGGCGGAGACTACTGGCGAATTTGATCTGAGCGCCATTGAAAAACTTCTGAAGACCAATGACAAAAATCGCCTAGGAATTTATTACAGCTATCCTGACTGGATGACCGCCCAATGGGTCAAACAATTTGGCCTAGACGAAACTGAAGCCCTCTGTGAATGGATGAACAATCCGCCCCATTTAGATATTCGGTTGACGGGCCGTACTATGCAGAAAAAAGAACTGCAAAAAGCCCTCGAAGCCTTAGACATTGTTGTTACCGAAATTCCCTACGTGCCCATGGGGTTACGGTTGTCCCATAGTCCCGGTGGAATTCAAGAATTGCCAGGATTTAAATCTGGCGACTGGATTGTACAAGATGCTAGTGCCCAATTAGTGGGTCAGCTCGTTGATCCCCAACCCGGTGAAACGGTTGCAGATGTCTGTGCGGCTCCCGGTGGAAAAACCGTACATCTCGCCCAACTCATGCAAGATAAAGGCTGTGTAATTGCCCTCGACAAAACCGCATCGCGTCTACGGAAAATCCATCAAAATTGCGATCGGCTCGGTCTCACCTCCGTCCAAGTCAAAGAAGGCGACGTGCGATTGGTTAAAGATTGGGTAAACTTGTGCGATCGGGTTTTAGTGGATGCGCCCTGTTCAGGACTCGGAACCTTGCACCGACATGCCGATGCTCGTTGGAGACAAACCCCCGAAACGGTCACCCAACTCGCCGAATTACAACTTGATATTCTTACTGCCGCATCTACTTGGGTGAAACCTCATGGAAAACTTGTTTATTCCACTTGCACTATTCATCCATTGGAAAACGAAGAAGTCATCAAAAATTTTCTGGCCCAAAATCCTACTTGGCAAATTGATCCCCTAGACCCCGCCTCGCCCCTGGCTGATCTAGCAACACCGGACGGCTGGATTCAAGTATTGCCTCACCACCATGACATGGATGGATTTTTTATGGTTCGTCTTAAGAAAGGATAAAGCCTGAGGTTTTTGGGTAGTCTTATTGCCAAAGTTGCGCACAATGGAGTGGAGTGGAGCAAGACACGCCCTTCATTTATGTGCTTGGCTCAAGAGGAGAATTATTATGGCATTTACCCAAACCCGACAGATCCAAACCTCACCAAAGGCTCTAATCAAAATATTAATCGGTGCGGCATGGCTAGATGGGAAAATTAAACTTGAAGAACGCCAGTTTCTCTGTAATTTAGCCAAACAGTATCAATTGTCCCAAGATCCTGAAATATATCCCTTACTCCATGAACTAAAGTCAATCACGCCCAATGAATGCGATCGATGTATTAAAGAATATCTAGGTCCCCGTCCGACTGCTGGTGCTATTCATGATTTGCTTGAACAACTCAGTGCGTTGGCCTACTGTGATGGCGATGTTTGTAATGAAGAAGCTATTTTGTTAATGCGACTCCAGAGCTTAGAAACCCACGCCCTCAGCCATCCACACACGCCCTTAACTCATAAAGCTGCCGATCTAATTCGTCGTCTTTATCATCAATGGATTGCCGTTTTGGACGGGGATCACTTGCATTAGATACTCATTAACCTGATTACAACTCTAGTTATAAATCTGCTAACTCGACAATCACGGGGGTATGGTCGCTGGGTTGTTCGAGTTTGCGAGGTTCGGGATCAATGGTGCAACTCAATGTCCGATCGTAGAGTGCTGGCGTCACATAATGGTGATCAATGCGCCATCCTGCATTGCGAACAAACGAAGCCGATCGATAATCCCACCAGCTATATTGATCCCCGTCTTGGGTGAACTTCCGAAATGTATCGCGCAGCCCTAAACTCAGCACTTCCCGTAATGCCGATCGTTCTACATCCGACGACATAATATGCGTTGCACGGGTTTTGGGATTATGAATATCAATGTCTTCAAGGGCAATATTAAAATCACCGCAAACTAAAAGATCAGGCGATCGGGTTAAATGCTCTTCTAAATACACTTTTAACAGTTTTAACCACCGAAGTTTGTAGTGATATTTTTCGCTCTCAAGTTCTGAGCCATTGGGCACATAAACATTCACAATCCGAACGCCATTTAATACCCCAGAAATCACTCGTTTCTGATCGTCCAAATCTCCAACAATCTCTGGTGAAATCACTCCTGAAAACCCTAATCGCACATCTTCCAGCGGCGATCGTGAAATCAAGGCCACACCGTTATAACTTTTTTGACCAAAAATATAGAGATGAAATCCCGCATTCTCCAAGGCCGATCGGGGAAATACTTCATCGGGAACCTTGGTTTCTTGAAGACAGAGAAGATCCACATCAGGATTGTTCTCAAGCCATTGCAGACTATGGGCTAGACGGGTGCGAATGGAGTTGACATTCCAAGTGGCAATTTTCATGAATGGCTCGAAAAATTCAGCCCACCCAGACTATCACAGCAACTATCAGGGCGACCTAAGAGTACTTACAGGATGAGCTAGACAGGAGTGAGCTAGATGATTTGACGAAGCATTTGAGCGATCGCACGGGCGTGTGGACGAGAAACGGGATTCGGATTGGTTAGGTGTTGAATTAAATTGACTGCGGTCGGCTCTAATCCTTCCATGGTTTCCGGCTGGAACCGCTCGCCGTTTTCCGATGTGCCATAGAAGTTCTTTGGGTTCTGTCCGGTGAGTAAAAACGCTAACGTTGCCCCTAAGGCATACACATCCGATGCCGCTGTGGGGATCTGACTGGCGAGTTCTGGCGCAACATATCCCTCACTTGCACAGGGTAAGCCTGCTTTCCAGCCCTGCCATCGGGAGAGGCCAAAGTCAATTAAAACCATTTCTTGGCCCGATCGAAGGACTTGACGACGCAATAAATGACGCGGATGCAGATCCCCATGTACGATCGGACTCGGCGCATTATGCAATTCCTCAAGCACATCGCAGATTTCTAAGGTCAGTGCGATCGCTTCGGCTTGAGAAATACGACCTTGCGCTGCGACTAATTCAGCCAAGCTCTGTCCATAGACCATCTCCATCACCACTGTCTGCTGCCCATTCAGTTCCAGCACATCAATCACACGCGGAATTCCAGGATGCTGAAGAGGCTGGAGCGATCGAAATTGGGTTTGAAACGCCGCCGCAACTTGTGGATTACGGCCCCATTTTTCGTGGAGCTGTTTCATTACAAAAGTCTGGCCATTGCGCCAAACCAAATGACTCTGTCCCATTGGGCCACGCCCGAGGAGTTTGAGGATTTGGTAAGCACCTGCCCGATTAATCGCCCTCAAGGGCCTCCCGGTTTGGGTATCGAACAACAATTCGCCAGATACACTTGCCGTTCCTTCATTCTCCAGAATTTTACTAATCCGTTCGGAGGCTAAGGCAAAGGCATCACTACTGGCTGATTGGGGCTGACTAACGGATGACGGCTGGTTGGATAAGGGGACGGATGGCGATGAATTGGACCTTGCCGATCGCGATGACGGTGTAATGCTTTGACCGACTGGCGTTGATGATGTTGAGGGAATATTGACTTGAATATTGGGTCCTGATCTAGCAAGACGAAAGACGGCTCCATCCTTTAAAGGCGATCGGGTCACGCGCTGGTTATCCATGTAGGTACCATTAGCCCCCAAGCTCACGACTTCCCAGACGGAATTTTCGTAGCACAATTCAACGTGATGACGAGAGACCACTGCGCTATAAAGTACAACATCATTATCCGTAGACCGACCAACGCTGATTTTCGTTTCTTGAGCAAAGGTCCAGCTTTGAATTGGGGTAGATTTTAGGGGGTGGAGCAGTATTAGGGTAATCACGTCAACAAGTGGCACATGAAACAACTAAACGAAAATGTATAGATTTGTTAAAAAATAGAACACTGAAAAAAATCTGTTGTGGAAATGGTGTCGTAGGTTTTAGGAAGGGGGTTGGAAGATAAATGTTACCTTATCGCCCTTTCCCAGAGAAATACGATCGCCCGGAGCCAGATGATGCTTAGCCCCAACATTCAGGGGTAAACCGTTGATGTAAGTTCCGTTGGCACTTCCCATATCTTCTACGTAGTATGCCTCACCTTCCACTCGGAGCGCTGCATGAACCCTGGAAACAATTTCGGTGTTGGGGAACCCTGATATATCGACATCTGGCGGAACCCGATCGTTGGGTTTGCCTAAATGAATGACCGATCGAATGGGTAGTTTCAGCAAGGTTTGAGTCTGAACATGAAGGAGTTCGGCGCGTTTGGGTGGGGCTAGTGGCTTAAATGAGAACCGATCGCCCGGTGGTGCGGCTAAGTTTAGGGTCGGCATTGCGGCGGCTCCCCCATCATCAGACAGCACGGGAATAAACGCCTGAGCGCTCAAGGGAAATGCGTTAGGCAGATCTCTGACCATCCGTAGATTAAAACCACACTGCCCACAAAAACGGCCACTAACTTCCGCCGCCGCGCCACAATTATGACAGCAGGTTAAGACCGGGAGTCGCTTTAAACAAGCGCTACAGCGTTCTGCGGTGACGGGGTTTGGGTGACTACAATGCGGACAGGTAATCATAAACTACAGCACTCCCTCTAAGCCCAATATTCCCTCTCCAGCCGCTTGATCCATCATCCAAATTAAGTTCCCTCGTGGACGCACGGCAAACGCGGGGTACTGGTGAAAATCGCTGTTGGCTGCGAAAATTTCCTTCAAGGCAGGGCGTTTGCTTTCCCCAGCGAGTACAAACAGGACGTTATGGGCCTGATTAATTAACGGGAACGTAAAGGTGATCCGGGTTTGGCCTGATTTTTCGCCTACTGTAATCAGCCGATCGTGGACCTCCAACGATGGAGTATGGGGAAAAAGAGACGCAGTGTGGCCGTCATCACCAATTCCTAACAGAATCAAGTCAAAGGCGGGGAATTGACCTAATTTTGTGCCGCAGACCTGATGTATTGTGGCTTCGTACTGTTGGGCGCTGTCAGCGGGATCGGCTAGATGGGTGAGTACGGGATGAATATTTTCTGAAGGTAGGGGAACGTGGTTGAGCCAAGCTTGACGGGCCATTTTTTCATTGCTTTCGGCATGGTCGTTGGGGACATAGCGTTCGTCGCCCCAAAAGACATGCAGCCGACTCCAATCAATATCGGCCAGTACTAATGATTGATATAACGGTTTTGGGGTGCTGCCGCCAGATAGGGCAATGGTGGCGATTCCGTTTTGGGCGATCGCATCTTTTAAGATTTGAATGGTCCGATCGGTGGCGGCTTCGATCAGTTTGGGGATAGTCGGTAAGATTTGGACCTGACGTGTCATGGCTTGTCCTGATGAATTCGGGCTTATCGCTTGTATTAAATCGACGGTATTAAATCGGCTGTATTGAATCAGCGCTTTTAGGTCAGGATAGGCCAGAGTGAGAAAAGATGGCTCTTTTGTTTGAGAATCTTTAGTTTATGCGGCGATTTCGCTCTTTAGGGCATTACCTCAGGAGTATTACGTCAGGAGCATTGATATGTCGGCGGATTTACGAGCTTCAGGGAAGAGATTGTCATTGCGATCGTGGGTTTGGCGATGGCGATATTTGTTGGGGCTTTTAGTGGGGGATGTGGCGGCGTTGGCTGGGGCTTGGCGGTTGGCGGTCTATTTGAATCAATTTTATATGCCGTTGCCTCCGCAGTTGAATTGGGGGTTGTTTTTGGGATTACCAGGAATTTTTTGGGGATTCGCGGCAGGGTTGTTCGGGGTGTTCGGACTAGGGCAGATGTATGGAGCGGTGCGATCGGGGGATTATGTGCAGGCGGGGAAGTTGGTAAGTTGGATGTATGGGGCTGGGATAGTGTCGATTTATTTCTATGATCCCCGATTGGCTCCGCCCCGATCGTTAGTGTTGACGGCTTGGTTGGGGAGTGTGGTGGGAATTATTTTGATGCGGCTGGTCTGTTGTTGGGGGATTCGGTGGCTGGAGGTGGTGCGATCGCAGATTAGTGTGTTTGTGGTGTCTTCGGCGGTGCGATTGCCGAAGTTAGCTCGATCGATCGATCGACAGCGGCATTACCAAGTAGTAGGGGCGGCGTTGGCTTCGACGGTTGGCAGTGCGGCGATCGTCGATAGTATTGTGAATTCTGGGGCGCGGGAAGTTTTGGTGGAGGGGTTGCCACGGACAGAGTTGGCCTCGCGGTTGTATTGGCGATTGCGGCGGGAGGGGATTACGTTGAGGTTGATTCCGTCGAGTGTGGAGACGTTGCATCGACGTGGATTCCCAGAAATTTTTGCCGGGATGCCGACATTACGATTGGAACCGCCCTTACTATCTGGGTGGGATTATCGGATTAAACGATCGGTGGATGTGTTTGGTTCGTTGTTTGGGTTGATTGGTTTATTGCCGCTGTTTGGTTTGATTGCGATCGCGATTCGGCTGGAATCGATCGGCCCAATTTTCTTTCGACAGGAACGGGTGGGATTGAATGGTTTGGCATTTAAGATTTGGAAATTTCGCACAATGTCGGTGAATGCAGGAGAATTACAATCGCAACTTGAAGCCCAAAATGAAAGTCGGGATGGCGTTCTATTCAAAGTCCGATCGGATCCCAGGGTGACTTCCGTGGGGCGCGTATTGCGGCGGTTGAGTTTGGATGAGTTGCCGCAATTAATAAATGTATTACTAGGACAAATGAGTTTGGTGGGTCCACGACCTTTGCCATTGCGAGATGTGGAACGATTTGCAGAATGGCACCATGTCAGACATCAAGTATTGCCGGGAATGACCGGACTTTGGCAGATTTCGGGTCGATCGGATTTGGATGAGTTTGATGATGCGGCGAGATTAGATTTGTATTACATTGATCATTGGTCTTTAAATTTAGATATTGAGATTTTGGTGCAGACGATCGGACGTGTTTTGTTTAGTCGGGGTGCTTATTAATTGCACTAATTTAGTTTAAAAAGCCACTAATAATCACTGTCCGCTACACAAATTCCCTGACATTTTATTTTGTTAGTCGCAGTGCGTAAACAATGAGGACAGAGTATTTTTTCAGGTACCTCGTTCAGCTCTTTCTCTAACTCGGTTGTTTGATTTATGAGGGATTGATCGTCGTTAATTAGATTAGCTTCAGTCATTAGTATTAGTCATTGTTTGATTCTGATTTCAGTATATCGCGTGAAATTAACGATCGCAGTCTTAATGCCCTGACTACTAAACCTAACTACTAAAAAGGATAGGAGACCTCATTTATCCCCCATCCTGCTAAATTAATAAGCGGTCTTAAACCGAAACTGGAACTTTCGCAAACAGCTTCAGAATTCGATCGGCCATTTGATTTGGGTTTAAATTATTGTCAGCCTTGGACTCTTCCGGTGTGGCATGTTCCACCAAGATATCCTCAATGCCAATTCGAGTCACGGGAATACAAATTTCCGCCTCCAGAAGAGACTCTACGATCGCACTCCCAAAACCACCCATAATGCAGCCCTCTTCCATCGTCACCACTCGACCAATTTTTTGAGCCAAGGGATGAATGAGAAGCTTATCTAGCGGTTTTACAAAGCGGGCATTAATTACCGTCGCTTCAATTCCATGTTCACCTAGAATTTCAGCGGTTTGCATCGCCGGGTAAACCATCGAACCATAGGCACAAATCAACACATCATCGCCCTGACGCAATAGTTCACCTTTGCCAATCTCCAACGCCTCCCAACCTTCTTCCATTAACGGTGCGCCGTTGCCATTTCCACGAGGATAACGCATCGCGATCGGCCCATCGTGCTCAATCCCCGTCACAATCATCCGTTGCAACTCCGCCTCATCTTTCGGAGCCATTAATGTCATGTTTGGAATCAGGCGCAGGTAGGCAATGTCATACATCCCTTGATGCGTAGGTCCATCTGAACCGACAATTCCAGCCCGGTCGAGACAGAAAAACACATGCAAGTTCTGAATGCAAACATCGTGAATAATCTGGTCAAATGCCCGTTGTAGAAACGTCGAATAAATTGTCGCCACCGGAATCATTCCCTGCGTCGCCAATCCAGCCGCAAGCGTCACGGCATGTTGTTCCGCAATGCCTACATCAATGTATTGATCTGGAACCCGTTTTTGGAAAATATCCAGCCCGGTTCCGGTCGCCATGGCCGCTGTGATGCCAATAATTCGCCGATCGTTTTCTGCAAGTGTTGAAAGCGTTTCCCCAAAAACTTTAGAATAGCTGGGCGGCTTGGGTTTAGACGATGGAGCTGCTTTGCCTGTCGCTAAGTTAAATGGATTTTGAGCATGGTAGCCCACTTGATCTTTTTCGGCGATTTCGTAGCCTTTCCCCTTAGTCGTAGCCACATGAACAATGACGGGACCATTGATTTTGTGGGCCTCTTTGAAGGTTGTGATCAAGTCCTCCAAGTTGTGTCCGTCCACAGGTCCCATATAGGTGAAACCGAGTTCTTCAAATACAGCACCCACCTTAGGCACCGCCAATCGCTTCATGCCTTCTTTGACGCGACTCAATTCTGGCGAGAAGGGCAGATTTTTCACCTGGCCTTCAATGTTCTCGGTTAGAAACTGCATCGGCGGACTGAGGCGAATTTTGTTCAAATATCGGGGAATTGCGCCGACATTGGGAGAAATAGACATCTCGTTATCATTCAGCACCACCAACAAATTAGTCTTCAGGTGTCCTGCATGATTAATTGCCTCAAGCGCCATACCACCCGTTAGAGACCCGTCGCCAATTACCGCGACACATTTGTAATTTTCACCCTTGGCTTCCCGTGCGAGCGCCATGCCCAAAGCAGCTGAAATACTGGTAGATGCGTGACCTGCACCGAAATGGTCGAATTTGCTTTCTCCTAGATTGAGATAGCCCGATAGTCCATCTTTCTGACGAATGGTGCTGAATTGGTGATATCGCCCAGTGATGAGTTTGTGGGGATAGGCTTGATGTCCAACGTCCCAGACGACTTTATCCCGATCGAGATCCAAGGTCTGATAAAGTGCCAGGGTGAGTTCTACAACGCCGAGTCCTGGTCCAAGATGACCACCTGTTGCTGAGACGGTCTGAAGATGTTTATCACGAATTTGTCGGGCGATTTCTTGAAGTTCTCGGATCGACAGTCCGTGTAACTGATTAGGGTGGGTCAGTTCACTCAGATGCATGGGATTCCTTCTCTTGCTGTTTTTTAACTGGATAAAATAATGTGGCCAACGCTAGAGAGTTACAGCGTCTGAAGGGGCATATACTATCCTGTAATTAACTGTAGTTCATTGCACGGGTTTATACGGATAGGGATTAAGCATATTGACATGTTTGCCCCTATGTTGACTGGATATGTGCAACGTTTGAAACAGCATCTAAGGCCGTTGTAACTAGAATTTGAAAGTGGTAGTGGAGTCTATGTTGAAGTTTAAAAGCTTGAAATTTAAAAGTAGTGCAGTGGTCTGGATTGGGTTAACCTGTGCGATCGTGGTCCCAGGCATCCCGTCACCAGCCCAGGCAAATCCTTACAACGCCTGCACAAAAGATTTAAGTAATGCCAAGCTGGACCCAGTTTCCATTGGTCAGGGCTGTGCTGAAGCTTTGCATCCTGATACGGTTGGAACCTGCGTGGCGCGAATTACAGCCCCAACAGTCAATCCCATCACGGCGGTGTCGGCTCTTGATGCTTGTCGTCGAGTTCGCCGTCCTTTAGAGTTGGCCACTTGTGTTAGTGACATTCGTAATTCTGATGATAAACAAGCTCCGATAATGGATGTCTTGGATGCGTGCCGTCGTAGTCTATTGCCAGAGCGCTTTGGTCAATGCGTTGTGGGTTTCCGCAATGCGCCCCTACAAAGCCCGATCGAAAAAGGTCTTGTGACTTGCCTGGATGCGACCGACTACCGCAAAGATGTTATTCTCAGACCCCTAAGCGATCTGGTGAATCCTTACGTCCCTATGACACCAGTCAATTCTGGTAATTCTGGTCAAGTGACTCCGGTTCCGTCATACACCGCACCTACCACTCAACCAACCCAGATATTGCCGCAGATGTTTTAGACCGCAACTATTTTGAGCCGTGAATCTTTGTCGGTTTCAAATTCTCTAGAGTACGAGTATATTTCCAGGATGAAAGTACAGTTTTCCACGATCCAAATTTAAAGATTGTGGAAAACTGTCCGGAAACTCAATGTAGGCCGCTGTAAATAGATATGAGAAAAGAAAGTTTTCAATGAAAAAGCAGCCCCTACCCGGTTTGGACTGCTCTTGTGCTAGACAATTAGCTTCTCAATCTGCGTTAATAATCCCTTAAAAGTCGAATAGTAACATCCACCTTAAGGAAGATACTTAGAAGAAGTAAGATACTCAGAAAGTGAGATTCTTGTAATAGGGTGAATCAATCTCAGGTGCGTTTAATTCTCTATGATCCCTTGCCCAACTGCGATCGCAATGGCCGCCGGGTAAATTTTATGTTCTTGGATTTGGAGTCGTGCTTGCAGGGTTTCTAGGGTGTCATTGGTTAACACGGGAACTGCTGCTTGCATGACTATATCGCCACTATCTACCTCCGTCACCACATGGTGAACTGTGCAGCCCGTTATTTTCACGCCAGATTGAAAGGCTTGTTCGATCGCCTTGCTACCCTTAAAACTGGGCAATAAACTGGGGTGAATGTTTAATACTCGATTTGGAAAGGCATGAATCAAAACCGGAGTGACAATCCGCATCCAACCCGCCATCACCACCCAGTCCGCTTGATAGCTCACCAGTACTTCAACGATCGCTTGATCTAGTAATTCCCGAGTCGCGAATTTTCGATGGTTTAGACAGATGGCTGGAATGTTTAAGCGCGTTGCTCGATCTACGACGGTTGCCGTTGGATTGTTATAGATCAGAACCGTAACTTCGGCGTTTAATTGACCCGCATGGATAGCTTGAACGATCGCTTCAAAATTGCTGCCACTACCGGAGGCCATAATACCGAGTCGGACTCTTTGATTGGCTATTGGATGTTCTATCGGATTTACTATTGGAGGCTCTGAAGGTCCACGCATCGGACGAATAGGTGGTGAAATTAAGGCAGCTTGGTCCCAAGTCGTCATAACTAAAACTATTCCTGCAAACTAACAACAAGACCAACAATAAGACAGTGGACGTGCCTATTGAGGATATATTGAGTTAGCGTGATTCCATCCCACCCTTCGATCGATCTCCTAACTCCTATGTCTTACGCTGTCGCCACATTTTATAAATTTGTTGCTCTGCCTAATTGCGAAATGCTCCGATCGCAGATTTTGGATTACTGTCAGAAAAATAATATTTATGGCAGTATCTTATTGGCTCAAGAAGGCATCAACGGAACGGTTTGTAGCGATCGTATTCATCTAACTGCCTTTATTGAATTTTTGCGTCAAGATCCTCGCCTGGGTGATCTCACCACTAAAGAGTCAGAAAGCGATCGTGCCCCCTTCGATCGGTTAAAGGTGAAAGTGAAGCCCGAAATCGTTACCTTGGGTAGACCTGATATTAATCCCAGCGAACGGGCCGGAATCTACGTTAAACCCCAGGATTGGAATGCGCTGATTCAAGATCCAGAGGTGGTGGTAATTGATACGCGAAAAGCCTTTGAAGTCTCTACCGGAACGTTTGTGGGTGCAGTTGACCCGAACCTTGATTCCTTTCGTGAGTTTCCCGGTTATGTCGAAACAAATTTGAATCCCACGCAGCACCCAAAAGTTGCAATGTTTTGTACGGGGGGAATTCGGTGCGAAAAAGCCTCGGCCTATATGCTGTCCGTTGGGTTTGAGACGGTTTATCATCTCGAAGGCGGCATTTTAAAATATCTCGAAGAAATTGACCCCGAAGAGAGTCTTTGGGAAGGCGAGTGTTTTGTCTTTGATCAGCGGGTTTCCGTGACCCATGGCGTTCATCCGGGAACTCACACGATTTGTGTTGCTTGCGGTTATCCGGTTTCACCTGATGAAATGCGATCGCCCCTTTATCAACCAGGGCTATCCTGTCCGAGTTGTCATGATCTCTTAACAGAAACTCAGCAGCAACGAAATCGAGAACGAGTTAGACAACGGCAACAGACTAAGGCCAGAACACTAAGTCTAGGAAATAAAGCTCAATAAATTAAATAGATGAAGTTTTCTATTAGCTATTCTCGACCGTGAAGCTTGAGGGTTAAACCGCTGTAGGCTGTCCGTCTAGCCAATCTAAAATTTGGCCCAACTCTGAAATTGACACCAGTCCGTATTGCCACAACACCATGGGCATGAGGCTGGGAGTTTTGTGGGCTTGCTGAAATGCTAGGGCGATCGAATCTGATGATAACGACAGATCGTCTCGTAAAAAGCGTATTAGAGGATGATTGTTTAGTTCCATTATTCAGTCTCTCCCGAAAATAAGACTTGTTATGAGGGTGTTGAGAATCTGAAGCGGGTCCAATCCCCCACAGATTTTCAGGTAAATTATTTCGATATGAAAATCACATAAACGTAATAAATCAGATTGTAACTAAAGGATTCGATTATGGTTGACAGTATCTTGCCTTACATTTCTGAAGTCAGTGGCTTTTTAGTTGATTTATTATCTTTAATTCACAATCTAGCCCGATCGATGGATGTTCTATGAGCGAACTTAGGGTAGGTCTCTGGATCTAAGGCCCAAAACGATCGCAATTAATACGCTTGGCGACAAAATAATCTCAAGGGCAAGGCGATCGGTGGCGGCAATATTCAGCGGTGGCATCGCATATTTAATCACAAGCGCCAGAGCTATCGAACTGCCGAATAATTTCGCAATTAAAATGAGACTAGTTGGGTTAGAGTCGCTGGACTTTTCGATCGGGGATTCAGACATGTCGTAGTTTTAGGTAATGAGGGTGTAGAAAATTTGAAGGGCAGAGATCAACTTTTAGGAATTCAGTGACATCATAGAAGGGTTGCACGGATCACAGAGCATTGAGATAGGTATTTATGACTTCAGCTTCCTCTACTCCTGATATTTTAGAGTCTTCATCTGATGAGCCTAATGCTTTAGGTCCGAATCTGAGCCTTGTAGATGCCATTGAAGTGGTGATCGATAGCTTGGATAGCGGGAATACAGCGTTTGTCAGTCATGGAAAAACTGGACATCTCTGGAAGTTTCAGTATGGCAGTGTAGAAGTCTTTGTCCAGCTTACGGGCAGCACTGGTGAGGATGTCCTGACGGTTTGGGCTAAGGTGTTGAGCTTGCCTGTTCAAAATGAAGCGGTACTGACTCGACAGCTCTTGGAACTCAATTGGAATACGACCTTTGAAGCGCGATTTGCGATCGCCGATGGTCAGGTTTCTGTGATGACCACTCGTAGCGTGGAAGATTTGTCTGCGGCAGAAATTTCTCGTTCTATCACAATTGTGGCCGGGATCGCTGATGACCATGACGATCGGCTTCATGCTGAATTCCCTGCGGCGTAATGTCACGTAATGCTTGGAGACTTCTGCCGCCTTCTTGTGCCAATGGGGCGACCCAAATGGCGATCGATGAGGCGATTTTTCATGGGGTTAAGTCTGGGGAAAGTCCGCTCACCCTACGGTTTTATCAGTGGGAGCCGATTGCCATTTCCCTGGGTCACCACCAGCACCACTATCCGAATCATTGGAATGGACTAACATTTCTAGGCAGACCCGTTGACCTAGTTCGGCGACCGACGGGGGGACGGGCTGTTTTGCATCAAGGCGATTTGACCTATGCGGTTATTGCCTCTGATTTTGCTGAAAATAGGACGGAAAGTTATCGTCAAATCTGTGAGTTTTTAATTCGGGGCTGGCGATCGCTTTCCCATGACCTTTCCTATGGAAACCCAGGGCTGCGCTATATCCATAATCCTGATTGTTTTGCGACGGCGACGGGTGCGGATTTAGTGTTATCAACAGGGCAGAAACTAATCGGTAGCGCTCAAAAACGATCGGGTCGGACGATTCTTCAGCATGGTTCTATGCGACTCACTCCAAATGTTGAACTGTTTAAAACGGTGTTTGGTGAGACCGATCGAATTGCTAATGATCTAGAAATGCCACCGATCGATCGAATCATGGAGGCTTTAGTTGATGCTGCCGAAACTTGTTTTAAGGCTAGCTTTTCGGTAGGTTCTTTAAGTGATTTAGAAGAATCTTGGATTAGTCAAAACTTACCTAGTAATTCAATACCGTAATTGAACGTAGTAATTAAGAAGACTGTATGAAGTGACTAAATCCGTAGTTGTTTTTTCTAATACGATTTAGACTGTATATTTGTATCGTTGAATGAATATGGGTTTATATTTCTATCATGCCTCTAACTCGTCAGCTCAATCTTTATGCATTTCTAGCAAAATTACCTGGATTTAAAACCAGATATATTGCAAAGATTATGCTGGTTGCTTTTTTAGGGATACATGTTCCACTAATAACGTTATTGCTTAGTTTTTTAATAACTCGCACTGAGTCTTTGACGACGATAATTCATATTTTGAGTGTCGCGCTAATCGCAACTTTGGTCGGAACAGTTGCAACACTCTACGCACTCAATTATCTCTTAGCTCCTGTAATTCTCACCTCTGCTGCGTTAAAGAATTATTTGGATACTCGAACGTTAGCTCAGTTGCCAACAGGCTTTAGAGATGAGGCAGGAACATTGATGGGGAATACCTACCAAACGTTACATCAATTAGATGGGTTGATTGATTATATGACTCACTATGATGCTTTAACGGGGTTGCCTAATGCAGAACTTTTACAAATTCGTCTTGAACAAACACTAACTCAATTTGCTCAGCAGCGTTTTACGATCACTATGATTGGAATTAATGAATTTTCAAATCTATGCGATCGGCGAGAGTCTCATATTGTTGGTCAGCTTCTCAAATCAATAACCTATAGACTGCAAAATATTATTGATTCAACTGATGAATTAGCCTATTGGAGTCCGGGAGTTTTTACTATTGTGAGTCTTAAACCCTCTTCTTTTGAGGAAGTAGTAAAGCGATCGCAGATTGTTTTGAATACTTTAAATCAACCCTATAAATTAACAAATAATCACATACAAATTAACGTGAATCTCGGCATTCGTTTGAGTTCTTTGGATGAGACTCCAGTAGAAAATCAGAACGCTAGAATGGTCGTCGATCGGCGGATACAACAAGCAAATATGACACTTCGTGCTGCCCAAATAGATCGACAGCCTTATCAATTCTATTCATCAAGTTTGAACCAGAAATTACAGCGTCAGATTGTTTTAGAGAATGATCTGCATAGTGCGCTTGAGCGGCAGGAAATTCGGATACATTATCAACCGATCGTTAATTTACAGAATGGTGAAATCATTGGAGTAGAAGCTTTAATGCGTTGGCAACATCCGAAGCTTGGATGGGTATCACCAGATCAATTTATCCCGATCGCAGAAGCAAATGGTTTGATTCAATCCCTTGGGGCTTGGGTCTTGAAGATGGCCTGTTTAGATAGCAGGGCTTGGAGAGATCAGGGATTGAATCCCATTAGAATGTCGGTTAATTTATCAACCCGTCAACTAGAACATCCCGATTTGCTAGAGCATATTTTTCAAATTCTGAATGATGCTGAAATTCCAGCAACGGATTTGGAATTAGAGATTACAGAAACCGCATTGATGGGAGATACTGAGCGATCGGTAGACATTTTAACCCAATTACGAAAAGAAGGAATTTCACTTGCATTAGATGATTTTGGCACGGGTCACTCATCATTAAGTTACTTGAAACGATTCCCAGTCAATATGATTAAAATAGACCGATCGTTTGTTACTAATATTCTGCAAGATCCACACGATGCTGCTATTGCTGGGACTATTATTGCACTCGCTCATAGTCTTAATTTGAACATTACAGTAGAGGGAATTGAAACTAAAGAACAGCTGGAATACTTTAAATTACAAGACTGTCATGAAGGACAAGGGTTCTATTTTAGTCGTGGTGTATCAGCGGAAGCGATAACAAAGTTACTTCAAAGGCAGACCTTTAATTACGGCCAAAACTAATTAAACTATCGATCGGCTAAGGGTTCGCCAACAGCAAAACTTTCTAACAATACTTTTCTAATGTTGGCAAAACTTACATCAGTATTTTTTAAAATAAAAGGGAAGCCGATTTAATTAACGACTTCCCTTACTTTATGCAATCTAAAGATAAATTTGCTGGAGGTATTACACTGTAGCTAGAACTTTTTCAGGGCGTTTGCTGTTACGAATTCCTGCGATCGCATCCTTATAGTCTGGCGTATTAAAAACCGCCGAACCCGCAACAATAGCATTAGCACCTGCTTCCAAAACTTGCCAAGTATTGTTTGCCTTCAAGCCGCCGTCTACTTCAATCCAAGGATCCAAGCCCCGTTCGTCACACATTTTCCGGAGTTGCTGAATTTTGGGAACGACAGATGGAATGAAGCTCTGACCGCCAAAGCCAGGATTGACACTCATGATTAATACAAGATCACACAGATCTAGGACGTAATCGATCGTATCTAGAGACGTTCCTGGATTCAAGACAACGCCTGCTTGTTTGCCCAAGTCTTTGATCATTCCCAACACCCGATGAAGGTGAGTGGTAGAAGTTTGCTCTGCATGGACAGAAATAATGTCTGCCCCAGCCTTTGCAAAGTCGGCCACATACCGCTCAGGTTCAACAATCATTAAGTGAACGTCAAGAGGCTTTTGAGTATGGGGACGGACGGCTTCAACGATCAATGGACCGATCGTGATGTTTGGGACGAAACGCCCATCCATGACATCCACATGGATCCAATCTGCACCCGCTGCATCTACTGCCCGAATTTCTTCACCTAAACGACCAAAGTCAGCGGACAAAATAGACGGTGAGATCATCGTGGTTTTTGGGGAGGTCATGACAGGCTCAAAAGATAAAGGATTGACGGTGCATGATCTCGAAAATCATAGAGAACATTACACAGATGTGATTAGTTTAACAAAGCCTGAATCTTTTTTAGCACCACATGTCGCCCATATATCCCTAAGATGCCCCTAAGATATGAGAACGAAAAATTCAAGTGGGCGGTTTGAGACGATGAGAACAAAACAACCGCTGAACCGATCGCATCCGATCGCTGCTCTGGGTGCTTTGATCGTGACCAGTTTATTCAGTAGCGGATTCACCGTTGTTCCGTCCTCTATAGAGCAGGGTTCGATCGGACCCAATGGAATCGATGCCCTTCGACTTCAACGATCGCCTTTTAATTTGACGGGCCGAAAAATTGTGATTGGTCAGGTCGAAGTGGGCCGCCCACCTATGTTTGGAGTGGATAAGGCGCAGGATAAATTAAAGCGAATTCAGCCTGAATCTTCGTTTTTTCATCTCCAACTCAATCAAGTTTTTTATCGCGATCGATTGGCCAACCAAAGCAATCTAATGATGGGTGATCTGATCGATGGCGAAACGCTCCAAACTCAAGTCGATCCCCATGCAACCCAAGTGGCCAGCATCATTTTCGCTGATCACAAACTCCTGCAAGGCATAGCCCCGAGCGCCCGTCTCTATTCAGCAGCAGCAGGTGGCATCATGCGAGGTGCCCAGCCAGAAGATTGTCTGGCGGCCCAAACCGTTGCCTTGCAAAATAATAATGATGTCCGGGTGATAAATCTAAGCTTTGGCGAATCACTCCGAGATGACCCACGATCTGATGCCTTACTTGATGGCAATGCGCTGTTAACCCAATGCGTCGATTGGTCGGCACGGGTTCATGATGTCCTGTATGTGATTGCAGGAAACCAAGGGAAAGGCGGCATTCCCATTCCAACGGATAACTATAATGGCATGACGATCGCCTCTTCAAAAGTTGTGAACGATCGGGACAGTAATCGATACCGTAAAGTCGATTTTTCAAACCTTAGCGACACTCTTCTCACTTCTCGTCCTAACCATCCTGGTCAAGAGAGTAATGCTGGAGACCGCCGACAAGTTGCCCTTGCAGCCCCCGGACACCGCATCACCGTTCGTAAGCTAAATGGCCAAATCACCACGGGAACAGGCACCAGTTTTGCTACGCCCCATGTCACGGGAACGGTTGCATTGCTTCAAGAATGGGGCGATCGGCAACTCGTGAAAAGCTGTAAACGGGGTCGGGGTTGTTCATTGCCTTGGACTACGGATGCGCGCCGTCATGAGGTGATGAAAGTGGTGTTGATGAATTCGGCGGATAAGCTTCAGGATTCTGGCGATGGGAATTTGTTGGGAATGTCGCGGGCGATGATCCAAAAAAATAATCAGGACTGGCTCACGTCAAAAAGTTTCACGGCTCAAAATCTCCCGTCAGATTCAGCTATCAATTCATCATCGCTAAATATTCAATTCGGCACCGGACATCTCAATGCTAGCCGTGCCTATCAGCAATTCAATGGCGGACAATGGAAACCGGGAAGGGTACCATCGATCGGGTGGGATTATGGAACGATCGATCAATCTCGGGTGGTGGACTATGCCATTTTTCCCGAGCTGAAAGCCAACAGCTACATTTCCTTGACGTTAGCTTGGGACCGCCGAGTAGATTTGCAGGACCGGAATTTGAATGGGAAATTCGACCTGAAGGAAACCTTTGTCGATCGAGGTTTAAATAATCTGGATCTCTATCTGCTGCCTGCTACTGACCAAGATACTCGCCGTAGCATTGCCTCGTCCGTCAGTAATGTGGACAGTGTGGAACACATATTTCATAAAATTCCCCGATCGGGCCAGTACAAAATTCGGGTCGTTTTTCGATCGCAAATCAATGAACCGACCCAAGCCTTTGCCCTAGCATGGTGGAGCGTTCCGGTGATTAGTCTGCGTTCATCACATTGAAAAATCCGCCGAATATGTCCCGAAATCGATCGTTCTCTGGTGTATCTTACGGTATCTAGAATTAATACAAGTGCATCACCGAGCATCCATGAAAAATCATTCATTCAACCGAAAAATCGGAGGATCGCTATTAGCCCTGAGTCTGATATTGAGTGCAATGGGTTGTACCGCCCCAGCCAGCCGATCGGCAGATCCGCAGCCCAGTATGCCCAGCATTGCCTCACCCGATCGTTTTCCGGTTGAGCAGTCTAGCGTTCTTCAGCCTAGCAACCCACCAACCTCTCGGCCTGCATCAAAGCTCAACCCTATGAACTCCAAGTTTATAGCTGCCCAAACCCGATTTAGCTTGAATCTTTTCTCAACCTTGCAAAAAAAAGATCCTAAGAAAAATCTATTTATCTCGCCCATCAGCATCTCTCAAGCGATCTCAATGATCTACAACGGTGCAGCGGCGGAAACTCAAAGCGCGATCGCTTCGGCACTTGCCCTAGAAAACTTATCGTTAGACGACTTTAATAGCGGCAACGAAGATCTCCGCAATGCCCTAGAGCATCCTGGTCGAGACATTCAGCTCAGTATTGCTAACTCCCTTTGGACCAACCAAGATACGCCCATCAATCCTGATTTTATTCGTCGGAATCAGCAGTTTTATAATGCCAAAGTTGAGTCTTTAGATTTCAACAACAACAAAAGCGTCGGCATCATCAATAATTGGGTCAAACGTAATACCCAGGGCAAAATTGAGGGAATTGTCGATCAACTAAGTGGGGCCGATCGGCTAATTCTCGTCAATGCCACTTACTTCAAAGGGGAGTGGAGTAGCCCTTTTAAATTGGATCAAACCACGTCTCAAGACTTCTCTACGCCAGACGGGAATAAGAGGGTGCCGATGATGGCAAAACGCGGGACATTTCGTTATTTTGAACTGAAAGGGTTGCAGGCCGTTGCGCTACCCTATGGCGATCGGCGTTTGAATCTCTATGTTTTTCTGCCAAGAAATGGACAGACTCTTGATAGCGTTATTCAAACCCTCAGCCCAGAAGCTTGGACGCGGTGGATGAGCGAATTTAGAATGGTTCCCGGCTATCTCCAATTACCTCGCTTCAAAATGGAATCCGAATTAGAACTCAAGAAGCCCCTAAGTGAACTCGGAATGGGGATTGCGTTTAGTGATAAAGCCAATTTTTCAAGCCTGACTACTCACCCGGTTCACATTGATCAAGTGATTCATAAAACCTTGGTCGAAGTGGATGAAGCGGGTACCACAGCGGCAGCGGCAACTGCGATCGGAATCAGATCTACCTCAATAGAAGCTGTGAAAACGCCGTTTGAGATGAAAGTCAATCAACCGTTCTTGTGCGTTCTTCGGGACGATAAAACGGGCGCTATTTTGTTCATGGGTGCGATCAATAATCCTTAGTGGGTGTTTGAAAGGTCGAGGATTGTGACGGTTAAAGCCTTATCCCTCCAGCCCCTCAATGATTATTATTTAGGGTCATGTCTTGGAAATGATGGCAAATCGATCGCAGCCATTGCATCTCGTTTTTGAGACTTGGTTTTGGAAATTAGAGGAGCAATAGCCTCTGGCCGATCTTTAACTGTCGGAGTTGTTAGGTGTGCATCGTCTTGTGAGTGTATCGTCTCGACAATATTTACCTCTTCGCCCAGAATCGCATTGACCTGAGCTATCACTTGGGACCAATTATCTAATCGTTGAGCATCATCAAGCTTTGGGTTACGTTCAATTTGGCCTAGATCTAATTGATTATGATCATCTGAAACTGTCTCAATTCCAGGGTCTACTCCGATCGGGGTGGCGATTGGGATTTCAGCCGGGGTTTCGATCGTAGCGTTAACAAATTCGGCAATAGTTTCTTGGGCAATGCTTGCATCAGTACCAGATTCTTTCTCAATGTCGTCTGATTGGTCTGATTCACGGTCTGTGATGATCGCATTGGCCCAAGGTTGAAGGATCGGTGGCTCATTGACTTCTACGATCGTGTTGGCGTTACTCCAAGGTTGGACGGGTTGCGATCGGGGAATTTTAACTTTAAGGGGCGAAATGACGACCGGATCTAGGGTTTCCTCTAAAAAGTCGGCTACAAATCCTTGAGCGGTGGCGGGCGGTACATCTAAGCATTTTTCCAGGGCTGCTTTGAATTGCAAGGTGTAGCGCTGTTGGCGATGAAGCCGCGATCGTAAATCTCGGACAGTTTGTTCGGATTGGGTAAATTGCTGAAGATTATCATTCGATCGTTGTTGCACGGCAGCACATTCGCGTTCAAGTTGAGCGATTTGTTCGTGACTGCTTTGAAGCTGATCGGTTAATGTTTCGACCAAAATCTGTTGTCTTTGGGCCATGCGATGAGAATTTTCTAGTTCTACAAAGAGCTGGCCGAGCCGAACTTGAGATCCTGAAAGGGCTTGGTTTTGTTGGGCTAATAGGCTTTCGGAACTTTCTAATGAGCCAGACTGCGCCAGAGTAGCGGCTTCCCAACGTTCTATTTCAGCCCGAAGCGAGGTCTGCGATCGGAGTAAAGCGGCTTCGAGTTCTATGACCTGCGATCGGAGTTCTTGGTTTTGGTGCTGAACCTTTATATAAAAATCGCCACTGACTAAACTCGGTTGCACTGGATGTTCTTCAACTTGCTCTAATAAGTCATCCACAGGCATCGCATCCGGAAATGTCACAATTTCCCATTCATCTGACGGTCTAGTTTCGTGAGAATGGGTTGGGTTGGGCTGATTTTGGGTAGATTCATTCATGATTTTGATGTCCTGCCTGACGTTCTGCCTGTGAAAACCTTAACGCTAGGATAACTTAAGTCTGAAGTAAGTAAATTAAGTCTTTTAACTCAGAGTGAGGGTCTGAAAAATTTGTCAAGCACTTGGCGTAAACGATCGCGATGCTGCGTTGCGCTTTGAATTAAGGTTTGTCGAATCCCTTCAAGGTCCGCTCGTCCATCGTTCGGATTGCCATAGACGAACCCCGTTTCCATTGTTTGTCTCAATTCTGGGAGCCACTCAGCGATACGTTTATCTAGGGTTGAGTCTGTTTCACTGAGTTCTACGATCGTAGTCAAATGCGCAGTTTCCATGACTTTTGTCACCTTTGGATCGTAGCTCAAAGCGAAGCAATTGCAGCCTTCAGAGATGGACATAATGACCGCATGAAGCCGCATCGCTATAGTAAATATAATATCTGGATGCCCAAATAGCCCTTTTATCACTTCAGGCTTATCTATACTCAAAACTCTACTTCTTGGAATTCTTACCTGTAAATCTCGGGCTATTTTTCCATCCAAACTTTCTTGGAATGGGACCAAGAGAATGGTGAAGCCAGAGGTATTTTTCTGAAACTCGATTAATGACTGCGTTAGAATCTCCAGCCGATCGGGCGTTAAGCTTGAATGCTCCCGAAGATTTACGACAATGCAGTAGTTCCGTTTGTTGTTCCCGAACTCTGACTCATCGGATAAATCAAAGCTGTAGTCTAAATCAAAGCTGTAGTCGGCGTTCATTGCCCAGACTGGATCGGGGGCTATGGTTGCCGAAATTCCCCAGCGTTGCAACATTTCGTGAGAAACCGTATCACGTACCGTCACTAACTGACATCGCTTCAACACATGTCGAGTCAGCCAACGGTTCGATCGGTGATTCAAGGGTCCAATGCCTTGTGCCCAAGCGATCGTCTCCAAGCCCAACATCTGCGCCAGTTTCATCAGTCCGCCGTAGTATATCGGACTTACCCAGCTGCTATTGTCTTGCATCAAGCTTCCGCCGCCCCAAATGAAGACCTTCGCCTGACGCATTTCTTTAATCACCGCCATTAAATCCCAGCGATCGCAAGCTTTAACCTGGTAACGATCGCGGGTTTCGGCGGGATTTTTAGACAGAACAATGGGTTCGACATATTCGGGAAGCGATTGAAGTAGGCAAATTAGGAGTGCCTCGTCACCCGCATTGCCCATGCCATAGTAGCCACAGAGAATTACCCGTTGTTTTGACATGTCTGGAGAGATTGGGAAATTAGCTTGAGACCTATAATAGGGCAGATAATAGAGTAGACATTGAGAGATAGTTTAGAGACAGTTGTTTTATGAATGCGCTTTCGATTCCCACTTGGATTATTCATATTTCCAGCGTCATCGAATGGATGGTGGCAATTTTTATGATCTGGCGTTTTGCGGAGGTGAAAAACCTGCCCGCTTGGCGATCGCTCTCTTGGGGAATGTTGCCCGCCTTAGTGAGTGCGATGTGTGCTTGTACTTGGCACTTTTTTGACAATAGCCCCGCGCTCGAATGGTTGGTGACAACTCAGGCGGCGACCACTTTACTCGGCAACTGCACGATGATGGCAGCGGCTTGGTGGATTTGGAAAAACCGATCGTCCAGTCCGTCTGATGGTACGTCTGATGTCTAAAGAATCGTTATTTGCACTGTCACTGTTTCCTTACTTAGGCTTTCTTTGGTTCCTCGGGAAATCGAGTCAAGCGCCTAAGTTGGTGATGGTTGGCTTTTATTTGTTGCTGGTATTTGTGGTAGTTACGATTCCCGCCGGACTCTATGCCCGCGATGTCTATGGTCAGGAGTTGGCCAATGTGGACTGGCTCCATGGTGCTGCGGAGTCGTTTTTGACCCTCTCTAATATTGTGGTAGTTCTGGGATTCGCCCAGGTGTTGCAAAATACTCAGTCTAAATAGACTGCTGGAACTTACCTTATTTATTTCTCGTCACTGAATCTGAACTAGAGTGCAACTTGGCTACTAAATTTTAGTCAGTCTGAAATTGAATGTGTCACAATCATCATCGATCGTTCTGTGCAGAATTTGGTAAGTTGCGATCGTTACAGGTTTGTCGATGCAAGTTTGTTGATGTGTTCGTTCTTCATCTAGCTTATTTTCTTAGACTCAGTTGTCCATTTTTATCGATGCCCCGTGCGGTGTATCAGGAGCCATTATGAAATCTTTAATCCGTTGGAGTACAAACCTAGGTATTGCAAGTGGGGCGCTCTTAAGTGCCATGTTGTTAAATACCTTATCGGTGTTGGCCCTGACGCCTGAGCAAATCACCCAAAAGCTCGGCCCGATTCCGGTCTTTACCCTGACGGATGACAAAGGTGCGCCCTTGGTATCGAATCCACCCAAGGATCAAAAAGCGAATCCGATCGCTCGTGTCTTTCTCAGCCAAAAAGATGCTCAAGAGTTTTTGGCTCGTCTAAAAGCTGAAAAGCCTGACCTTGCGAAAAGCTTACAGGTTCGTCCTTTATCCATGGCGGAAGTCTATGATTTGAAGCTCAAAAACAAGGACAAACAGCCCCAACTAGACTTCGTTTACATTCCGACTCGTAAGCAGTCTGAGGCAGCTCTGGCGCTCGCGAATACCGCTGGTGCAAAGCTGACGTTCTTCCCCGGAACACCTTTGTTTGTAGCTCGGGCAGGCAGTGGCGATAAGGACAAAGGATTGCTAACGATTCAGCAGGGCAACGAAACAGCAATTCCAATGTTCTTTGAAAAAGAGCAACTTCAGACGTTCCTCGATCGGTTCAAAACCTCCCAGCCTGATCTCGCCAAGACGGCAGATATTCAAGTATTGCTCCTAGAAAATATCTTGGATGCAATGCAGAATCCTAAACAGGACACCAGTCTTGAGCAGTTGATGTTGATTCCAAATACGGAAGCAATTCAATTTTTGCAGACCTTGCGTCCGGCAACTGCTCCTACAGCGGCTCCCACTAAATAACATGACCCACTACACCGCCCTCGAATAAAATTTGTGGGCGGCTTATTTCAAGTCACTCAGCTCTTAAGTTAAGCGTGTTGTCTCAACTTTTTCGATTGCCCTTTTCGTCACAGATTCCCAATGGGTATCGTCTGGATAGGGCGCATAGACTGCAACTCCAGTAATTGGATTGTAAATCCGACAGAATAAAACCTGATCTGTTTCCCCCGCTTCAACGGCGATCGTAATCGGTTTTTTGAAAGCCTCAACAGGAAGTTTTGACAGCGTATACAGCAATCCTTTTGCAAACAGAGTATCTTGTCCCGATTGGATGACATAGGGCCGATCGGCACGAATATGTAAGTTGATTTTTAGGTCTGGCTTACCGCGAAATTCTTTTTCTTCAACTTCCAGCTTCTCGATGAATCCTGTAATGGCATGGTATTCGATCGGTTCATATACACTTTTCCCGCCGTTCCAGAAGTACCACAGACAGTCCGGATATTGACGGTTCGCATATATGTAACGGACTTTGGGCGGATGGGTGAACCCAAGGGGTTGTTGTTGCAATTGGCGTTGGGCTTTTAGCTCATTCAGAATTTCTAAAAGAAGAGCGGCAGAATCGGGAGAAGACGGGATGTCCATAGGATTTAGGCGAGAATTTAGATAGAAATTTAGTACTAATGGTCTGATTCTAGCGGAGACGAGTTGGCACGATCGCATAATTCTGGACCGATGAGTCATTACTTTCTGTTAATAAAATGCATCAATAATTTACGTAGATTAAGTTGAAAGAGACGATCGGGATGATCCCCCCTGCGTGATATGATTGCCAGGGACTTAATGACAGAGCATAAATACTCATTGATATTGAGATCAGTTCTGGCTGTTTTGAAATAGATATTGGGGCGAAGTTTTGTTCGGTCATAATCTTGAGGATGAAATTAACCGTGTTGTGGCGAATCCAACATTAAATCCCGTTGAGTTGGAAATGGTCCCTGAAGAAGCGTTTAATCAGCTTGCTGAAATTGACAATTCTGAATCCATGGAAGACTACTACGCACTCATTCGTGAGCTGTTTGTAACAACGGCGGTATTAATTGGGATTGTCTTTCCAGCCGTTTGGTTTCGATACGGTGTCGGTGTGGCTTCAAATTATTTGTTGGGTGCCTTCACGGGCATGTTGTATCTCAGATTGCTTGGGAAAAATGTAGAGAAGCTTGGTCAGGGTGGAGCTGTCGGGAAGTCTCAAGTTGCTGTTTTTGCTGGGGTGATGATTGCCGCTGCGAAAATAGAACAATTGAGTGTTTTGCCGATATTTCTAGGTTTCCTAACCTTTAAGGCAGGCATTTTCGTTTATACCTTGCGATATGTTAATTCGACTCGATAGAGATTTTGAGTTTTCAACTGAGAATCTTTAGGATTCAGTCTTAAACCTTTGGATTTTTTCCATCCCACAACCTTCGGGAAATGCCGCTAGATATTGAGATGCTGAATTTTTTAGACAGTCCCAATTTCGTTAGTCTCGCTGCTTTAGAAGTTGGTCAACACTTCTACTGGCATATCGGCAGTCTCAAGGTTCATGGACAGGTTTTCTTGGCGACTTGGTTCGTCATGTCGGTCTTGATTGTTGCGTCATTGCTAGCGACCCGTAATATTCAGCAAATTCCAAAGGGAATGCAAAACCTGATGGAATATGCTATGGATTTTATCCGGGAGCTAACTCGTAACCAAATTGGTGAAAAAGAATATCGTCCCTGGGTTCCGTTCATCGGCACTCTGTTCCTATTTATTTTTGTCTGTAATTGGTCCGGGGCATTGATTCCGTGGAAGCTCATTCATCTTCCTGAAGGTGAACTAGCTGCTCCCACCAATGACATCAATACTACCGTCGCATTGTCTTTGTTGGTTTCAATTGCATACTTCTATGCGGGCTTCAAGAAGAAAGGCTTGGGCTATTTTGCGAAGTATGTTCAACCAACTCCAATCTTGCTACCGATCGCGGTCTTGGAAGATTTCACTAAACCCCTTTCCTTAAGCTTCCGTTTGTTTGGAAACATTCTGGCGGATGAATTGGTTGTGGGTGTGCTGGTGCTTCTAGTTCCGTTATTTGTGCCACTTCCTGTGATGTTACTGGGATTATTTACCAGTGCAATTCAGGCGTTGGTATTTGCAACTTTGGCTGGCGCTTACATTCATGAAGCGTTAGAAGGTCATGGCGATGAGCATGAAGAAGAACACGCTTAGGAAATTCTGTCGGGCAAATCAAATGTGTGGGTTTAAATCTGCAATTTGATTGGTCTACTTGAATTCGGTTTGAGATGTGGATATCGTAACGTGATACGCTTGTTGCGTCTTGTGACAGCACTATGCGTTCATATTGACTCGAAATTTTTGTTTTGTTTATGTTACTTAAGGTATAGCCACCATGGATGTTTCTTCTGCTTCTGTAATCGCTGCTGCTCTCGCGATCGGTCTTGCGTCACTCGGTCCTGGGATTGGTCAAGGTAATGCATCGGCTAGCGCCGTTGAAGGGATTGCTCGTCAGCCTGAAGCTGAAGGCAAGATTCGCGGCACCCTGCTATTGACCCTCGCGTTCATGGAATCGTTGACTATCTACGGTCTAGTGATTGCATTGGTCTTGCTGTTCGCGAATCCTTTTGTCAAATAAGGATCGAGATTGGTTGTGGGATGGGTTGTTAGAAGTTGTGATTTCTATCTGCTTCGATCGACCCACTACCCATGCTTTAGCACACAAATCCACTAAATCTCATGTTTGATTTTGATGCGACACTGCCGTTGATGGCGGTTCAATTTATTCTCTTGATGGTTGTTTTGAACGCCATTCTCTTTAAGCCTCTAACCAAAGTTATTGAAGATCGCTCTACTTTGATTAGTAATAGTCAAACGGGTGCGAAGGAAGGCTTAGAGCAGGTAAATGCAATTACTCAGCAATATGAAAAGGCACTGATTGACAGTCGTCGTCAGTATCAAAGTATCATTGCAAAAGCCCAAGCAGAAGCCCAAAAGACTGCCAGCGAGAAGATCGCAGCGGCCCAAGCAGAAGCAGTTGCGGCCAGAGAAACGGCAACCCGAGAACTAGCTGCCCAAAAGATTTCTGCTATGGCAGAACTTGAAAAGCAGGTTGATTCTCTGAGCCAAGAGATTGTAAACAAGCTTTTAGTTGGAGTTTAGGACTTAAGAATTGAAGAATGGTGAAGTGAGGATTATTAGTTTCTTTAATTCACAATTCAAAATTTGTAATTCTAAATTCTTTATAGTTTTCGGCGCAGTTGTGAGTTTGGTGTCATGGGTATTTTTTTACAGCTCGCCAATCAGAGCAATCTTTTAGCATCTGAAATGGCAAGTTCGGCAATGGCAGAGTCAGCGGGTGAGGGATTTGGTCTCAATCTTGATATTTTTGAGGCTAATGTCGTTAACCTCGCGATCGTGATTGGTATTTTGGTTTATTTTGGGCGTGGTTTTTTGAGCAGTACATTGGGAAACCGATCGGCTGCCATTGAGAAAGCGCTGAACGAAGCTGAAGTGAAGCGAGCGGAAATGGCAAAGCTTTTAGCAACCCAGCAAGAGAAGCTCAAATCTGCGACAGCAGAAGCGGCAGGCATTGTGGCGAAAGCTGATGGAGATGCCCAAAAAGCAAGTCAAGCGATTTTGACAGCAGCCGCAGAAGAGGTTGCGCGGATGAAACAAGAGTCTTCCGCCAATTTAGATGCAGAGCAAGCGAAGATTTTGAACGAGTTGCGGGTGCGAATTGCAGAACTTGCAATGGCAAAAGCAGAAAGTCAAATTCCCGCCCGCCTTAACGACGCTTCTCAGCAGACGCTCATCGATCGCAGCATTTCACTTCTGGGAGGTCAATAGATGAAAGGTAGTAGCGCGGTTACGAGAGCTGCATACGAACCCTATGCGCAAGCCCTGTTGTCCCTGGGTCAATCTAGTGGGCAGTTAGACAGCTTCAGTGCAGATGTGGCCTTGATTTTGGAAACCGTCACTCAGAGTGATGAATTGAATGGTTTTTTAGCAAATCCATTTTTTCAAGATGATGCAAAAAAGTCAGCATTGACTCAACTATTTAGTGGAAAGGTGAACGACCTCACTTTGAGCTTTATGAAGTTGCTTGTCGATCGTCGTCGGGCTGTATGCTTACCTGGAATTTGTCGTGAATTTCAATCTCAGATTCGCAAGCTAAACCAAGTGGTCTTGGCAAATGTATCTTCGACTGTTGAACTAACCGATACCCAGAAGCAAGCCGTTCGCGATCGGGTTATGGCGATGACTAACGCGAAAAGTGTTGAACTAGAAACGACGATTGATACTGACCTTTTGGGCGGTGTGATCATTAAAGTCGGATCTCAAGTTATTGACGCGAGTTTACGTGGTCAGCTTCGTCGAATTTCTTACAAGCTAGCTGGCGCAAACTAAAACTTGTTGTCATTTGAGCTTTGTGAAATTAAGTCTTGTAAAATTTCACATCAATTTTTTAGATCCTCCCACCCGTACCGTTGTAAAGAGAGACTAGCCAATGGCAGCGATCAGACCTGACGAAATCAGTAGTATTATTCGACAACAGATTGAGCAATACAACCAAGACGTTAAAGTAACAAACGTCGGAACCGTATTGCAAGTTGGCGATGGAATTGCCCGTGTTTATGGCCTAGATAAGGCGATGGCTGGAGAACTTTTAGAATTTGCTGACGGTTCCATTGGGATTGCCTTCAACTTAGAAGAAGATAATGTTGGCTGTGTGTTGATGAGCGATGGTCGTGCCATCCAAGAAGGCTCCACCGTCACCGCAACAGGCAAAATTGCTCAAGTCCCTGTTGGCGACGCAATGATTGGTCGGGTTGTTGATGCATTGGCTCGTCCACTTGATGGTAAAGGCGACATTGCAACTACCGAAACTCGTTTGATCGAGTCTATGGCTCCTGGTATCATCGCTCGGAAATCCGTATGTGAACCGATGCAAACTGGAATTACGGCTATTGATTCCATGATTCCCGTCGGTCGGGGACAGCGCGAATTAATTATTGGCGATCGTCAAACTGGAAAAACCGCCGTTGCCGTAGATACGATTCTGAACCAAAAGGGTGAAGACGTAGTTTGCGTATATGTCGCGATCGGCCAAAAAGCATCCACAGTTGCAAACGTCGTCCAAGCGCTTCAAGAAAGAGGCGCAATGGAATACACCATTGTTGTTGCGGCTAATGCAAACGACCCAGCATCTTTGCAATTCCTTGCTCCCTATACTGGCGCATCTTTGGCTGAGTACTTCATGTACCGAGGCAAAGCGACCCTGATTATTTATGATGATTTGTCGAAGCAAGCGCAGGCTTATCGCCAAATGTCTCTCCTACTTCGTCGTCCACCCGGTCGTGAAGCTTATCCTGGAGACGTATTCTATCTCCACAGTCGTTTGCTTGAGCGTGCGGCAAAACTTAGCGATGCGTTGGGTGGCGGTAGTATGACTGCCCTTCCGATCGTTGAAACCCAAGCGGGTGACGTTTCGGCCTACATTCCGACCAACGTGATTTCTATCACTGACGGCCAAATCTTCCTCTCGACTGACCTGTTTAACTCGGGTCTTCGTCCGGCAGTGAACGCAGGTATCTCGGTATCCCGTGTGGGTTCGGCAGCACAAACTAAAGCGATGAAAAAAGTTGCGGGTAAAGTGAAGCTTGAGCTGGCTCAATTTGCTGAACTCGAAGCCTTCGCACAGTTTGCCTCCGACCTAGACAAAACGACTCAGAACCAACTTGCACGCGGTAAGCGTCTTCGTGAAATTCTGAAACAGTCCCAGTTCAACCCACTCTTGCTTCATGAGCAAGTTGCGGTTATTTACGCTGGAATCAACGGCTACCTGGATGAGATCCCGGCTGAAAAAGTCGTAGACTTCAACATTGGGTTGCGCGAGTACCTGAAAACTAGCAAAGCGAAGTATGTCGAAATTGTTCAAGGCAAAAAGGTCTTGGATGACGAAGCTGAAGGCTTGCTTAAGGAAGGTATCACTGAATATACCAAAGCGTTCGCCGCTTAAATTCGGTCGATTTTAGAATTTAGATTTTGGACTTTGGATTGCAACCGTCTCTCCAAATCCAAAATCCAAAATCGCCAATCCAAAATCAGAGAACTGTTGTTATGCCTAACCTAAAAGCTATTCGCGATCGAATTCAGTCGGTCAAAAACACCAAAAAAATTACAGAAGCGATGCGCCTTGTGGCGGCAGCAAAAGTGCGCCGTGCCCAAGAGCAAGTGACCGCGACACGTCCATTTGCCGATCGTTTGGCTCAGGTGTTGTTTGGGTTACAGTCGCGCATCAAGTTTGAGAATGCTGATTTGCCATTGCTTCAAAAGCGAACCGTTAAAACTGTGGGCTTGTTGGTAATTTCCGGCGATCGAGGTCTTTGCGGGGGTTACAACGCCAACGTCATTAAACAAGCTGAGCAGCGTGTCAAAGAACTTAAGGCTCAAGGGTTAGAGGTTCGGCTGTCGGTGGTTGGTCGTAAAGCCGTCCAATACTTCCAACGTCGCGACTACATCATGGATGCGAGCTACACCGGACTGGAGCAAATTCCTGTTGCGAGTGAAGCTGCAAATATTGGTGAACAGCTTTTGGCTTCTTTCCTTGGGGAAAAGGTCGATCGTGTTGAAATGATCTTCACGAAGTTTGTCTCATTGATCGCCTCGCGACCTGCAATTCAAACCATTTTGCCTCTGGATCCTCAGGGATTAGAAGTTAAAGACGACGAGATTTTCCGTTTGACTATTCGTGGATCCGACTTTGGAGTCGATCGTCAGAAGGTTACGACAGAAGTTCAAATCATGTCTCAAGAAATGTTGTTCGAGCAAAATCCAGTTCAAATCCTGGATTCACTCCTGCCACTTTATCTGAATAATCAACTCCTACGCTCTCTACAAGAGTCAGCCGCGAGTGAGTTGGCGGCTCGGATGACAGCGATGAACAATGCGAGTGACAATGCGAAGACTTTGATTGGAACCCTAACGCTTTCTTATAACAAAGCTCGTCAGGCCGCAATTACCCAAGAACTACTGGAAGTTGTCGCAGGTGCGAGTGCATTGGAATAACGATCGCGTTATCCCTATTTAAAAAGGCACGTATGCTATGCGTGTCTTTTTTTAACCCTAATTTTTTTGAGCTTACTTAAAGTTGAGTGAACCAATGGCAACCACCTACAACGTTGAAATTCTGTATCAAGGCCAGACTTATCAAATAAATATTCCAGACGATCGAACTGTCTTATCTGCCGCTCACGATGCTGGAATCGACCTCCCCATTTCCTGTAGCTCTGGCGTTTGCACCACTTGTGCGGCCTACGTTAAGTCTGGCCGATTAGAGCAAGTTGACAATATAGGAATTAGTCCAGAAGTTCAAGAACAAGGCTATGCGCTTTTGTGTGTTTCCTACCCTCGTGCAGACTCAGTTATCGAAACTGAGAAAGAAGACACGGTATATCAGCTTCAGTTTGGTCAGTACCAAAAATAAGTTATTCAGTTCCTAACCTAGTTATTAGACTTAATTATTGGATTTATTGAGTGTTGACCGATCGGTCAACACTCTTTTTAATAACTCTGTCTTCACACAAAAATAAGAGATTTATAAAGTTTAGGCAGGATTGGGAATTCTCTATTGATAGACTGGACAAACTTAAGTACTAATTAATTAAATAGCGTATTAATTAATACTGCAAGTAGACTGAACAACATCGCAGAAAAATGCGGTCTCATGCAGTATCCAATCTAAGCCAAGTCATTACAAAGGAAGAACTGATCATGATTTTCAACATTCGTCACCTGGGCCAAATTGCCATCGCAGCTACAGTTGCTATGGGAGGCATTTCCACTGTAGCGGGTTCGGCTCAAGCTACCGATTTTGGCGGTTGGGATTACGCCAATAGCTCCTTTAAAAATGGTGTAGATCGCAGCAATATTGGCGGCAACACTTTTGAATTTTATAGCATGGCCGTTAAAGATCTGGGCGATCGGTTTATCGTCGCACTTAACGCCAACTTGAACCCAAATGGTGGCGAAGAGGGAATTGCTTATGGCGATATGCTCTTCAACTTCACTCCAAAAAACTTGAAAGGCGCAAGCGACCAAAGTTCTCTCTTCGGCGTTAAGTTTCAAACCCTCAACTCAGACTCCGGTGTCAGCCAAACGGGTGTTTATAGCGGCGTTAAAGCTAAGAGCGTGGCAACCCAAAACCAAGGCTTTAGCAACTTTGACCAACGGACAAGCTACCTGCCTAACTACACAAAGACTGCCACCAGCGAACTCAATAACTTGGGCGACTTACAAACGACAGATGCCTATTTTGATGGAATGCGCACAGGTGATAATGTCCTCCTGAACTCGATCGCTTCGGGAACTCGTATGGGCGATATTTCCATGTTGAATAAAACTCAACTGTCTGGCCTGGGCGTAGATTTCGGGCACTTTAATGCCACCGGAACTCAAACGTTTGGATTTAGCTTCATCAAGCCTAAAGGGTTTGAAGGTAACTTCACTTCTACCTTAGCTTTTGAATGTTTTAACGATGCAGTAGCGTTGACTGGAACGTCTAAGAAAGCGCCTGAACCTCTTGCTTTAGCGGGACTCGCTGTTGTCGGGGCAGCGTTGGCTCGTAAGCGTCGCGTGACTCAATCTTAGTCTGAAACACCTTTAATCTGTCTTGCCTGAGAATTCTACCAACATAAATAAAGAGACTTCCAACATTACTGGGGTCTCTTTATTTATGTTAGGCTAGCAAAGATATAAAACCACACACCTGGAATTTCGGGTGCGATCGGGAATCCCTGCTTTTCGTGCAAGAACGGACCGGAATGACTGCTTCTATGTCTTCTAAAGTGTTTCGCCTTCTAATCGAATCAGCCTGAATCGTACATCTGGGTGGAGGAATAACCCGAAAGGAGAAAATAAATGCCCGTAGTTTCTTTGGCACAAATGTTGGAATCTGGCGTTCACTTTGGGCACCAGACTCGTCGGTGGAATCCTAAGATGAAGCCTTACATCTTTGCGGCCCGCAACGGCGTTCACATCATCGACTTGGTGCAAACCGCTGGTCTGATGGATGAAGCGTTTAATTTTGTCCGTGCTGGATCCGAACAAGGTAAGAAATACCTGTTCGTTGGAACCAAGCGTCAAGCCGCAGGCATCATTGCTCAAGAAGCTGCTCGATGTGGTGCTTACTATGTGAACCAGCGCTGGCTCGGCGGAATGCTGACCAACTGGGCCACAATTAAAACCCGCGTCGATCGTCTTAAAGAGCTAGAGCGCTTAGAAGAAAGCGGTGCGCTGGATATGCGTCCTAAAAAGGAGGCAGCGGTATTGCGTCGTGAATTGGAAAAGCTCCAGAAATATCTGGGCGGTATCAAGCACATGCGCAAGATTCCGGATGTAGTGATCATGGTGGATCAGCGTCGTGAATATAATGCCGTTCAAGAATGTCAGAAGCTTCACATCCCGATCGTTGCGTTGCTGGATACCAACTGCGATCCTGATGCTGTTGATGTGCCGATCCCGGCAAACGATGATGCGATTCGCTCCATCAAATTGATTGTGGGTCGTTTGGCTGACGCAATCTACGAAGGTCGTCACGGTGAAGTTGCACCGGAAGAAGGCTATGACGGTGGAGATTACGAAGATTACGAAGATGAAGACGAAGAAGCTCAACAGCAACAAGCGGCGACTAGTGAAGGCTAAGACCCTTGATTTTAGCTGTAGTTGAATGGTCGATATAAAATCGGCATAGTAGACCTCCCGACACTAGATTTTTGAATTGAAACTAGTCTTGGGAGGTTCTACTGTTGCCTTACCTATCGATCGTTAGAAATAGAAATTAAATCCCTGCCTTTTGGTGGGTTTAGAAAGCAGAAACTAGGACTTTAGAATCATGGCAGATATTACCGCAAAGGCAGTGCAAGAACTGCGGCGTAAGACGGGCGCAGGGATGATGGATTGCAAACGTGCACTCCAAGAAAATGATGGTGATATGGAGCAATCTGAGATCTGGCTTCGTCAAAAGAATATGATCGCTGCTGGTAAAAAAGCCGATCGGGTTGCCGCAGAAGGGTTGGTTGGACAATACATTCACACGGGTGGACGGATTGGGGTTTTGGTAGAAGTGAACTGCCAAACTGACTTTGTTGCTCGCAATGATGCGTTCAAAGAGTTGGTTAACAATATTGCCATGCAAATCGCAGCTTGCCCAACCGTTCAATATGTTCGTTTGGAAGATATTCCGGCGGATTTGGTGGAGCGAGAAAAGGCGATCGAAATGGGCAAGGATGACCTCGCCAGTAAGCCAGAAGCCATGAAAGAAAAAATTGTCCTAGGTCGCATCGACAAACGCTTGAAAGAGTTGTGTCTTGTGGACCAGCCTTACATCAAGGACCAAAATATTACGGTTGGTGCTTTGGTCACCCAACAAGTAGTTGCTTTGGGCGAAAACATCCAAATCCGACGCTTCTCTCGGTTTGTTTTGGGTGAAGGCATTGAAGTCGAAGAAACTGATTTTGCGGCAGAAGTTGCAGCTCAGATAGCTGGAAATGCTTAGAGATTGAAGTTGAAGTTATGGATAGAATCCTGAGAACTGAAGGGTCGTAATCATAAAATGGGGAGCTAATTTAGTTTAGTTCTCCATTTTTCATAGAGGGGGCTGTTTATGGATAAGCTCCGAGTAATTCGGGTTCGTCTAAACCTCGCAAAAGACGAATTTGGGCGATCGCAAAAATACTGGGAATAATCCGGGCGTAGTTAGTCGAAATCGATCGCCAGCCCAAATCCGCCAAAAACCACGTCCACATCGCTGGCCCAAGAACGGCAAAAATACTGCGGGTTGCGCCATAACGAGCGGTTGCGATCGCCATACCTTGTTGAGCGAGTTTTGCGGTGAAGTGTTTCTGAATTAGGCTTCCCGCCACGACAGCTGATTGCGTTACTTGAAGGCGGGCATAGTGTAAGGCGAACTGTCTGGCGATTAGTTGTAGTAGTAACGGTTTGATGACTGAACTAACGGCAATGGCGCTCCCCCCCTTTAGCATCAGGCTCATGGGATCACGTTGCAGTGTGTTGGGTAACTCGTACCAGAGTTTTGTGTGCGTGAGCGATCGTTCGACACGCTTTGTCAGAGTTGTTTTTTGATCGGTGGGCAAGCTTTTCCAGGCACGACTGAGAAGATGGAGGAAAATTTCGGCTTCAAGATCCGCTGTACTGAGGCGACCTTGATGGGGCAACTTAAGATGACGGCAAACTTGGAGCAAGGTCTGGCGATAGCTGATGCGATGGGTTTTACGTTGCAGTACAGTTAAGCCATCGGCGGCCAAAAAACGAAAGCGGTTTTCCAGTTCAGTGATCCACTCGGCCCTGTCGGCGAATTCCACTGGCCGTTGAGGCATCAAATAATCGATCGGATTGTATTTAGGGCGAAACAGAATTTCGGTGAGTTCCCGGAGTTCTTCATCCGTGGCCAATTCTAAGGCCGATCGTAATTCATCTGTTTCCGTGTCAGGCTCCTGCTGCTGCGTCACAATTCTCCTACTCCTCTCATTTTTCTTAATGTTTGTCTTAAACGTTAGGATAGCGGGTTTGATGGGATGATAGCACCCCATACCCCGAACATATTTCCGAAGTCATGTCAAAACTGATTGTAATCAAAACCGGACGAACCATGCCCGAGCTTCAGCAGCAGCGAGGCGATTTTGAAGATTGGATGATTGAGGCGTTGGCGGTATGTCGTAGTCAAGTGGAGACTGTGGATGTGAGCCTGGGGGAGAAGCTGCCCGCATTTCATCAGGTGAGTGGGGTGGTGATTACGGGGTCTCATGCCATGGTGACGCAGCATCATGACTGGAGTGAGTATTCGGCGGAGTGGATCAAAATAGCGGCAGATAAACAAATTCCAACCTTAGGAATTTGCTATGGTCATCAGCTTATTGCCTACGCGCTGGGCGGATCAGTGGATTACATGCCCGATGGCCGCGAAGTGGGGACGCTGCCCGTGACATTGCATCCATCAGCCCAAGAAGATGCGTTATTACATGATTTACCAGAGCAAATTTTAGTGCAGTTGAGCCATCGTCAGGCGGTGATGGAATTGCCTCCGGATACTGTGTTGTTGGCCAGTAGCGATCGGGTTCCCTTTGAGGCATTTCGCTATGGCGATCGGGTGTGGGGAATGCAGTTTCATCCTGAGTTTTCGACCGACGTAATGCAGGCATACACAAGGTATGCGCGATCGGGGTTGGAGAGTGAGGGCTTTGATCCGGATCATATTTATCGGCAAATCACCGATACTCCCAATGGCCTGACGATTATGCAGCGCTTTGCTGGGTTGGTGTTTTGATAGACCTGACGTATGAACCTGACGTATGATATGGAGCAAGAATTAACTGGAGGCGATCAATATGGCGACCTTAACCTTAGAGTCCCTCGATGTGGAAGTGTTGACGCAAGACGAAGTGGCTGAGTTGGCGAATCGTCTTGAGCAAGATGATTATGCGAGTGCGTTTGATTGTTTGAATGATTGGCATTTGTTGCGGGCGATCGCATTTCAGCGGCCAGAGATGGTTGAGGAATATTATTATTTGCTGGATATGGTGGCTTTTGACGAGTCATAGCTTGAAAATCCCCTCTTGAACTTCAAGTATGTTGAACAATCGTCGAGTTTTGATCGGGGTTGGCGGCGGCATTGCTGCTTATAAAGTGGCCCAGGTTGTGTCTACCTTGGCTAAAGCGGGTGCGGATGTTCGGGTAGTGATGACGGATGCGGCCCAGGAGTTTGTGACGGCGTTGACGTTTTCGACCTTGAGTCGTCAAGCTGCTTACGCCGATCGTGACTTTTGGCAACCTACTCATGGCAAACCGCTACATATTGAATTGGGTGAATGGGCTGAGTTGATCGTGATTGCGCCCTTGACGGCTAATACCTTAGGTAAATTGGCCTGTGGGTTGGCGGATAATCTGTTGACAAATACTATTCTGGCATCCAAAGGTCCGGTGCTGTTGGCTCCTGCGATGAATACGGATATGTGGGAGCAACGATCGGTTCAGCGAAACTGGAATTTAGTTTTGCAAGACAATAGGTATCATGCGGCTGATCCCGGTAGTGGATTGCTGGCCTGCGATCGGATTGGAACGGGGCGAATGGCGGAGCCGGATGAGTTGGTGGTGAAGATCCGATCGTTGCTTTATACGAGTCAGCGGGATTTGTCGGAAAAACGGATTTTGATTAGTGCAGGCGCGACCCAGGAATTTTTAGATCCGGTACGTTTTTTAGGCAATCCCTCCACCGGGAAGATGGGACTGGCGTTGGCGTTGGCCGCTCGCGATCGGGGTGCTGAGGTGACGTTGGTTTATGGCACTTTACCGGGACCATTGCCATTGGGAATTCAAGGTATTGCAGCACCAACGGCGGAAAAAATGGAGCTAGAACTCCGATCGAACCTCCCAAATAATGATTGGGTGATCATGTGTGCGGCGGTGGCTGACCTGAAACCTGCTGACTATAGCGATTACAAACTGCCCAAAGCTGAATTGCCAAGTGCCTTACCATTGGCGCTAGTCCCAGATATTGTGGCCGGGTTGTCAAAAAATAAAGCCCATTATCAAAAAATAATTGGGTTTGCGGCGCAGACTGGAGAATCTGTAACGCCTGCGTTGGAAAAAATGAGGAAAAAAGGGTTGGATGCGATCGTAGCTAATCCCATTGACCAAGCCCAAGGCGGATTTGGGAGTAATTTCAATCAGGCCGTGTGGTGCGATTCATTGGGTAAACAGGTCGTGATTCCGTTGTGTGAAAAATTGGAAATGGCGCACCGAATCTTGGATCTGGCGATCGGGCTGTGATTCAAATGTTGATTCAAATAACCATGCCCGATCGTAATTATCCCGCCTTACATCGACGACAAATACGTATATCCCGTCAAACAACGTTCGTAATGCTGAAGCAACATCTGCGATTCTTCCAGGGTGATTTTTTTTTCCTCCATCGCAATCTCTGTCCGTTTTCGCATACTTTCAAGTAAATCGTCAGAACTGTACTGGACATAACTCAGCACTTCCTTCATCGTGTCGCCCTTCACTACATGCTCAATCTCATATCCTGTGGGGGTTAGACGAATATGCACCGTATTGGTATCGCCAAATAAATTATGTAAATTGCCCATAATCTCCTGATAAGCCCCGTTTAAGAACATTCCCAAGTAATAGGGTTCGTTGTCTTTGAGCGTATGAACTTCAAGCAGTGGTTTTACCTCGCGGGCAGCACCAATAAAGCGATCGATTTTTCCATCACTATCACAAGTGAGATCCGCTAAAGTCGCGCGTTGAGTCGGTTCTTCATTTAAGCGATGGATTGGCATGATGGGAAAAAGTTGGTCGATCGCCCAGCTATCTGGGGCTGACTGAAAAACTGAAAGATTCATATAATAAATTGAGGCCATCACCTGCTCAAGATTCGTTAACTCTTCGGGCACAAAATCCATGGCGTGTAAATGGTATTGAATCCTGTGGCAGCACGACCAAAACAACCGTTCCGCCTTTGCTCGTTCGGGCAAGCTCAAATACCCAAGTCCAAATAGACTAATGGCTTCTTCCTTGAACTGCGCCGCATCATTGAACGGTTCTTGAAGATTATCGCGGGTGATAGATGCGTAAGTTTCGTGGAGGTTTCGGATAATTAAATGATCGCCCTCGACGATCGCTTCAACCGTATCTTCGACCACATCGCTCGATCCCAAAATATCAAACACCAACACAGATTGATGAGACGCGATCGCCCGACCACTTTCACTAATTAATGTTGGCACGGGAAGACTCGCCTGATTACAAGCGTCATTAATTGCCGCCACCACGTCATTCGCGTAGTTTTGCATGTTGTAATTTTTGGATGCTGCAAACGTCGTTTTTGACCCGTCGTAATCCACACCCAAACCGCCGCCGACATCCAGATATTGCATATTTGCACCCAAACGCGATAGCTCAGTGTAAATATGGCCAGCTTCCCGGAAGGCATCTTTAAGAACGCTAATGGACGAGATTTGTGAGCCAATATGAAAATGCAACAATTGCAATGAATCCAGTAAATCTGCTTTGCGTAGCTTTTCAATCGCGGTCAATATCTCTGGGATCGTCAGTCCAAACTTGGCCCGATCGCCCGCAGATGTTCCCCACCGCCCCATGCCCTTCGCACAGAGTTTTGCTCTGATCCCAAGAACAGGTTTGATCCTCAGCTTTTTACTCGCTTCAATGACCTGCTCAACTTCCTCAACCTGCTCCATAACTACGATCGCAGTTTGACCTAATTTTTGCGCCAGCATCGCGGTCTCGACGTATTCCTGATCTTTGTAGCCATTACAGATCACCAACGCACCTTTAGTATCAAGTGATGCGAGGGCAATCAATAATTCCGGCTTGGATCCTGCTTCTAGACCAAATTGGTAAGGCTGACCAAACTTAACTAAGTTTTGAACAAAATGACGCTGCTGGTTACACTTCACCGGAAAGACTCCGCGATAGATGCCGGGATAGTTATACCGAGCGATCGCTTTCGCAAAACAAGCATTTAGCCGTTCAATCCGGTCTTCTAAAATATCGGAGAACCGGATCAATAGGGGCAGTTCCAAATTTCGTTGCTTCAGCCCATTAACCAAATCGCACAGATCCAACGACCCACCGCGTAATCCCTTGGGCGAAACGGTGACATGCCCCACGGCATTAATCGAAAAATACGGATCGCCCCAACCATTGATTCGGTACAGTTCTTCGCTTTTTTCAATGCTCCATTCTTCTGCTTCTACAGCAGCCGATCGCTTGATGGTATTGGATTGAGTGGCAGTTTCAACTTTCTCTGGACTGACAGTTCGATGACTCTCCCTACGATCGGTTTTACTGATAACAGCTTCAGTTGTTGCCTGAGTGGTTGAGTCCGTATCGATCTTCATATCCATTGCGCGTTCTGCCATCATTACAACCCTTAGAAATTGACCGTATGAGTGGTTAAGTTTATCGCATTTGCCCAAAGTTCGCGTCACTAACAAGGCATGTTCACTATGCGATTCAATATGCCACTATTTGTACATTTTTGGAGGGAATGGGTATCTCAGTACACCAGATCTCAGGTCAGTGATTTTCAGGATCGGCTGATTATTGTAAGAAATTAATCGTCTGATTTATTGGTCTAGCTCCGCTTTATTACTGAGTTAATTTTTCTGTTCCTAGGTTTCAAACTTACAGACCCTAGCGGATATTGCAAATTCGTCAGTAAATCTACTTATTTCATTCATATAGAGCGGATAAACCATAATCTCTGTCGATCGAATATTTAACGGAACAATATTTTTCAGCCCTAGGTTCCAATTACCGTGAAGATGATTGGCCTTCTCTAGTTATTTCGGGATTCATCTGAGAGGGTGGAATCGACCCCATCGTTCGACGCCTTGTCGGCTTGAAATACTCTCATGAAAAAAACTACTCGTCATTCATTTGCTGGAACTCTTCTCTTTGCTGCTGTCCTTTGCTCACAGGCTAGTGGCGCTTCAGCACAGTCTGTATCTAATAATTTGGCAGTCAAAGCAACACTAACGGCAGACAACCACTATGCCCTCTTCTCTGGAAATGCTGATGGGAGTATCCTGAATTTCTTTGGACGCAATGAGAAAGGTGCTTATGGTGGTGCAGCAGGTTGGAACAACGGAACTCTGGGTGGCGCGACCTACAATACCAACAATGGCAATGGTTACAACTGGTCTAGTGCTGAGACTTGGAATTTCAACGTCAAACAGAATGACTATCTATATGTCGTGACGTGGGACGATCGTTCGGTGGATGAATCTTGGGTGGGTCAATTCGACATCTCTGCTGGAGATCAACAAAAGCAACTCCTCTCTAAGCCAGGTTCTTGGGAATATTTGACGACGCAATGGAGCATAAATCCTGGAGATATGGGTGACACCCCAACGAATGCAGTCCTCAATAAGGAAATCTCAACAGCAAAATGGGAGGATGCGAAAAGCCGTGGGATGAACGATGGCACTACAAATCCATGGGGACGGATCAATGAGGTCACGAGCGCCGCTGAATTCTTGAATACCACAACTAATGGGACAGGGCTAAAGCGCGACAACAATAGCTATACTATCTTCCGCACCAAGGTAAATATCGCTAATACGATCGGGCTACCTCCCGTGAAAAGTGTGCCAGAACCAGCGAGCCTACTAGCTTTAGGTACTCTTGGACTAGCGGGCTTAGTGTCTAAAAAACGTAAGCATCAGTAATCCATCAATAATTGTTGATAAGGGGTAATCGAGCTGATTCTCATTGTCGCTGTTAGGTCAACTAAAACAAAAATCGTCTCCACTAGTAGAATGGGGGCGATTTTTTGTAAATGATACTTTGTGAATATCCTGGGCGCTCAGCCGAGATCCTTTGCTGCTACTCTGATGGATGGAAAACTCTCTTTTAAGCTTGAGAACAGCAGTCATGGAAAGAACATTTATTGCCATTAAGCCCGATGGCGTCCAGCGTAAGCTTGTTGCTGAGATTATCGGTCGCTTTGAGCGAAAAGGATTTAAGCTCGTGGGCCTGAAGCTGATGAAGGTCAGTAAAGAACTCGCGGAACAGCACTATGGCATTCACAAAGAGCGTCCATTCTTCCCCGACTTGGTTGAATTTATTATCTCCAGCCCAGTTGTTGCGATCGTTCTTGAAGGCGATGGGGTCGTGGCGGCTGGACGTAAAATTATCGGCGCAACCAATCCCTTGAATTCGGAGCCGGGAACAATTCGGGGCGATTACGGTGCAAGTATCGGTCGTAACCTAATTCATGGTTCTGATGCTATTGAAACTGCTCAAAGCGAAATCGCGATGTGGTTCAAGGAAGACGAACTAGTTGCTTGGGAACCCACGATGACGAAGTGGATTTACGAATAATTGACTTCATCCATACATTTACAGTTTGCGTAGAAACAGTTTGTGTAGACAATTTGTATAAAAAAGCAGGTGGGACATCAATCCTCCACCTGCTTTTTGTTATCCATCCCTAATTTTCAGCTATCCAATTTTCTCAGCAGTAAGATCTTCGACCGCTTCAGAGTCGATCGTTTCACCTGCAACAGTTCCGAGCGTCTCACCTATCTTATTATCCCGTTTTTTGGAGAATCCCCAAGCAAAAACACCAGCGATCGCCAACACCATTACCCATTCCGGCGGCACCAAACTATCATTAACCACTCGCAGTAACAGCCGAAAGCCCACAAAAGATACTGTGACATAGCCCGCATCTTCAAGATGGGTATATTCCTCTAGCCATATCATGAATTGCCCCGCCATAAACCGTAGCGCAATAATCCCGATTGTCCCGCCTAGCAAAATTAACCAAGTTTCATTCGAGACGGCGATCGCGGTCGTTACGCTATCAAGGGAAAACGCCAAATCCGTCAGCGCCAATACCGGAATTGCCTGCCATAAATTTGCAAATCGGGGTGCTGTATGGTCCCCGTCTTCATCTTCTGTTGAGGTAAAGTGCTGAAACACAAGCCAGAGAAGATAGGCTGCCCCCGGCAATTCAAACTGCCATTGATTGACCACTTGCGACGCGACTAGAATTAAGGCCATCCGAAGGATATACGCTAGAAAGAGACCAATATTTAGTGCCTTTTCCTCTAGCTTTGGATCCTGTAATCCTTGAGTAATGGCAGCAAGGGCAATCGCATTATCCGCTGATAGAACAGCTTCTAAAGCAACTAAGACTGGCAAAATCAATAAAGACTGAGGCGTCCAGTTATCTGGAATGAGCTGAGTGGGATTGAGCAGGTCTGAGAAAGGTTCCAGCATCGGTAGGTGAAATTAAAACTTAGATGGGTTCAGTCTACCATTGCATATCTAGCACCATCGGGGGGAGAACCGAAGAGATGTGAGCGTAAGGATTTTGGATTGCAATGGATTCTTTGCCGTTTGTTACAGTGGATTACAGCAGATTCCGCTAACCTTCCGTCATGGGGTTTAATCAAGGAGTTAGCTAAGCGATAGGATTGGCCTTAATTTTTGGCTGATTATTTTGTGGCTTGGCTGTAATTATTAGGAGCAATCACAATGACCGATTCACAAGTGCTAGTGGCCATTTTTGTGGCATTGATCCCAGGTATCTTGGCGCTCCGTCTTTCGACTGAACTCTACAAGAACTAATCACAAGATCTTAGGACGCGGCCAAATTACGATCGCGTTTTGTATCTTTCAAAGCCTGGATAACGCTTAGGATTTTTCTTAATCAGTTATCTAGGCTTTTATCGTAAGGAGAACGGGGATCATTGTGATGCAGGATATTCACCCACATCTTTAAAGATGCGTGAACGATCGTTTAAGCTCTTCGGGTATTCTAAGATCACTCTCTGAAGGGCGCTGAATAGGGCTTTTTTCTCTAAAATAAGTTTTTTGGTGCTTAAATTTTGCTCTTCGATCGTCCGATCGCAGCTACACTAGCGAGACAAGTTTTTCTTGTAAGAAATGAAGTTCAAGTAAATGCACAGATTATCCCCTGTAGAAACTTTGTTTTCTAGTCAAGTATTTGATGCATCTGCTTTACCAAGCCGTTTAGAGGAGATGTTCTCTGAACGGGAACGAATGTGATTTGACACTATGAACGCACTCCCTAAGTTGCCGCAACAATCTAACTTCCCTCAAAAACAACGGTCTCCTTCATGGTCTACCGTCCGCCGAACCTCTGCTCAATCGTCTAAGGTACGAGTTACGCGTCAACATCGTCTTGTGGCGTTTGAAACCTTTTTGCGTTTGGGTGTCAATGTGGGATTAAGTGCGATCGCTCTTTCGACGTTGGTGTATTTGTTACCCTACCGCACAGCTCAGGCTCAAAAATTGAAGGAAGTTCAGAGCGAAGTTCAACAGGCCGAAGCCCGCGTTGCCCAGATCCAAGCCGAGTTTAGTCGGAATTTTGATTCCAATCAGGTTAAGGCGATTTTGCAAGAGCAGACTCATATGGTGGATCCAAATCAACGAGTAGTGGTTTTTGACGATCGTATTCCTGTCAATTCTGATAAATCAGATAAGGTCGCTCAGACTCCTTAGAATTTCGTGTCGAATTGATACTAGATCATAAGTACTATATCACTTCTGCGTCAACTCTGGATTCTCTGTATAAAATATGCGAAGGCTCCCAGATTCCACATGAGGCAGAGATATGGCGATTATTTCGCTCAAGGCTTGGTATATCGAAGAATATGAGCCATTGAAGCAGCTCCAGAAGCGGCCCTATGATCTTCGGCTCAGCAAAAATAGTTTGTTGAAGTCAGGGTTGCGGGCTGACTTTTTGGATGAGTCGGAAGTGGTAATGCAATCGGCTTGGTTTCAGCGTTACCTTGAAGGTGATTTGGTTGAGTTTTATATTCAGGGCAGTGGGGGCTATGCGATCGCGAACATTGATCTGAGCAGTCATGAGATTTATTTTACCAAGCAGGATGTGATGGCTCATCTCCAACCTGTAATTTTCTTTTCTTATCAGCAGTCCTATGCCGAGTCTAGTGAATTGCTGCGGGATGAATTGACTTCTATTTTAGAGGTTATCAATAAGAAATCTCGGGTTGAAATTACCCTCAAAGAATCTCATCGACTTGATGATGGACCCGTGCGGTTAAGTAGTCCATTAATGCGATCGATTCGGCAAAGTCTTCTTTATGTGGCGGATGGTACCTCTATTGCGCAGATTCCAGATGCCGCTATGCCTCAGTTGATTCCGAGTCCCCAGGTTTGTGTGGAGACAGGGTATGCGTTGCAGTGTAAGCGCGTGGAACAGATTTTGATGACTCAGATGGAACGATCGGATGTTCCAGGGCATTTTCCGTTTGATTTGCCGACTCAGAATCGATTAATTTTCCAAGATGCAAAACAATTGCACCAATCTTTGCCGAAAGCGATCGAGATGCAACTGAAGCGGTTCAATTTGTTTTAAATCTAAAATTCATGCTTGATATACCGATAAAAAATGCCGATCGAAAACTCGATCGGCGACAGATTGCAATAAATCAGTCTTCTATCCTCTGAAGTAAGTCCTTTATCCGCGTGTCATTTGAGACCAAACACGAGTCGGTAGACCCCAAACGTAGATGAATCCTTCAGCCGCTTTATGGTCGAAATTATCGCCTGCGCCATAGGTGGCAAGGTCTTCGGCATAAAGGGAATTAGCCGATTTCCGTCCGACGATCGTCGCGTTGCCCTTAAAGAGCTTCACCCGCACAGTTCCACTAACGCGCTCTTGAGTCTTGCTGACAAAGGCATCTAGTGCTTCTCTGAGCGGACTATACCAAAGACCGTTATAAACCATTTGGCCGTAGGTTTCTTCAATGCCACGCTTGTAGACGGTGACATCTTTGGCCAGGGTTAGGCTTTCGAGATCGCGGTGCGCATGGATAAGCATGATCAAGGCAGGTGTCTCGTAGATTTCGCGAGACTTGATGCCGACGAGACGGTTCTCGATCATATCGACGCGTCCGATGCCGTGGTTACCGACGCGTTTATTCAGATGCACAAACAGTTGGACGGGATCGAATGCCCTGCCATCAACGGTGACGGGAATTCCGCGATCGAAGCCAATTTCAACGTATTCCGGCTCGTTGGGGGTGTCTTGGATGCTTTTCGTCAAGGCATAAACTTCTTCGGTAGGTTCGTAGTACGGGTCTTCTAGTGGACCTGCTTCGACGCTTCGACCCAGAAGATTCAAATCGACGCTGTAGGGCGAGGACTTTTTAACGGGAGATGGAATGCCACATCGTTCCCCGTAGGCGATCGTCTCTTCGCGGCTCATAGCCCATTCACGGGCGGGGGCGAGGACTTTAATATTGGGGTTTAGTGCCGCGATCGCCACATCAAACCGCACTTGGTCGTTGCCTTTTCCAGTGCAACCATGGGCTACAGCATCAGCACCATACTTTTCAGCCGCTTGCACCAAGAGTTTGGCGATCAGTGGACGGGCGAGGGCCGTGGAAAGGGGATAGCGATTTTCGTACAGGGCGTTGGCCTGAATCGCAGGAAATGCATAATTTGTGATGAATTCAGTTTGAACGTCTTCCACTAAAGAAATAGACGCGCCTGAGTCGAGTGCCTTTTGGCGAATGGGTTCAAGTTCGTCTCCTTGTCCTAAGTCTGCGGCGAGGGTGATGACTTCTTCCACGCCCCATTCATTTTTGAGATACGGGATACAAACGGAGGTATCTACGCCCCCTGAATATGCCAGTACAACCTTCTTAGCTCGCCCCATTGATTTTTCCCATATGTCTAACTTTGACAGTGTTCAATCATATGGGATTTCTTACAAATTTACGGTTTCTTCGGTGGCAAGTCCGGTGACTTTTTGGTAGACAGCGTCGATCGGGCCATTCCAGTCAATGCTTTTAAGCTGAATCCGATCGCCATTTGTATAAATTTCAGTTTCCCACCGATCGCTATGCCGAGTGCGGACTTCGACAAGTTTTTCAGTCTGGCTAATCAGGACATATTCTTCGAGTTCTGCGCAGGTTTGATAATCGACAAATTTTGCTGTCCGGTCGAATTTTGCAGTGGATTTGGATAGGATTTCGATCACGACTTTGGGATGGAGGATAAAGTCTTCGTTGCCTTTTAAATCATCTGGGTGACAAGTGACCACGACATCGGGATAGTAGTAGCAGTTCGCCTCAACGAGCCGCACTTTGATGTCCGAGGACATGACAATACAGGGACTGTTGGCAAAATGGATGTTGAGTTGGGTTGCGATGTTCCCCGCGATAATTACGTGGAATTTTTTCGCTCCCACCATGGCATAAATTAGTCCACGCTGATATTCATGCTTGATGGGGCTGGCACGCTCGCCTTCAAGATAGTCTTCGGGGGAGACGTAGTAATTTAGGGCAACCATAGGAATTGTGAATAGAGAATTGTGAATTTTGGTCTCTCGGTCTCCCGACTCAAGTGGATTGAGGGGAATTTCTAGGCGATCGCTTTCTTGTACCGATCGTTAACCGCATTCCAGTTCACCACATTCCACCATTGTGCTAAATATTCGGCGCGGCGGTTTTGATAGGTGAGGTAGTAGGCGTGTTCCCAGAGATCGTTGCCGAGGATGGGAATATCGCTGGCCATTAGAGGATTGTCTTGGTTGGGGGTTGAGCTGATGGCGAGGTTGCCTTTGCGCGTGATGGCCAGCCAGACCCAGCCACTGCCAAAACGCTGCATTCCGGCTTCGACAAATTGCTTTTTAAAGTCGTCGATGCTGCCAAAGTCTTTCACAATAGCAGTGGCCAGTTCGCCTACGGGTTCGCCGCCAGCCTTTGGCCCCATGCTTTCCCAGAAGAGGGTGTGATTGTAATGTCCGCCGCCATTATTGCGGACGGTGCGACGAATTTCTTCGGGGATTTTATTAAGGATAGGAAAGAGGTCTTCGATCGGTTTTTCTTTGTATTTGGGAAATTTATCTAAGGCGGCATTTAGATTTTTGACGTAGGCACCATGGTGGAGGTCATGGTGAATTTTCATGGTTTTTTCGTCGATAAAGGGGGCCAATGCGTCGTAGGCGTAAGGTAATGCGGGCAGGGTGGCGTAGGGTGTTGCGAGAGTTTCAGCTTGGGTTGCGTTGGGAAAAAGGCTGGTGATGGCAATCGTTCCAGAGGCTGCGCCCACATAGCTAAGCCATTGACGACGGCTGATAAGATTGGATGGCTGATGAGTCATGGCGCGAACCTCATGAAGTTAAGAGCTTTCTTGTTCTAATCTACCATTTCGCTCCGTACTAAGTTTTGTTACACTCTTTTACTAGAGAGAACAATTGTAAGGTTTACACCCATGGAACTGCCTGAATCCGTCAAGGTTTATAGTCAATTCGCCCATCCACTTTTGATGTGGGTCGTGTTGGGGTTGACGTTGTACGCGGGATATACAGGTTTTCAGTGGCGCAGGACTCGATCGGCCACAGGTGAGGAGAAGAAGGCGCTGATGGCAGGCAAATTTAAGGACAAGCATCATGCGATCGGGGCGACGGTGTTGGCCTTGATGGTGTTGGGAACTGTAGGCGGGATGGCGGTGACGTATATCAACAATGGCAAGCTGTTTGTCGGATCGCACTTGATTGCAGGATTAGGTATGGCCAGTTTGATCGCGGTATCGGCTTCGTTGACTCCTTTGATGCAGAAAGGGGTTGAGTGGGCTAGGGTTTCGCATATTGCCTTGAATAGTGCGATCGTGGGTCTTTTCGCATGGCAAGCGGTGACGGGTTTGGACATTGTTCAACGCATCATTGGCCGTATGAGCACTTAAGCATGAGCACTTAAGTTATTGAGTTATTCGTAAAATTTAAGTGGTTTGAAAGCATTTTTGGAGAAATCTAAGAATGCTTTTTTGTCGAAGTGATAAACTGCGAACAGTATGCCGACCGTTATGTTAGTTGCAGTAATGTCAGTGGCATTTCGACATTGTCCTCTTGTCGGAATGTATTTTAGTTGGGCGCATTTCACGCTTTCAGGCAGGAAAAAGCCATATTAAGGGATTCTTAAGCTTCGATCGTAGATACGACCGACCAGATCCGTTCAAGTGCGCTATTTTTAAGCTGTTCTTATCAAACTAGGAAAGCCTCATGTTCCCGATCGGTGACGACAATCCGACCCGCCGCACGTCTTACATGACCTATGGGCTGATTGCGATCAATTTTTTAGTGTTTTTCTATCAAGTAAAATTGCAGGGTCAGGCTGTTGTGACCGCACGCGGAGAGGTTTTGGGGACGGCGATGGATTACTTTTTGCGGGACTGGGCGGTTGTACCGGGGCAGTTGACCGCCTCGATCGTCGGTGCACCGATTCCCCATTTAAGAGGTGTCTTGAGTGAACCGCCTGAGTTTCTCACCCTCATTACATCACAGTTTTTGCATGGCGGTTTGACCCATTTGATTGGGAATATGCTGTTTTTGTGGATCTTTGGTAACAATGTTGAAGATAAGCTAGGCCGCGTTAAATTTTTGATTTTCTATCTAACGGTTGGAGTGCTGTCGGGACTGACTCAGTGGATATTTTCGGCGCAGTCAATGATTCCTGGTTTGGGAGCTAGTGGGGCGATCGCGGGCGTGATGGGAGCCTATATTTTGCGATTCCCAAAGGTCTCCGTGAACACGTTTATTCCACCATTTTTTATTATACCAATTCCAGCTTTTGCATACTTAGGCATTTGGTTTGTCCAACAGGCGCTTTCCAGCATCGCGCAACCCATGGGCGGCAAAGGGGGTGTAGCGTATTGGGCGCATAGTGGTGGGTTTGTGTTTGGGGCGGTGCTGGGCGTGATGTTTGGGGTGTTGAAACGGGATGAATTGGAACCTGAAGTTTAGAACCTGATGCTTAGAAAGCATGAGAACAAGTTAACAGTCTGTTACGATTTTGGGCTTTGGGCGGTTAAAGGCTTGATTTTCGGACTCCTCGCCTCGGATAATGTGAAGTAATACTTGCTGTTTTGGGAGGAGCGCGTCAGGTTGTAGCCGATCGCACTTTCTTCCAAGTTTCATACTTTTAGGAGTCTTTCATGGGCGCGCTGGTCAACATTTTTAAAAATTTGTTTGGTGGAATCTTGGGCTTCATCGGCGGATTAATCGGGGGGAAGAAGAAGGCGATCGATGGGGCGACCCTAGAAGGGAAAGTTGAAGCGGAGAAATCTGTTAAAGCTCCAAAAGCCAAGTCGAAAAAGAGTAAGGATGGCTTTTATGCTGTAGCAGACGAGTCTACGATGGAGGAGTTACCTGCGGCCAATGCAATCGTTTCGACGACTGATGCTGTGACAACTGATACCAAGGGTAAGAAGGTCAAGGCTGTTCCAGGTAAGGCTGTAGCTAAGGTTACGGCACCGATGAGTTCTGAGGATCTGATTATTGCAGCGCTAAAGCTGAATCAGGCTCCTGCTGCGGTAAGTGCTGAAGTCCAGGCTCCGGCTCCAACGGCTGGGTTTGCAACACAGTATCTAGTTCCAACTCTGACGAGTGGTCGTCGCAGTCCCGGTCCTAGTTTGAAGGGCTTTAAGGCGATGGCAAAGGAAATCCGAGGATAGTTCTTTAGAATTTTGAATAAAAGAGAGACGGTTGCTGAAGGGCGATCGTCTTTTTTTTAGGGACTTAGTAGCTATGTGATTCTGCTCTGTTGCAGTCCGAATCCTTTTCGAGACAGTTAGAGAATCATATTTCAGCCATTTGGAATTTTATTCATGATTGCAGTTATCAAATTCGACTTCAAATACTGAAAGCACTTCCCCTGGATTCTCTCCATCCTTTGCATAAATGCACTACCAATCTGCTAAACATGAGGGGAGATACGTGGAATCTGTCGGAGCATCTTCCTGAATTAGTGAGACGTAGAGTCTATCTGGGTATCCTACTTAGACCGCGTGTTGTGCAAATATCCTATTTTGTTTAGAGTTGAGTGTGTTGACAATGAAAGACTTTGGAATTTATACACTTGCGAATGATGTGGTATGCGATCAGCTTATTGCACTTTTGAACAGTATTAGAGTTAATGTTGATCCAAACATCCCCATCTGTATTATCCCTTTTGACGATCGCCTAGATCGAATTAAAGAAGAAATCAGCTTGCGGCCCGATAACGTTACCTTATTTGAGGATAAAACATCAATTGACCGTTGGGAGAAATTTGCTTGTGATTTTGCTAATTCTTACTCGCAAATACAACGTAAACAATCACACCCTCGATGGTACAAGGGAAAGCTACATCGTAAGTTCGTAGCCTTTAATGGGCCGTTTGAGCGGTTTATCTTTTTTGATGCAGATAGTTTGGCTATGAAACCTTGTGAAGACGTTTTCGACAAGCTAAAAACTTATGACTTTGTTTTTGATGACTGGGAACATGCTAAATCTACCAATAATGCAGCACTTAATATCCCGCTAATCGAATCAACTGGGATGTTCACGGAATCTGAAATACGGCCAAAATTACATTGCTCTAGTTTTTGGGGGTCAAAGCGTGGGATTTTTAATACTGAAGAATTAGCTCTATTAGAACAATACATTACTACTCAAGGTGAAGGAGCTTGGGTAAATAGTCAGGGGTGGTGGGATGATGCCTTTCTATTCAACTATATGACACTCAGATCTGGACGTTCACTATTTAACTTTACCTTAAGTCCAAATGGGCAAGAACGAACTGGTAATTGTGCTAATAGCGATCCATTTGTTAATGTTGACCAAGTTTTATACAACAAAGATCAATTAAAAACTATTCATCGAATTCATTATATGGGCTATTCATCAAATGATTTTACGAGATTGTGCAAAGGAGAAGATGTTGATATTCGATACAAAGATATTTGGCTATATTATCGATTCCTTGATTATTCAGAGCAAAGACCATCAATTTTGAAATCACCTAATTTCCTAACTAAAGCAAAACGAATTTTTCAAAAAATAACTAAAAAAGTATTAAAGTAAATGTCGCTTAGGAATAGAATTAGCAGGATTTTGGTGTTATCTGCTTCATACCTAAGATATAGTCCTATTGAACGTCATCGCACGATAAAATAGTCTCGCAAAATTCTCAAATCTGGTTTACTAAATTTATCTAAATCTTGAATAAAAGCCGATCGGTTCTATAGTCTCAAAACCGATCGGCTTCGGTTTTGTTAGTGTCGAGAAAATCGATGAAGCTTGTGCTATGCATCTGCGATACAATCGTAAGCCCGTGTTAATAAGTGGATTTTGTATGAGCGCAGTAACTGAACTGAAAACCCAGATTCAACAAGCTTTAGTTGCTGCCTTTGGTGAAGAATTTGCTCACACCGATCCAGCGATCGCACCCACCAATAATCCAAAATATGGGGACTATCAAGTTAATGTTGCGATGTCGCTGGCGAAAAAACTAGGTAAAGCGCCTCGTCAAATTGCTCAAGAATTGATGGAGAAATTGGAGTTGGGCGATCGGTTTGAAGCTCCAGAAGTCGCTGGTGCCGGGTTTATTAATTTGCGTTACACCCTAGCTTATCTGGCTGAACGCTTACAATTTATGAGCAAAAGCGATCGGACAAACGATCGGCTTGGGATTTTCAAAGTTGATCAGCCACAAAAAATAATTGTTGATTTTTCTAGTCCTAATATTGCAAAAGAAATGCATGTCGGACATTTGCGATCGACTATTATCGGCGACTGTATTGCTCGGGTTTTGGAATTTCAAGGTCACGATGTGTTGCGGCTGAATCATGTGGGCGATTGGGGCACACAGTTTGGCATGTTGATTACCTATTTAAAAGAAGTGGCTCCGGAAGCTCTAACGACGGCGAATGCGATCGATCTTGGGGATTTAGTCGCGTTTTATAAGAAAGCTAAAGCCCGTTTTGATGAAGATGAAGTATTTCAAAAAGTGGCCCGTGATGAGGTGGTGAAATTACAAAGTGGGTCAGAAGATACCTTAAAAGCTTGGAAATTACTTTGTGAGCAGTCTCGTAAAGAATTTCAAATCATTTACGATTTACTAGATATTCAACTCAATGAACGGGGTGAATCTTTTTATAATCCCTATCTTGCTAATGTCGTAACAGATTTAAAAAAATTAGAATTGCTAGTAGAAGATCAAGGCGCACAATGCGTTTTCCTTGATGGATTTACAAATCGAGAAGGTCAACCATTACCGCTGATGGTTCAAAAAACAGATGGCGGATTTAATTATGCAACAACTGATTTAGCTGCAATTCAATACCGTGTAAATGAAGATAAAGCGCAACGGGTTATTTATGTCACAGATTCTGGCCAAGGCAATCATTTTGCCCAAGTTTTTCAAGTTGCACGAAAGGCAAAGTGGATTCCTGAAACAGTCGAAATTACTCATGTTCCCTTTGGTTTGGTTCAAGGTGAAGATGGTAAAAAGCTAAAAACCCGATCGGGCGATACGGTCCGATTGCGAGATTTACTTGATGAATCAATTGAAAAATTTGGTGCGATTTTAGATGCAAGATTGGCTGAGGAAGAACGATCGGAATCTAATGAGTTCAAAGCGAATGTTGCTCGAATTGTAGGATTAAGTGCTGTAAAATATGCCGATTTAAGTCAAAACCGCACTAGCAGCTATATCTTTAGCTATGACAAAATGTTGGCAGACAAAGGCAATACGGCACCCTATATGTTGTATGTTTACGCCCGAGTCCAAAGCATTAGCCGTCGAGGTGGAATTGATTTTTCTAGTCTTAATACACCAATTCAATTACAGAATGAATCAGAATTTGTATTAGCTAAACACTTATTGCAACTTGAGGACGCGATCGCAGCCGTTGGAGATGAACTATTTCCAAATCGTTTGTGTCAATATTTGTTTGAACTCAGCCAGAAATTTAATACATTCTATGATGCTTGTCCGGTATTGAAAGCGGAAGATGAAGTGACCAAAAATTCGAGATTGATATTGTGCGATTTGACAGCGCGATCGGTCAAACTCGGACTAAATCTATTAGGAATTAAGGTTTTAGAACGAATGTAGAAAAGGGCGATCGGTTAATCCTAAAGGCTCAGGCTCATGGGCGATCGAAGCTGGAGATTAAACCTAGTTAAGAGTGAACTTACTATAGAAACAGCCGATCGATTGCACAGGAAAACCCTGGTAGCAATGGAGAAACCAACTCATCTCCCGGAAACAATGTACAAGCCAAGGTCAAAATTGCTTTCTCACGACGATAGACCTCGACTTGGGGCGATCGCCAATTGATAATCCAATATTCTTGGACTCCTCTAGTCGAATAAAGCTTTAGTTTGGCTTCACGATCGCGACGTTCGTTTTCAGCTCCAGCCGATAGAACTTCAACCACTAGTTCTGGTGCAACGATCAGATGCCCTGACTGATCTAATCCCGTTGTCAGCCGTTCTTGACTAATCCACACGACATCCGGAATCACATTATCTGCATCCGAAAAAATCAATCCTGGGGCTTGGACTGCTTTTCCTCGTCCACTGGCGATCGACCAATTTCTCAATTCAGATCCGACGTTGCCTGTGGTGATTTGGTGTCCCCAATGCGGTGCTCTCGTCACGAATAACTCTCCGTCAATGATCTCATAGCGATTGCTGCTTTCAGGCAATAAATCTAGGTCTGCGCTCGTCCAATGAATCCGATCGAACCTATCATTCGTAGTTTCAAGTGTTGATTGCGACATGGTTTTTGACCCATTAGGGGCTTTCATTATATCACCCAGATTTTGTCAGTATAGACATTTGGAATTGATGGACGATCGTAATGTAGGGGTGCAAAATTTAGTCCATTATCGTGAACAGTAGGTTCTAACCCGATCAAAAAGTTCAGCCTAGATCCGTGTCGCAGCATCCCGTCTTGTAACTTCTCAATCGATCGCCTCAGGATTTTTGATTAAACAGACTCAGCCGTCTCCGCCGCAAAGGTAGGTAAATCCAATTGTCCAGCTTGACGACTCCGCATGGCTAACCGATAGCTAACGCTCTGCAACTCTGCATGAAGCTTACGATTTTCCTGCTGGATTTGTGCAACTTTCTCTTTTACTGGAGCCATCCGCTCCGCAAACTTTTGACGGTAGACATTGGGTAACTCTTGCACCACTTTTTCCAACATGTCTGATCGCTCGCTCATGCCCTGAATCGAGTTTTCAAGCGTTGTGATCTTCGCATCCCGATCGGCCAATTCCACCTGATAAAAATTTACTTGTTCTTCCATGCCTTGAAGCTGATTGCGAAGGGCACGCATTTCGGTGAGATCGCGATCGGTAGAGTTTCCTGTAGCCGTTGCAGTTTTGTTGCCTTGTTTGACCAGACGAAAGAGTTCCTGAGAAAGCTGCTGGACAAGCTGGTCACGAGTTTGCAGTTCGTCCTTCAAGTGGACCACTTCAGATTGTAGATGTTGAAGCGATAGGGTTTCAGATTGAGACACGACGCGGGACTCCGTTGATGACACAGTTGAACAAGTTGTAAGGACAAGGTAAGGCGCTGCGTCTGGTTTACGATCGCAGGTTTGGAGGCCATTGTAGCGGCGAACTGAAAAAACGCTCAGAAAAATTTCACAAATTCCCTAATTTCTAGCTAATTTATCTCCCTGGACATTATTTTTTCAAATTTTCCACCCAAAGCCGAGGCTCAGATGCCCGTCGAATATCACGCCAAATCTGTGTTGCCGCCAATGTCCCATCTGCTACTGCGATCGAAATCTGATTCAACCCCTTTTTCAAATCACCCAGGGCAAAAATCCTAGGATGAGACGTGCGACACATATTGTCCGTAATCAAATCCTGACCATCCCGATCGAGGTCAAGTCCGGCCAGATAATCGCTGAAATAATGAGAACCCATCGCAATCAACCCCGTTTCTAACTCCACCCGAGTTCCATCTACCAGCTCCACCCCATGCATTTCGTGCTCGTGGCCGTGGAATTGTTTCAAGGGTTGCTCATACAGTGGATAGCCATGGTCCGCTAGCTTTTGCTTCATGGCATCACTAGTCTCAAACAAACCCTGAGTAAACACCGAAATATAAGGCGTGAACCAGTTCATAACAAAGGCTGTATTAATCGCTCCCTCACTGCCAACAAACAGGCCCGCCTTCAAATTTTCCATATCCAACCCATCGCAAATCATACAGACATGCAGGTTGTAGCCCGCATAATCATAGACATTTTGCATATTCTCCAGCTTCGGCAAATTATCAATAATGCCACTCGCCGCCACCACATACTTCGATCGGAACTCAGGATAAATGCTATCTTGCTTCCCGACTTTTACCTTCACCTTAAAAGTCTCGCCCTCATCTTTAACGTTCTCTACAAACCCCATCAAATAATCCGCACCCACGCCCAACGCATGATTCTGGCCTTGCTTAAGCAAATCGCGCCCCGGCATATGCGGATCCACACCCACATAATTCCGTAAATCCTGCATCCAGAACGATCGGCCTCGCCCTTTCTCAATCACTAAACAAGACAACCGATAGCGCTGAAGATAAATCGCTGCCGACAGTCCACCCGCGCCGCCGCCCACAATAATCACGTCGTAAACATGATCTAACTTGGTGTCTAAATTTTTCTTCGATAGTTTCATGGGCGGATCACCGTTTAGATTCACAATCTCTAATCCTTAAGTCGAACTCACAATGACTTCAACTTAAGGCTTTTATTTTAACTTACTCGGAATCCTTAGGCAAGCTTGAAAGCCCTAAAATCAACGGCATCCCCGATTGCGATCAAGGATGCCGTTAGTTAAATTGATTTTTACAATCAATCAATTTAATAAGTCGAGCAACAGTGCTTAAGCTTCAACTGCTACAGGCACTGCTTCCACCACTTCGTCTTCTTCCTCTTCCTTCTCAACGTCTTGTTTAACGGTCAAGTAACGAATCACATCTTCACTCAACCGCATGGCACGTTCCATGATGGCAACCATAGGACCGCCGCCTTTATAGTTCATTTGAATGTAAACGCCTTCACGTGCCTTACCAATTTCATAAGCGAGGCGGCGTTTGCCACGGTGTTGCGTTTCGATAATTTCAGCGCCGTTTTCCTTCAACAAAGATTGATACTTTTCGATCGCTTGATCGACCGCATCATCACCGATGTCTGGACGCAAAATGTACATCGTCTCGTAGATAAAATCTTTCACAGAATTCTTTCTCCTTATGGTCTATCTGGCTTCTTCGACTGCGCCATAAAAATTGGGCAGACCGTAAAAAAGCAAGGAGTAATCATAATAGCCGATCGCGAACACTTCTTCTGAATTTTTTCCTAGAACGTCCCGCTAACCTTTCTAGAGATTTTTCAGTTTCCAGGTTCCTGAATTTAATAACGAGTCTGTGCTTCGCTCGCTTCCGATATCAACGGAATATTCGTATAGTTGCCCATCAACGCCAAAATCATCGAATAGATAGACACGCCAACGACCGCTGCACTCACAACAATACTCAACAAAGCACTGAACATCGTCATGGTCGGACCAAGCAAGTCGCCAATCAATCCCGTCACCGACACTGCAATCCCAATCATTAACGATTGCATCGTGTGAAACCGGATAAATTGCTTAATATCAGTGTTGCGAACGACGAAGAAAAATAGCCCAAAGAAAATGATCAGATTTGCGAAAGGCCCGAGGAACCTAGTGAGTGACATTGGAATAAATAGCAGTGGCGCTAGAACCGCGACGATCGGCACATTCGGTAAAAAGTTAGCCAGCAGTAAAATTGCTGGGATTCCTGCCATCAGAGAAATGGTGTAGGGCAATGCCGCAAAAATTCGTTCAGGAACGCTCAAGCTACTACCACGATAATTCATCTCTTTGCCCTCAGTTCCCTGCTTTGTGATGTATCTCAAATCTTCCTTCAGGATACATCATGAAATTTTAATCACCCGAAATCCCATCTCACACTCAAACTGATCCGGCTGGTACGGGGATTCCATCACAATCGCCTGTCCGCACCGAAGCCGTCCATTCTCCCATCGTGGCTCGCCCGCTTGACTGGCCATCAGACAATGCTGACATATCTGTTGAATAGTAATTAACCGATCGCTCGTCGCCATGATCAGTCTTGCCATATTGCCCCCGTGCCAACGGCTAAAGAATCTTACAGCTCGAATTTTGGCTCTAACTTCAAATTTTTATTTCTCTATTCTTTCATTTTGCCAGCAGCAGCTTCTCCATGGGGTGACTTTACACACAATTTATAGATATTTCATAGATTTCATTACGGATCTGGCACACACGGATTCTTATCGCTGCACATTTATCGATCGATTTACCCAGTTTTTCGTTATGATCTGAAGTCCTGGCATCCATCTTTTAATTTCTCTGCCTAAGTCACAACACGATTTAGGTGAATCGATTACTTTTCCTGTATTCATCCACCCTCATTCAGAAACTGGACGCTTTCCCCGTGACCACGACTCCTAACTTTCTTGCCAAACATGACCCCGCGATCGCCGCTCTCATCGGCCAAGAACTCGATCGTCAACGCGATCATCTTGAACTCATTGCCAGCGAAAACTTTACCTCTCCAGCGGTAATGGAGGCGCAAGGTTCGGTCTTGACGAACAAATATGCGGAAGGCTTGCCTACGAAGCGCTATTACGGCGGCTGCGAATTTGTCGATCAGATTGAACAAATTGCTATCGATCGGGTCAAAGAACTCTTCGGCGCAGCTCATGCCAACGTTCAGCCCCACTCCGGCGCACAGGCTAACTTTGCGGTCTTCTTGGGCTTACTCGAACCGGGCGACACCATCATGGGCATGGACCTGTCCCACGGCGGACACTTGACCCACGGTTCCCCCGTCAACGTCTCCGGTAAATGGTTCAAGGTCGTTCAGTACGGCGTGAACAAAGAAACCGAACAGCTTGATTATGATGAGATCATGGCGATCGCGAAGGAACACAAACCGAAATTAATTATCTGTGGCTATTCCGCCTATTCCCGCACCATTCACTTTGACAAATTCCGTGCGATCGCGGATGAAGTAGGTGCTTACCTGATGGCCGACATTGCCCACATTGCGGGTCTCGTCGCCACAGGCCACCATCCAAACCCACTTCCCTATTGTGATGTAGTAACGACCACAACGCACAAAACCCTTCGCGGACCTCGCGGGGGCTTGATCATGACCCGTGACGTAGAACTGGGTAAAAAGTTTGATAAATGCGTCTTTCCTGGCACCCAAGGTGGACCGTTGGAGCATGTGATTGCAGGAAAAGCCGTTGCCTTTGGGGAAGCGCTGAAGCCTGAGTTCAAAACTTACTGCGGCCAAGTTATTGTCAATGCTCAAGCCATGGGCAAACAGCTTCAGTCTCGCGGCTTTAAGCTTGTTTCTGGCGGCACGGACAATCATTTAATCTTGGTGGACCTGCAATCGATCGGGATGACGGGTAAAATCGCTGATGCTCTTGTTAGTGCTGTTAACATCACCGCCAACAAAAATACTGTTCCCTTTGACCCAGCGTCGCCCTTTGTGACCAGCGGCATTCGGTTAGGTGCAGCAGCAATGACCACCCGTGGCATGGGCGCGACGGAGTTTACTGAAATTGCCAATATTATTGCCGATCGACTTCTGAATCCTGAAGATGATCAAATAGCAGCTGAGTGTTTACGTCGAGTTGCGGCCCTTTGTGCCCGATTCCCACTATATCCTCACCTCGGTTCTCCTGTCGCTGAACCCGTTTTAGTGTAAATCTGACCTGAAAATCCATGATCTTGCGGAGATGGGAGACGATCGCATCTCCGTTTTTATGTTCTAATCTTGGGAGGCCATCCCTAAATCTTTCTGCCTCCAGATAAAATTATCCTTTTCAATCCAGGTGTCAATGCTGTCTCCTTGGTATCCCTTCTTAACCTTCTCTCTCTCGACCTCCGTGGTCCTTTTCGCCACTCCTTGGGTGAAAAAAATTGCACTCCAGTTGGGCTACGTTGATGCCCCCAATCCCCGAAAAGTTCATCAACGCCCCATGGTCCGTTTAGGCGGGGTCGCAATGTTTACGGGGTTCATGCTGGCGCTGCTAGTGGCTTGGCGCATCGGAGGATTTGGCGGGTTGAGACCTGATAAAGAACTCGAAATGTGGGGCGTAGCGGTAGGTGCAGTGGCCTATTTTACTATCGGGTTTTTGGATGACTTATTCAGTCTATCGCCATTCACTCGGTTGATCGCTCAAGTAATTGTTGCGATCGGGGCGTGGCAAATGGGCGTACAGATTAACTTTCTATCCGTTCCCGGTATGACCGATTTACCCGGTGGTCTGGCGCATTTACCCGATATTTTGAGCCTTGTGTTGACGGTGGTGTGGTTAGTTGGGATTACCAATGCCATTAACTGGATTGATGGTCTGGACGGATTGGCTGCTGGCGTTTCCGGCATCGCTTCCCTAGTGATGATGATTACTTGTCTGGCGATGAATCAGCCCGCAGCGGCATTAGTGGCAGCGGCATTGGCGGGCTGTTGTTTGGGGTTCTTGCGATATAACTTTAACCCCGCTCAGATTTTTATGGGCGATGGTGGATCCTATTTTGTTGGATTTACGCTAGCAGGGGTCGGGGTCATTGGTTTGGTAAAGGGTGTAACGACGGTGGCGGTGTTGCTGCCACTAATTTTAGCCGTGCCTATTGTCGATATGTCAGCCGTTATTCTCGATCGAGTCTGTAGTGGTAAGTCTCCATTTATTGCGGACAATCGTCATCTCCATCATCGTCTTTTGCAAGCAGGGTTATCCCATCGGCGCACTGTTTTATTTATCTACTCATTAACGCTTTGGGTGGGATGTCTAGCATTAGCGTTTTCAGGGATGCCTAATGGCTTTGGCTACGCTGCGATCGCCTCGGTGGTTTTGACTTTTGCGTCTTGGCGCGTTTGGCAGATTGCTAAGCAAGCCTAGTTGCTAGAGAAGTTTGAGTGACTTGTAATTTTAGGACGAAATCTAAGAGTGGAGCATCATGACGATCGCTGAAGTAATTAGTGTCGGGACAGAGATGCTGCTGGGGGATATTCTCAATTCCAATGCCCAGTATCTTGCGAAGGAATTGGCTAAGTTAGGAATCGCGCACTATTACCAAAGTACGGTTGGCGATAATCGTGAGCGTTTGAGTCGGACTATTTCGATCGCGGCAGAGCGTGCAAATTTAATTATTTTCACGGGTGGTCTAGGGCCAACGCCCGATGATTTAACTACTGAGACAATTGCTCAGACGTTTAGGGTTGAGTTGATTGAAGACGCGGCTGTGATTGAGGATATTGCGAATAAATTTAAGATACGCGGTCGTCACATGACCGATAGCAATCGCAAGCAAGCCCAACGACCACTGGGGGCCGATATTCTCCCGAACCCGATCGGCACCGCGCCAGGAATAATCTGGGAACCGAAGCCAAATGTATTAATTCTGACGTTTCCTGGTGTCCCGACTGAGATGAAGCGGATGTGGCAGGAGACGGCGGTGCCATTGCTACGATCGAAGGGCTGGGCCAGTGAGACTATTATTTCCCGGACGCTACGATTTTGGGGCGTGTCTGAGTCGTCCTTGGCTGAGCAGGTTAGTGAGTATTTAGAGCAGTCCAATCCGACAGTGGCTCCCTATGCCAATAAAGGTGAAGTTAAGTTAAGGATTTCGGCAAAAGCGAAGACTGAGACTGAGGCGATCGCTTTGATTTCGCCTGTGGAAGCTCAATTGAGATTGATCTCTGGCATTAATTGTTACGGGGCAGATGAGGATTCCTTAGGGAGTGTGGTCGGTCAACTGTTACGCCAGAGAGGCCAAACCTTATCGGTTGCTGAATCTTGCACGGGTGGCGGCATTGGCCAACTTCTGACCACGACTTCTGGCAGTTCTGATTATTTTTGGGGCGGCATAATTTCCTATGACAATCGAGTTAAGGTTTCTCTTTTAGGCGTAGACCCAGCGCTTTTAGAAGCTGATGGAGCAGTCAGTTCGGCTGTGGCTGAGCAAATGGCCGCGGGAGTTCGCGATCGGCTTGGGACCGATTGGGGTTTGAGCGTAACAGGCATTGCGGGACCGAGCGGCGGAAGTGATATGAAACCTGTGGGGCTGGTGTATGTCGGAGTTTCGGGGCCAAATGGTACGACGGCCCAAGCCTTTCAATTTGGCGATCGGGGCCGAGATTGGGTTCGACTAGTGACAATTTGCACAGCCTTGGATCTATTGCGTCGTCAGCTTATTCAGGGGATTTAGCTTAGGTCTAGAGGATGATCTAAACCGAGAGTTAATTTTTATTCTCATAATTCGTGTAAATCGATCGGTTGATATGTAAATATTCCGTTACAATGAGTTTAGAAATGCACAACAGATTCAAGATCCATGTCTTGGCTTTACTGCAATTTCTTGTTAAAATATAGTCTAAGGGTCTCCCTAATGTTCTGAAGGATTAAGTTTCCTTCAGTTATTTGTTACGGGCGAAGTTAGATTCAGGCAATATCAAAGAAGAGGTCTGTTCATGGATTTCATTGACACACTGATGGATAAGCTCAAGGAACTCACCCAAAAAATAATCGATGCGCTGCTCGGCCCCGAGGTCCAGCCTGAGCGTGAGTTGATCCCTATCCCGGTAGATCGTTCTCGTTACTAGTAGATAAATCCTTAACGCGTACTTTGTTTGAGTCACGTATTCACAATGCGTATTTTGGTTTTGCACGGCCCGAATTTAAATCTTTTAGGGAAACGAGAACCTGAAATCTATGGTTCTCATACTCTAGAAGACATTAACCGAGTCCTAGCTTCACAGGCAAATTTACTGGGAGTTGCATTAGATTGTTTCCAGTCAAACCACGAAGGTGAATTGATTGATCTGATTCATTCAGCTCTAGGGACGCGAGAGGGAATTCTGATTAATCCAGGAGCCTACACTCACACTAGCGTTGGGCTACGAGATGCCCTGTCGGGAGTTAACATTCCGACCGTTGAAGTTCATCTCAGCAACATTCATCGCCGTGAGGAGTTTCGCCACCATTCCTACATCGCTCCGATCGCTGTGGGTCAAATTAGCGGTTTCGGGGCGGATAGTTATAGTTTAGGACTGGAAGCGTTGGTTAACCACTTAAGGTCAGTTCTGTAAAATCACCTAAATTTAGTGACTAATATCTGTAATAGGACTCTAACAGTGTCATTTATGGCATTGACAGTCTGAGGAGTCCCGCGCAATCATGTTAACTAGTGAAGCTTTGTAAAGGTCTGTTCATGTCGTTTGAGTTTCTCTCTCCTGAGATCATTGAGCAAATTGCTCAGAAGTATGGCTACTGGGCTGTTTTTTTTGGAATTTTCTTAGAGAATTTAGGACTGCCGATTCCGGGAGAGACTGTAACAATAGTGGGTGGATTTTTGGCAGGAAGCAATCAACTAGAATTCCAGTGGGTTCTATGTTGTGCGGCGTTGGGAGCAATACTAGGGGGCACGATCGGCTATTGGATTGGGGCAAAAGGTGGCTGGGCACTTTTTGCTAAGCTGGGTAAGCTGCTGCGTTTTCAAGAGAGCCAGTTGCAAGACGTCCGTCGAAAATTCGGAGAAAATGCGGGTAAAGCCGTGTTTTTCGGTCGATTTATTGCTCTGTTTCGAGTATTTGCTAGTCCATTGGCAGGAATTTCGGGAATGCCATTCTGGTCGTTCATGGTGTATAACGTCGCAGGTGCTGTAACGTGGGCGACAGTGATGGTTAGTCTTTCTTACTTTGCCGGTCAAGTGGTACCGCTTGAGAAGCTAATCGATTTCGCAACTCAATTTGCATTTGTGGCTCTGTTTTTGGTTGCCGTTGCGATCGGTCTTCCACTCTGGCTTGAATCTCGTAAGAAAGAAGAAATCCCTTCACCTTCGGTCATTGCCAAAGAGTCGGAAACGCACAACTCGGTTTCTTAAAAATGTTGATTTGTACAAATAGGACATAGAAAGTTTGTAATACTAGTGCATTGCCTTAGCTAAGGCTTGTTCAATCGTTTGCTTTCCTTCATCAAGAATAAAATCAATGAATGCTTGAGCGGCGATCGAAATTTGTTTGCCGGATGGATAGACTAAGTACCAGTATTGCTGAATCGGGAAGCCTTCCACGTCCAAGATGACGAGGGGGCTTTCATTGTTTTCGAGGGCGAGGGTATGTTGGGAGAGGACTGAGATGCCTAGCCCGCCAACGATCGCGTGTTTAATTGCTTCGTTGCTCGTCAGATCCATGATTGTCGTGATGTCTATACGATTGTCACTGAAGAATTGTTCGACGATCGCCCTAGTCCCGGACCCAGACTCCCGCATAATCATCTGTTCTTCTGCAAGACGTTTAAGGGGAATACTTTTCTCCCGAGCGAGGGGATGCGATCGATTGGCCACGACAACGATCGGATTAGGCAAGATTGGCCGTAATTCAACATCCAGATCTCGCGGTGGACGGCCCGTGAAATATAGATCATCTTCATTATTAGCTAATCGCTTCATCACTTCGGCTTGGTTGGTAATCTCCAGGGAAAGCGTGATGCCGGGATGTTTTTTGTGGAAGGGTCCGAGAAGACGTGGGACAAAATATTTTGCCGTGGTGGTGGTGGAGAGGCGCAGTCGTCCTTTTTCCATGCCTTGTAGGTCGCTGAGGTGCATTTCAAGCTGGGCCACCCGATCAGCAATATCTCGGCTAGCCTCCAGCACGGATTGACCCGCTTCAGTCAGATAGAGACGTTTACCTATCTGATCAAAAAGCGGTAGGCCCATAGCTTTTGTCAATTGCTTAACCTGCTGGGAAACTGTGGGCTGAGTTAAGTTAAGCTCCTCTGCTGCACGGGTAAAACTACCGTGACGGGCGATCGCTTCGAGGATGTTGAGCTGATGTAATGTGGCTTGAGTCATCATCTGGCACTGCGAAAGGGCGCTATCTAACCCTAGACGGATACTACATACTCTACCATATATAAAATCTATGGTCTGTATCAGAAAGCAATACTTTTCTCTATTTACCAAAAGCGGTATGCTCAATATAGCAATAGAAAATACCTATTTAAGTTTTGATAAGCATAGATTTAATCTATTTGCTTTCGTTGTTTTCTGATCTTCAAGGAAAAATTAGCTATGCCATCGTTTCAGCGTCGTCAGTTCTTGTTTGCCATGGGCGCAGTTGCCGGGTCTGTTGCCTTAAAAGGTTGTATGGGGAATCCTCCCGATGAAAAATCCGGTGCCTCGAAGCAATCTGCACCGAATGTCTCAACCGGATCTGGTCTTAAGGCAGGTGAAGAGCCAGAGGTGAAAACCGCAAAGTTGGGTTATCTTCCGATCGTGGAATCTGCGCCGCTTATCATTGCCTCGGTCAAAGGCTTTTTTGCTAAGTATGGAATGCCAGATGTAAAAGTTGAGAAACAAGCCAACTGGGGAGCGGCTCGCGATAACGTCAAAATTGGGTCCGGTGGTGGCGGGACTGATGGTGGACAATGGCAAATGCCTATGCCTTATTTGATAACCGATGGGGTTATTACCGATGGCAATAAAATCCCTATGTATGTCCTTTGTCAACTTAATACCCAAGGAAATGGCATTGCCTTAGCGAACAAGCACAAAGGTAAGAACGTTGGTCTAAAATTCGACCCGAAATACTTTGCTGACTTGAAAGCGAGTGGAAACCGTTTTAAAGCTGCTTACACTTTCCCGAAATCCAATCAAGAATTCTGGATTCGATATTGGCTGGCGGCGAATGGTGTGGATCCCGATGAAATGGTGGACCTGCTGACAGTTCCAGCTTCGCAGACGGTGGCGGACATGAAGCGAGGTGCAATGGATGCGTTTAGTACGGGCGATCCTTGGCCAAACCGGATTGTTGCGGAAAACATTGGTTTTATTTCAGCCCTGAGTGGAGATCTTTGGCCTTCGCATCCAGAAGAGTACTTTGCGCTCCGGAAAGATTGGTCGGATAAGAATCCCAAAGCGACAAAAGCCCTGTTAAAAGCATTAATGGAAGCGCAACAATGGTGCGACAACTTCGATAATCGCAAAGAACTGGCCAGTATTGTTTCTCAGCGGGAGTACTTTGGGGTTCCAGAAGCAGTGCTTGAAGGACCGTTGATGGGACGATACGATATGGGCGAAGGACGGAAAATTGACGATCGAAAACAAGCTGTTTTGTATTGGAAAGACTCGAAAGGGAGCACTTCCTATCCTTATCAAAGTCATGATCTGTGGTTCCTCACCGAAAGCCATCGATGGAACTTCTTGGATAAGGCGCAGTATGAAACGGCAAAGGCTTTGATTCCTACGGTGAATCGTGAAGATATCTGGAAACAATGCGCTCAGGAAATTGGAATTCCAGCGGCTGATATTCCGACTAGCACATCCCGTGGAATTGAGGAATTCTTCGATGGGATAAAGTTCGACCCTGCTAATCCGGATACTTATCTTAAAGATGTCAAAATTAAGCGGGTTTAATTTGGTGGATACCTGGGGAGCAATTCCCAGGTTGATACTTTAAATCTATTGAAACAGATTGAACAAGATCTATTTTCGTCATTTTATCAGGAGACCTCAATCATGGCTGTTGCTCAAAAGCGTCCGGCTACGACTTCAAAATTTACAATAGATGACAAGCTCAAGGCTCGCATCATTGATGATTACATAACTCCTTTTGTTACCCTATTGATTTTGCTGTCGATCTGGCAAGTCTTCTCACTCTTTAACCAAAATCTTCCGGGACCGATTCGAGTTGTTCAAGATACTTGGAAATTGATTCTTTATCCGTTCTACGATAAAGGAGGGACAGATAAGGGTTTGTTTTGGCAGATTTTTGCGAGTTTGCAACGAGTGCTAATTGGATATTCCTTGGCGGCGGTCGTTGGAATCAGTGTCGGGGTACTTATTGGTCTCAACAGACGGGTTTATAAAGGACTCGACCCTATCTTTCAGATCCTGCGAACCGTGCCTCCCCTAGCTTGGGTTCCGATCGCTTTAGCTGCACTCCAACAAAACCAACCTGCGGCATTATTCGTGATTTTCATTACGGCAGTTTGGCCGATTTTGATTAACACGGCAGTCGGGGTGAAACAGATTCCTCAGGATTACACCAACGTAGCTCAAGTGTTGCAATTGCCCCGGTCGGAATTCTTTTTCAAGATTCTGTTCCCTTCGGCATTGCCTTACATTTTTACGGGATTACGAATTGCGATCGGCTTAGCTTGGTTAGCGATTATTGCCGCAGAAATTGTCATGTCTGGGATTGTTGGTATCGGTTTCTTTATCTGGAACGCCTACCAGAATGGACAAGTCAGTGAAATTATCCTGGCATTGGTATACATCGGTTTAGTGGGTTGGGGCTTAGATAAATTGATGGATTGGCTACAACACAAGATCCTGCCGGGTCAAGTAAAAGACTAACTGAGTTGATGTAGGTCGTACCCATTCAGGAGAATAGATAATGGCATTTGTAACCATTGAAAATCTAGAACGAACGTTTGATTTGAATGACGGCGGGCAGTATATTGCCCTCAAAGGGATTGATTTGACGATCGAAGAAGGCGAATTCATTTCTTTGATTGGACATTCGGGCTGTGGAAAATCGACACTGCTTAATATGGTGGCAGGTTTGGATTTGCCGACTGACGGTATCGTGATGTTGCAGGGAGAACAGATCCTCCGTCCTGGTCCCGATCGGATGGTGGTATTTCAAAACTATTCGCTGTTGCCTTGGATGACGGTGAGAGAAAATATTCGTCTCGCTGTGAAGAATGTCATGGGACATCTTTCCAAAGCTGAGCAGGAGGAAATCATTGAACATCATATTAATCTTGTCGGCTTGAGTCATGCCGCAGACAAACCACCCGATCAGCTTTCTGGTGGAATGAAGCAACGAGTCGCGATCGCCCGTGCATTGGCTATTCGTCCTAAACTGTTGCTACTTGATGAACCCTTTGGGGCCTTGGATGCATTGACACGGGGAAATTTGCAAGAGCAATTGATGAAAATCTGTGAGGAGAACAAAGTTACGGCAATCATGGTGACTCATGATGTCGATGAAGCGATTTTGCTCAGCGATCGGATTGTGATGTTGACCAATGGTCCGGAGTCAAAAATCGGTCAATTGATGAAGGTTGATATTCCTAGACCGCGCAAACGAATGGAGGTGATTAATCATCCGAATTACTATAGCTATCGTAGTGAAATCATCTATTTTCTAAATCAACAAAAGCAAATCAAGAAAATCCGTTCCCGTAAACAAACGGTAGTGGCAAAGCATGGTCTAGAAAAGGTCAATCTCGATATTGGATTCTTGCCTTTAACAGCCTCTGCACCAATTATTATTGCGAAGGAAAAAGGATTCTTTACCCATCACGGATTAGATGAAGTAAATCTAGTGCGGGAATCGGCTTGGCGCGGGATTCAAGATGGAATTGCGGGCGGCTACTTAGATGCGGCGCTGATGCCGTCGGGAATGCCTGTTTGGATGACGGTCGGGGGGATGGATGGTAAACCCATTCCGGTGGCAACGGCATTGACCTTAACCCGGAATGGTAATGCGATCGCCTTGGATAAGCGTTTTGCGGATCAAGGGATTCGGACATTAAGTGATCTCAAAAAGTTCTTGAGAGAAACGCCCGATAAAAAGCATATCTTTGGAGTGGCGCATCCGGCCTCATCACACAATTTACTTCTGCGCTATTGGTTGGCGTCAGGAGGGATCGATCCTGATCATGATGTAGAGGTTATGTCGTTACCGCCCGCTCAAATGGTTGCGAATTTACAGTCAGGTACGATAGATGGCTACTCGATCGGCGAGCCTTGGGCAACGCGGGCCGTGGTGGAAGGCATTGGATATGAGATTGCGACAGATATTGAAGTTTGGGATGGCCATCCTGGAAAGGTTTTAGGTGTTCGTGAAGACTGGGCATTGACCTATCCAAATACCCATGTCGCATTGGTGAAAGCCTTACTTGAAGCTTGTAAGTATTGCGCTGATCCTGCTAATCATAACGAAGTTCGAGAGATCTTATCTCAGGCTGAATATCTATCAATGGATCATGAATACATTTACCTTAGTGATGCCCAACAAGCAACCTGTGGTATTACCAAAGACAATCGTCAATTGTCTCACCATGTATTCTTTGACAATACGGCCAATCGTCCAAGCCGTACCGAAAATCTGTGGTTACTGGCGCAGATGGCACGGTGGGGTGATGTGGCCTTTCCTCGCAATTGGGTCGAAGTGCTGGAACGGGTTTGCAAAGTGAGTGTGTTTAGTATTGCAGCTCGTGAATTGGGAATGTCCGAAATGACTACCTATAGCCGAGGGGCGATCGAACTGTTTGATGGCATCAAGTTTACGGCAGATGATCCGATTAGTTATTTGAATAGTTTGAACATTAAGCACGACATTTATATGGCGGATGTGATGCTAGATGTCCCAAAACCAAGAGCCGCATAGTATTTCCTTCTGTTCACCCTAGTAATGGCGAATCCAATGATTGCAACTTCTGAAAATGTAACTTCCACCGATCCTGGAAACAATTTCAAAGATGATTTTTTAGTAATTAACAATGTTAAAAAAAGTTTCCCCACGGTTGATGGTGAATATGTTGTTCTAAATGGCGTTAATCTCACTATCAAACAGGGCGAATTTATTTGCATCATTGGACATTCTGGTTGTGGAAAATCGACGCTACTCAATATGGTCAGTGGATTTTCCAAGCCTACATCGGGAACGGTCAAACTGAAAGGAAAAACCATTGAACGTCCGGGTCCCGATCGGATGGTGGTCTTTCAAGGCTATGCGCTATTACCTTGGTTGACAGTTTATGAAAATGTTTATCTGGCTGTGAATGCCGTCTATCCTGATAAATCCAAAGGTGAAAAAGACAAAATTGTCAAAGATCATCTGGCAATGGTGGGATTAACAGAAGCGATGGAGAAGACTCCGACGCAAGTTTCCGGTGGAATGCGCCAACGGGTTGCGATCGCTCGTGCTTTGTCAATTCGTCCAGAAGTATTGGTCCTAGATGAACCGTTTGGGGCATTGGATGCGATTACAAAAGAAGAATTGCAAGAGGAATTGCTGAAAATCTGGAACCATAGTCGCAGCACGGTGTTGATGATTACTCACGACATTGATGAAGCATTGTTTCTAGCAGACAAACTTGTGATGATGACCAATGGACCTTCAGCGGCGATCGGTGAAGTGCTTGAAATTCCCTTTAAGCGTCCCCGCGATCGTGCGCGCATTATGGAAATGCCGGAATACTATAAGATCCGCAACTATGCCTTAGATTTCTTGTATAACCGTTATGCCCATGATGACGATGCAAAGTGATGGAGTAATGGATTGCTGGGGATTGCGGTGAAGTTCATGGGTTGCCCCGATCGGGGATGGCAAAAGCTCAACTGATGCGCGTGCAAATGATAGCCACAATCCCCCGGTACTGCTATATCTTCTTGATTCAATCCGCCATTCAAAGTCCCTCTGACGGACGGCGATTTGGGCGGATCGAGTTTAGCAATTCCTCCGATCGCATACAGTGGATCGCCAACTAAATGATGACCGATTGCCGCTGTATGAATTCTGATTTGGTGGGGTCGTCCTGTAAATATTTCAATAGCGCACAACGTTGAATCAGTGCGGCGCTCTAATACTTTTAAATGACTTTCAGAAACTAATCCGCCCGAGCTGGCAGAAAATAAGTAGCCCAAGACCGGATGCGCAACTTTTCCAATGGGTTGATGAATTTCAATCCGATCGTTCTTAACAACACCGCTCACTAACGCTAAATAAATTTTTTGAATTTGCCGATCGGTCATTTGTTTGGTCAATTGTGCCTTTGCTAACGGTGTTCGAGCCAGAATCATTAATCCCGAAGTTCCACGCCCGAGCCGATGAATCGGAATCGGTGGATTTTCTTTATACGATCGCGCCAATAATCGCAGTAATGTGTTCTCTAAAAACCCTCCACCGGGCAGCACAGGTAATCCCGAAGGCTTTACAATGATGAGCAAATCCGGGTCTTCGTAGCAAGTTTCAAAGGTGAGTGGAACGTCTATTTCTTCCCAAGGGGGACGATCGTAAGTTAGGATTTGACCCGATTTGATGACTGTTTCTGGGGTGGTGGATGTACCGTTCAATCTGATTTTGCCATCACAGATCCGATCGCTCCATTCTTGTTTAGATGAATGACCATAGCGTTGAACGTAGTACTCTAAAACAGTTTGGTCTTTTGTTTGTTTACTAATACGATCGGTGTAAGTGCAGCCATTATTGAGCATTGTAATTACTGCCGAATCATAGGTGTGGGAAATAATGATTGGAATCCTGCAATCCGCTCCATGATTCCTTCTGGAGCATCATCCCATAAACTCTCATAGTAAAAATAAGAGACTCCTAACCCACGTTCCTGGGCTATGCGGGTTTGGGATTGAATCTGCTGCATTGAGACGGGGCGGCGGCGAAGTCCGGTGAGAATGCCGATCGCGGTGGGAATCTTTTGTTGCGTTTCGAGGACTTCGGGGCGGGAGAGTTTGGCGGCGAAACTGCTGAGATCCGATCGGTAGACTTGCATGATCAATTCATCGACAATGCCGGATCGGACCCAACCGAGCCAATCTTGTAAGGTGAGTTTGTAGGCATGATCGTAATAGTTTGGTGAAATAGATACGATCGCATTTGGTTTTCGAGATTTGATATTTTGATTCAATTGCGTCATGAATGCAGTAATTTTATCGGCGCGCCATTTCACCCAATTAGCATCTGCGACATTTGAAGGGACGGATTTCTTTGTTTCTTTTGTATACAATGCGCGGGTGAATGGGTCATAACCAAACTCGCGGGGCAATCCCATATTGTCATCAAATTGAATCCCATCGACGTTGTATTGCATCACAGCTTCGACGACGAGTTCAGTGATGAATTGTTGAACCTCAGGATGAAAGGGGTTGAGCCATGCGACTTCTCCGGCAGGACCGTTGGAGAGTTGTTCGCCGCTCCGAGTCTCCGTTAACCACTCGGGATGCAGAGTCGCAAGTTCTGAGGTTTGCGGCACCATGAATCCGAATTCAAACCAAGGGATGACTAATAGATTGTTTGCCTTTGCTTGATTGACTAAATCTGCCAATATGTCGTGACCGTCAGAACCTCTACGGACAAAGGGTTGAATGCCATAGCGTTGGGCAACGGAACTAGGATAATTTACATAGCCTGAATTCCAAATTACTGGGTATACCGTATTGAAATTGAGGGCGTGCAATTGATTCATGGCGGTGCGCAGTTTGGTCCGATTTTCCATCATGGGTAGATCATTATTCGTTAACCAAACACCCCGAATTTCGGTGCGAGGAATGGGGAGCGGGGTTACGATCGGAATTTCTATGGGGGTTTGTGGCGGAAAAACTGGGGTGATGTCCCAAACGGGGCGTGGGTTGCGGCTACTAGGGATGCTGATGGGGGGGCTGGGTGGATTCTGGGCGGAAGATGGTTCCGTAGCCCCCGAAATCACAACAAGTAGACAGCTCAAGCTAAATAAGAGTGTAAGATTCCAGGATTTAAGAGATTTTAGAAAATACATTTTTAAAGAATACATATAGATTAAGGACGGCAGGACTTTATAGTGAATACGTAAACAGAATTATGACTATTTGGCTATGATTTTAGATTTTGCCCATATTGGCACACAAATAACTATTTGCGCACAAAATCGAAGACGATCGATCGTCTTTTAATGTTCCACTTTTGATAAAAGAGAATTTATCAAAAGTAAGTCTTTAGTTGTATATGGTGTTCAAATTTAAAAATTTTTTTTGATGACATTATCGTTTGATTTTTTGACGATCGCCCTTCTTTATTATGCGTCGATGAAAACCATAAAATATTTGGCTGAAATTCATTAAGCTCTGGCTTACGATCGAGTCCATAGGATAATAATTCAGTGTTAATCATCCTAGGGCAATTACTTTTTCTGGCGGGGCTTGAGTTTCTAAGTCATAAGATTCAAGTTCACCATCTTCCATATGAATTAACCGATCGGCCACATCCAAAATCCGATTATCATGCGTCACCATCACGATCGCAGAGCCTCGATCTTTGGCTAAACTTCGCATAATTTCCACCACATCCCGCCCTGATTTTTTATCCAACGCCGCCGTCGGTTCGTCAGCAAGCACTAGTTTTGGGTTCGACACCAACGCACGAGCGATCGCAACCCGTTGTTTTTGTCCACCGGAAAGTTCATCCGGATAATAATCCATGCGATTTTCAAGACCGACGGCCTTCAGCATTTCCTCAGCCATTTCAGTCTGTTCTTTCATAGACAAATGGGTATGTAACTCCAGCGACATGATGACATTCTGTTTGGCCTTGAGTGAATTCAAAAGATTGTGGGATTGAAAGATGTAGCCAATATTGCGACGCAGGGCAACGCGCTGTTTTTCACTAGAGTTGCGGAGTTCTTCGCCCAAGACTTTTAAGCTGCCTTCTTGAGTCGATCGTAATGCCCCAATCAATGTTAACAATGTTGTTTTTCCTGAACCCGATGGCCCAGTCATAATCACCACCTCGCCAGGATCTACATCAGCATGAATGCCAAATAGAATTTGCTTTTTTAGGTTGCCGCTACCAAAGTAATGATTAACGCCGTCGATCGAAATGATTGGCTCTGTCATGATGAATCGTTATGCTACTTTTTCTTGAATCGTGGCGATTTGGGATAATCCTTGAATTGCGAGATCTTCATCATTAGAAAATGTCGGCGGGGTCTGCATCTTGAACTTTACGAACGGCGATCGCACCCGAAACTAAGCACATCGTAATTGCTAGAAATAGAACGAGAATACTACGCTCGGTTGTCATGGCAAGTGGTAATGCCGTTGCATTACGAGTGCCTGTATACATGAAACTCGCTAAAATACAGCCAGGAATATAACCCATTATGGATAAAATCATAGCCTCTTGGAAGACGATTTTAAGTAAATAGCGATTTTTGTATCCCATTGCCTTTAGGGTTGCATATTCGGCAAGGTGATCCGTTACGTCGGTATAGAGAATCTGATAGACAATTATGATGCCAACGAGAAATCCAATCACGGTGCCGAGGGTAAAAATGAATCCGATCGCAGTACTGTTTTGCCAGTATTTACGTTCAACTTCGATAAAGCTCTTTTTTGACAGAACCCGCATTTCACCGACAACAAAGTCTTCACGGGCCTCTTCTGGTTTGAGGGTTGGATTGACGGTGTAATTGCCGGGGAGCGCCTTTTTGACGGCTTCGAGGGTTTTGTAAAGGTCGGCACCGGGTTTGAGTTTGATCACACCGATGTTAATGTCGCCTCTGTCTCGACTGGTGAAGATGCGGAGGAAGTTGGCTTCGCTGGTGATACTATTTCCATCGGCTCCAAAGGACGCCCCAAGTTCAAAAAGACCCGCGATCGTCACTTTACGATCGGCGATTTCTGTGGTGATCAATTCATTTTTCTTTTCGAGTTCTGTGAATTTGGCAGGAATCGGTCCGAACTCTGCCCGAGATTTTTTGTCAAAGAAGATCTGATCTTCAAGTCGGATCAAGCTCCGAGCATTGGTATCAAAACCTGAAACGCCGATCACATCATCATTTGGATCGATGCCCAAGACCATGATTTGTCGCGTTTGAGATTTGGGCAGCCCTTCCCAGAATGGATTTTTCCACAGACCAAACCCTACATAAATCGGGCTGATTTTGTCCACGCCTTCCGCCCCTAAAACACCGTAGAGTCTGCGCTGGGGAAAGCTTTGAATTGAGATAAGGGAGTTCGATCGGGTGCTGATCAGCATGATGTCACCGTTGACATTTTCGTGCAGACGGATGGCACTGTTGAACAGGGCATCCCGGAACCCAAGTTGTACAAACATCAGGAACACAGCAAAACCGATACCTGCGATCGCAATGAACAGTCGCATTCGTTCGCGTTTGAGTTGGAGCCAAGCGAGGGGAATTGCGAACAACATAGAGTTTCGGCGGTTGGAGAGAGCGGATTTCGGGGTCTTTAACCAGGTATTTTAGCGTCTTTGGTATTTCTCTGACCTAAAGAATGAGCCAAATCAACCCATTAGTAGTGAAGTAGTGGTCAAATGTTTTTGGAACTATTTCTATCATGGCAGGTTCCCTAAGCATAGCTCACTCTGTCCTAACCATTATTCAGATATCTTCATACTGCTATCGATTGTCCCCACTGCCGCCTAATACACCTCGCGTTTTCCGACTTTGGAGTTTTGTAATATTGGTAGATAGAATTATGGATTGATGTTTGCTAGGAATACAATGGTGCCAAAGATGATTGATAGAATGGGTGACGATCGCTCGATCTTTGG
>JANXWB010000065.1 GCA_025351345.1 Synechococcales cyanobacterium GL140_1_metabat_312
GTTGGACTGGCCAGACGTATTGGCGATCGCCCTACAGCTCGCGGAGATTCTTGAGGATCTCGGCCAGCATCATGTGGTCCATAAAGACATTAAGCCCGACAATATTTTAATTCATCCAGATTCAAAACAAATTAGACTAATCGATTTTAGTATTGCTTCTTTGTTACCGAGAGAAACCCAGGAAATTCAAAGCCCGAATATTTTAGAAGGGACTTTGGCCTATTTAGCACCCGAACAAACCGGACGAATGAATCGCGGCATTGACTATCGGGCTGATTTCTATGCTTTAGGCGTGACCCTTTATCAGTTGCTATGTAGCAAACTACCATTTATGGCGGAAGACCCGCTGGAGCTAGTGTATTGCCATATTGCCAAGATGCCCGCTCCTGCCAATCAAGTAAATTCTGTTGTGCCAAAAATGGTAGCGGCGATCGTAGCCAAACTGATGGCAAAAAATGCTGAAGATCGTTATCAAAGTGCGATCGGATTGAAACATGATTTACAGCAATGTTTGACTCAATGGCAAGAAACGGGCGAAGTTTTAGCGTTTGAATTGGGACAACGGGATGTGAGCAATCGCTTCCTAATTCCCGAAAAACTCTATGGACGGGAAGCTGAGGTTCAAGCTTTGCTAGCCGCCTTCGATCGCGTAGCGTCTCCCATGGAGAATCGGGGGACCATGGGCAGTTCGGAACTGGTGTTAGTCGCGGGATTCTCTGGAATTGGCAAAACTGCGATCGTCAACGAAGTCCATAAGCCGATCACCCGACAAAACGGCTATTTTCTCAAAGGTAAGTTTGACCAATTTAATTGTAATAGTCCCTTCTCCGCTTTTGTCCAGGCCTTTCGTGGCTTAGTTGCACAATTATTGAGTGAAAGTGATGATGACTTGCAAATTTGGAAAACACAGATTCTTAATGCGCTAGGAGAAAGCGGTCAGGTCATCATTGAGGTGATTCCAGAACTCGAATGGGTGATTGGTTCGCAACCTCCAGCGACTGAATTATCTGGAACTGCCGCTCAGAATCGATTTAATCTCCTATTCCAAAAGTTTATTCAAGTTTTCACCACTCCAGAGCATCCTCTAGTCCTATTTCTGGATGATTTGCAGTGGGCGGATGCAGCCTCATTGAGCTTGATCCAAGTCTTGATGACCAAATCAGAAACAGGTTATCTGCTGCTAATTGGAGCTTATCGGGATAATGAAGTGTTTGCAGCTCATCCCTTAATGTTGACCCTAGATACAGTTAGCAAAGCAGGGGCAACATTAAATACAATCACTCTCCAACCTCTGAGCCAAGACAGCTTAAATCAGTTAGTGGCTGATACTCTTCACTGTGAGGAGCTGTTGGCGCAACCTTTGACGGAATTGGTAATACAGAAAACCAAGGGAAATCCGTTCTTTTCCACCCAATTTCTCAAAGCCTTGCATCAAGAAACTCTGATTAGCTTTGATGCTGATGTGGGATATTGGAAATGCGATATTGTTCGCGTGTGGAATACAGCATTAACCGATGATGTTGTGGAATTTATGGCAATGCAGTTGAGGAAATTGCCCGAAATCACCCAAGACATCTTAAAATTAGCGGCTTGTATTGGGGCACAGTTTGATTTAGAGACTTTGGCGATCGTCTCACAACAGTCGCCCGTAGCAGTCACAACTAGTCTATGGAACGCGTTGCAACAAGGATTAGTTCTGCCTCAAAATGAAATTTATAAGTTCTATTTAGGAGAGACAGAAGCGACTGAAGCGATTAACCCTGAACTCTTAAATTATAGATTCTTACACGATCGGGTTCAACAAGCGGCATATTCCTTAATTCCCGAAGTCCAGAAACAATCTATTCATTTACAAATTGGTCAATTACTATTAAAAGATAGTAGTGCTGACAGCGAGGGAAAAATTTTTGAAATTGTTAATCAGCTTAATCAAGGTTTAGCATTAATTGAGTTTTCCGATCGTGAACCAATCGCCCAACTAAACTTAAAGGCAGGGAAAAAAGCGAATTCCTCAACAGCTTATCAAGCAGCAGTCAATTACTTACTGATTAGCCAACAGCTCTTAAATTCAAATCCTTGGGAAAACCAGTATTCTCTCAGCCTCGATATTTCTAATCAACTTGCATTTGCAGCTTATTTGTCAGGTGATTTTGAACGAATGCAGCAGACGATCGAGCAAGTTATTAAACACTCAAGATCACTCTTAGAACAAGTCGTTGTACATGAAATTAAAATTCAATCCTTAATCGTAAAAGGACAAATACTAGCCGCAGTCAGAGCAGGGATTTTCTTTATTAAAAAATTTGGTGTCAACTTCCCCCTCAAACCAACAAAATTCAATGTTTTACTAGGGTTGGCAGAAACCAAAATTTTATTATTAGGGAAATCTACTCAAACCCTAGAGAAGTTACCCACAATGACAGACCAAGATACGAGTGCGATCGTACAGATCCTATGCAAAACGCTGTCAGCCACCTACATTGCTGCTCCAGATTTAATGCCACTGATAGTTTTTCGCAACATTAATCTATTCGTAAAATATGGCAATACAAGTCAGTCTTCTTTCATATATTCTTTTTATGCACTAATTCTATGTGGAGTTCTTCAAGACATTGAAACTGGATATAAATTCGGACAACTTTCTCTAAAACTCTTGGATAAGTTCGACTCAAGAGAAATCCGACCAAGAGTTATTTTCATGATTCATTATTTTATACATCACTACAAAAACCATCTCAATACGACTCTTGCACCACTTCTAGAAGCTTATCGAACTTCATTAGAAATAGGGGATACAGAGTATACAGCGTGGGCTGCTGTTACTTACTGTGCACATAATTACTACACAGGTAAGGAGTTATCTGAAGTCAACCAACAATTGCAGATATATACCGAGTCTTGTATTAAAATAGATCAAGAGTCAGCCGCACTTTACTGTAATATTTTTACTCAAACAGTACTTTGTTTATTAGGCAAGGAAAAAACACTAGTACTTGAGGGTGAGACCTATTGTTTGAGCCAAAGATTAGTTGATCATCAAGCGAGGAATGATAAGACCGGGCTATTTTTTGCCTATACTAATCAATCAATGTTGGAATATTTGTTTAGTGACTTTGACCAAGCTCGATTTAGTCTTCAACAAGCTAGATTATTTGAGGATGGAGGAATCGCTTCACCGGGATTAGTGATGTTCTATTTCTATGATTCATTAATCTGTTTAACCCAATTCAAACAAGCTAGCCGTAAGGATCAGCTTAATAGAACTAAGCGGCTTGCCAAAAATCAGAAAAAGATGAAAGTCTGGGCAAGTCATGCGCCCATGAATTACTTACATAAGTATCATTTGATTGAAGCTGAGCGACACCGAAGCTTGAACAGACGAGATAGTGCCATTGAACTCTACGATCGTGCGATCGCTGGAGCTAAAACCAACGAATACCTCCAAGAAGAAGCTTTAGCAAATGAACTCGCCGCAAAATTCTATCTGGACTGGGGAAAAGAAAAAGTGGCGGCTTGTTATATGCAAGAAGCCTACTACTGCTATGCCCGCTGGGGAGCCAAAGCCAAAACAAATGATTTGGAAATTCGGTATCCCCAACTGCTGCAACCCATTCTTCAAACCGACTCCTCAACCTTCTCAGTGTTTGAAACTGTAACGTCCCTAACCAATCCAACCAACTTTTCTCAGTACAGCACCAGTAAAACTTCTTCCACCCAAAGCTCTTCTAGTCATAACTTGAATGAAGTCCTAGACTCAGCCGCCCTATTGCAAGTCGCCCAAGCTATCTCTAGCACGATCGATCGAGATGAATTGCTCCACACCCTGACCCAAACAATGATAAAAACGTCAGGGGCCGATCGGTGTGTATTACTTCTCTATCAAGATAATCAATGGCAAATCCGAGCGATCGCCAATTGCCAACAAACAACTCTCGAATCAATTCCACTAGACGATACTTCCATTGTCCCAATCAAGCTAATTCAGTACGTCAAGAACACCTTAGAGACAGTAGTTGTTAATGATCTAAAGACCAATTTACCCGGAGTTATTGATGATTATCTCCGTCACTATCGCCCGAAAAGTGTCCTAGGTCTGCCTATTCTGAATCAAGGGAATTTAGCAGGAATTTTATACTTAGAAAATACTTTAGTAAGTGGTGTATTTACCAGCGATCGCCTCCTAGCCTTAAACTTTCTAGCCACCCAAGCGGCGACCTCCTTGGAGAATAGTCGGCTTTATCAACTAGAACAACAAAGGTTTCAGCAGTTACAAGAACAAACCTCGTTGCTGACTTTTAGATCTGCGATCGACTCAAATTTAACTCGGAGCGGTGCACTTCAAGAGATGCTTCAACGCTCCACTGAGATTGTCGTAGAGCATCTAGACGTAGCTTTTGCACGAATTTGGACTGTGAATGCAGATGAGAATATCTTAGAGTTACAGGCTAGTGCTGGACTTTATACTCACCTAAACGGGGATCATAGTCGGGTTCCGATTGGACAGTTTAAGATTGGACTGATTGCCCAAGAGGGCCGCCCGTATCTAAGCAATGATGTATTAAATGATCCACGAGTTGGAAATAAGACTTGGGCCGCGTCCGAGGGAATGGTTTCCTTTGCTGGCTACCCCTTACGGGTGAATGACCAAGTTTTAGGTGTAATTGCAATTTTTGCGCGTCGCCCACTTAAGACTTCTATCTTGGATGCGTTAGCGATCGCGACCTATGAAATTTCCTTGGGATTAAACCGTAAACAAACACAAATAGCTTTACGAATTTCAGAATCTCATCTGCGACAAAAATCAGAAGATTTAGAACAAGCCCTAGAAAAGGTGAAGCATACCCAATTACAAATGATTCAAAGCGAAAAAATGTCAGCATTGGGAAATCTAGTCGCTGGAGTGGCCCATGAAATCAATAATCCAATGGGCTTCCTCAATGGCAGTATTAAAAATCTCAAAGACTATACCCGAGATTTGATGGGACATTTAGAACTCTATCAACAGTATTATCCTAATCCCATCGCAGCAATTCAAGATAATGCAGAAGAGATTGACCTAGAATTTTTGAGTGAAGATCTCCCCAAACTGTTGAACTCAATGACGGGAGCCACCGATCGGATTAAAAACATCAGCACCAGCCTCCGGAACTTCTCCCGCGCAGATGCAGAATACAAAGTCAGGGCCAATCTGCATGAAGGGATTGACAGTACTCTGCTGATTCTCAAATATCGACTCAAGGCCAACCAGAATCGCCCTGAAATTCAAGTACATCAAAGCTACGGGGAATTGCCAGAGATTCGATGTTTCCCTGGCCAACTGAATCAAGTATTTATGAATATTCTAGCTAATGCGATCGATATGTTTGATGAAATCGCCCAACAGTACACCTTTACTGACCTAGAAGCCAATGCTCAAATCATCACGATTAAAACTGCACTGGTTGATCCAAATACTGTCGAAATCTATATTCATGACAATGGCAAAGGGATGTCTGAAGACATAAAAGGTAGAATTTTTGACCATTTATTTACCACCAAAGGGGTCGGAAAAGGTACGGGATTAGGGTTAGCGATCGCCCGTCAAATTGTGCTGGAGAAACATGGCGGTGGCTTAGAAGTTAGTTCTGGGTTAAATCAAGGCACTGAATTTTGCATCAGTTTACCGATTCCTGCTGAATAGCAAATTCTGGATTAGAGAGAGGTTGAGTATGGCAATAACCAATATTTGATAGCAAAGATATTGCCAAAAAGGGTGGAATTGAATATCTCGCCTATAGAACCCATTTAACATCATAGAGTATACTAAAAGAGGTGTCAAAAAGTCGCATATCCCACTCCTATGGCCTATTCTAGCAGTTTAAGCGATGACGAATGGGAACTCCTCGAACCACTTCTGGTACTCTAATTATTTTTGACTCCCAAGCGGTCAAAAATACCTGCAATTCAAACATCAGTTCAAAAGGCTTTTGTAAATACAAAGCAACGAATAGAATCAAGAGACATCTAGCCGTTGATACACTTGGGCTTCCATTCTTTACCCATTGCACGATCGCCAGTAAATCTGATGATGTGGGCCTCGTCGAAATGATTATAGTAAATATCGAATACTTCAAATCAAAACCTGTCAATATCAAAAAGACGACAGTATTCTTAGACCATGGATATCATACTGATTATCTGGTGCGAGAACTCCAAAACGTCTATCCTGGGATCATGACGAAATTAGATTTGAGCGTTCAAAGAAGCCTTCAAAGCAGGAGAAAGACGACCAAGGAAAGAAAGGTTTTGTTCCAGCCATTGCCCGTTGGGTCTACGCCTTCGGCGGAGCAAAGCTCTATGAACGGTCAAATGCTTGGATGGAACGATGCAATATATTAGTTAAGAACTATGAAAGAACATTGTCAAATGCAACGGCAAAAATGAACCTTTGTTTTGTCAGGCTCATGATAATAAGGCTTTCAGCCTCTGACTAAGATACCAAATGGGTTCTATAGATTCTTGGTGAATTGAGACTGTTTTTGGGAACTATATATTGGAGAGATGACGATAGAACCTAACAGGTCTTCACGAGGAATTCACCATGGAAGTATTGACAACAGAATCTGAGGTGAGCATGGGTGACGCTGGTGGAGCAACCGAGGACTCAGGAGTTGGCGGCGTTTGTCAGTTTGTTTGGGTTGGCGGCAATTCCGCAGGATATTGTGGAGAACTGTTTTGAGTCGTGGGATGAGAAGGATCGCTCGGATGCTTGGGATCGGTTGATGAGTTTGCATTTAGTGGGGCAAGATGAGACATTACATCCGATCGTGCGGGAATTTTTGACGGTGAAGTTGGATGAACGATCGGATTGTGAGGAGTTGCGGGGGAGATATGCAAGGGCGATCGTGGTTGCTGCTGACCAATATTGCAAACAAACGATGGATCAAACTGAGGTTCAAGCAGCTAAGGTTTATGAGACTCACTGGCTAGATTTCAATCACCGACAATCTGAGGAGAATTTTGGGATTGCGATCGCGGCGATTTGTATGAGTTTGGGACTGTTGTATCGTTCTATGGGCCTCTATGCAAAAGCCGAACCGTTATACCAACGTGCCTTGACAATCAGCGAAAAGCAACTCGGGCCAGACCATCCAGATACCTGAACTAGATTGAATAATTTGGCACTGTTATACTGCAATACCGATCGCCTTCCTGAAGCAGCAGCCCTCATGTCTCGTGTCGTCACTATTTTTGAAAAAGCTCTAGGGAATGACCACCCGAACACCAATGTAATCCGAGAGAATTTACAAGTAATTGAGGCGAGGATTGGGAATTGAAACTAGTGGAAGAGGCGATCGGTTCTCATAGCAGTCCCACATCATTGATGAGATCTGATCTTTTTGCCCCTAAACCCCAATTCTGGGGACTATGATTATTTCTCTAACCCCCCAAACTTGTGGGCCGGGGGCAGATCGCCAGAATCTCATCAATCAATTAAAATTGCTCCATTAAATTACTTTTACTTCGTCATTTCAATGTTCACATCATTCAAGCGCCGACGCGTTAATACTTCAGATTTATCACGCGGTTCCAAATTGAAAACCGATCGTAACGTATCATCAATTTTTGTATATTCAGTATTGCCAACCTCATCCAGCCGAACCTTGCCTTCACCATCAAAAATTACAGTTTGCGGCACAAACCCACGATAGTAATAACCCGCTTCATTTGGCTCATACGATTCCTTCACGGGCAACGAATCTACGCGAATCGCCGAAATATCCATCGCCCGACCGTAAAACTCCTGAATCCGAGACACCGTTAACGCATAAGTCTTACAATCCGCACTGTCATCCAAGTAAAACACCACCACCGTGGGCTTCCCAGCTTTCAGAGAATTCTGCAACGTACTCCTCGGCGGCACGATGGCACCATTTCCGGCATACAGCGCAAAAATATCGCCATCGTATCGATCGTCTTCCAGAAGTGCCGATGCACCCATCACATTCAGACCCAAACTCAGCATCAACGCGATCGCCGTCCCAAAAATCCAAGACCTGCGACACGCCAAGCCGTTCAAAAAACTACTCAACGCATCGAAACTCAAAAGACTTATCTGACGTAAAAAAAACATACAAACCCGATCGCACAGCTAAAAAACCAATACCTTCCATTTTACCGGACCGCACGCCTCATTCTCCATCGGAAGTCGAAGGGTCGTCAGCCATCAACCCATGAGGCAACCTCGCCAACACCCGATCGATCGGCAACTTTCCATAATTTGACACTACCGACAACAACACACCGCCCAACACCAAAACCGGAAACGGAAACGATCGTGCCTTCAACCACTCCAACAATTCCACCGACCCGAGCAGTATCAAAAACGCTGCGATCGCAAACTGTAATTTCATAGATTAGTGCTTCCAGGTACCCTAAATTCTACTCAGAAAGACAAAATTTAGACTTGATTGAATAGTTTATCTGTACTATATTTTTATCAGTTCTTCTAATTGAACTGTCCCCTTATATCAGCGTCGTACTAGAGAATTACTCAAGTTACGGACTCAGTTCCGCCTTAGCTCGGCTTCAGTGTAGCCGAAGTGTAATCGATCGCAACGCTTGCCCGTTCTATTGTTGCGAAATCTCTGGTACTATTCTGTTTTTTATTCTTTGCCTAAACCGCCATGATTCTCGCCGCCAACCGCATTCAAGAACTCTGCAAACTGCTCAACCGCATGAGCTATGAGTACTATGTGTTGGATCAGCCGACGATCGATGACAGCGTTTACGATCGGCTATACCGCGAACTGCAAGACCTCGAAGCGGCCAATCCCGAACTTATCACCCACGACAGTCCAACCCAACGCATTGGCGCACAACCCGCGAGTGCCTTCACTTCCGTCAAACATACGATCGCGCTTTATAGTCTCGAAAATGCTTTCAATAATGATGATCTCAATAAATGGCAAGAGCGTTGGCAGCGAGTCGAAGATGGGATGGCGGCAACTTATATTTGTGAGCTAAAAATTGACGGTAATGCGATGGCGCTAACCTATGAAAATGGCCTACTGGTGCGCGGGGCGACGCGGGGCGACGGAACAACGGGAGAAGATATTACCTCAAATGTTCGCACCATTCGGACGATTCCGTTGCGGTTAAATTTGGAAAATCCGCCCCCTGTAGTTGAAGTGCGGGGTGAAGCATTTTTACCGAATCACGTTTTCGATCGACTGAATACCCAACGGGAGGCAGCCGGAGAAGAGCGCTTTAAAAATCCACGTAATGCGGCAGCCGGAACATTGCGACAACTCGATTCGCGGAAAGTTTCCGAGCGGCAACTCGACTTTTTTGCTTACACCGTATATTTTCCGGGGAGCGATTTGCCCGAAATTCATTCACAAGTTCACTCGCAATCGACCGCTCTCGAATGGCTCCAGAATGCCGGGTTTCGGGTAAATCCAAATCGGAAAACATGCGCGGATTTACAAGCGGTTCAGCACTATTGCGAACAATGGAATACCGATCGTCACGACTTGCCCTACATGACCGATGGCGTTGTGATTAAGGTGAATGAGTTTAGCTTGCAGGAAAAATTAGGATTTACCCAAAAGTTTCCGCGCTGGGCGATCGCCTATAAATATCCTGCCGAAGAAGCGCCCACAATTCTCGAATCCATCACCTTCCAAGTCGGACGCACGGGAGCCATCACCCCTGTAGCTGAACTGCGCCCGGTGGAGCTAGCCGGGACAACCGTTTCGCGGGCTACGTTGCATAATGCCGATCGGTTGCTGGAACTCGATTTACACCTAGGTGATACGGTGATTGTCCGAAAAGCAGGGGAAATTATTCCTGAAGTCGTCACGGTTTTGTCAGAACTTCGGCAGCCAGGTGCTCTTCAATGTAAATTGCCGACCGAATGCCCCGAATGTCAGTCCCTTTTAGTCCGTCCTGAGGGCGAAGCCGTGACGCGCTGTGTGAATTCTTCTTGCCCTGCCATCCTGCGCGGATCTCTGACCCATTGGGTGAGTCGTGGGGCGTTGGATATTAATAGTGTTGGGGAGAAGTTAATTGCTCAGCTTTTAGAATCGGGATTGGTACATTCGACTGCCGATTTATATGACTTGACTACTGAACAGCTCATGCAACTCGATCGCACAGGCCAAAAATCTGTTGAAAAAGTAGTGGCGGCGATCGCAGCTTCAGTAGAGCAACCTTGGTCTCGCGTGCTGTATGGTCTCGGTATTCGGCTGGTGGGTTCGTCGAATGCAGTGACCTTAAGTGAAGCATTTCCCACCGTTGAATTACTGGCCAACGCGCAGCCCGAAGAGATTTCAGCCATATTTAGCATTGGTGATGAGATTGCCCGGAGTGTGGTGCAGTGGTTCCAAATTGAAAGCAACCAAGTACTTATCGATCGACTGCGATCGTCAGGGTTACAACTGGTCGGAGAGGATAAACCTCAAGAAATCGCCCTCACCGCAATCACGGGAAAAACCTTCGTGGTCACGGGCACCTTACCCACATTAAAACGTGACGAAGTAAAAGATATGATTCGCAAAGCCGGGGGGAAAGTGACTGATTCAGTCAGTAAGAAAACCGACTTTTTGGTCGTAGGGGAGGATGCGGGATCAAAGCTAGAGAAAGCCCGATCGTTGAATGTAGCGATCTTATCAGAAGCCGAATTTCTAGAGTTACTTTTTTAAATACTAGGAATCATTTGAATATGACCAGGATTTATAAAACCCATATAAGATCAAGAAGAATCCTTTGTTGATCGGAGCTTTTCATGGGAACCGATGAGACCCGATCGCTCAAAAATTATCCCGCCCTCGCTACCCGAAAACGCAGCCCAAACTCTCGTCTGTTGCGTTGGTTTCGTGAATCAACCCTTTTCTTATCATCGCCCGACAGTCGTCAACAGCTGCAAAAATCCCTCACGACAGGCCGATCGGGAGCTGGACTGGCTAGTGTAGGGAGTGTGTTGCTGTTGCTATGGAATGCCAAATTAGTCTTCTCGACGGGCGCGGGCATTGGGACCATGATGGTGATGTATTTGCTGCAAGATGCACAGTGGCGACGAGAAAAACTCCCACAAATTAGTGAGCGGATTCAGGCGCAATTTGAAGGTCTCAATCGTCCATTTTTGTGGAGTACGATCGGTGGCGGAAGTGCTGCATTTTTGAGCTATTTAGCCATTTCAGCTTGGACAGAGACCGATGCTCATTGGTTAGCGACGGGCCTTTTGGTGCAGGGATTAATGACCTTTGGGGTGCTGGGATTGGCGCTGCGGCGGGTCTTGGGCGAGACTCACACGATTGAGACAATAGAGGTGTCCCATTGGGTAGAAACACTGTCTCATTCGGATCCGATTCAACGCTTGTTGGCGGTACGACAATTAACTAAAACAGCCCAGTCCACGCCCTTGATTCAGCAAAAGGAAATCCTTGAATATTTTCAACTCATGGTGTCCCGTGAACCGGAAGAATCGATTCGCGAAGCCGTTTGGCAGGCGCTAGAGACATTGATGCCGACATTAAACAATTTGACTGATTTAAAGAGCTTGACGGATTTAAATAATTTGGCTGATCTAAACAGTTTGACCCAGACAGACGATCGGATTCCGGTTTCTTCTGAATTAACTCAAGCGAAAATTAAGGCTTGGGTTGAACACTAGAATTGATTCAAATAGCAAGTTCGGTCACCTACGATCGGAGACCTAGAGACGCCGATGAGCGATCGCACGAATGACTTCTCCAAACGTTCTACTAGGATTTGTACTGGATCTCAATGGCATCTTGTCTTAAGGAACCGATCCCACCTCTGCGATCGTACTGGCGGGTTGATGGGGTATCATGTCGAATGGTATGCACGGGTTTTGTTTAATGACAAGGGTTTCGTATGGCAAGGCAACGTTGGCTTCTCGGTCTAATTATTTCGCTCACCGCCGCCGCTTTATTTTTATTACTTAATCCCATCCTCAAATCGGGCACCAGTCCATTTCGGTTGGGACTAGACCTTCAGGGCGGCTCTCAGATTACACTTCAGGTAAAACCATCGGATACCATTAAAGATATATCCTCCCCTGAAGGACAAAAGGCTGTTGGCGATGTTGAGCGCGTGATCGCCGATCGGGTCAACCGTCTGGGCGTTTCTGAACCCCTAGTACAGCGCGTCGGGAACGATAAAATTTTGGTGCAGTTAGCCGGAATTAAAGATCCCTACGAAGCCGAGAGCCTTCTAGGTCGTGCTGCACAACTCGAATTTCGGGAACAAAAGGCTGGAACTGAAGACAAGTTTCAAGCCCTGTTTAATCAATATCGGCCTTTGATTAATCAAGAAGCCGCACTAAGAAAACAGATTAAAGAACTCAAAAAATCTGAAGATCGCGCAACATTAGCGGCCTTGTCTATTGAGATTAAAAAAGTAAGTCAACAAAGCTTCACTGATCTGTTTAATAAAACAGGCATTGATGGACGCAATCTTAAAGAAGCCTTCGCCCAACCCTTAGGAAGTTCTGGGAACGATTGGCAAGTGGATATTCGATTTGATGCCGACGGTGGATCGAAATTTGCAGATATGACCAAACGGCTGGCAGGCACCGGACGGAGCATTGGGGTGTTTTTAGATGACACCTTGATTAGTGCGCCTAATGTGGGCATTGAATTTGCTCAAAATGGTATTACAGGCGGTGGGGCATCTATTAGTCGGTTTACCTTAGATACGGCAAATGAACTCGCCATTCAATTTAAAAGTGGATCACTTCCGGTTCCGATCGAAATTGCAGAGAACCGCGTCGTTGGTGCAAGTCTCGGGCAGGACAGTGTTCAACGCAGTGTTTACGCCGGACTGGGAGGAATCTTTCTAGTTCTCGTATTCATGGTGTTGTATTATCGCCTTCCGGGTGCGATCGCATCAGTGGCCTTAATCATTTATGCCTTGTTGAACTTAGCGGCCTTTGTATTGTTGCCGGGATTTGTTTTAACATTGCCCGGAATTGCTGGATTCATTCTCAGTGTGGGAATGGCAGTAGATGCAAATGTATTGATTTTTGAACGAACTCGTGAAGAAATTCGCGATGGAAAAACATTGTATCAATCGGTAAAAGGTGGATTTACAAATGCATTCTCCAGCATTCTGGACAGCAACATTACCACCATCATCGCCTGTGCCGCATTGTATTGGTTAGGCACCGGACTCGTGCGAGGATTTGCCGTAACCCTGACGATGGGAGTCTTGATTAGTATGTTTACGGCCCTCACCTGTAGTCGCACATTGTTGTTCTACGTTTTGAGCATTCCAGCATTGCGAAAACCTGAATTCTTTTGTCCAAACCCGCCCGCCATTACCACTAACCAATCGTCGGAGATTGTTTAAATGAGATTACAAGTCATTCAACAACGAAAGTTGTGGTGGGGTATTTCCCTAGCAATTCTTTTCGCGGGAATTGTCTCAATGCTCATCTCTTGGAAAACCATTGGTGCGCCCTTACGTCCTAGTCTAGATTTTGTCGGGGGAACTCGCCTAGAATTGCCGATCGCTTGCCCCGACCCCAAAAATTGCAAAGCCGACGTGCTCAATCTAGAAGTAATTCGCAAGGTGCTAGACGAACAGGGCCTAGGGAGCAGCAGCGTTCAAATCGTCGAAGCTCAAGGGAATAAACCGCCCGCCGTTTCCATTCGCAGCAGCAGCCTAGATGCTGAACAACGGGGAAAACTCCAAAAAACGCTCACGGAAAAAATCGGGGCCTTTGATATGGCTCAATCGAGCAGTGAAACCGTGGGACCGACCATGGGAAAACAGCTCTTCACCTCGGGACTCTTAGCCCTACTCGTTTCATTTGCGGGAATTGCACTTTACTTATCCTTTAGGTTTCAGTGGGACTATGCCGTATTTGCGATCGTTGCCTTGCTCCATGACGTGTTAATTACCGTCGGAATCTTCTCAATTTTAGGATTAGTCTTCGGGATTGAAGTCGATAGTTTATTCATTGTGGCGCTGTTGACGATCGTGGGCTTCTCCGTGAACGACACGGTTGTCATTTACGATCGGGTACGCGAAGTCTTGGCCGCAGACCCTGATCGTAGCATTAATGATGTCGTTGACGATGCCGTTAACCAAACGCTGGGACGCTCCATCAATACCACCATGACCACGCTATTGACCCTGACCTCTATTTTTATCTTTGGCGGAGAAACCCTCAAGTTCTTTGCACTAGCCTTAATCATTGGCTTTGCAATGGGCGCATACTCCAGTATCTTTATCGCGAGTACGCTTTTGGCGTGGTGGCGAAACCGATCGGCTTCGTCTGTCGTTCCTGTTGTTGTAGGAGAATAAAGCTACATGCCCCTTTTTCCCTTCCAGTCCCCAAATCGTCATAAATCCTTTAGCCCTTACTCGTCAAAGGCCCGATCGCGCAAAAAAAATATTCCGCTAACGTTCCTCATTCCATCCGTGTCGTTGGCTGTTGTTGTTGGGTCGGAGCTGTTGTTGAGATTGATGGTCGGCGCATCGGGGAAAGCGGGAGAACTGTCGGGCTATTTTGGTGAACCTGCATCCGTAAGTGACTATCGCCTTCAGGTGAACACCAGTGCAGGCAACCCCGTTAGCGGTACTGCTTGGGGTGAACTCAAAGTCCGGCCCAGTCCGACTATGGGCTACGAACTTATGCCCAATCAAAAGACCAATACCGTCGAGATTAATCCTCAAGGATTCCGAGCAAATCAGAGCCTTCCCTTAGCTAAACCCAGTAATGAAGTCCGCGTTCTAATAGTCGGGAGTTCGACTGCCTTTGGAACCCTAACGCCCGATAACGGAGCCACCATAGCCTCCCTACTTGAAACCCAGCTCAACCAACAAGTCAAAGATCAACAGGCCAATGCCAAGAAATTCCGTCCTGACGTTCTTCCTTACTTCGCCGACGAAATGGAAAAAGCCCTGCGACTGCCTTCAAAAATACGCGAAGGGCAATATCGGGTAATCAATGCAGCGGTACCGGGTTATTTGGCCAGCAATGTTCATAGTCAACTTTCCAGCTATTTAGACTATCAGCCAGATATCGTGGTGATGATTGATGGATACAGTGATTTGTTGGCTCCAAGCGATCGTCCAGTGGCGACCTTATCATCTGTTGATAATTTATTAAGCGATGCCCGTGGTCATTTCCTCAGCAGTCTCGGCAACAATCTTAATGGTTTGCTCAATCATCTTTATTTGATTAAAGCTTGGAATGCTTGGATCATCAAACCGAATCCAAAGAGTGAGCTGTTAGCGGATACCTCCAATACCACGGGAAGCCTAACGGATCGTCTCAGCACGGATCCGGATGAACTTCAAAAACGGATCGATCGGCGCACTCGGGCTTTAGTGGGCATTGAAAAACTTACGTCCCTTCGCAAAATCCCTTTTGTCGTTGGCATTCAACCTGAAGTCAGTCAACTCAAATCGCCTTCTAGCGACGACACCAAAATCCTAAGAGATCTCGACACGCGCTATCCCAAGCTCATTCAAGATCAATATGCCAAACTGATTCAGTCTCAAAAGACCATCAAAGGCATCACGTCGTTGTCCTTTCAAGATGCGCTTGATAAAGCATCAAATACTAAGGGTGATAGTCGTCTCTTCTACGATGCCATTCACCCCAGAAGTTCCCTAATCAAAACGATCGCCACTACCATTCAAACCACGATCGGCCCCCAGCTTCAAGTTCAGCCCAAGCCCTTTAATGCGGGAACCAGCGATGGATCTCCCTGATTGGGTTAGGTGATGTAAGGATAAATCGGTAAATTAGGGGGATTAGCTCAGTTGGTGTGGATTCTAAGTCGGGGTTCTGGATGACCGGGTTACACATCACGGTAAGATGATCTTGAAGAACTCATAATAACTTTGCTTGCGACTGACCTATGAAGCGTATTCTGTCTCGCCTGATGGCGATCATTTTGGTAATCTTGATTGGCGTGACGGGTGCATCCAGCGCCGCGATGGCTGATAGTCTTTCCGGTGACTATGCTGTCGATGCCTTGGCTTTGGTGGAACTTCTCAGACAGACAGTTGATGTCGCTCCTGAGGCGACCGATCGAATCGCCCTCCAAAATGAGTCTAAGAAAAAAATTAATGAGTTTGCCTCACGCTACCGTCGGGGAAGCGTCATGAAGCTCAGTTCCTATACCACCATGCGAACTGCCATCAATTCCTTGGCGGGTCACTATACTAACTACCCAAACCGTCCCGTTCCTGAAAAGATGAAAAAACGATTGATGGTTGAATTTCGTCAAGTCGAAACAGCGCTGAAGCGTGGGACGTAATCTGGGTTTACTGTATCTGTTGATTGAAAATCTACTGATTAGACAGTGCTATTCATTAGAAAGATAATAGTGATCAGTGAATATTCCCTTTTTTGAGAGCGATGAAATCTACAGGATTTTGTCGCTCTGGTTTTTAATAATATTTGCGATAATTTAGACTAGTAGAGTCAATTCTTTAAATCTGCGACCAAGCGCAAAACTGAGCAAAACTATGGATCTCGTCAAACTCCAGGGTTTACTGGACAATGCATCCTTCGCGGTACTTTTCATCACCATGATGGTCTATTGGGTCGGTGCGGCATTTCCAGCCATTCCCGTCCTCTCAACCCTCGGCACCACTGGAATGGCGATAGCAAACCTCACAACGGCTGCTCTGCTTGCTTCCCGCTGGATTGAGGCGGGCTATTTCCCATTGAGTAATCTCTACGAATCCTTATTTTTCTTGGTGTGGGGCATTACCACCATGCATCTTGTGGCTGAACAAATGAGCCAAAGTCGTTTGGTCGGAACAGTTACAGCGCCCGTTGCCACTTGCATTACAGCCTTCGCTGCGATCATTCTCACTGACGACATGCAAATGTCCGCACCGCTGGTTCCGGCGCTTAAATCCAACTGGTTAATGATGCACGTTAGCGTCATGATGTTTAGCTATTCGACCTTGATGGTGGGTTGCGTATTGGCGATTGCATTCTTGATCGTCACCCGAGGTCAAGCCGTCGAACTCAAAGGCAGCTCCATTGGTGCAGGGGCCTATCGGTTGAAAAAATCAGGACAACCTGTGCTGGAATTCAAGCCATCTGAACCTAAACTGGCCCCATCTGGTGGTGTTGCCGTTTTAGAACAGACCTCAACAGCCACGATCGCCCTCTCTCCCCAACGTCTTAGTCTTGCGGATACTCTCGATAATATTAGCTATCGAATTATTGGGTTGGGTTTTCCATTATTGACGATCGGAATTATTTCCGGCGGTGTTTGGGCTAATGAAGCTTGGGGTTCCTACTGGAGCTGGGATCCAAAGGAAACTTGGGCGTTGATCACCTGGCTCGTATTTGCAGCCTATCTTCATTCCCGTATTACCAAAGGCTGGCAGGGCCGTCGTCCCGCGATTTTGGCCTCTATTGGATTTGTGGTGGTATGGATTTGCTACCTAGGCGTGAATCTTCTGGGTAAAGGACTTCACAGCTACGGTTGGTTCTTGTAAGTTTTTATCGATTGAGATTGATCCCTATTTTTAACGGCCCACCTATGACTCACGATCGTCGCTTTACTCCCCTGAATGATGATGAGGTGCTTTATGTTCCTTCTGGCGGAATTTTGATGTCGAATCCGACCTTTAAAGTAGGGGAATTTTTGGATTCGCTGGCGCAACTCGTCAGCGATCGTGAGGCGGAATGGTCTGAAGATCACGAAGGCTGGTTTGCCGATGGGGTGGACTGTCAGGTGATGCGATTGACAGGAGCAGGTTGGCAACACGGCAATGTGCGAATCCGGTTAGAGTTCAGGCCATCAAAAGAGCCAGAAAGTTTACCCGAACGATCGACCAGCCGTGATCGGGTTCGCCTCCGAGCCAAGACCGTTAGTTCAGATACGGATGAGTACATCGACTTATAGAATCTATTGGATGTCTTTTATGTCAAATCAACCTGCATCAGAAATTGAATTGTTACGCGCCGCTTATGCTGCTTTCAACGCGCGCGACATCAACGCAGCCCTCGCACTCATGACTGCTGACGTGGCTTGGCCGCGAGCGTTCAAAGGCGGTTTTGTATGTGGACATGAAGAAGTCTGCGCTTACTGGACGGAGCAATGGAGGGAGATTGATCCGCATGTGGAGCCGAGTGCCTTTCATCCAGAGGCAGATGGGCGGATTTTGGTCGATGTGCATCAAATCGTGCGCGATCTAGATGGAAGCGTGGTTGCTGATGAGCATGTTGGTCATCGCTTCACTCTCGATCGTGGCTTGATTCAAATCATGGAGGTCTGTTCACTTCCATTGTCTAGCTAGATGGCCTACTTCTGCGCTCCGATCGTTAAGCTTCAGTCCATTATGCGGCCAATATTTATAGCAAGTTTTAGCGATCGCCCTAAGCACTAAAAGATCTCAAATGGGTTCTGTCAATTCTGTGAAAACTAAATTCTGTGAAAATGCCTTGGACTCTTTTTCATGCACAAGTTCACCAAACCCTGCGTGATCGCAAGCTTCTGCCCTCTGGCGCAAAAATCCTGGTTGCTGTATCTGGCGGTCAGGATTCGTTGTGTTTGGCTCAGTTATTGTTGGATCTTCAACCGCTGTGGGCGTGGGATTTATCAATTGTTCATTGCGATCACGGTTGGCGATCGGACTCAGCAGACAACGCGCATCATGTGCGATCGATGGCACAGACGTGGGAATTGCCCTATTACGAAGCCGTTGCACAAGGGGATGTGTCCACAGAGGCAAAAGCCCGAAACTGGCGCTATGAAAGCTTCCTTACAATCGCAGATATTGAAAATCACACTCACATTGCCCTTGGACACACCGCAACCGATCGGGCTGAAACGTTAATTTATAATCTTGCGCGGGGCAGTGGGGCTGAAGGACTGCAAGCACTGGGTTGGAGCCGACTTATTCGTAGCGACTCCCAGGTTCAAATTATTCGACCCCTGCTCGCTGTAACCCGAACTCAGACAGGTGAGTTTTGCCGCGATCGACAGCTTTCGATTTGGTATGACATCACGAATGATGACCTAACCTATTCCCGTAATCGGATCCGCCAGCAAATTATTCCCCTTCTTCAAGAGGCGTTGAATCCTCAAGCCGATCGGCACCTCGCCCAAACCGCCGAACTCCTGACTGCCGACGTATTATTTCTTCAAGAACAAGCTGAAATTTTGTATGGTCAAGTCGTAGAGAATTCTGGCTTAGGACAGGATTACAAACTCAATCGGCACCAGCTTGCCGCAGCACCCTTAGCCCTTCAACGAAGAGTGTTACGCCTGTTTTGTAAATCCGTATTAGAGTTCAATCCGACCTTTGAACAAATTGAAGATCTAATCATGCTTCTCCCATCACCTCAGCAATCGCAGAGTTCAACATTTAAAGGGGGCGCGATCGTTAGGGTGATGGGAGACTATTTGACTTGGAGTCAAGATAGAAACTAAGCCCGAATTTATGGCTCTTGAACCAAGGCAGCAAACGATTCATACACTTGGGCTAACGCTTGACGCTGATCATTACCAGACTGACTAAATTCAGACAAGCTACTGGTAATAAATTCAACACGTCCCTTGAGATCTGTGAGGTTATCTTGGAAGGGCTGAAGCATTTCGTCATAAAGCGCGAGTTTTGACTGACTGTTAGCTAACAGAACCCTCTTATCTTGCAAGGTTTCGTCTTGAGCTAAGAGGGCTTGGTGCTGGGGCATTAAGTCTTGTTCCTGTTGAGTTACCATGCCTTGAGTCTGCTCGATGGAACTGTGAATTTGCGCAATCTGGGTCTCAATTTGGACCAACTCTTCCGATCGTTGCTGACGGAAGCTATCAATTTGAGCGAAGACTGGACCTAAGTTGAGTCCATTTTCAGACGCATGGGGATCAGGTTTACCTTGACGACGAGCCACAACAGTTTGGTGCTGACGTAGAACGCTTTCCTTTTCCCGCACGCTACGACGTTGACCCACTAAGGTCTCATTCAAGAATTGGTAGGCATCCCGTTCATCGGTTAGTTCATTCTCCAGGTTCAACCGATCGAAATGATTGGCTTGAGACACACGATGTTCGAGTTCATCGATTTCTTTTTGCTTCAGTTCCAGTTCCTCCTCTTGATTTGAGACAAAATCTGAAGATCGCTTAAAGTCACTGGAAATATCACTAATCAGACTTTGGAGCGCTTCGATATTCATGGCTTCTAGAGCCGCTACATCCACTTGTCCCGCAATGTTCACATCATCAAGTCCTTCCGTCATCCGGTAAAGCTGCTGATGAATTTCTTCATGGTGCTGCAATTGTAGTGTCAACGCTTGAGCGTAGTCGTGCTTAGCTTGAACCATGGACTGTTGAACCTGTAGCTCAGCTTTGGCTTTTTCTAGGCCATCTGAAGCATCGCGCCATTGTTGCCACTGAATCTGATGAGTTTTAGTGCTTTCATCCAGTTCAATTTGTTGGGCTTCAAGCTGCGATCGGTACTCACCCACTCGGTCCCAATGGATCTGAAGCTGAGACTGCTGTTGACCAATCACCTGTTGAGCAAAGCCAGTCTGTTCTTGAACCGTGTCCAGGGATACGATCGCGCCCTCAACCCGGTTTAGCAATCCATTAATATGTTGAGCCTTTTCCGTATCCAGCACCGTCCCCTGCTGAATCTCTGCTTTACGATCCTCCAGCCGATTCATCTCGCCCCTAAGCTGATCCCACGCCCCTTCAAGCTCTTTCTTTTGACGATCGAATTCTTCCTTTTGCCCCTCGACTTCAGTGCGGACCTGTTCAAACTGCTCGCGCTGGGACTCCATTTGTTCCGCATCGCTTTCCATTTGCTCAAGCTGCTCTCGCCGCGCCTCCATCTCCATTTCACGACGATTCAGCTCTTGACTTTGATAGGTCAGAGACTGTTTCCACTGCTCAATTTCTTCTTCTTGGGTCTTAAATTTCTCTTGTAGTCGCGAGAAAGTTTGCAGGATGCTCACTAAAGGCCGTCCGGCTTCCTGAATCCTTTGCACCTGACGACTAGTGGTCAAGTCAGCCAGTAATAGTGTTCCGGCTGCATAACGACTCGCTTCGTCCGCCGGGACCGTTTCTTCCCCCGTTACGGCAGTCCAGTTCTGCTCGGTTCGCTGACAAGCCAAGAGTTTTAACTCGGTCTTGCTGCCCCCCATCAGACCGCTTTTTTTTTGAATGACTTCTGCCAAATAAAGCACGCGCTTAGCCCTCTACCATATCTGATCGCAAATCTTAGCAATCTAAATCCTAGTATGCCACTTCACCGCCTGAAATAGCGTTCAGGCTGGACGGCTAGAATTAAAAAATTGCCCTATTGTTCAATTTGTATCCATCAGGACCTTGGATTCGAGTCACAGTGACAATCCAAAACCGATCGGATAATCTCTTGCTCAATTATGCCCAAGCTTCACCGCATTCATCAGTCCAATGTAAAATCTCTTTAAAGATATTTTCAAAGAGATTTTTGATGTTATTTTTTGGCTTCATGGGGATCAGGGTGGTATGCAGGGAGAACTAACTGAAATTGATATTCGCAGCATTCTCCAATTGGTTGAACTGGGACAGCGGACAGGACAACTTTTGGTGGAGACCTATGCTTGCCCAACGGATCGCACCGACGATCGGACTTGGTATGTCTTTTTTCTAAATGGTCAGGTGGTGTATGCAGGTAATCCGGCAGCAGGTCTATCTCGATTACGGGGATTTCTGGCATCCTACGGCTTAGAAAAAGACTTTCAGCGGATTACCACCATGCCCGACTCGGTCGCCAATGCGCCAGAATATGGTGCGCTGTGGCAGCTTTTAGAAAATCGGGTCATTACGACAACTCAGGCGAAAGAAATTCTTCAAGGGATGATTCAAGAAACTCTGTTTGACTTGCTCAGTTTACGGCAGGGCTATTTTATATTTGAGATGGGCGCGCCCTTAACCCCACAACTTGTGACGCTGCCCGTGATGCCGATCGTGGCTACCACGCTTCAGCAGGTTCAAGAGTGGAAGCAGTGGTATCCTCAGGTTCATTCGCCAGAGCAAATCCCGTTGATTGTTGATGCTGAGGCACTTCAAAGCGCACTTCCAACAGGCACGGTTAAAACCTTACTCAGTTTTGTAGATGGCCAAGCGTCCCTGCGTCAAATTGCCCGTGGCCTAAATCGAGACGTGTTGGCGGTGACTCGTGCCCTGCATCCCTGTATTCAACGAGGTTGGATCCAGTTTCTTGAGGACGATCGGACTCGAACCAGTCGCTGGAATTATTCAGCCAGCACCCCACGTCCGATGCCCTGTGTGGCTTGTCTTGATGATGCAGCAACCGTACGTCACAGTGTGGAAAATATTTTGGAACGCCATGGCTATAGATCCGTGGTGCTGGATCACCCTGTAACGGCCTTGAGTCAGTTTTTTACTCATAAGCCAGACCTGATCCTTTGCGACATCACCATGCCTGAGCTAGATGGGTATGAAGTCTGTGCCATGTTGCGTCAGTCTAGTTATTTCCGACAGACCCCCATTGTCATGCTCACTGGATTGGATGGCTTTATCGATCGGGTGCGGGCACAGATGGTTGGAGCAACCGACTATCTAGCTAAACCTTTTGGTGAAGAAGAACTGGTGACAATTGTCGAGAAATATGTTGGATTGGGACAAATTGAGAGTTCCAAATCGTCTGAATCTACAGAAATAGCTTCAAAAGAAGAACCCTGGCCTGAAATTTAGTCTCTATTCCTGGTCCTTAAAGCAGTTGCATTATCAAATACAACGGCTCTCCATAGGTGTAATTAATCGAGATAAGGCTGAAATCTCCACTTTTCTATACGGGAAGTCTGTTTATTTTGACGATTGAGGGTACCTTATTACTACACCCCGGTTTTACGATTGGTCGATGGGTTGGGAGTGCGGTCGCCAAATTTAGGCAGAGGGTTATGAGTACAGTTTTGGTGGTCGAAGACAGTGTGACTCAACGGGAGATGATTACAGACTTGCTCAAGGGAAGTGGCTTGAGCGTGTCCATCGCAACCGATGGAGTTGAGGCATTGGAACACATTGAAGGACATCGTCCTGATCTGGTGGTCTTAGATATTGTGATGCCTCGGATGAATGGATATGAGGTCTGTCGTCGAATTAAGGCGGATCCTAAAACTCAACATGTTCCGGTCGTGATGTGTTCTTCAAAAGGTGAAGAATTCGATCGGTATTGGGGCATGAAGCAGGGGGCCGATGCGTATATCGCCAAGCCATTCCAGCCGACTGAGCTAGTGGGAACCGTGAAGCAGTTACTACGAGGTTAGAGAGTGAAGTTATGGTAGGAATGCCTGATTTTTTAACAGGGCGTGGCCAAGACCAAGCCCCTGAGTTTCAGGAGTTGGAAAGCCCAGAAGGTGAGCTACATCTGCGCTTTTATGTGTCATCTGGAGAAGAGTTCGCCTTACCTGCAACCGGAATTAGGGAGGTTCTGTCTCCCGTTCCCGATCGGATTACTCCTGTGCCCAATGTTTCACCCCTACTCCTTGGAACCTTGAATGTTCGAGGTCGTGTCGTTTGGGTAGCAGATTTAGGACAGTTTCTTGGGGACTCAACCCCCTTGAACACCGATCGTCAGGAAATTTCCGTGATTGCTGTCGAAGATCAAGACATTTTATTGGGCTTGGCTGTCGATCGGATTGTGGGAATGGAATGGCTGGACATTGAAAAAATACAAGCCCCAACCACCGTCTCTGACGGTGTCGCACCCTTTCTGCGCGGGGAGTGGGTTATGGGAGAAGATCGGCGTTTTTTGCGTCTCTTAGACCAAATTTCAATTCTTCGATCGGCTAGATGGGCGGCTTAAATTAATGGGATGGGCACGTAACTTCAAGAATTAAGGGAATAAATGTTCACTTCTTGAAATATTCAGTATCCTGAAGTACTTGTGTCCATCCGTAAGATAAATGCTCTTTATACATTACACCCGATCGTCTCCATCCCTTGACGGTCGATTAATCAACATTACGTTCATATCAACACCTTAAAACGTAAGAGCAAACTATTCACGCTTAGAAGCTTGATGCTTCACAAACGGCATTCAACATTGACAGGAGGAGGACCATGACCCGCAGCACTGATTTTGCACAGGAATATCAACAGGCAGAAAAAGCCTACATGCAGGGACGCTACGACGAGGCAGCGGAAGTTGTCGATCGTCTAGTTGTAGACCATCCTCAAGATCCCAATGCACGGTTGTTGCGGGGACACATCTATTGCTATGGGCTTCAGCGCTACGACGTTGCCCAAGAACAATACCAAGAAGTCCTAGGGTTAACCCAAGATCCAGAATATGTAGACTACGCCAATAGTGGACTGACCTATGCCCGTCAATTTGCCGCAGACATAGACCATAACGGCTTAAGTGGTGACTCAGACTCAGGATCCTTGAATCGTGAGGATTACGGTACAGTTTGGCAATCTGCTGATGACGCCTCCGATTCGTTCGTTCTGGTCGATATGGATATTGAAGATGACAATTCTATTGGATTTCCAATGGACACACCCAATCTGTTCGATTCCTCGACCAATGGCACCACTAAAACGGCCACCAGTCAATCCACCATGACTAGCATAATGGATGATTTGGTTGAAGATGATTTTCAAGGAATAGGTGAGGCTCCTTCACCCCTGAATGATCCCTTTGCGATGCCGTCCAATGATCCCTTTGCAATACCCAATGTCGCGACCTCTACTCCTTCTGGAGGATCTGAAAGTCCTTTTTCTGGGGATGATGGATTCATGGAAATGGCTTGGGATGACTCCGATGATGGGGATGTCTTTAGCGATTTTAATGATGCTTCTGTATCAGGCGCCGATTTAACAGGCTCTAGCTCTAGTATCAAGAAGGTCGGTAATAAAGGCGAAGACACGTCGTCACAGGGTCCAAATTCCAGCGTAAGTGAGCCTATTGCACCCGCATTTCCCACCACAAATTCACCTTTCCAGGAGATGAACGATCGCTGGGGACCTGATACGGACCCTGTCGAGGAAACCATGTTTATGTCTGGCAATGAGTTTGGCTCCGAAGGTGGAGGGCCTGACTTCATGTCGTCGCCTTCGTCGAATTATTCACAAAATGCGACTAACAGGTTCACCCCCGCACCCACTCAGGGGAATACAATAGATTTCATCGATGATTTTGATGAATTTGATGATTTAGGAAATCTTGCTGATTTCGACATGTCTGAGGATTCTGCTGGATTTACCAGCCCATCGGTGGGGGGAGCATTTTCGATGGCAGGTGGGGCAGCGGCGGTGGCCTATGGTCGAGATTCGATCGGTACGTCAGGGTTTGGTCTCACGGCAGATCGATCGGAGGATTCAGGCTTCACGTCTAGTTCGATTCCTGATGATGATGACTTTGGTCTCTCAGATAGTGCGAATGAGTCGATGCCGACGTTTACGCAAGTAGATAATCAGCACGTTGATAGTACTCCGACCATTGAGCAAGGATTTTTTGCACCCTTAGAAAACGCTTCGTTTGCCGGAAAACAGCTTGCGGTTGCGGTTGCAGCGGGGGTAGCCTCTGCGTTAGCGGTTGCACTGGTTAGCTTCATGACGGCTAATACAGTTAATCTTGCAAATGCGTCTCCAGCGGAAAAAGAAGTCCAAGAAAAAGTCGTTGGTCACCTTCGGGGCAACAGTCTTTGGATGGCCTTGGCTGGAATGGTGGGCGGTGGGGGCGCGGCCTACGGGATTGGCCAGCTCACGACTCGTCATATGAAGCGATCGACCACTGACCTGAAAAAACAATTTGATGCCGTGTGTGGCGGTAACTTGGGCGTGCGATCGACGGTCCACGCTGAAGATGAACTCGGTGAACTATCAGCCGGCTTTAACCAAATGGCCCGAGTCATTCTAGCCACAACAAGTGAGGCTCAACGTAAAGCTGAAGAGCAAGAGCAAGCTAAAGAAGACTTGCAGCGCCAAGTGATTCGGTTGCTGGACGATGTAGAAGGAGCCGCCCGAGGTGACTTGACGGTACAAGCCGAAGTAACCGCCGATGTACTTGGTGCCGTGGCAGATTCCTTCAACTTAACCATTCAAAACCTCCGAGAAATTGTCCAACAGGTGAAGCTTGCCACTCGTCAGGTGAGCAAAGGATCGACTGAGAACGAAATGTTTGCTCGCGGCCTTTCGTCTGATGCGTTGCGTCAAGCCGAAGAATTGGCCGTAACGCTAAATTCGGTTCAGATGATGACTGAATCGATTCACCGGGTGGCCGACAGCGCCCGTGAGGCTGAAGAAGTGGCTAAACAAGCAACAGCAACGGCTCAGAAGGGAGGAGAAGCGGTTGAACGCACGGTGGCCGGGATTCTTGAAATCCGCGAAACCGTTGCAGAAACTACCCGTAAGGTGAAGCGATTAGCTGAATCTTCTCAGGAAATTTCTAAGATTGTGGCCTTGATTTCTCAGATCGCGTCACGGACCAACTTGTTAGCTTTGAACGCTAGTATCGAAGCAGCCCGTGCGGGTGAAGCCGGACGTGGATTCGCTATTGTGGCAGATGAAGTTCGACAGTTGGCCGATCGGGCGGCTAAGGCATCCAAGGAAATTGAACAAATTGTCTTGCAGATTCAAAGCGAAACTGGATCTGTGATGACCGCCATGGAAGAAGGGACGCAGCAGGTGATTGAGGGAACTCGGTTGGCCGAACAAGCTAAACGAAGTCTTGATGACATCATTCAGGTGTCCAATCGGATTAATACCCTGGTACAGTCCATCACCTCGGATACCGTTGAGCAAACCGAAACCTCGCGTGCGGTGGCCCAGGTCATGCAGTCCGTTGAGTTGACGGCCCAAGAGACCTCTCAAGAGGCCCAGCGCGTGTCGGCATCCCTTCAAAACCTGGTGGGAGTTGCCCGTGACTTGCTGACTTCCGTGGAGCGTTTTCGGGTAGATGCTGTCGATCGGAATTAGAACGATTGCACTTCATCTATGATGGATTTAGTCCGTCCAAATGTCATAGAGTTGTGAGATTTTTTTCCGTTCTCAAGGGTTTGCGATACATTGGCGATACAGAGGGAGTAGATTCACAGCAAAAGCGAATTAATGCTTTTCGCTAGAGTTTATTTTTCGTTAGATTCCTTGGGTTTGTTTCGATTTTTGACCAAACCCTTTCAAGCATGATTAACAGACAGGGATAAACCTATGCAGCCGGAACAACAACAGCGAATCATGGGCTACTTTATTGAGGAAGCAAAGGACCACCTCAATACAATTGAACAGGGATTGTTGAATCTGCAAGGAACCCTCGACGATTCTGAGATGGCCAACGAACTCTTTCGGGCCGCCCATTCAGTCAAAGGTGGGGCGGCGATGTTGGGGCTTGGGGGCATTCAGCAGACTTCTCATAAATTAGAAGATTATTTTAAAATTCTGAAAGAGACTCCAAGCATTCGGGTCGATCAAAAGCTAGAAACTCTTCTTCTTCAGGTTTTTGATACGCTTAACGGTCTTTTAGAACAACTTCAGACTCCATTTGGTTTGACGGAAGAGGTTAATCAATCTGCTTTGCGGGATGCGAATCCTGTGTTTGCTCAAGTGGATCAGCATTTACAAGCGATGATCGCATCAGCTAATCCCACATTGGTGGGCCGATCGACGTCGCCATCCTCTCGTTCACTGGTATTCCAAGAGCAAGTCCCGGCCAAATTGCGAGAAATGCTGGATCTCTTCAAACAGATCGATACCAATCCATCCCTACGATCGAATCTTCAACGGGTTTGTGCGGATTTGAGAGGATTTGGCGAGACATTTGCCTTAACCAATTGGATTTCACTTTTGGAGTTGACAGAACGGGCAGTTTTGAATCCTGAGAATTCTGGGCGAGTTTTAGCGGGAATTACGCTGAAGGATTTGAAGCAGGCCCAGGCACAGATCTTATCTGATCAAGATAGTGCGATCGCGGCAAGTGATGCATTAGTTGCATTAGCTCCGCTTTCGGCAGAACCACTTGTGAGCGATAGTGATGATGATTTCTCAAGTCTCTTTGATGGTGATGATTTAGAATCCGATCTTGGCTTTGACTCAGATGCATCAGATTTATTGGATCTGGGTTCGCTTGAATCTGATGACTTTGATTTATTTGCAGATACGGATCTCTCGGCTGCATCCAGTATTGATGGTTTGGAGCTAGACGGTTTGCAACTAGATGATTTTGGTCTAGGGGATTTCGGTCTACCTACAGGTGATTTCGATGCAAGTCTAAATACCTTAGATAATCTGGGCGGGATAGACGATTTAGAGACCTTGGATGATTTCCAGGGGCTGGGAGATCTCGATAAGCTGGATTTTGGGGATTTGCAAGACGATGATTTAGGATTAGGAATTTTAGAGGCTGAGCAAGATCAATTAGAAATTTCCTCTCAAGGGACTTCTGCTACTGAGGCATCCTTTAGAGATCTGATGATGTTTGGGGATTCTGGACCCGAAATGGGCCTAGCTGAACTCAATAGCTTGGCTGATTTATTTGAAGGCGAGGTACCGGATCTGTCTTCGACTTGGCAAGTTGAAGAGGAGATTAATAATTCGACTGAATTGTCTTTGGATGATTTGGGATTGCAGGCAGATTCTCGTTCCGATCGGACCTTGAGTTCAGATTCAATGTCTGATGATGCCCTTAATGATTTATTTGGTAGTGCGTTGGTAGATGATGCACCCACGCCGTTGAATTTTGATTTTGATTTATCAGATGATGATTCTTTACTTGGAGACTCCTTAGATCTAGAGCATTTAGGTTTAGATGATTTAGGTTTGGATACTCCAGAAGATTTGGATCGAGATACCTCATCGTCATTTAGTGACCTAGGTGACTTGTTTGGGGAATTAGATGAGGCAGATCTACAATTTGATCCGTCTTTGGATGCTGGACCTGAGCCTATACAAGAATTAGAACTTGAGGGCTTTAAGTTCGATGACGATAACGACAATGATGATAGCTTTAGCAGTCTCTTTATAGATGAAGACTCGGCTCTTGCTTCCTCGGCATCCACCGTCAGTGATTTAGGTGAAATGGATTCGTTGTTTGGCGATGTCCCTTACAATTTAGATGTCCCTGTTGCTTCTGCCTCAGACACGATGAGTTTGGACAGCAATGACTTCAGCGGTTTGGAAGATGGTTCGGCGTTACTGGATCTGACGGACCAGGATGCAGAGAGTGATATTTTCTTCGGAATGGACGAACCGATCTTATTGGATTCTCTGGAGAGCGAAACAGAAATGCAGTTTGATCCAAATCTGAATTTTGGATCTACCGATGATCTAAATAATGATTGGATATTGCCAGAAACTGACTTAGATTTAGATTCTGACTTGGATTTAAGTTCTGACCTAGGTTTAGATTCTGATTTAGATTCCGACTTAGGTTTAGATTTGGATTCTGACTTAGATTTAAGCTCTGACTTAGATTTAGGTCTAGATTCTGATCTAGATTTAGGGTCTGAACTTAGCGATTCATTTGATAGTAATTTTGATTTTGGACAGGGCTTAGTCTTAGATAATTTTTCATCTGATGCATTGGCCTTTGATGATTTGTTGGATGAAGATGATTTGTTGGACGAAAACGTCTCCTTGGACGCATTTGGTTTAGACATCGCGGAAACTTCTGAACTAGATTTAGACATAGTTGAAGATGATGTTTGGGGCGATGTAGAACCCTTGTCTAGTGATGCTGACGGATCAAATGATCTATTTGGAATGGCCGCGATCGGGATTGGTGGCGTCGGCGCAATGGGTGTTGTAAGTGCAATGCAAAATCCCACTTCAACGGATTCGGACGTTGTATTAGATAGTGTGAGTTCTGATGATGTCTGGGACGATGACCTCTGGGGAGATACATCCTTAGAAATGCCTTCTAGCAATATTGCTTCTAGTACGATCGAGCTAGAGAATTTATCTGAATCCGATGATCTTTCAGAATTAGAGATTCGTGGAGATGATATGAATCTAGATGACATGAATCTAGATGACATGAGCTTGGAATCCAGTGGTGTAGATGACATGAGCTTAGATGACATGAGCTTAGATGATATCGATTTAGGTGAAGTGAACCTGGATCAGATAGATTTAGGTGAAATGAACTTAGATAGTGAATTTACTTCAATGTCTCTTGATTCTAATGATGATATTTGGGGTGAAACCGATAGTAATTTAGGATCCGATTTTGATGATCTAGATTCGCTTTTGGGAGACTCAGATAATGGGTTTGGATTAGATTCTATTGGATTTGAAGAATCTGAGGATAATCTCGCGGCAGCTGATGATGGTTCATTCTCTGACCTTGACGATTTTTTATCCTTCGATCAATCGTCCTCATCGGATCTAGGCTTTGCCGGAATGGATGATTTTACCGGAGCCGCTTTTCTAGGAACTGGACTTGTGGCAGGCGGAGCGATCGCAGCCAATGTAGCCAATGCATTTGGGTCTCAGTTTGATGATGATCCCGAGTTTGGTGATCTTGAAAAGCTGCTTGAAGACCGAGATCTCGGCAGCAGTAGTGTACCTATTGTTCCCGGTGCTGTTCGTCCTGTTGGTGCTACTCGTCGTCCTGCTGCTGCCCGTCCTAGCAAAGGCTTGGGCGAACAAACCATGCGAGTTCCGGTCAAGCATCTCGACAATCTCAGCAATCTTGTGGGGGAATTGGTCGTTAACCGAAATAGTCTTGAACAAGATCAAGAACGGATGCGTCAGTCCCTCGACAATCTGCTTTATCAAGTGCAGCAACTGAGCGATGTCGGCCAACGAATGCAGGACTTGTATGAACGATCGCTGCTTGAAAGTTCGCTCTTGGCCAGCCGTCAAAGCTACCGAATGGCGAGCAGTGCCCCTCGTACAATCGTTGAACTTGAGAAAACTAACGACGTTGAATACGACCCGTTGGAAATGGATCGCTTTACAGGTTTCCATTCGCTTTCTCAAGAGATGATCGAATTGATTGTCCGAGTGCGGGAATCTGCATCAGATATTGAATTTATCGTTGACGAAACCGACCAAGTAACGCGGATGTTCCGTCAAGTCACGACGCAGCTTCAAGAAGGGCTGACTCGATCGCGCATGGTGCCCTTTGCCCAAACCGCCGATCGGATGCCCCGTGCGGTACGAGATATTGCCATGAAATGCGGTAAGCAAGCGGAATTGGTGATTGAGGGCCGTGAAACGCCTATTGATAAAATGCTTCTAGAGCATCTATATGATCCAATGACCCATTTGGTAAACAATGCCATTACCCACGGAATTGAAACGCCAGAAGAACGTCGTCGCGCTGGGAAATCTGACACTGGACGCATCACCATCCGGGCTTTTTATCAAGGAAACCAAACCGTTATTTCCGTATCTGATGATGGTGCGGGCATCGACATTGAACGGGTCAAAGTTAAAGCGATCGAAAAAGGCTTAATCAGTGCCGCAGAATCTCAAACCATGAGTCGTTTGGATGTCTATGATTTACTGTTCCATCCTGGTTTCACCACTCGTGACCAAGCCGATGATTTCGCGGGCCGGGGCGTGGGGATGGATGTTGTTCGCACCAGTTTGAGTGAAATTCGTGGATCTGTTACCACCGATTCCACCCTCAATCGGGGTACGACCTTTACCGTTCGTCTACCGTTGACGTTAAGTATTTCCAAAGCTCTATGTTGTGTCAGCGATCGTGCGCGAATTGCCTTCCCGATGGATGGGGTGGAAGACATGTTAGACATGCCAAAAGATCGTCTATTGACCAATGCTGAAGGTCAACCTTATATTCGTTGGCGCGATTCTGAGTTGGTGCTGCGTCCACTCACCGAACTCCTAGCTCACAATCGTCACCTCGGACGAGGAAACGTCTACGGCGGCAATCAAGAAGAAGATATGATTTCTGTCGTTGTCCTGCGGAGTGTGGGGAACTACTTAGCCTTACAAGTCGATCAGGTGATTGGTGAACAGGAAATTGTAATTAAGCAACTTGAAGGCCCAGTGCCCAAACCTGTTGGGATTGCCGGAGCGACGGTTCTAGGGGATGGCCGAATCATGCCGATCGCCGATGTGCTGGAGCTAATCGATCTTTCCATGGGTCATATCCGACGGGATGCGGGCAGCATGTGGGATCAAAATGCGCTGCCACCTCAGGAAATACAGCCTGCCAAGACTGAACCGATGGTCCTTATTGTGGACGATTCCATTACGGTTCGAGAATTGCTATCCATGACCTTCAATAAAGTCGGTTATCGGGTTGAGCAAGCCCGTGATGGTCAAGAAGCCTGGGAAAAACTACGGGCTGGACTTCCCTGCGATATTGTCTTCTGCGACATTGAGATGCCTCGTATGGACGGACTCGAACTGCTCTCACGGATTCAGAAGGATCCCGTACTCAAGGCTCTCCCGATCGCAATGTTAACTTCACGCGGTGCCGATCGTCACCGTCAAATGGCTTCATCTCTTGGGGCAAGCGGGTATTTCACGAAGCCTTATCTAGAGGAAGCGCTGCTGGATGCCGCAGGTCGAATGTTGAAGGGGGAAGTACTTTTGGCGAACGACCGATCGGAATAAGTAGCCGCTCTATGTAGATCGGCAATAAAAAAGTAGATCGGCAATAAAAAACGAGGTTCCTGATTAGGAGCCTCGTTTTAGTATGTGCGATTAAGTTAAAAGTCAATCTGTAAGGGATTTATTTTGCCCAATTCTTATCCGCTTGAGCCAAAACGTAGGCTGCAACATTTTCGATTTGCTCAGACTGTAGCTTCTTCCCAAACGCTGGCATCGCATTTTTACCATTGGTCACTTGAGTGATAATCGCGGCCTCAGAATACATTTCGTACTTTTCTAGTGCTGCTTTCTGAAGGGTCTTTGCTGGATTTACTGCATTACGTCCGCCCGCATGACAAGCCGCGCAATTGGCCGCGAAAACTTTTCCACCCGCTTCTGCATCTGCCGCATGAGCAGGCATTACGAAAGACAAGGTGGCTACAAAGATGGTGACGATCGTTGTTAACTGCAAAAATATTTCTTTCAACATGATTAAGTCAGAGTAGATTTCTCTCAAGGATTGCCATTAACTATTCTCACCTAACACTTCGATCGAGTCGAACGACAGTAGGTCGTAGATTGCGAGTTTGCAACAATTGTCTCTTGATTGATGTCACTAGATTGAGGTTAAGCCTGACGAAGATCGGGAACACTAAGCAAAGCCGAATTCCTCAGCTGCGCCTTCCCCTATGCCCATTCCCCTATGCCCATTCCCCTATGACTATTAATAGTGTTGCTCTAGAAAAATATTCCTTGCGTCAGGCGATCGATCTAACTTTTGTAATTGCGTATCAGGAAGATACAACATCCTTAGAATCGATGTTCATGCGTGAACAACTGCCCTATGAAGTGTTACGTCAAGTTGAAGGCGAGATTCCCTCTGATTTTTCCCGCAGCTATGGTTGCTTGATGAATCACTGTAAAGCTTGGCGCAAAATTGTTGCAGCGGGAAAAGCCGCCCTGATTATTGAAGCTGATTTTGTCCCCGTAAAGGGGTTTGCTGATTTACCCATGCCCTGCGACGTGATGGACAGCAGGACGGGTGTAGCGTGGCTCTATACTTGTGCATCTCAGCTCTATTCGGTGACAGCGGCTGGATTCGCAGAGGGGTTTTCGGTCTCCACAGTGGCTTACATAGTGACCCCAAATGGGGCAGTTGGACTTTTAGCATTAGCCGAAAAAATCCGGTTAACGTACGGAGAACGTAGTTATAGTGCTTGGGATTCAGAAGTTGAAAGCTTTTTACGATCGCGTTCTTTAGTCTGCTACATTCCGTTCCGTAACTATGGTGAACATGGCGGCATTCCTAACCCGGAACATGCTCAAAATCGCGATCGTTGGAAACACTTTAGCCGTTGTCATCGGGCCGATCGGCTCTATGGAGAATTAGCATTTTTACCACCTTACGCCCGTAATCATTGGGAATTACGACAAGTGCGTTTGTATGCGCGAGTGAAGGGGTTAGGGCGGTTGTTTTTGGGAAAATTTTTGCGCTGGAACGTGATGCGGCGATCGAGTTTTCCGCTACGGCTATTAGGATTTGCCGTAAGACGACAAGGACTATAGCTTTTGATTAGCATTAACTGTTGATTAGTATTAGCGATGCTCCGTCTGACGAATGGTATCTTCGGTACGACCATAGGGATTAACTTTTGGTCGCCATTCGGGGAATGCTGAGACCATCACATTGTCCAAACTAGTTCGGGCGGCGGTACTATATTTCCCGATCGGCTTTGGCAAAATTTGATCACCGAATCCGACAAAACATAATGCAACTATTGACATCCTCCCCGCTCTAAAGAGAGGGGGATTCCTAAGAACTTTTACGTCGCTTCTTAGTCTTTACAGAATCGCTTCTGTTACTTCCTGCTTCTAAGTGCGAAGCACAGGCTTCGCCAACGCACCCGCCGCCAGC
>JANXWB010000068.1 GCA_025351345.1 Synechococcales cyanobacterium GL140_1_metabat_312
TAAAGTTCTGCTTGCCATTATGGATTTTGCCATTTTTGACGATATGAATTGAGTTGCAAGCAGGGCAGGGCAGTTGAGGAATCAACATCTTTCAATTAGGGTAACTTCATCTTTCCTATCCTTATATCTTTAGGACTACCAAATATCTTAGTTGATGTTCACTCGCTTCCTGTGCTCTTTTCGCTTCCCGTTGCGCGGTAATATCAATCACAAATCCATACCAAACTATGTCACCATTACTAAGCTTTTCTGGTGTTGCATAGCCCTGAACCCATTTTGGCCCGGATGAAGTGGTAAAACAACCTTGATGAATCCACGGTGTCATTGTTTCATAGGAACGAATCATCTCGGCCCGCATCGCTTCACGAGTCTCGGCTACCACTAATGCCCATAAATTCTCAGGATCGGCTAACAACCACTCTGTATTCACATCATAAGTTGCATAAAAATGTTGACTGATGTCGATTAAGCGGCTCTTACCATCAGGTGACATGCTGTATTGAAACGAGGCTGGCATGGTTTTAATTAAACTGCGGCACGAGTTGGCTTGCTCTTGTAAATGAAGTTTTTCTTGGTGCTGAGCGGTAATATCCTGGAACGTCACGATCGCGCATCGATCGTGATTTTGCCACATCGGCACCGCCTGCATTTCCAAGATCACCTCATTCCCCTGACGCAAAATCATCAGATCATTGACCTTCACGGTTTCTCCGCCTAGAGCGCGGCTGACTGGAAGCCGATCTTTAGAATAGCGAACCGAGGCGTCAGACGAAGTTCTTCCAAGCTGGTAAAATTTTAGGCTTTTCCAACGGAATTGAGAACACCCGAGCAACGCTTGCCCCATGGGATTGAGATAAGAACAGGTTCCATTTGCCTCAAAAATTGCGCAGCCCATAGGCAAAACAGACAATATGTTGTAGTCAAAACCAGATAGCGATGATGCGCGAACCACGGTGGAGGAATGGGCAGCCATGTTCATAGGACGATGCATTTAGATTAAATTATCGGGGCAATAAATAGAATAACTATTTAAACAGTGGCAACTATATAATCACTGATAGTTACTTGAGAGTCATTTAGAAATTACCCCTTCTTATACTTCAAAGTTTAGCAACCGATCGAATACATAGCTCCTCGTACAAATTCGGTTGACAAAAAATACTGATTATGAAATTGCTTACTTTAACCTAAATTTAGTAGAAATACTTAATAATTACCTAGTTTCATCCACTGAATATCGATCGTTAAAACACCTACTACCACGCGATTGAAGATATTAGCTGCTCCATAAAATACTTAAAAACTAATAAATTCTTAAAAGAATACTAAGATTTTAATGTGTAATGCGATCGTTATACTTCGACATCCGAAGAAACACTAATTTTAGATAAAGTATAAAAGTTTGTTCTTTCAATTCCCTGCAAACAGGGCGTTTTATTAAAATTCTGAAAAAATATTGATTGAACCATCCGATCGAAGAAGTGAATTTATATTAAAAAATACACAAATAATTTGATGATTATAACTGCCACAAATGTCTCTACAATTCAGGGTAGTAAAATTACCGTTCGCTATCTTAACTAAATAATTTAGACTAACCCGCGAATTGTGAAGGAATAGTCTCCACCGGGTTCCAGTTGATAATCTTTTGCTTCTAGAAAGCGCCCCAACGGTTCTTTGATTAAAGCTCGTCCCTGCGATGGTTCTATTGCTAAATGTCCGCGCCTAAAATCCCACACAAACGTCCATTCATAATGCGATGTTTGCACTTCACCCTCTAGCCGACCCATCTGCCAAGATTGCCGCAAAACCCGAACATTCACATCAGTTTCAGGCAGTCGTCTGTTTACCACAACCCCCTACTCTCCCGCCACACGATTATTAAATAAATTCATGGCCTTCTCCACTCCGTCCCGTACACTCACCTCAACGGCACTTACGGCAAACTGGTTGACCTCGTGAATTAGCTTCTTCTCAGCAGGAGAAAAACTTCCCAACACATGAGTAATTGCGTCCTTATCTTTCGATCCGATTCCTACCCGAAGTCGGGGAAATTTTTGGGTTCCTAAATGAGCGATAGCCGATTTCATGCCATTTTGTCCCCCCGCCGAACCCATGCATCGCAGCCGCAGCCGTCCGATGGGTAAATCCATATCGTCATACACCACCATCACAGATTCGGGAGCGAGTTTGTACCAATCCAGTACGGCTCGAATTGACTGTCCTGAGTTGTTCATAAAGGTCAATGGCTTTAGTAATCGGACTTTCTTCCCCGCTATTGTTCCCTCACCAAACAAGCCCTGAAATTTTTTTGTATCGGCTAGGGAAATTTGCCACGATCGGGCCAATTCATCCAACACCACAAACCCAATATTGTGACGAGTGCCGTCATATTTTGCACCCGGATTTCCTAAGCCAACAATCAATTGAGGAATCGCAATTAACGGCGTAGTCGCTACATCAGTCATGAAACGCAATAAATAAAATAGGACTCACATCCTATCGCATTCCCGGCAGTTCTAAGGATTCTTCAGAACTCGGGTTTGCTGTGTTGCGCGCTATATCCGCTGTATCGATCGGTAACGGTTCAATTACAGTCACTTCCGCACTTTGGACCGCAGGCTCATCGTCGGCAGCAGCAGACAAACTGGGCTGCGATGTCTCTTCAAGTTTAGCTGTCATCGATTCAGAGGGCGGCTGAGAAAATGCAGTTTCCAGCACTTCGGCTTCCTTTTTGAACTCATTTTCAAATTCTTTAGACGCTTCCTGAAATCCGCGTAGTGCTTTGCCCACACTCTTGCCAATTTCTGGCAGTTTCTTCGGCCCGAAGACTAGTAGTGCCAGTACAAAAATTAGCGCCATCTCCGGCAACCCAATCCCAAACACATTCATACGCCACGCGTCTCCACTGATATCTTACTGTTGCTCCTAAATTTTAACAGCAAAAAACCCCAGCATAGCTAGGGTCTAAATTGAAAAGAAGCAATTCTAGTACGATCGGACAGTCTTGGATCCAAACTATCGCCTTAGATCCACGGCTGTCTAATTTATCCTAGTTTCCCAAGCTCTTCCAACCCACTGCAAAATCATCCAGCAGTAGAGAATTGTTGTAAATCTGCAAAATAATCAGCAGAAAAACAAGAAACAGCGCCATAAAGACGGCCATCACAGCTGTCGTACCCCAACCAGGGACGACTTTTCCGTATTCTGAGTTTAAAGGGCGGAGAATGTCTCCAAGACGAGTTCGCTGTGCCATAACTTACCTGCTCGTATAGTCTCGACAGAAATTGTTAAATCTGCGTTACATTATAGGGGAAAGATCCTCATAATCCGAGAACAAGTATGGAAGCTGCAATGGCTCTTAACATTTCAATCTGTGCCTCCCTAGTGGGTTTGGCCGGATATGCGATTTATACGGCATTTGGCCCGCCCGCAAAAGAACTAAACGATCCCTTTGAAGACCACGAAGACTAAGGCAAATGGATCAATTTCACGATCGCCTAAAAATCAACTTAACTTAAAGATAAGCGCTGACATGTTGCATATGTGGCGCTCTTTTTATGGAAATTGTAAAAAATAATTATGAGAATCGATCGATCAAGCCGCGATCGTCCTATTCTTGCATTCAATCTATTCCTAAAAATCTATTCCTAAAGTTGTCAGGGTGAAAATATCTTCTGTCTTTAGGAGGATGGTCGATAAATCGGGGATCGATTTAATTGAGGGTGTGATGAATTCGATATTTTGAACCATTAACAAAAAAATAAGAATTATGGAACTTAAGGTGCATCGGGGTTTACACAATCTTTCTGACAATATAAATAATGTCCCTGAGGATATGTATATTGCCAATTTTGAACCGAAATTAGTTGAATGTCGGACTATTCCGCCTGAGCGAATTGGAATTAATGGTGAATACGACCATGATGGACTCTCGAAGCGGGTCAGACTTCTGCTGTCGGAGCAGTTGCCCCATTCTGTGGAGACTCTTAGAATTTCGCAGCGTGGGCGAGTGGTGGTGGTCATTGGACCGTGGGTGATGGAGGAGATGGCGCAGAAAATCATTACTCTCTGTCTTCAAGTAGAAGGGGCGACTTCGGTTGAGATTAATGGGGTTTCTCTGGTTCCTCGATCGCGTTCGATTGGTCACACTGAGCCTAATCAATATTTGCTAAATGCATCTTAGCGGTGAAGGTGTCTGAAGTTTGGTTAAGCCATTGTCGGCACTGGATGCTGACCGTAAGTCGGCAAGATGGTAGACCAATGAGTTCGAGCGCCCGATAGGTAGGCGCGCTGAGCTAGGGATAAAATTTGCTCAACATATTGACCTTGGTGAACGATCGCCTCAATGATCACGGGGTTAGGTTGAAAATTTTGAAGCTCTTCATTCCACTCTTCCAGGGACATTACTCGATCGATCGTCTTCTCTCCTGTCGTGGTTACAGGCCGCCGATCGCCAGAATGATAAACTCCAACATGATATTCTCCTCGCTGAGCTAAAAGCTGAATCGCACAGGTTGTTGGTTGGGTTGCAGCGATCGCTGCTAAACTCGAAATCCCAAATAGTGGAATATTAAGCTGTTGAGCTAAAGTCCGAGCTGTGACGACACCCATGCGAGTTCCGGTGAAGCTACCCGGTCCATGGGCTACGGCAATATAATCTAGCGATCCCCAAGCCACATCGCCTAAAAAATCAGCCAGTTTCAAATGTAGCAACGCCGACAAGTCACGGCCTAAATCCCAAACCTGCACCCGAGGACTGCCATCACGCCCGATCGCCAGCCCCAAATCAGGACTACTAGTATGAATGGCGAGGCCCAAGGGAAAGGGAGTAGGAGATGGCATCATGAGAAAAGAGTTGTGAGGACTTAGATGAACTAGAAAATTTGTTTGTCTAGCCTACCATTGAAGAATGGATATCTAAATTCGCGTATAGTCCGTTCCGCCCTATCGACTTCTTGAGCATTGTCATGACTGTTTCACCTGTTTTATCTGCAACTCAAAACCTGTTCATACCCCAAAAACTGCAATATGCCTATTTCCCTGGCTGCGTTGCTCAGGGAGCCTGCCGTGAATTAGATCAATCAACCAAGGCATTGACTCGGGCGTTGGGTATTGATCTTATTGAGCTTAAAAAGGCATCCTGCTGTGGATCCGGGACATTTAAGGAAGATTCACAGCTTTTAGAAGATGCAGTTAATGCCCGAAATATTGCGCTGGCTGAACAGTTGGGGTTGCCATTGTTGACCCATTGCAGCACTTGTCAGGGCGTGATTGGTCATGTGGATGAACGGCTTAAAACAGCAAAGACGGAGAATCCAGCTTATTTTGATCAAGTCAATGGATTTTTAACGCAACAAAGCTGTTCGCCCTACCAAGGCAGCACGGATGTGAAACATATTTTGTGGGCATTGGTGGGGGATTATGGATTGGAGGCGATCGCGGCTAAAGTAACCAAAAAACTATCGGGCCTAAGGTGTGCGGCATTCTATGGCTGCTATTTATTACGATCGCAAACGAATGGATTTGATGATCCAGTGAATCCACAGTCCATGGAAAATATATTCAAAACTGTGGGCGCAGACGTGGTGATGTATGACGGACGGACTCAATGTTGCGGGTGGCCCTTGTCGAGTTATGCCAGTGATCAATCATTCACCATGGCGGGCGGGCATCTTCAATCTGCTCTAGCTGCCGGGGCTGATTGTATTGTGACGCCTTGTCCCCTTTGTCATATGCAATTAGATTCTCGTCAAAGTGAGATTGAAAAAGTAATTGGTCAACCGCTTGGGCTGCCTATTTTGCATTTGCCTCAGCTTGTGGCATTAGCGTTGGGAGTGAGTCCAAAAGAATTAGGTCTCGATCGACATTTGGTTTCGACTCGATCGGTTTTAGAAAAAATTGGATTGTAGAATTGAACTACAGATTAGCTGCTACATCAATTAGTTCTGAAATTAATTAGGCATGGACCGCGCTGTAGGTTTTCTGCGGGTGGCGTAATTTGTAATAACTAATCAATTACAATGACTAATCAATCCAATTCACATCAGTCTAAACAGCGAACCTTCCCATGGTAGAGAATCGTAAGAGTCAAGTGGTCACCCAAGGTGCCGCACGATCGCCAAACCGCGCCATGTTGCGTGCTGTCGGATTTCAGGATGCCGATTTTGTGAAACCGATCGTTGGACTGGCCAATGGATATAGCACCATTACGCCCTGCAATATGGGTATTAATGCCCTCGCACTTCGAGCTGAAAAAGCAATGCGAGATGCGGGTGGAATGCCTCAAATGTTTGGAACTATCACGATTAGTGACGGGATTTCTATGGGAACTGAAGGAATGAAATATTCCTTAGTATCTCGTGATGTCATTGCAGATTCTATTGAAACGGCTGTCACCGGACAAAGTATGGATGGGGTGTTGGCGATCGGGGGGTGTGATAAAAATATGCCCGGTGCCATGATTGCGATGGCCCGAATGAATGTGCCTGCAATCTTTGTGTATGGCGGAACCATCAAACCCGGACATCATGATGGCAAAGACTTGACGGTTGTGAGTTCCTTTGAAGCGGTGGGTCAATTCAGCGCAGGCAAAATCACGGAGGATTACTTGACAGAGATTGAGCGCAATGCTTGTCCTGGAGCGGGTTCCTGTGGGGGAATGTTTACGGCAAACACCATGTCTTCAGCGTTTGAAGCGATGGGAATGAGTTTGGCCTATTCGTCTACAATGGCCGCAGTTGATGAAGAAAAGGCCGTCAGTGCTGAAGAGTCTGGTCGTGTTTTAGTCAATGCAGTTATCAATCAATATCTGCCACGCGACATTATTACTCGCAAATCTATTGAAAATGCGATCGCGGTGATTATGGCCGTGGGGGGATCAACGAATGCGACCTTGCATTTCTTGGCGATCGCCCATTCTGCTGGAATCAAACTGGAACTTGATGATTTTGAAACCATTCGTGCTAAGGTTCCCGTCATTTGCGATTTGAAACCGAGTGGCCGTTATGTCGCGACAGATTTACATAGTGCGGGCGGCATTCCACAAGTGATGAAAATGTTGTTGAATCATGGATTGATTCATGGGGATTGTTTGACGATTACAGGCGAAACCATTGCTGAACGCCTTGCAAATATTCCTGATGAACCGAAGCCCCATGAACCGATCGCAGGTCATCCGGTGATTCGTCCTTGGGATAGACCGATGTATGCTCAAGGCCATTTAGCGATTCTGAAAGGAAATCTGGCTGAGAATGGTTCTGTTGCTAAAATCACGGGAGTCAAAAATCCGATTATCACAGGTCCAGCACGAGTCTTTGAATCTGAAGAAGATTGTTTGGCCGCTATTCTTGCTAATAAAATCAACGCGGGCGATGTGTTGGTGATTCGCTATGAAGGACCAAAGGGCGGACCTGGAATGCGGGAAATGTTGGCTCCCACAGCCGCCATCATTGGTGCAGGTTTGGGCGATTCTGTTGGTTTGATTACGGATGGTCGTTTTTCGGGTGGAACCTATGGAATGGTTGTGGGTCATGTTGCGCCGGAAGCTTTTGTGGGTGGCACGATCGCATTAGTGAATGAAGGGGATTCAATTACGATCGATGCACCCGCCAGACTATTGCAACTTAATGTGCCCGAGGCTGAGTTAGAAATTCGCCGAGCCGCCTGGAAAGCACCTGCACCGCGTTATACCCGTGGAGTATTAGCGAAATATGCCAAACTTGTTTCATCAAGTCATTTGGGTGCGGTGACGGATTTGGGATTGGGTTAGAGATCAACTAAGAAGTTGAATATATCAAGTCCGATCGTTCTTGCTAAATGGAGGGACGATTGGGCTTTCTTCCACTAGTATTTTCAGTCAATAGTAGCGATCGCCTCTCCTATAATCCTGGATACGACGATCCTTGCTCTAATAATTACAACCGACATACTCAAAGGAGGATTAATCAGGACTGAAGTTTATAAAAAAAGTACGATCGTTCAGCTTTAGTCAATTTAGAATGAACTTTTACACCTTTGGTTAATCATTCCCGCGCATACTTTTTGAGAAGATCATCGGAAACCTATCTTCTATCATCTCTAAATCAACGCTGAAATTAATACTAATGACATACAGTCAATAGACTGATAAGCGCGATACCATATAAGCTGTGTGTTTCATATTCACTGGGAGTATTCTAATGACTGCAACTTACTCAGATCAAGAATTGAATGCGATCGTCAATGGCGCAATGGTTATTGGAATGGCGGTTGCAATGGCTGATATGGGAATTATTTCTACAGCAATTGAAGCATCAGCCCTAAGCAAAGAAATCTTAGGAGCGGCGGCTAAATTCCCGAGTAACACCGTGATTCAAGCCGCATTCTCCGACGCTGCACTGCGCCATGGAAGTATCAAAATTAATAAGCCAGATGTTAAATCTGAAGACATTGCTAGTGGTGTTTTTGTAACGAACGCGATCGCAGCGGTGAATAGCGTAGTCACAAATTTAGAAAGCAAAGCTACAGCAGCGGAAATTCAAGAATACAAATCCTTCGTGTATGGTGTCGCAGAGACCGTCGCTAAGGCCGCAGGGAGTGGATTATTTGGGTCAGGCGAGCCAAAAATCACTGACAAAGAAGCCACGGCTCTAGCGAAGATTAAAACGGCTATGGGCATTTAGAGTCTGATTTAACTCATACTTTAATATTAGGATTTTGCCTAAACTTACGGATTACGGTAGGCTTAGGCAAATTCTTTGTATACTCCCATGGCCGTCCAATTCATCACATCCACTACTCCAAAATCCACAAGCCTTTCCCTGAAGTTCATGTGGATGGGTGTTGCGATGACCGCCTTTGTTGTCGTGTTGGCGATTGTTGCGCCTATTTTGCAGTCGATCGGCCTTCTCCAAGATCCGACCGAATTCCTCAATAATTCCGCTCAGGAAGCCCCTTCAGCAGCCCATTGGTTTGGCACGACGAGGCTGGGGTATGACGTATTCTCGCGAACAATTTTTGGCATTTCGGCAGCATTGCAAGTTGTAGTCTTGTCTACCGTGTTGAGCGTGCTGATAGGGGTGCCCTTGGGAATGGTGAGTGGCTATTTGGGTGGGAAACTCGATCGGGCTATTCTGTTTGTAATGGATACAATCTATACATTACCGAGTTTACTATTATCCGTCACCTTATCATTTGTACTGGGGCGCGGTGTTTTGAATGCTGCGATCGCATTGGCTATTGTATATATTCCCCAATACTACCGGGTGGTCAGAAATCAAACCATTAGCGTTAAGACAGAAGTGTATATTGAAGCCGCACAGGCAATGGGGGCGAGTACTTGGCGAATTCTAAGAAAGTATTTACTATTGAATGTAATTCAGAGTGTGCCTGTGATTTTGGCGTTGAATTTATCAGATGCAATTTTGACCTTAGGCGGTTTGGGATTTTTAGGATTAGGATTGCCCGAAGAGACACCTGAATGGGGTCATGATCTCAAAGAAGCATTAGACGGACTTTCGACGGGTAGCATTTGGTGGACGGCTTTGTTTCCTGGGTTAGCAATTACATTGACGGTCATTGGACTGTCGTTTTTGGGTGAGGGGTTAAACGAGTTAACGGATAAGAAGGGGCGGTGATGGTGAGCGATCGTCAAGTTCAATCAATTAACCAGTCAAACGCTTATCGTGATCATGCTGTAAGCCGTATTCTTGATATAATACAATTATTATATTCAGTAATATTATATGCAAACCATTACGCTACAAGAGGCACAGAGTCGTCTACCAGAGCTAGTTGATGCGGTAGTTGGTGGAGAAGAAGTGACGATAGATCGAGGGGATGGGACGATCGTGCGATTGTTACTTTTGAATAAGGTAATACCAAAACCCATTTTTGGAAGTGCTGAGGGATTGATTCAGATTTTGGATGGATTTGATGATCCAGTAGAAGGCTTTGAGGAGTATTAGCTATGAAGGTTTTGCTCGATACTCATACATTTCTCTATTTTATTTCAGGAAGTCCAGATCTGAGTAATGTCGCGAGAACTGCGATTGAAACTCCAAATAATCAGCGTTTTCTGAGTATTGCAAGTCTCTGGGAAATTTCTATCAAGGTCAGTATTCAAAAGCTTCAGATAGGGATGAGTATGAGTGAACTGATTCGACGGCAAGTTCACGGAAATGCGATCGAAATTCTTCAGATTGAACCTCATCATTTAGACCAATGTGTAACGTTGCCTTTCCATCATAAAGATCCATTCGATCGCTTAATAATTGCTCAAAGTTTCTCTGAGAATATGCCATTGGTAACAAAAGATAGCGCATTTAGAACTTATGGGCTGAGTATGATTTGGTGATGTGCGATCGGACTTCTGTTAAATAGCCAGATCTCATATCACTATAGAACCGTCAGTTCTCTACCGAGACAGCCAGCTCATATCAACATCAGTAGGAATAATATTGCCAGGATTGAGCGGAAATAGGCTGCTGAAATAATCGTGTTGAATCGTGGAGAAATCACAGGTTTCGGCAATGCCTGGTAAGTGATAAATAGATTGAACATAGCGGCTAAGATTGGCATAGTCACGAATTCGACGACGGCTACATTTGAATAGACTATGGTAAACCAAATCAAACCGAATCAGAGTGGTGAACAATCGCACATCTGCCAACGTGAGTCGATCGCCCCATAGAAATTCATTGCAACCTAAATGAATCTCGCTCGTATCCAATTGATCAAATAGTTCACTGACTGCTTGATCATAGGCCGTTTGGGTTTGTGCAAATCCACAGCGATACACACCATTATTGATACTATGGTAAATCACATCATTCCATCGATCGATTGCCTCTCGTCCGACGATCGGATATAAATCCAATTCTGGATTAGTGGCAAATGAATTGAATTCAGCATTCAATAGTTTAATGATTTCTGCACTTTCATTGTTCACAATCGTCTGAGTTTCGTCATCCCACAGAACTGGAACCGTAGCTCGACCAGAATAATTTGGAACTGCCGATCGATACAGATCCATTAATCGGTGGCCATGGCGATCGGGGGTTGCCAATAGCCAGCCTCCATTTTCGGGAGACGGGAGAGTGAAAGATACCGAAATCACGCTTTCCAAACCTTTCAAAGCCCGAACTAGCAACGTGCGATGTGCCCATGGACAGCTCATCCCAACAAATAGCCGATAGCGTCCAGCTTGGGCCGGATAGCGCGAATCAGCATTGATGACTTGGCGAAATGCACTTTCAGGTCGGAGATATTTTCCATCTGTGCTACGAGGTGCGAGCTGTGCCATCATCATTTGCCACAGAGTGGTCCAGGTGAAACGCCCGAGTTGAATGATAGAGGATGCGGGTAGATTTCTTGGCATAGTTTGGCCGAATATTAGGCTTCTAGGAGTCGCTGATTCATCTACTATATTTCGATTTCCATTAAGGCAACCTCCGATCGCTAGTTCATCTAGGATACGGACAGAACTTCAAATGGTTTGATTAGATTTAACGAGATATCCGATCGCCTTCTCATCTGTTCTAATTTTTACCGTTCTATCTGTAAAAGCAAGTTGTAAAAGCAAGCGGGGACTCGATCGAAGCAATTATCCTGTCCTCAAACTCACCACCCGATCGGTAATTCTCAGTGGACGATCGTCCCCTAGAGCTGCACAATGATAGAATTTCATACCGTCTGCCCAAGAGAGAAACCCAATGTTAGAAGCTTACCGTAGTCATCTTGCCGATCGTGCCAGCCAAGGCGTTCCAGCATTGCCCTTATCTGCTGAGCAAACGGCTGAATTGTGTGAATTACTACAAAAGCCGCCCGCTGGAGAAGAAGAATTTTTAGTGGAATTATTGCGCGATCGTATTCCGCCGGGAGTCGATCAGGCCGCCTATGTAAAAGCCGGGTTCCTAGCGGCGATCGCAAAAGGTGAAGTGAGCAGTCCCTTAGTCACAGATGTATATGCCGTAGAACTGCTCGGTACCATGATGGGTGGTTATAACGTCAGTGCGTTAGTTCAACTGATGCAAATTGAAACTGTAACCATTGCAACAGCAGCAACTACAGCATTATGCAAAATAGTACTAGTCTATGATGCCTTTAATGATGTGCAGGAATTAGCCGCAGCAGGCAATGCAAATGCAAAAACAGTAATGCAAGCTTGGGCCGATGCCAAATGGTTTACCGATCGTCCTACCGTTCCCGACAGCATTACCGTTACTGTATTCAAAGTTCCCGGTGAAACCAATACCGATGACCTTTCCCCCGCCACCCATGCGACCACGCGCCCAGATATTCCATTGCATGCCATGGCCATGTTAGAAACTCGTTTACCGGGATCTTTAGACGTGATTGCGGAGTTAAAAAAGAAAGGGCATTCCGTAGCTTATGTCGGAGACGTGGTGGGGACCGGATCTTCTCGGAAATCTGCAATTAATTCAGTGTTGTGGCATATGGGTGAAGACATTCCCTTTGTGCCCAATAAACGATCGGGCGGCGTTGTATTAGGAAGTAATATTGCACCGATTTTCTTTAATACCGCAGAAGATTCAGGTTCACTTCCGATCGAATGTGATGTCTCTGGAATGAATACAGGGGACGTGATTACAATTTATCCATACAAGGGTGAAATCCATAATGGAGAGGTGATTACTAGATTTAATTTGAAACCCGATACTATTTTTGATGAAGTACGGGCTGGCGGTCGGATTCCGTTATTGATTGGGCGGACGTTAACAGATAAAGCAAGAGCGGTGCTGGGAATGCCTGTGAGTGACTTGTTTGTGCGTCCGCAGATTCCGGCAGATACGGGCAAAGGCTTCACGTTGGCGCAGAAGATGGTGGGTAAGGCTTGTGGGATTGTAGGCGTGCGTCCCGGTATCTCCTGTGAACCGCACATTACAACCGTGGGGTCTCAAGATACAACAGGTCCAATGACTCGTGATGAATTGAAAGAACTCGCTTGTTTAGGATTTAGTGCAGATTTGGTTATGCAAAGTTTCTGCCATACTGCGGCTTATCCTAAACCTGTGGATCTTAAAACTCATACAGAATTACCTGATTTTATGAACGATCGCGGTGGCGTGTCCTTGCGTCCTGGGGATGGCATTATTCACTCTTGGTTAAACCGGATGTTGTTACCGGATACCGTCGGCACAGGTGGCGATTCCCATACTCGTTTTCCGTTGGGTATTTCCTTCCCCGCCGGATCGGGTTTGGTCGCGTTTGCAGCAGCATTAGGGGCAATGCCTCTGGATATGCCGGAGTCGGTACTCGTGAGATTTACAGGGGAATTACAACCGGGCGTAACCTTGCGAGATGTCGTCAATGCTATTCCCTACGTTGCCATTCAACAAGGCAAACTCACCGTTGCAAAAGAAAACAAAATCAATGTATTTTCTGGCCGCATTATTGAAATGGAAGGGTTGCCAAATCTAAAATTAGAACAAGCCTTTGAACTCACTGATGCAACGGCTGAACGATCTGCGGCAGGGTCCACGATCGCGCTCTCTGTCGAAACCGTGAGTGAATATCTGCGCTCAAATGTTGCATTGCTGAAGAATATGGTAGCTCGCGGGTATGGCGATGCAAGAACGATTCTCCGTCGTGTGCGCAAAATGGAAGAATGGTTGGCAAATCCAGTATTGCTCGTCGCGGATGCCGATGCTGAATATGCCGATATCATTGAGATTGATTTGAATGCTATTACAGAACCGATCGTGGCGGCTCCCAACGATCCCGACAATATCAAAACTCTTTCCGAAGTGGCGGGCGATCCAGTTCAGGAAGTGTTTATTGGGTCTTGTATGACCAATATCGGACATTACCGAGCAGCGGCAAAAGTATTGGAAGGCAACAGTGCGATCGAAGGCGTTCGTCTTTGGATTGCGCCGCCGACTCGTATGGATGAAGAGCAATTGCGTAAAGAAGGGATTTATACGACTTTCCAAAGCGTGGATGCTCGTACTGAAGTGCCTGGATGTTCTCTTTGTATGGGTAATCAAGCCCGCGTAGACGACAATACAACCGTATTTTCCACATCCACCCGCAACTTCAACAATCGCATGGGCAAAGGTGCGCAGGTGTATTTGGGTTCGGCAGAATTGGCAGCGGCTTGTGCATTGCTCGGCAAGATTCCTACGGCAACGGAGTATATGAGCATTGTGGGCGATAAGCTGAGTCCTTTGGCGGATGAGGTTTATCAGTACTTGAATTTCGATCGGATGTCGGGATTTGAGGATGAGGGTCGGGTTGTGTCGAAGGAAGATGAGGCGAAGTTGGCGGTAACCGTGTAGTTATTGAGCTTGGGGCGGTGGAGTTCTTTAGGGTTCCACCGCCTTATCTTGGCGTGGTTCAGTTTGCGATCGCTCCAGTCCATCATGGATGATATGAATGAAAAGACGATCGATCGTAAATCAATTACAACAGCAAGTTCATCAATATGGGTAGCCACGATCGCGAAAACGTCCCATATTTTGATTGATAATAGTTCTTGGAAGAAAACGATCGGATGCTATATTTCATTCACTTAGCAAACGTTAAGGATATATTGTCCTAAATAGCTGAGATTAGAATGGTATCTGATTCGTCACCGTACGAAGTAAAATTTGAAACATTATCAATTGATAATATTGATTTTCAAATCCGATCGCTCAAAGATAGACAACAATTTGACGATCCCGATGGCATTGCCAAAGACATGGGCATTTCATCCTCTCAATGGTCATTATTTGGAATGGTTTGGCCATCCGCATTAGCCTTAACCAATGCCATGATTAATTTCGATACCGAAGGCAAACGTGTTTTAGAAATTGGCTGTGGGCTTGCGATCGCCAGTCTCACGATGCATCAGCGCCATGTTGACATCACCGCCAGCGACTATCATCCAATGGTCGAACGTTTCCTAAATGAAAATTTAATGCTGAATGATTTACCACCGTTACCGTTTCAAATAGGCAATTGGCTAACTGAAAATCCATTACTCGGAAAGTTTCACTTAATCATTGGGAGCGATGTTTTGTATGAACAAACCCATCCAGAACTACTGTCCGCCTTCATCGATCGTCATGCCCAGCCCCACGCCGAAATTTGTATTGTTGATCCCGGTCGCGGTCACCATAATAAATTCAATCGTGCCATGGAACATCTTGGCTACGAATGCTCAACAGAATACTTACCCGTCCAAATGATTCAAGAAAAATCCTATCGCGGAAAAGTTATTCATTGCAACAGGTAATAAATCAAGTAAATAGCAACGCAAGCTGAACCTCTTGCTGCCCCCAACCTTCATGATGCAACAACCAGCGCTTACGATCGAGTCCCCCCGAATAGCCCGTCAGCTTCCCATTTGCACCAATCACTCGATGACAGGGCAATACAATTGCAATAGGATTCAATGAATTCGTCATTCCCACCGCTCGTGCAGACTTAGGCTTCCTTAACCGATCGGCCAATATTCCATAAGTAATCGTCGTACCGGGCAAAATCGATCGTAAATTGAACCAGACTTCCTGTTGAAAATCAGTTCCACCTGGACTCACAGGAATATCATTTAACGCCGCAAAGTCTCCCTTAAAATAGGCTTCCAACCGATCGCTCACCCCCAACGGATTCACCTGAGCCGTAAGTTCAAAAACCGGATATTGTTTCGCCAATAATTCATGCATCCGAGGTTCAAAATCCTCAAAATCCACAGCACAAACCTGAACGCCATTCGTCACTACCAGCACAGTACCAATCTCAGACGGAATACGATCGATAAACAATTCCATAGTTTAAAATAGTAGTACAGTCCGGACATTCTCGCCTATTTAGACTATCATCTAGCCCGACCATCAGAAATATCACTACTAATAACTGATTAAAACTGACTAGCATATTGACAAAACTGAAGAGAGAACTATCGCTCTAATTCTAACGAAACTTCTCAACATCTACCAAAAGCCCTGGGGCAAACTTCTGCAAATCATCAACATACCCAAGTAGATCCAGTACTACATTGTCTTCCGTAGCCCGATCGCCCGACCCAAAACAAGCTCTCAAAGCTTTGTCACAATCCACATTTAACAGCACCCGCTTTTGAACAACTCCAAACCCCAAACGACGAATCAATATCAACACCACTTGTTCCAAACAAACAACCCGTCCCATCAATCGTTGAAAAATTTCTTCCGAAAGCTTCGGTAAAGCCTGCATACAAACTTTGTCTCCTGTCATCAATAGAAAATCTGGCTGCGATCGAGTCGCCAAAATCAGATCCCTCTCTCCCTGATGAATCTGATTGTTAAACTGCGACAAATACTCAACTTCAGCCAGCCACCCTTCATCACGTTCTACATAAATCACCTGACACTCACTTACCAATTCAATTCCTGCATCCCAAATAGCCTCTGAATACTGCCTTGCCTTCTTCTTCTGTCCCTGAAACCAGTACTTTGCCGTGGGTAAAACCTGTAACTGCGATCGGCTGATTTGCAATACATCAATCGCATCATCGAAAAGCTCCAATGCCAAAAGTTTATGAATAATGTCATTATCCAAAAAACAAACACTACTCACATAATTTACCCGATCGAATCCAGACCCAACATCGTCATCAAATAATCAGTATTATCATCTCGCAATTTATCCCAGTCTAAATGAGCCAATAAATAATGATTAATCAATTTTGGAGCATTAGCATTAGGTTCAAGTGATTTCAGTGCCTTCGTTCCGACACCCCAAATTATATTTTTATCTTTTGAACAAGCTCTTTGCGCTCTATTCCAAGTAACGTTCAATGCCACCACAGCCGGATCAACCCGATCGCGTTTTGCCCACTGGCGTGATTTTTTAGCCAGTTGCTCACCAGTCAAAAAACGCTCCCAGATGTCATAACTCATTCCCGAGCGTCCCAATAACAACTCCTGAGCGACTTGGTTTGCTTCAGTCTCATCATCATCATCCGTCACCAATTCAACCCGCTCATCAATCAACGGCTCATCAATCGCGACGTGCCCCTTAATCAAATGTCCCAACTCATGGGCAGCAATAAACAACAATCGCGCAGGTGACTTATGATTTGAACTCAATAAAATCACTGGACGATCGCCAAAATAGGACACCATTCCATCAAATTTATGAACACGAGAAGGAAATGCGGAAAAATGAACCACCGGAATCCCGACCGTCCAACAGAAGTCAACAAACCCGACCAAATCCACCGAATCCCGCGATGCCATAATTTGCGTACGAATACGATCGATTGTCCAACCCTCTAAACCTAGATAAGGATGGTTACAACTATAAGCCACCAACTCCGCCACTCTCCCAGACAAAGCGCATGGAAGCATTAACCGTTCAAGCTCAACTCCATTTTTCAACTTAAACTTAGGCTGATATAGCGGAGAAAATACAACTCTCGTAGACGGATCAAGCAACGATCGAATGCTCACATTCAATCGATCTGCCATATACATTGCCCCTTCCAAAACCACATTTGGATCTTGGTCCGTTTCTTCCGTCCACCAATCTGGCAAGATTCTCTGCCGCACAAACTTTTTCGGAAATCCAATTCCAGCCAATCGATCATAAAGGTCAGCCATCTTCAGTTGAGCTTGTGTCATGGCAACCTCCTCAATCAACAGTACATAAGTACATCTCTAGAGTCTGGATAACTAGATTCACTCCCAATAGTACTCGACGTGGATCCACAAAACAATCCCACAGATCTAGTGTACTAACTCTAGAAAGAACACTAAATAGCCAAGATGATTTCAATATTTGAAATAGTTTTTCAAGAATAAGCGGGTGGGGGGAATCGAACCCCCATCATTAGCTTGGAAGGCTAAGGTTTTACCACTAAACTACACCCGCGCTTTTGCACATCTATAATGATAGCACAACTCATGTCGCCATAAAACACCTGAACTCAGAATTTTCTAAGAATGCTCAGAGCCGCAGTTCGATCGTTGTCTCCCAATCCGTATCAGGCTTTTCGGTCCTATTATTATCAATCACAATCTCGGCAACTGAAATTTGGCCCAACACATCGCCCATAAATTGCAACAAAGCATCTTGGTCACGTCCACTTAGCTTAGGTTGTAATTCTTTAACTTCAGGGGACTGAATATCCTTGCCAACCACAACAAAACTCACCTTAGCCCGAATGACCTCTCCCGGTTTCAAAGCAAAGGTAGCAGGGAAGGGAATACTCGTGGGGAAATTTAATTTTAGTTTCGCAGTACCACTTCCACCAATTTCACCGGGAGTCGATCGTAAAACTGGCAGCGATAAGCTGGTTGCTAGATTACTCCCACCAACGCCTGAGCCGGGATTACTCAGAGGATCATCTGATTTAACAGGAGGGATAGTTTTTGAGGGTGACGAATTCTGATTTTCTTTAGTTGCGTCTTTCTTCGGTCCAGACGGCTCAGACGGCGTATTTTTTTTAGGTGGCATAGTCGATCGATCGGGCTTTGACGTTGAAACGATCGCAGGCTGCACCTTTTTTAGCACCGTCTTAACTTCTGGCTGTACGATCGGCTCCGGTTTAATCTGAGGCTCCGGTTTAATCTCAAGCTCAGGCTGAACCTCGGATTTGAGATCGGGTTTCACCTCAGGTTTCAGGGCAGCAGCTTGAACGATCGACTCCCCCTGAGGCTCTGAATCACGCACAGGCTCAACAAGCTCCACCGAGATTGGACCCGAATCTGGCTCAACCACCGCCATCGTCGCCCATCGTTTTATCCCAATAATCAAAAGCGCGTGGAAAAGTAACGACACCGCCGCGATCGCTAACCAAAATTGCACCGACTCAGGTTTTCTCCCTCTTAATGCTCCTGAATCAGCCATAATCCATCAACCCATGAAGACCTAATCCTCATTCTAAACAAATAATGGAGGTTCTCGGGCCTGAATCGCCAGGGGATCCACCCAAAAGGTCAGCACCGTTTCATCAATACCCTTGAGATTTAAAGACTCACCCTTGGTAATTTCCTCTTCTTCAAGATAATCCGCCACCGCTGCCGAAATCAAAATTTGCCCCGGTTGCGCCGCCGTTTGGAGTCTTGACGCAATATTCACACAGGGACCAACCGCCGTGTAATCCGATCGTTCACTTCCGCCAAACATCCCCACCACCGCCGTACCTTGATGAATCCCACAGCGAAACTCCAGCTTCGGCAGCCCTTGCGCCATCCACTTTTCATTCAGAATCTCCAGCGCAGAATGCATATCTCTCGCCGTCCCGATCGCCCGACGCACCTGCTCATTCGGCGTTAACTCTTCCGGTGCCCCATAGAGTGCCAAAATCGCATCGCCCATAAATTTATCCACCGTCCCTCCATTTTTGAACACCGCACGGGTCATCTCTGTTAGATACTCATTCAGAATTTCCGCCACCTTTTTCGATCGCAACGTATTCGATAACTGCGTAAAGCCCACAATGTCACTAAACAGTACCGTCACCATCTTCGGTTCAGGTCGCAAATCTAATGACAACGTACCCTGCGCCGCCCGCTTGACTAAACTTGGGGGCAAAAATCGCTTCAAGACTGATTCTGTTAGATATTCATTCAATTCCACCATGCGCTGTTCTTTTTCCTTAAGCGCCAACAGATTTCGCACCTCAGCAATAACAAGCCGATCGTTAAACGGTTTCGACAAATAAGCATCTGCCCCGTGTTCAACCCCTTCAAGTCGAGTATTCTCATCTGCCTTAGCCGTCAATAACACAATGGGCGTTCCGCACAGATCCTGATCCCCACGAATCATCCGAATCAAATCCAACCCCGACACCTTCGGCATCATCAAATCCGTCAGAATTAGATGCGGACTGTGTAACTGTGCCATCTGGAAACCTTCTTCCCCATTCCGCGCCGTCAGAACCCGATAGCCCTGCGATCGTAAAATTCCGGCCACATAATTTCGCAAATCCGTCGTATCTTCCACCACCAAAATTCGCTTAGCAGGAGTTTCCCCTTCCACTAAAACCTCTTCCAACACCTCTTCTTCGTCTAACGACTGCAACTCAATATCAAGGTCAGCAAACTCCACCATCGCCCGCGCCATCTGCAATTCAGTCTGTTCGTCCTCAATTTGACTCGGATCCAAATGACCTGATCCCACAGGCAACGTCAATGCAAATACACTACCCACGCCATACTCAGAAGACACTTGAATTTGACCACTATGAATTTCCACCAGTTCCTTCACCAGCGCTAACCCAAGCCCCGTCCCCTCATAACGACGATTAACCGACCCTTCCGCCTGTCTGAACCGCTGAAATAAAATAGGAAGCTGATCTTCGCGAATCCCAATCCCCGTGTCTCTAACAGATAACAAAACCCCATCACCCAAAGGCTGCAACGAGACCGTAATTGTTCCACCCGATGGCGTAAACTTCATGGCATTAGACAACAAGTTGTAGACCACCTTATCGAACTTCTCCAAGTCCAGATAAACCGGATCACAAGGTTGCAGTGTCGAAACAAGCTGAATCCCTTTTTTCTCGCAATACGCTCCGAAGGTCTCAACAATTTGATGCACAAAGTCAGCTAAATCACAGGACTGAAAACGACATCGCATCTCACCTGCATCCAAACGCTGTAGATCTAAAAGTTGATTCACCAGCCGCAACAATCGACGGCTACTCCGAAGAGCAATAGACGATTGGTCCATGGACAAGCCAACTTTTTGACTCACTGCCGTTTCCAATGGCCCAAGCATCAAGGTTAACGGCGTGCGAAATTCATGGGAAATATTCTGGAAAAATTCCGTTTTAGCCCGATCGAGTTCAATTAATTTTTCTGCTTGTTGACGAGTGGTTTGAAACAAATTAGCGTGCTGCACCGCGATCGCCGCTTGTTGGGCCACAGACTCAACGAGTCGAATTTCAGATTGAGTCCAATGACGAATACTTGTATTTTGCCTCAGCGAAATGCTACCAATAATTTTCCCGTCAGACAGCAATGGCAACACCAACAATGCCTTTGAAGACGATCGCATTTCCGGCACATTCATCTCTGGATGTAGTGACAGATCAGGTAAAGAAACAGGCTTTTGGGTTTTTTGAAGCTCGAGCAACACAGGATTATCGCGAATCAAAACATTAGACTTCGGCAAAGCAGCGGCCATTTCTTCTGGTGTGGTCGATGGCGGCAAATCTGAGTCATATAGCGCAACACACTCAACATACTGGTCATCGGATCGCCATAAGGACAATGTGCAACCATCAACCATCAGCGCTTGTCCCAACTGTGAGGTGATTGAGGCAAATATTTCCTGTGGTTCCAAACTCGATCGAATTGCCGTGGTAATGGTATTAATCAATGCCTCGCGTTTGGCCAGGGATCGGACCTGCTCATAAGACTGTGCCTGAGCCAATGCCAACGCGGCCTGATCCGCCACCATGCCTAACAATTCAATTTCATCAGCCTGCCAAACCCGATTTTTATCGACTTGATGCAACGCTAAAACAGCCACCAGCTCATGCTGACAAATCAGCGGAACCATTAATGTTGATACAATTCCAACCGATCGACAAGCTTCAACAGCACTAGAATTAACCTGTTGATCATCTAATGCTGCAATGTCAAAGGCCCGGATTTCAGGCACAGACCAAACCGTTTCAGAAATTCCACCCAAAACAGAATACGGATTCACACTTGTCTGAAAATCAATCGTGAGCGATCGATAGACAACACTCTCCAGAGAAAATTGACCTTTTACATAAGGACGCAAAATACAATAACTTGATTCCAATGTTTGACCAACTGCACTAGCAATCGAAGAAAGAAGTTCTTCATATCCCAAAGCAGCACGCAAGGTCGCGGTCACGGCATTAAGCAAGGTCTCGCGTCGAAGATTGCGTCGAAGGTCTTCAGTTCTTGCCCGTAAAATATTGTGTGTATCAACAGCTTGCTGAACAACTTGTTTAAGATCAATGTCATCCCAAGGTTTTGTGACATATTTGAAAACCTTGCCAGAATTAATAGCTTCAACAAGATCTTCAACGTCTGTATAGCCCGTTAAAATGATCCGAATGATATCTGGATATCGCTCAGCCGTTAAGCTCAAAAATTCGGTACCACTCATTTGTGGCATCCGTTGGTCAGAAATAATTACAGCAATATCGCCTTCTCGTTCTAGAATTTCGAGCGCATCGGGACCATTTTCCGATCGCAATACCTTGAACTCCCGGTGGAATGTTCGATACAACAAATCGAGGTTGTCAGGCTCATCGTCAACAACAAGAATTTTTTGCTTTTTAGTGTCACGAGTCACCATGCACTAATCTCCAGAATTGATAGCAGGGGGATAAACAAAATCACTATTATTAAAATTTACAGACTTAAAATTTATAGGCACCATTTGCATAACTCAATTTGCCCAATTTACTTAATGTTCTAACCGTATTTTAGAAATTTTAGTGACTCAGATCACCTTACCAGTTGTTTTGGCTCAGGTTCCATTATAAATCACTAACTTAAAATCACCACACATCCTAAGGTTCCGCACAAATACTCATACTTGATGATCCATCCACCTAGTAATAAAGAGAATAACTTGTTGAGCTGGATCATTTAGTTCATATGTACTTAAAGTTAAGACGCTAAATATGTATGTGAAAAATAATTTTAGTCAAATCTAACACTAGATGTATGATGTGGATACCAGATGTCCTGGACCAGTTTAGTTGTGTTATGCGTTGCCCTATTTGTCAGAATTTTGAAAATCGTGTTTTAGAGTCTCGGCCAGCGGACTCAGGGCATAGCGTGCGCCGTCGTCGAGAATGTTTAAAGTGTGATCATCGTTTTACGACCTATGAGCGAGTTGAAGTTTCACCAATTATGGTGGTTAAACGTGGAGGACATCGAGAGTTATTCGATCGCTCGAAGCTTTTTCAAGGCGCAATGCGGGCTTGTGAAAAGTCAGGGGTATCTGAAATTGATCTCGATCGGGTGGTTTCTGAAGTCGAATCAAACCTTCAGCAGCGTGCATTACGAGAGGTAACAAGTCTAGAAATAGGGATGCTTGTTCTTACTCAACTCCGCGCTGTGAGTGAAGTTGCATATATTCGTTTTGCATCAGTATATTCTCAGTTCCAAAGCCTAGAGGATTTTTTGAAAGTTTTAGAGCAGTTACGATCGGAAGAAGAAGTTCCACCTATTGAATAAATATTTCATAAAAATTAAATTTCTTATTTCTGAGATTAACTTATCTCTGAGATTAATTCGATCGTTTTGAACTAAGGCTTGTCAGAAGTGGTTTCAACTCAGATTCTGTTAGATCCCTCCACTGGCCTGGGGTTAAGCCATCAAGTTGTAAATGGGCGATGGCCGCTCGCATCAAACGTAAAGTTGGAAATCCAACAGCGGCTGTCATCCGTCGGACTTGCCGATTGTGACCTTCTGTCAGGGTCATCTCTATCCAAGCTGTGGGAATATTTTGTCGCGATCGAATCGGAGGTGTGCGGGGCGGTAAATTGGGTGGAGTCGATAAAATTCTAACTTCTGTTGGACGGGTGAGATAGTTCTGAATCTTCAAACCGCCTTGACGAAGCTGTTCAAGGGCCTTAGGTGTTGGGATATTTTCAACTTGGATCCAGTAAGTGCGGGGATGACCAAATTTTGGATGACTGAGATGATGCTGAAGTTCACCATGGCTGGTCAAAATCATTAATCCTTCGCTGTCATGATCAAGCCGACCGACGGGGTAGACATCGGGGACTGGAATGAAATCTTTGAGAGTGCTGCGTTGAGCGGAAACTGTAGCCTGCGTGTCAGTAAACTGACTGAGGACGTTAAAGGGCTTGTTAAAAAGAAGGTAGCGATGCGGCACGGTGAACGAAATGGGGGATAGCGAAGTCTGGCTTTCCAGCTTGATTTGGAATCACTGATTTTCCTAGGGTCGAGCGCCATTTACGCGGGTACGGAAACGGGTATAACCAAAGTTCTGTCCAGTTTGAGTGGAAAGGTTTCCTAGACTATACAGGATTGAGCCGTTGTTGTTGGTAGGAGATACGCATGGGCCAGGATTTGGTGTGGGTTGTAGGGGGCTGAAAAAGGTGCCGCTGCTAGTTATAGATGCTCCCGATCGGCTGACAAGACTGCTGTTGGGGATGAATGTGGTGTTGGTTGGGATGGCATCGCATAGCTTCACATCGGCGATCGTGTCCGTAGGTAGGGTGCTGCTGCTTTGGGCGAGGTAGTAGATCGTGTATTCGATTTCGTCTTTAGATTGGACGGCAAGGTTGGCGGGGGATGTTGATGAGTCCGACGGGGCTAGCGTTGGCTTGGGACCAGCCGGGGAGATTGTCTATGGTGCTGGTGGGATCATCGGTGAATTGGTTAAATTCAGTTTGTGTCCCGTTTCGGGTGAGAGCCGTGACGCGTTTGACGAGGCGAAGATTGCGAGTGGCAACAGCGGGTTGACGGATGGGACGAATGACTAGGTTTCGGAGTTCATGGATAGCGGTCGAAAATCCGGTGGAGGCGGCAAATCCAAATTTAAAGGTATCGGGAATGGGGCTTAGGGCATCGATTCCGCCAGCGATCGGTGTAGCTTGTTTCAGATCGATGACAGTATTGAAAACGTTAACAAACGCGCTGTCGGCGACATTTTCTCCTGTCTGGGTCGAGAGTCCAACGGTGAGAAATCCATCGGGAGTGACGGTGATGCGCGCACGACGGCCTTGAACAGTGCCTTGACTGCGAGCTTTTGGTGCAGCGATCGAGGGTTTGTCATCTAGCGTTCCTCCGATTATGGGCGCGGCGCGGACGTTGGTAATAAAAGGATATTGTTTGGCAGCGGATCCTCTGAGGATGACGCGATCGGGTTCTTGTCCGGGTCCACCATTACGACCTTCACTCCCATTGGAAAAGTTGCCGAATACATCAAATCCAATGCCAATAAAGCTGTTAGATGCGCCCGGTTGAGGAATGCCTTGGGTCGCTTGGGCATAGCCTAGACTTCCGCCAAAGGCTCCGGGGGTTGGGGCTGGGGTGCTGCCATCTAGGAGAAAGAAGCTGAGTCCGTCTGCGCTGGGCGGAGTATTGTTGCCAGCGCCGTTGTAGATGAAGAAATCGAATTCGACAATCAGACCTTCTCCTCTGGGAAAAGCTTGGTTAATGATGAATGAACCTCGTTCGCCTTGGCCACTAATATTCCTGGTGTCGGCGATGTATCCAATTCGGTTTGAGGTTAGGCGTAATGCCCCTGAGCCGTTCAGATCTCCTGTGGAGGATAGTCCGCTGAGGCCGGGAGCGCAGCCGGGAACATTTGTGGCAGTGAATTGGTTTGTTCCGACGGTGTTTGTGAGATCTTGGCTTGCGGTGAGACAGACGCTTTGACTGCCCAAGGGATCGTTGGCGGGTCGGCTGGAATCTCGACTGGTGGTGATTTGGTAGTTGACTGTTCCCAAGTTTTCGAGGATGTTGCCTCGGAAGGTTTCGCGGAAGAAGGGAGGTATTGCGTTTTGAGCGATCGCACCTCGTGCCGTTGTCAGAAGAACGATCGGGATAAGTAGCAGCAGGGCGAGTCTAGGTTTAAGCATTTGTAGAATGGAGAACTGTGAATGTTGACGTGTGAATTTATTCTTCGATCTGGAGATCAGTGTCTTGAACGATTACTTCGATGTCGCGGATGTCTGTGAAGATGACTTCGGTGCGTCTGTCTCGAGCGTAATCAAGTTTGCTGCTGCCGTCAGAGAGGCGTTGGCGTTCGCCGAAGGTGCGGATGGTCATGCGGCTGGGGTCTATGCCTTTTTTAAGGAGATAGTTGCGGATGTTTTGGGCACGACGTTTGCCGAGTTCTATGTTGTAAGCATCGCTGGCACGGGGATCGGTGTGGCCATGGAGTTCAATGACTAGGTTAGGATTCGCGATTAGAACGGTTACAATCCGATCGAGAATTTGACCGCTGCGTTTACTGATGAAGTCTTTGTCGAGGGCGAAGTGGACGTTTTTCGGGACTTTGAGATGAATGATTTCGGGCGGTTTTTTGGGCGGTTCCTCAGGGGGGCGCGGGGGACTAAGGCAAGTGAAGGGTGCGGGTGCGGGTGCGGTAGGTTTTGGGTTGGCGGTGCCGATGTGGGCGTTGATGGCGGGTTCGGAGGTGCCGTATTGGGGATGGTGGGCGATTGCGCTGATCCGATCGCTGTCGGTTAAGCCGGATAGGTGGGTGCTGAAATGTCCCGATGCGTCGGTGATGACCGTAGCGATCGGGGTTTCCAGTGGTCCTGCGTCGCTGAGCTTGGTTCTGATTCGGTAAAGCTCCACTGTGCTTCCTATGTCCGATGTCCCACTGATTTCAGGTTCTGTGATGATTAGTTTTCGATGTGTAAAAACGGGTGTATTGATGGCGGCGTTGCCTGTGTCTTTGCGACGGTTGGGGCTGTTACGATCGGGATTTAAACCATCGCCTTTTTGCCAATCTGAAACGTCAGTATTGTGGTTAGTATTCAAATCAATGCTCAGCCCTTCAAGATAAGAAAACTGATTGTGAGCAATTTGATTTCCGGTGCTCACGGGAGCAGAACCCACCACGACTCCGGCGGCAGTTTGATGAGCAATAATATTGTTGGTGATAGTGTGGTTTTGACCTGTGATGTAAATAGCAGCACGACGCAGACGACGACCGTTATGAATCAAAGTATTATTATCAATCTTGACGCTGCCATCGGGTTTGAATAAATAAATCCCGCTACCGTCGTTTCCGCAAATATGGTTGCCCACGATCGCCGATCGGTTGACGCTTCCTTCTATACGAATTCCATCAGGCATACCCCCAAGACCGTTGCTGGTGATGATGTTGCTAATTATCTGAGTGTTGTCTGCATTGACACTAGTAATGATGGCACTACCGTCATGGTTGGCAATCCAATTGTTTTTAATGGTTATATTCAAGCCGTTAAGCACTGAGACTCCAAAGGCTGATTTAGTGCTGGGTAGGGTCCGATCGGTCTTAATTCCTAACCAATTTTGTTCAATGCGAATGTCTTTGGGTGGTGTGTTATTAAATGGCGAATTTTCCGCAGGGGGCTTTTGGCCTGAAATATCCGGTGGTGGATTGATGTGGGAAATGACGGGTGCGGCTGACCCAATCTAAACTCAAGGCACTGGCTCCAAACTTTTGGGTGATTCCAGCGCTGAAAATGGTTAGATCATTGTCGAGAAGGCTTCCAGGTGCGGCTTGAATTCCGGGATTGTATAGTGCTTCAATGGTCGATCGGACAGCGGGTGCAATGTCGTAATTTGTTTCTTTTTCAAACAACGCTTGAATTTGGGTACTGGACGAAACCTGGGCAGCAATAGAAGCTCCCAAACGGGTTTGTCCCGGCGCAAAACTGAAGGTCGCATTGTTCGCAAAGCCTTCGTCTACCGATCGGTAATAGGCTTTAGCGGTGATTTGGGGGGACAGTTGAGTATTCAGCTCGACTCGGTAAGTGCTGCCTGTGGTAAATCCAAAGGGCGTCTGATTTGCAGATTTGGCATATTCTGCGGTGAGTCTGCTATTTGCGCCTAGGCTGATTTGAACATCGCCGCCATAGAGTTCAAAGTCTTGTCCGCCAAGATTTTCTTTGAGATAGGTTGCCGCGATCCAGCTTTCTTGGTCTGGGGTACGAGCCAAGTTATATTGAGCGCGTCCTGCTACAGACTGGCCGTTCCACTATCGCCGCTGTCATATTGATAGGTGACGATGATACGCCGAACCAACGTGCGACCAAAGGGATCGTATTCCGTGGCCAAAACTGGACGCCGGAACATCAATGCGCCCCGATCGTAGTCAAATTCATAATCACGACCGCGCGAAAGACTAGTGCGATCGATTACGGTTCCAGGACGATTGAGTTCTTCCGTTTCCACGAAGACATTTTCACTGCCCGTTTGCACCAATCGACGCGACATGAAGTAGTAGCCGCTAGTGCCGTTGGGCGCGATCGTATCCCGTTGAAACCCCTGTAAATTGTTGCCATACATCAGTGAAACTTGCAAATCGCCGATGTTGTAATTGCCCTTGAATCCGTGGAGCGATCGGCTAGTTCCGGTAAAAATCTGAGAAGGACGCGCAAACTCCTCAGTTTTATAATCGCCCCACATGGCGTAGTCGGTGCCTGCATTGGCGATCGGCGACTGGCGTTCGAGCTTGAAATAGACACTATCAATGGACGGCGCAAGGAAATCAATCTTGGAACTGTCGCCGTAAACGGGATAGGGTTGATCGCAAAACTGGTCGGCCTTAAATAGACTATTGGTGCCGTTGCAGGTCGTGTTAAGCGATCGTTCACTATTGTAAGCACCAGTGTAAGCACCAGTAAATGCCCAATCGCCTAGGGTTCCCGTCGCAAAAATTGAAGCCCCGCCCGTAATCGCCGTGCCGTCTGAACCCGGTTTCAAATAGTTCTGAAAGCTATCGTAATAATCCGTTCCCGCCGCGCCAATGCGGAGTTTCAGGGTCCCAGAGACCAGGCCCGATCGTAGATTTGGCGAAAACTCAGCGTCACTATAGACTTCCACGGGTGTGGAACTCGGGTTCGCAAATTGGGTCGCTGGGAGTTTTGCCTCCTGAGCCTTGTTTAAAACCTGGTCTAACCCAGCCCGGACGCGGACTTTCTGCGGTTTTAGGTCTGCCTGCAATTCAACTGTAAACTGACCATTGACGGCCCGAATCTGCAATCCCGCCGCATCCGTATCGTAATCTGCGCCAATAAATTTCCCGCCTGTTGTGGTTAGGGTGACGATCGCATCTTCTTCAATCAACGCGCCCGCCCTATCCAAAATCCGCCCGCTAAACGTAATCCGCGATCGTCCATCCGCCGCTACCCGAGATTCCGAGGTCGGCATCAACTCAATTTTGTTTGCCTTTGTCGCCGGGGCCGCCAACACATTCGCTGGAGGATTCGGCACCGTATTTTGGGCCAACACCGCATTGGGAATCAAAAGACTAGGAACCAAAGTATCAAGCCCTGTGACCCCCACAACCAATCCCACATGCAAAATTCTCAATTTCACATTCATCATTTTTTCTCCCCAAACGTCGGTGTGACTGCAAAATTCATCCGAGCCATGTCGCCAGGGGAAAGATTAACCATGCGGGATACACTATTTGCTTCAATGCGATACAAGTTGGGAGCGAGGGTGTAACCGGGCAAACTGGTCAAGTCAATTACGCCAGTGCGACTTCCAGCAATCACAGAACTTACTGAATACAGGCCATTTTCGTCCGTGGTGATGCGATTTCCGTCATCCATAAAAATAACGGCATTCGGCACGCCTGGTTCTCCCGGCTGTTGTTCACCATCAAAGTTCTTATCCACAAACACCCGACCAATAATGGTGCCGCAGTCCGACAAAATTCCTGGACGAATCTGCAATTTATGGCTGGCCGTATTACTAACAATCCGTTCTCCCGATGGCCCGATGCCTTCAACGACAGCCAGATTTCGCCCGTTTCCCCGAATAGCGTCCGGGAGCAACAGTGCGCCATATACCAAGGTCAACGTTTCGGTTTGGGGAACCAGCGGACCCGGATAATTAAAGGTAATCACGCGTCCATTTGTGGTGGGCGGAGCTAGAGCCAACGGGGTCAAAACACCGCCTCTTTGAAGCCCAGCCCGCACGGTATTGGGTAAAAACTTAAGACCTATTGGCAATGTATCCGTAACAATGATGTTATTGGCTGGGGCATTTCCAGTATTGCGAATTAATAGCCGATAAATCACCGTATCGCCCGGTTCAGCGTCAGACCGATCGCCCCCTTTAATAATTTCTAAAGCCGAACTCGGTAGGATTAAAAGCTGCGCGGGGACTTGAGTTGGATTAGAACTGGTGGGGACGATCGGATCGTTGGCGGTGGGTCGAAAGCTACCATTGGCTGTATTTGTAATTGTGGTTGAAGTCTGTGCTTGGGCGAGATCTCCAATGACAAGATCTCCAATGACAAATAGCCCCATACTTGTCATCAATCTGAACAGGAACAATCCAGTGTGAGTAGCCCCCGGTCGCCAATGGGCCGTGGGTCACCATTGCCCAACACAAATGTGGGAAATCTCATTCAGTAGTTACCTTTAAAAAATGGTAAGACGTACCCTGAGAAGACCTGATGATCTTGGGAAGCGAAGCCAAAGTGAGGTTAGATCCTTGAAACGATCTACCGAAAAACTCTTTGACTTTTCATCTATCTCTTAGTAACAATTTCAAATCCAGTCCGTTAGGGTAGATCTAAAATGTCTGTTTTCCTGATGTTTCTGAATGGTACCGGAAATATACTTAGATTTTTAACGAAAATTTAAGTATTGCGATTTTTGCAAGTTTTATCAATAATTTAACGTAACTCTTCCCAACGAAAATTTTAGTTGCAGGCTATCCTGGTTCACATTGAACTCAAATATAAATAATTAATAGAGCTGGACTCCTCATCTCGTCCGTTTCTCGTCAATGTTTAGCTCACAATTTGACCATATTATTAATTGGTCAAATTAATTTTTAGGATTAGTGATTTTAGAGGAATTCGATCGTAAATTTGCGATTAAGATTTTTTGATTGTTGAGATATAAATTTCGATCGGTTCCCCAGATAGGTCGATTTCTAAAGGTTCGGTGTGAGTGGTAAAAGCTGGTCGAGCCAATGGATTTTATGGATTTTGCCGATCGAAATCTAAACTGAGGTCGAGGACTATAGGTATGAGCTGGTCACTATTGACATCCTCCCCGCTCTAAAGAGAGGGGGATTCCTAAGAACTTTTACGTCGCTTCTTAGTCTTTACAGAATCGCTTCTGTTACTTCCTGCTTCTAAGTGCGAAGCACAGGCTTCGCCAACGCACCCGCCGCCAGC